>JAAXGW010000016.1 GCA_012267385.1 OMG group bacterium
TGTCCATCAAACTGAGGCAACTTCACAGCAGGCTGACAATGCCTGCTGTTCTTCCCCAAAGTCGTTTGGAACTTTGGAATAATTTTTAGGAAGAATATATGTACAAGGAGGTAATCATGTACAAGTCAATCAAACAATATCCCTTTGTCAAACCACTCAGTTTCGCTGACGCCGTTCAATTGTTGAACGAGCGCAAATCGGCGCATACCGGTGGTTTCGCTGAAGCTGTCCGTAGTTTAAACGTGAAGCAACCGGAGCTGCTGAATACCGGTGGTTTGGCTGAAGCTTTGCGTTCTTACCGTGAATCGCAGAAAAACAAAGATGAGTAAAAAGCTTGAAACACTCGGTCGTGTTTTTCACGTGTGTGAACGGTGGGACGGTCAAATGCGTGTTCGTAGTCTCGGACTACGCGACGGGATCATTGAAGCGGACAAAGAAAACGATCGTTATTTGATATCGGTTTGTGAATCAGATACCGTTCTTTTTAGTACCAATATCAAAGATGCGATCGCACAAGTCTGTGGCCAAATGATGCGTTGTACAACAGGAAAAATAAACCTTTTGTTGGCAGACATGGACGGGTTTTACGACCAGCTAGTATGAGTCCTACACGAATAATGACTACACGTTGAAGAAATTCAGGAGTCTTCGTCAACGTATTAGTGTATAGACTCCCAGAAATCGGCAACAGGGAACATGTCGTTTTCTCCCAACTTAATGTTGGATTGTCTTAAGAGTTTAGGTCTGATTAGAGGCAGTTGTTGCTGAGTCTACTCATACCTGACTCGTCATCGGTAAACGTAGTTGGGTTTAAACACCCTGAAATTGTGGGTTCAGCGATTGGTCATCCAATGGACTCACTCCCAATTTACAACTTTGAACTATAGGAAAACAAAATGAAACCAGTAATAAAACTCGTATACAAAGAAAATGGTCAAGCAATAGAGTGGGAGAGAAGTGTCAATGAATTTGGAGGCATAATTCCTATTCCAGGTGATTTAATTCACGGCAAAAACAGAAGTTTTACAGTTGTTCGACGATCATTCAGGGATACTATGGATGATTCTGGACTTTGTGCGATTTTAGAACTTCTACCTATTCCCCTATCTGAAATGGACTAGTAAAGATTAGCGTTAACGCTAAGGTTGTAAATACGAAGTAGACATCACGCGCCGGGATTAGTAATTGGCCGATCAGTAGTTTTTTTGGGTAAACGGGTATATAGTTCCCCAAATTTCAATACATTCGCACGTCAGAGCGTAAACTAGTACTGGTAGATTTCTCTAAGTGCATTCTAATCGATAACTGACAAAACCGTCGTTGAGCTTAGTTCGAGAGTTCATCTGCGCACTTGAAGCACGACTTTGCCAATCGTAGTGTTAGATGCTAGTAGTTCATGGGCCTGGTCAACGTCGCTAATGGAATATACACTATGTATAACTGGTTTTATGGACCCGTCGTCGATCAGCGGCCAAACTTTTCTTTCAAGTTCCGTCATAATTTTTACCTTCTTAGCGATCGTTCGAGCGCGTAGTGTAGATCCGATGATGCGCTGTCGCTTCGCCATGAGTGGACGCAGTGGTACCGTTGCTGACCCTCCTCCCATTAGTCCAATAACAACCAACCTACCGTCGATTGCGAGACAGCGCAAGTTGTCTTCAAGATAGGAACCGCCGACTGGATCCAAAATTACATCAGCTCCTCGCCCGTCGGTCCATTCTAAAACGCTGTCAGCAAAGTTGGTCTGTGTGCGAACACTCCCATTCTCTGCACCTAGCGAAAGACAATACTCTATTTTCTCTTCGGAGCCCGCGGTTACGTAACAGGTATTCTTGAATTCTCGACACAACTGAATCGCCGCAGTACCAACACCACTCGCACCCGCGTGGAGAAGCACGCTTTCACCCGCCGATAACTGTGCTTCGAGGAAAAGATTAAGGTACGCTGTCGCGAACACTTCCGGTAACGCTGCCGCTTGAGAGAAATCTAGTCCGTCTGGAATTCGTACCGCTTGCGAACTCGGTACAGTTACATATTCCGCATAACCTCCACCCGACAGTAATGCGCAAACTCTGTTTCCCAGTTTGGAAGTCGGATCCCCTTCTCCAATTTCAGCGACAACACCAGCACACTCCAGACCAAGAATATCACTTTCGCCGGGCGGAGATGGGTATTTACCCGCTCGCTGGGACAGGTCCGCGCGATTAACCGCAGTCGCATGCACTTCAATGAGCACTTCTCCCCGTCGCAGAGAAGGAACTGCCGTTTCGTCCCAACGCAGAGTATCATTCTCAATCTGTATCGCTTTCACTGAATCCTCTCTTTATATTGCCTACGCAAACCCTTCTAGAATTTTTTCTTCCTGAAGAAATTACCGTTTTTGATATTTGATGCAGTCTGTTGGCATAATCGTTGCGAATTTAGGTTCTCCAGCTTCTCCTGCTCGCAAAGATGTGGCGAAGTTTCTTGGTGATTTTCTGTCCGACCCTTACGTCGTCGACCTGCCGACGCCAATACGGCAATTTCTGGCAAGAGGAATTATCGCCATACAGAGGAGTAAACCCTCCTCCGAAGCTTACGCATCCATTTGGGATTCACCCGAAGGACCACTGAGACGGATCACCTCCGAAGTCGCTGAAAAGATTCAGGAAAACACAGGCATTCAAACTGTAGTTGGTATGCGTTACGGTCAACCATCGATCGATCAAGCTCTTGCTAAATTGAATGATCGTCAAACGATTGTTCTTGCCATGCTTTATCCGCAATACGCCGACTCTACGCGCACAACCACTATTCGCTATCTGCAAAAGGTTTGTCGCGGTAAAACGATTCGAATAATTCCAGTGTATTACCAAGAAAGAGAATACCTGAACGCGCTAGTCGAACGTTCTAAAAAATCACTGGATGATGACATCGAACATGTGGTGATCAGTTTTCATAGCTTACCGATTCGGCACATACTTAAAGCTGACCCGACAAAATCCCATTGTCTCAAGTCGGTTGAGTGTTGTAAAGATGAATCCATTGCACATGAGACCTGCTATAAACATCAATGTGAAACAACGGCGAGGCATTTGGGCAATGCTCTTGGGCCACCCTATTCTATAAGCTATCAATCCCGTATAGGACGACTCCCATGGTTAGAACCTACGACTATAGATGTCATAACCGACATTGCCAAGAAAGGTGTGAAACGGCTCGCCGTGACATGCCCAGCGTTCGTGGTGGATAACTTGGAAACCTTGGAGGAAATCGGTATACAAGCACGAGATTTGTTTCTTAGCCTCGGAGGTGAGAAGTTGCAATTACTACCCTGTTTGAATACCGACTCCAATTGGATTGAATTCTTCTCACGATTCATCCAGCAACAACTTTAAGTGTATGAACGCTGTGAATGAGTGTCAAGGTCATGACGGTCGGTATCGGTGTCCAGAACAGCAAGTAAAGAGATCATGTAGGAGCTCTCAGTCTGAGGATTAGCTGTGCAGTGTTTTAATATGTATATATATATATATAATTCCAGTATTCTTGTTTGGAAAGAAGGGATGAAAGTTGATCACGACGCTTTTAATCGCACTGGAACAGTCGTGTTAAATACAGACCAAGCCCTCAGGCAAACTAGGGATCTTGAGTCTTACCTTGAGAAGTCAGAACAACAGGGTTGTTGGATACCACGGATATGAAGGTACTGGGTTGGTGGACTAAACACTGGTGGTGGATCTGGCTTCCAATAGTGTTGTTTGGTGGTTTAAGCACATCATACATCCCAATTTGGACGTTCTCATGGTGGATAGGAATATCAATATTTTCTGTCGCTGCGCTAATTTTCTACTTTACACCGGTAATCTTCGCTGTGTACTACCAAAGGGAAAGGAGATTTGTCCTCTATACGTTTCTCATAAATTTGTTTCTTGGTTGGGTATGGCCGTTATGGCTTGTTCTCATTTGTGCAGCGTATGAACCGCACGCGCCCAGACTCGGAGAGGACGCACAACAACCCGCTTAGTTAGAGTACAACACGTTCATGCCCCTTCGCGTTCGCGGGGCATTTTTTTGTCGAGGCGTGCGTTCGGGTCTCGCCGCCCTTTGTGACTTTAATTTGTATGTTCGTGTTTGCCGTCGAATTGATAATTTGAACTGTAGTCGGGAACGGTTTTGCCTCTGGAAGTACGTAACTTTAGTTGAAAGTAGAATTTACAAAACCACAGACGACAGTTTAAACACTGTAGAATTTTGACCACAGGAGCGTTCTCAATGACTACACTTAAAAACAGAAACTGTGAAATTATCGGGTCATTCTTGCTGACTATATTGTTCGCTTCCAACATTCTGGCGGACTACGATACGACGACCGACATTCGCTTTCGCGAGCTCCCAGGTATCGAAGCTTCACAGCAAAGCTTAGATTATTTCCGACCGCTTGCTGACGACGAAGAAGAGGAAGCTCCTTCAAATCTCCCAGTCATTCTATATGTCCACGGTGGTCGATGGATGACAGGAGACAAAGACATTGACCAATCTCCTATGGTCGATCTCTTCATAAACGCAGGTTTTGTTGTGGTAAGCACCAACTACCGGTTGAGTGAAGATGGAAAAAATCAGCATCCCGGACAAATTGAGGATGTTGCGGATGCCGTTGGTTGGATCAGTGATAACATTCGTTATCGTGGCGGTAACCCACGAGCAATTTACGTCGTAGGATACGGTGCTGGTGCACACTTAGCAGCCTTACTCACTACTGATCATTCACGATTGATGGATGCCGGTGTTCGTCCAGTCGATATAAAGGGTGTTGTGTTGCTGGAGCCACTTGCGCTTGATCTGGTAGATATCATGGAATCGTCCGATTTGCGTAAGGGATATCACGAAGCAGCATTTGGAGCAAACCTCGAAGTCTGGCAAGATGCTTCACCATATTTTCATGTTCGCGAAGATTTTCCGATCGTCCCTCACCTTATCGTCGCAGCTTGTCCAGTGGGCTGGCCGTCTGCGGAACACCTAAACCAGCTTAAAACCAATCGCTGGGCGGCTATTGAGCATTATGCTGACAAACTGCGAGAAAATAATGTCAGAGTTGACCTGGTTAATGCGATGGACTATCACAGTATTCGTTCCGTCGATCGAGATTTCGGTACAACTGGAGACCAGACCACTCAAATTGCTTTGGACTTTATAAAAGAACTGGAGGCCCATCGAGTCGAACGCGAACCCGTACCAACAGATGGTGTGCTCCACACTCTTGAGATAGACAGTGATGATCAGAAAAAAGTGGCTGAGGAACTAGCTGATGTCGCTTTAGAACTGTGGAACTATGATCATTCCCGAGCCCTAGATACACCAATATCTCGTGAAGAGTTTCCAGAAAATCTGAGTAAGGACTTCGTTTCTTGGGATACCAACGACGATGAAACGCTCGATCGAACTGAAATCCAAGCCGCATTTGAAGCTCTTTTCAAAGAATGACTGTCCTCTGAAATTCTCAGAGTAGCATTTCTGTTTCAAATACTTCGATTCGTAGCATAATAGCTAAATCGAAGATGCGAGAGGAGCTCTTATGTCGCGACGACTTCGCCCCTTTATCACTGTTCTTTCAGTGGTGTTTTGGATATCCCTAGCACAATCTGAAAACGATATCTATATTCCAGAAAGCTTAGAACCTTGGGTCGACTGGGTTCTAGACGACAACCCATATTTCTCTTGTCCCGTTCGTGCCACGGACGGCGTACGACTGAACTGCATCTGGGTCCGAGAAACTAACATTGACGTATTACGTGGTCAAACGTTTGGCGCGAAGTTCGAACTCCAAGTACATGCATTCGCAGAGTCAACACTACAACTTCCGTACAGTCAGTCCTTCAAGCCACAAAACGTAAAACTGAACGGACAAAAAATCGCGTTAGGAGGTGGAAATACCGCGCCAGAAGTGCTCGTCCCAATCGGATCCCATACTTTAGTGGGTGATTTGGTCTGGACAGAAGAGTCAGAACCTAGATTCTTAGAGATACCGCGATCAGGGATAGTGCGGTTATCAATCGACGGTGAAGAGGTCGCGCACCCTTCACTTCAGGGTGGTGGTAGTAGACTATGGTTTTCGAATGAAATCACTGATACGCCAACAACTACTATAACACCCGACACTGAATTGGTTCGTGTCTTTCGACACTTCATTGACGATATACCTCAGACTCAAACTACGTACATTAGAGTCACTATAACTGGAAATCCAAGAACGGTGGATTTTGGCAAAGTTATTTCCGATGAATATGAAATTACCAATCTCTCTTCACGATGGCCCGCGATCTTGTCGAGCGACGGCAACTTGGTTGTTCAGGTGAGCCCAGGTTCAAACGACATTCAGATCAACGCACGCGCTACTGACCAATTGAGTTCATTTCGATACGAAAAGATTTCACCAGTTTGGCCAGACTTGGAATATTGGGGGATACAGCCTATGCACCACCTTCGAATTATTCGAATGGAAGGTGCACTACGTACGGATCTTTCTCAGGTAAATGCACCTAGTCGCATGCGTCGAACGACAGGATTTGTACTAACCGAAAATGACGAATTGAAATTGATTGAAGAACAGAGGGGAAGCGTACAACCATACTCATCGATGTTTGGAATTTCGAGAGACATCTGGTTGAACTTTAGAGGCAACTTCTACACCGTGGCAGACTCGATTCGTACTGATGTCGCATCAGCTCAACAAGTGGCTTCAAGTATTCCGCTAGGAGAAGTGCGGGTCAACGGGAGTGCGCGCTTGATTGTTTATGACGACTCTTCCGATGACAAGTTGACAAGCATATATCTCAAGCCGGAGGACGAATATTTGTCGTCAATTTCAAAAGTTTCTCGAGCAGAACCCTTACCTCCGAATACTTGGAGCGTCGAAGCTGAGAGTCTCAACGCTAGATTGCATCTGCCACCTGGTTGGATGATGTTGTGGTCAAACGGCGTAGATGAGGTCGAAGGTTCGTGGCTTTCAAAATGGGGAATCTGGGATGTCTTCATTGTGTTGCTATTGCTTTGCTTGGTGTGGGGTTTAGGTGGATGGAAATGGACGGCGATTGTGGCTGGCACGGTACTCATCGGTTATCAACTGGATAACGCACCAACCTTCGGCTGGGTCTTACTGGCAGCTGTATGTTATGCGCTGAAAGCAATTAAACATGTGAGATTAAGCCAGATAGTAACCGTGAGCTTCTGGGTTGTATTCTTTGTGGTAGCGTCTGCCTGTGTTTATCACGCGACTACGTCAATGCGTAATGCACTACACCCGCAGCTTGCGGCTGAGAGTCCTACATTTGTGCAACAGGTTGTTTCTAATCTGGAACGTAGATATACAGCTGAAGAAATTGAACAAATGGCAATATCAGATCTGAGCGATTTCTTTAGAAGAATACCTGAACAATTTAATTCCACCACACCCCAGACTTCAACTTCGTTTGCTACGGATGATGAAGAGATGGAAGAAATCTTTTCCACTGGCACGTATATGCCAAATTCCGATCCGACAGCCCGAATTTCACAAACTCCCAAAGTCGTTACTACAGGCTCACGAACATTTTTAGGATCGGAATTGGGAGAATCTTTAGGTTTGTCGGCTGCCGAACCGAGAGAATATGATCCGACGTTACCGATCGCGATCCAAACAGGTCCAGGTAGACCCAGTTGGCAGTGGCAGACAGTTACTCTAAATTGGGATGGTCCGGTGGCGCAAGATCAAAAAATGAGTCTTGTATTAATCGGTCCTTGGTTTACCCGCTTAGTCTATCTACTTTCTGCTATTGCGACACTGCTTGTACTCACTTACTTCCTATACCTTAGAGTTCCAGGTATTAAAAATTGGGTCAGGAGAATTCTACCGGGTACATCAGGTGTAGCTTCACTGGTTTTTGTAGCAGTACTGTTCAACCCACAGGACGTTAATGCTGATATACCCGATGCAGACCTATTGAAGGAGTTGGAAAGTCGATTACTAGCGCTCCCGGATTGTTTGAACGAGTGCGCGTATCTTGAAGAGGCCAAAGTGACTTTGACAGAAGGCGTACTCACGATAGGAATGCAAATTCACGCGGAGGATCGTGTTGCTATTCCACTACCTAATGAAAACAACACGTGGAACCTGACCGATCTTCGCCAAGGCACGAATCAACTACCACTTCTTAGAGAACGATCAAGACTCTATACCCTACTAGACGAAGGCGTGCACGACATAGTTTTGACTGCTGACGTAACCGGACTCGACCAGTTCGACGTTGCGTTCGAGCTCATTCCAGGTCACTTGGTCATAGACGCACCAGATTGGCGAATCGAAGGTCTTATTCGTGGTCAGGTAGATGACCGAAAGCTTACGTTCTATCGCGAGAAATCCGACGAGCAAGTCGTCAGCACCACGGAGACCTCAACGAACTTCGCACCCTTAGAAATAACGCCTTATGTATCAGTGCTACGTCAGATAGTTTTGTCGTATGAACCTACAATCATCACACGTGTAGCTAGAGTCGCGCCCTATACAGACGAGTTCACAGTGCGGATTCCGTTGCATCCGAATGAACAAGTGACCACTGCGGGCATGTCGGTCGAAGACGACCACATGGTAGTCAATTTGAGAGCGAATCAAGGATCGATAACGTGGGAGAGCAAGTTAATAGTGGACTCCACGATTACTCTGTCCGCGCCGTCGATTGCTGAAAGAACCGAACGTTGGTCCATCGTCGGATCAGACTTTTGGAGTTATGACTATGAAGGCGTTGTCCCGATTGACGAAGGCGACAATCACACTATGTTCGTCCCGCGCTCCGATGAAGTATTGCAAGTCAAAGTTCAGCAAACACAGCCAGTACCGGGAGAGTCTATTACGATCAGCAATGTCTATGCGTTTCACAGAGTTGACTCCCAGTCCACTACCTCGGACTTAGAGTTGTTGATTCTTGCTTCGCAACCGGGGGACATAGAAGTAACACTACCCGAGGACTCGAACATTGAGAGTCTTATGTTCGCCGGAGAATTTCAGTCGCTACCTAGCAATAATGTTGTACTACTACCAGTTGAAACTGGGAATCATCTATACACTTTGAACTGGACAACCGATCGTGGAGTATCCGTTGCGTACAGTCCACCTTCTGCGTCTTTCAATCAACCAGCAATTAACACTAGTACGGATGTTCAACTTTCAGAGAGTCGTTGGATACTGTGGCTGGCTGGGTCATCGTTCGGCACTACCGTAGCATTTTGGTCGGTCTTAGTCGGCGTGCTCCTTGCTGCTGTAGTCATTTCAAAAATCCCTAGTTTCGCGTTATCGACCCGAGACGCAGTCATTCTTGCGGCAGGTGCTTCTTTAATCGATCTAAAAATGCTACTATTCGTGGGTATTTGGTTCCTAGCGATTTGGTTTAAGTCCCGTACCAAAGAAAAAATCAACCGACCATGGTTATACCGTTTGGGGCAGTTGGTACTAACCGGGATCACACTTCTAGTTTTGTACGTCCTCGTGAGCACAATTGTGTCTGCATTAACCAATGATCCGAACATGTACATCGTGGGCGCAAAATACCTCGAAGATTGGTTTACTTGGTTCTCGGATGAAATATCAGGTGAGGTACCGTCGCCTTGGATATTGTCCTTCCCGATGTGGGTCTATTTTGTACTAATTCTTGCTTGGGTGATGTGGTTAGTCTTCACGTTGTTACAGTGGATGCGAGCTTGGTGGGAATCCCTTAAGACTCCTGTACTTTGGGTACCGATTAACTTTAAGGGATTGTTCTCTAGACCGAGAGTCGGTCGCCAGAAACAGGCACCGATTGCTGAAAGCACAACGGAGTCTGAAAGAGATTGAGAAGGTGCGTTGAAATACGCGAGGGAACGCAGGGTTTACTTGTGGTTCAAATGGATTCGATCAAACATTGCTTTACTTGTTTGCTGGTTGGTCTTGTACTCAACGGCAATTGTGAGGTGTCTAAGGATCCGGTGTCGACTCTTGATTCCTCGATATCCAGTACCACAACTTTCACTGTTGCTGAGATTCAGCAATATCGCGATGATCGGTATCACATGTTTCAAGAGAGTTTGTCGGAAGCTCAGCTCTCCGAAGAACACCGAGACCTAATAGCAAGTGCTTTGAGCAAGACTTACACTGGTATACCTCTTTGTTCTTTCACTTTTGCACTTGACGCGCGTGGAGATAAAGCCTTACCTAGTGAAGAAGAGGCAGTCTGGATCGTGACTGAGTCAGGTGTTACCGAGCAAGCAGGGAACGAGGATCAGAGACACTATCGGGATTCTCCAATCTCATATGTACCCAACAATCCGTTTGATTTAGCCCAGGGTTCGGTCGTATCCGAGAGCAAGTCTTTAGTGAAGTTTCGTTTCCCATTGACTCCTCGTTTGATTGCACCTAATTTACACAGCGATGCAGTTCGAGTTCTAAGAAAAGTGGATTGGGTCGCAGACTTGACGGTTGACCCCGAGCAACAAGCACCGATCAGCCTATTACTCACTCTCGCTAGTGATGACGGTCGAGCACAAGCACCCTTAGTCAATATTGATGTCGCGCGCGTCGAGTTTTTGTACAAATACAACGACAGTTGCCAATTCTACGAGGTCTTTTCGAAAATGCGTCTCTTTAAAGGCTCATCATTGTTTTCCGGAGACTTTCTCGATAAAACAATCAAGACGTTCACGAATGTAGAGTGCGAACAACCTGTCGCGTTTCTCTTACCTGAGAAGAAAGAGCTCGAATTCATAGAAAGGTATTGACTCATGCGCGGCACTAGGTGGTCCAAACTATTTGGTAACCCTTGGGTACGATTTTTGCATCTTGTATCTCAAGAAGTTCTCTGAACGCGACACTCAACTGAACACTTTTCAACTCAGGAAATTATTATGAAACTTATCAAGATCTTTGCAGCGAGTTCATTTGCGAGTCTCTTAGCCTTGAGCGTGATCGCTCAAAACGCAGACGAAACAGATGCAACAACATCTTCAAGTGAGTCTATGACCAAGCTCGATAAAGCGCAAGCAGCTACTGACGAAAATGAATTTCCCGAAGTTTCACTAGAGACGATGGATGACCTAGTGGAGTCTATGGTAGGAGCAACGGTTAGTATGTTTAACCTTACTTTTGCTGGTACTGATTCACCATTTGATGAAGCCATTGAGGATTTGGAAAAGAATTGGTCTGCGACGGTCGAAAAATTCGATATTGACAAAAACGGTTCGTTGTCTTTATCGGAATTAGAGAATGTGCCGGAAGAGGAATGGGCAGACGACTACAAAGCACTATCCGATGAAGAGCGGGATGAGGCACTAAGCAGTCAGTTCAAAGAGTTGGACACCGATGAGAACGGAGAGGTTACTACTGAAGAAGTCGTGGCACAAGTCAAGAAGCAAGTAGAGATATTTAATGAAATGATGGAAGGCTTAGAACTGTCCCCATCAACGGAATCTGAGGAAGAAGCGTCTGATACTGTCGAATAGGTTGAGCCACTCGACAACAATTCAATGTCTAGGCGAGTCAGCGATTTGTGGTCTCGTGCATCCAAGCGTGGCGAATAACGAGCAATCGGTAAAAGACAAAAAAATGTAGCTCTGATCTCTAGCGCTAGATTTCAGTTCGAGCGGACGTAGTACGAACTAAACGGATTAGACGACTAACCTCTTAGTGTTAGTTCGCGCCAGGTTGAACCACGAACAACAAATCACCTTGATTCACTTGTTGTCCCGTATCAACGTTTACTCGCGTTACCTTATATTCAGTATTTTCG
Organism: OMG group bacterium; assembly: GCA_012267385.1. Lineage (GTDB taxonomy): Bacteria > Pseudomonadota > Gammaproteobacteria > Pseudomonadales > Azotimanducaceae > Bin55. The sequence goes on from JAAXGW010000016.1 coordinate 11,769, forward strand.
GGGTACAGTAACTCGGACCCTGAGTTCAAGTCCTTTAAACGGAGTGGCGTGAAAATTTTGAACGCTTCAATCTGACAAAGAGTCTGATCCACAGAGATGGAGTCTCCAGGTTGTACGTAGTCATTCTCTGTTGGCGTTGGTTTGGTGTAAAAAATCCCCGTAGCTGGTGAAAGTACTTTCAATTCATCGCTGTCTTCAATGCGCAAGGCATCCAACCCAACTTGTGCGTCTTCATGCCCTTTCATAGCTTCCATTTCAGCAATCAGCGAATCGGCATCGGTACGTTCCAAAAACTCCGGTAGGTAGTCAGTAGTAAACTCGCCGCTACGAAATATCTCATCTTTCAACACGCGCTTCAGTAGTGCAATATTTGTCCCAATTCCCTCAATTTTCACTTTGTCAAGGAACTTAAACAAACGATCGGCAGCTGAATTTCTGGTCGACCCCTGTGCAATCACTTGTGCGATCATGCTGTCATAGTAGGGTGATATAAATTTGTCCTGTGCCGCAATCGTAATGACATCAACACGAGCATTGTTCGGGAAAGAACAGTGGGTAATGCGACCAGCACTCGGTCGAAAGGTTAGACTGCCGTCAGTCGCTCGCACGACTTGTTCAGCATTAATGCGAGCCTCGATGGAGTAACCACGACTTCCGACCTTCAAATTTGCGATACTCTCACCGGACGCGATGCGGAACTGTTCACCAACAATGTCCACTTCGGACACTTGTTCAGTTACTGGATGCTCTACCTGTAGTCGTGTGTTCATTTCCATGAAATATACTTCTTGCTTATCTACGTCATAGATAAACTCCACGGTACCTGCACCTAGATAATCAACCTCGTCGGCCAATGCTGTACTGTGTTTAAACACTTCTTTAACTAATTTAGAGGGAAGCATTGTGGAACCAGACTCTTCAAACACTTTTTGTCTATTCCGTTGGACACTACAGTCTCGTAATCCCAATACTTTCGTATTCCCGTGCCGGTCCCTGAGTACCTGTACTTCGATGTGACGCAATTTTTGTACGAACCGTTCTAAATAGACATCTCCGCTTCCAAACGCCGCTCTAGCTTCAACAGACACCCGCTGAAATAGCTCTAGAAAATTTTCTTGTGACTCGACAAGTTGAATTCCCTTTCCGCCACCACCATGCACCGCTTTGATTAGTATTGGAAATCCTATTTTGTCGACAATTTCTATTGCCTGTTCGACATCATTCACAATACCGTGACTGCCCGGCACCACTGGAACTCCTAACCCTAACGCTGTGTTGATAGCGTTCGATTTATTCCCCATAGTTTCCATCGCTTTTACAGGTGGTCCGATAAAGTTGATACCGTGGGTACGCGTCAATCCAGCGAAGTTGCTATTCTCCGATAGAAACCCAATTCCCGGATGTAAGGAGTCAACACCAAACTGTTCAGCAATGGTGAGTACCGATCTAGCGTTCAAATAGCTTTCATCCGGCGTACTCCCACCAATACAAACTAGTTCGTCTTTGTCAGTGAGAAGATCGGCAGCAACTGAATCCATATCTGGATCTGATTGAACGAGCACCACTTCAATGTCATGCTCTTGTGCGATACGGACGATCTTCGCAGCCGCACACCCTCGAGCATGAACAAGAACTCTTCGAACCGGTCGAAACAATTCAGCTTCTTGAACACGCCGCTCGATTCTTGGGACGTGTTTGGTCGTAACCGCGGTCAATGACCCTTCCATTACACCTGCGACGACTTCAACAACGGTGTCACTTGGTACCGGAATGTCTGGATCAATTTCTCTCAACTCGTCATCAAGTTCTGGGTAAAACGGATGTTTGACCAACCCTTGCATTGCACCGGGCGTAGCGATTAAATAGTTTGAGAGAATGGAGTCTAAAGGTAAGTAGCTTGGAACCACAATTTGCCCAGCAAACGGCATACTCGTACCGGAAAAGTAATAGGTATGCACCAAGGGATGGGTCACGAAACTTGCTTGCGCACCACCGGTACAGTCGCCATAGCCGAACACAATTACAGGTAGGTCATAATCTCGGACGAAGTGCGTAATGCGATCGTTGATTGCTGCCATTGAGAACAGTGCTCCAGCACCTTCCTTGGTCTGCATACCACCAGAAGAAATGAAGCAAATTACGGGGAGTGTGAGTTCCGCACAACGGTGTAATAGTCGACAGAACTTTTCGGCACTCGCCATGTCGAACGCGCCGGCTTGAAAACGAGAATTTGAGATTACAACACCAAACTTCAACGCACCTTCCACGCCTCTAAAGGTACCGATTCCAGTCACCGTGCCACATGGTGGTTCACTGTCATCTAACGCACTCTCGATCGCGAGCCGAAAACCAGGAAATTCCACAGGATCCCCACTGATAAGATCCCCGAAGAGTTCTTCGAAGTCCGTAAAGAACTCGTCACGAAATGCTTGATAGGTGATTTTTTTGGTCTTTTTGTATCGTGAAAGAACTTGTTGTAGCTGTAAGTCTCGATAGGCGTTGTTTAAACGATTCCAGAAGTCACGTCGTCGACCGATATTGCGCGGGGTAATTTTTCCGGCGTAACGAATTCCCTCCCCTTCATATCTCAAATATGAAACAAGAATTTTCTCAAACAGAAACGTTACTACAACGAACAGTGTGTCCGATAAATGAGAGAAGCTAGCTTTCTTCCATTCCTCGACGGTGAGCAAGAATTTTCGAAAATTTGGAAGGGTGGAGAATCTGAGATACCACGCAAAGAAACGGGCTTGTAATTCTTCAACCGAGGTACCTTGATTCAAAGCGTGCCCCAAGGCATCACGAATTCCCTGTTCACTGTGAGTCAAGAGTAGTTGCCGAACCGTGTAAGGCTCTAACGATTGAGTCGCTTTCGCCTCCGCGGCGATTGACTCTAAACTCTTGATTACTCCGTTGTAAACTGCATCGAAAATCAGCTGATTCTCGAATTCCTCAACGAAGGAAGTTTTCAATTCAGGAATCTGAATAACGTCTAATACTGTAGTCACGGATTCTTCATCGACGACCGCGAACCCTACGCTACGACCCCTTAAATACTTTGCATAAGTTCGGTCGACAAGCCTTCTATTGTTCGTCGCAATTTCCTGCTTCCGTTGAGTTTCATCGGCTATGACGGGTAACCTTTGGGTGTCACTGTCGAAGTTCTCTCCCGTAATTGCCAAGTTGAGTTCTAACGTGAGTTGCTGTGCGACTTGTTCATCAGTCAGATCATCAACATCCGGAGCATGAAAGATTCGAGTACCTTGATGCGTCAAGCGATGGCGGAGATCCGCACCGAAGCCAGAGTCATGATCAATTCGCTCAAGCAATTCTCGGGGATTGATCAGTTCCATTGGATGGATCAAATCGTACCGCGCAGTCTCGTGCCGCAAGTAGTCCAGAAGGAGTTTCAAATTACCCGTGGAATCGACCTTCCAACGATTGACCAAAAACGCCCCGACACTACCAAATAGATTGCTCCTGGACGTTTCAAAATTGCGCCGTGGTTCACCAAACAACATACGTTGTAATCTATTGCGACTTTCACCCAAAGCAGCTTTACGACTAACGTAGGTACGCCATGCCGTCTTGAGCGCGTCGTCATACACAACTCGGTCAGGATCTTGAAGCCAACGAAAGAACGCACGCCTACGATCCAAATCCATGCGCTTCTGAAGCTCGCCCTCAGGAATCTCTCGGTGCGCTAAGCGTCCATACTGATTAGTACTAGTAGATTTGATTCGGCGTCGAACCCGTAAAAACCGAGAAAACCGATACGCAACGCCGAACACATTGAGATAATCAGTAGGATTTTCGACGAATTCAAAGAGTGAGGCACTCTCGGTTTGTTTCATTCGTTCTGTTGGGAACAAATACCGGTTTAAGACATGCCGATATTCCTCAAGAAACATTTTCTCTTGTGCAACAAAAGTTTTGGAACTAGCTTCTATCGAAGAAATTCCAGTTACGATAGCTTGTCTGAAGTTGTCCAGCTTCTCGTCTTTTTCTCCGGGGATGTAGTCAATAATCCCGTCAATACACCCCTGTTCCATGAGTTCAAATGGGGAAACACCGACGTGTTTCGCACACTCCTGCCATGACAAATTCAAGCGTCGTGCAATGTTTGCTAATCCACGCGGTTGGATGGTGCTAAACAAGCCATCTCGAACGGACAGGATCATGTTGCTTGCCGCCAACGGGATCGCGCCTCCAGAATAGCCGATGCCAAATATGACGCCTAAGTTAGGGACATCTATATCGGACATAACCGCGATCAATCGGGAAATGTTATGAGCTTGGTTACCGCGATTAGCCTCTTCGTCCGCCGCGGCTCCCGGAGTGTCCATGAGGCTTACGATGGGGATGGAACGACGAGTACATGCTTGGATAAACTCCGCAGCAGCAAAGTGCTCTTCTGGACCCCACACTCCATTACGATGATTACGGTCCTGGGCTAAAAATGCAACGAGACGTTTATCCTCGGGAAATTCCATTTCCACAATGGCGTCAAAGTAAGGACCATTGCTCGTGGCTTGGGTAACTTTGCCGAGCTGGTGGATGATATCGGAGGCGGGCGTGCGGTCGGGCATTTCCGCTGGAGCCACCACCTGCTCAATATAAGCATCGACTCCCATGCTCTCCAGATCGGCTACTCGAGTCGCAATATCGCGCGTACTTAACAATCCACGTACGGGATATTCAGACTTCGGATCTGCTGAAGGAAATAGATTGAAATCCTGTGCAATCAGTTCCGCTTTTAAGAAGAGTCGTTCGTCGTTCAAAGGCAAAAAATTCTATGAGTTACTACATATTGTCCATATCATTTGATTAAATTCACAGTTACAATGCGTTTCTTTGTAGTTTTTCAACACTGTTTCACTGTTAAATAGATCATTAATTAGTCTGAATGAACATCGCGGTACTCACCATTTCAGATACTCGAACCACTGCAAACGATACCTCCGGCGACTACCTCGTTACTGCCATGCAAGAATCGCACCATGTCGTACCTGCTCGAAAAATCGTGCGCGACGACGTCTACGCAATACGTGCCACAATCTCAGAATGGATTTGCGATGATCTAATCGATGCGATTGTTACTACAGGCGGTACGGGCTTCGGTGGTCGTGACTCAACACCAGACGCAATAACGCCGTTATTTGACAAGCAGATTGAAGGATTTGGCGAACTGTTTCGCTTTCTCTCGTTTTCCGATATTGGTACTTCGACGATTCAATCTCGAGCAGTAGCTGGAGTTGCTAACGGAACATTCATTTTTGCTCTTCCCGGTTCAACTGGGGCGTGTCGATTAGCGTGGGAACAAATTCTCGTTGAGCAATTTGAAGCGTCTTTTAGTCCGTGTAACTTTGCCGAGTTAGTCTCTAAATTGAAGCCAACAACAGGATGAACACGTTTATTCTCGGGGCAAAACGTACACCTATCGGTAGCTTTCAAGGAGCTCTTACCAAATTGACTGCTCCTGAATTAGGGGCACACGCGATTCGATCTGCTACTGAAGACGCTACGATTTCGGCGGACGTAATTGATGAAGTGTTTATGGGAAATGTCATCAGTGCGGGTTTGCGACAAGCGCCAGCCCGGCAGGCAGCGTTGAATGCTGGTATCAGCGAGAAAACGCCTACGACGACCGTGAATAAAGTTTGTGGTTCTGGGATGCAAGCTTCGATGCTAGGAACTGACTTAATCAGTGTCGGTCGCGCAAAGTGCATAGTAGCGGGCGGAATGGAGAGTATGACCAATGCACCATATTTGGTGCCTAAAGCTCGGCTTGGCTTACGTATGGGACACAAGACCATGCAAGATGCAATGTTCTGCGACGGCCTGGAAGACGCAGAAAGTGGTCGATCCATGGGTAGCTTCGCGCAGGAGATTGCCGACTTGCATCAAATGACTCGCGATTCGATGGACGAATTTGCAATTGGGTCTTTGAACAAGGCATTACATGCCATGGACTCTGGGGCGTTAGCTAAAGAAATTTCAACGCTGGATGAACTAGGCGAAGATGAACAACCACGCAAATCTCGTGTCGACGCAATTCCAACCTTGCGTCCCGCGTTCGCGAAAAACGGCACTATAACGGCAGCCAATGCTAGCTCGATTTCAGACGGTGCCTCTGCGATTGTGCTAGCAAACGAACAAGTCACGTCAAAGACTCAAGTAGATCCACTTGCTAGAGTCGTCGCACATATGTCAGTCGCGCTACACCCCTCGCAATTTGTTCTAGCGCCTATCCTCGCAATCCGCGCTTTGTTGGAGAAGACTGGGTGGCAGAAAGAGTCGGTCGACATCTTTGAAATTAATGAAGCATTCGCTATGGTCACCATGTTGGCGATTCAAGAATTGCAACTCGATCCCGCGAAAGTCAACCTATACGGTGGATCGTGTGCGCAAGGACACCCTCTTGGTTCCACAGGCTCTAGACTAATCGTTACTCTGGCACATGCAATGCGCGCTCAAAATTTTCGGCGAGGTATTGCCTCACTTTGCATTGGCGGTGGAGAAGGTACTGCTATAGCTCTGGAACGAAATTAAAGTTCCAGTTTCTAACTACATACATGTTTACTTTGCCGCGCGCTACTCAACAAAGATGGTACCTTAATCCTTGACACCACTACCCCTTATTGTAGGATTCGGAGGAATCAATCCAGCTGGTCGAATTTCCAATCACCACGCGTACAGACGCCTAGTGATAGACGAACTCCCACAGTCGGATGCAGACCACACCTACCGAGCATTGCAAAGTTTGATGGGGTTGGACGCTAGCACTCTCACTGACGAAGTCCGGGAATACATACTAAATCACACACTAATACGCAAGATTGAACGTTTTGATACGGACAGTGTTCCCGCCAAACGAGCTACCAGTTTTCATCCGACCGACGAATCCATACGAGTAGCGATTCCGCAGCGACAAATGCCTGACCCGCTACCAGAAGGATGGACCGTAGTAGCTCAGGATGGAAAACGGACTTCCGTTGAGATCAACACGAAAGTCTCCTTACTCCTACCAGAAACGAAAGCATCCAAAGTAACTGCTGCGGGGCAACTACCGACGGGTTTCAACCCAGCCAAAACCTATCCGAGTAGAAGTCACCCAAGAGGGTTGCAAATGACAATCTATGGTGCTTCGGATGCGCTGTTGTCCACAGGAATACCTTGGTCGCGCATCCGAGACAACATAAGGCCAGAAGAAGTGTCCGCGTATGCGTGTAGTGCCCTGGGTCAGTGCGACGCTGATAGCCTTTGTGGCTTACTACAAGCTCCATGTCTAGGTAAACGTCCGACATCGAAACAGGCTGCACTCAGTCTCGCTGAAATGCCTGCAGATTTCGTAAACGCTTACGTACTCGGTTCCGTCGGAGGCACGGGAGGTGCGATGGGTGCTTGTGCGACCTTCCTGTACAACATGAAACAAGGAATCGACGATATCACTCGAGGACGTGCTCGCGTGGCAATGGTAGGCGGTGCCGAAGCTCCTATTGTCGCGGATCTCATTGAAGCCTACCGCATCATGGGGGCAATAGCCGAAGATGAAGCGATGTTGGCTCTATACGGCACTAATGAGCTAGATCATCGACGTACGTGCCGACCTTTTTCGTCCAATGCTGGCTTCACTCTATCCGAAGCGGCAGTATATGTTGTGCTTATGGATGATAAACTCGCTATTGATCTCGGTGCAGAGGTCTATGGATCTGTACCTTCTGTATTCATTAACGCAGACGGCTACAAGAAATCTATTCCAGGTCCAGGTATAGGTAACTACTTGACGGTGGCGAAAGCCATGAATTTGGCACGATCCATGTTTGGATCCGAGTCGTTGCGAAAAAGATCGTACATTCATGCACATGGCACTGGAACGCCACAAAATCGAGTCACTGAATCGCATATTTTGAACGAACTCGCCAAAGTTCACGGCATCGCAAAATGGCCCGTGTCAGCGGTAAAAGCTTACTTAGGTCATACTCTCGCCGCTGCCGCTGGGGATCAACTTACCAGTGCACTTGGAACTTGGCGACATGGAATTATCCCAGGAATTAAGTCCATAGACGAAGTCGCGGAAGACGTTCATGACAGCAATCTTCAAATCGGCCAGGATCACATTCACGTTGACCCTGAAAAAGGAATCGACGTTGCCTTGATTAATTCCAAGGGCTTTGGGGGAAACAATGCAACGGGTGTTGTGATTTCGCCTCACCAAACACAAAGAATGCTACAAACTCGGTATGGAAACCGAGAGTATGCCGAGTATCGAAAGCGAAATGACTCTGTCCGAGAACAAATCGTGAAAAATGATGAAGACACGATCCGAGATGGAGTGGCGACCGTTTATATGTACGGAGAAGGTGTCGTGGAAGGGGAAGATCTAGTCTTGAAAACAGATGAGATCACCATTCCGGGTTGGAATAACCCTGTCAAAATGAATCCGACGAGTCCATACTCCGACATGACTGATGGAGACTAGGAGTAAGATCTCCTAGGACTCAGGAACTCCTCTATCGAGTCGCGACTGACGCGTGTTCCCGACTGGGGGTGAACGATACTTCTGGCCACCTCTCTTGAATAAGCTGTAAGTTGGGTCTCGATGTGGCTAGCAACGCCAAGTGATCCCCTCCGTCTCGCGCCAACTGCGATTGTATACGAGCACAGAATTCTTGCAGTAACTTGGAATCGTCCGAGTTGACCCATCGAACGGTATAAATGTTGCACGGTTCGTAGGCGCATTCTGCCCCATATTCATTCTCAAGACGAAACGCTACGAGGTCGAACTGTAGCTGACCAATTGCACCTAAGATCACTTCGTTGCTCGACAATTTGTTGAAGACTTGGGTAACCCCTTCTTCGGATAGTTGTTTGATACCTGTTTGTAATCGTTTGGTGTGTAGGGGATTTTTCGCTCTCACCCTTTTAAATAATTCTGGTGCGAAATTGGGAATACCCTTAAATTGAATCTTTTCGCCTTCCGAGAATGTGTCACCGATGCGAATCGTACCGTGATTGTGCAAACCGATGATGTCACCTGCATATGCTTCTTCGACTCTCGCCCTATCACCCGCCATAAAAGTAACCGCCTCTGCGATCTTGACATCCCGATCTAACCTTACGTGGCGCATCTTCATTCCTTTTCGATAAGAACCCGAACAAACACGAAGAAAAGCGATTCGATCTCTATGCTGAGGATCCATATTCGCTTGAATCTTAAATACAAACCCGCTAAACGTGCCACTGTATGGGGAAACCATACCATTATCGGTCTCACGTTCCAGCGGGGGTGGTGCTTTTTTGACGAAATCATCCATCAAATCGGTGATGCCAAAGTTTTGTAGTGCAGAACCAAAAAAGACGGGGGTCTGCCGACCTTCAAGATACTCCTGATGGTCAGCAACATGACCGGCACCCTTGAGTAGTTCAATCGTTTCCGCGGAGTCATCGTAGTCTACCCCAAGCAGCTGTTTTGCTTCCGCACTATCCAAGCCGTGGATCAGTGGATACTCGTAGGTAGTACTCCCGTGACCATGTTCGTAAATTTTTAGTACGTCGGTGTCTAATAGGCAGAGACCCCGCAACGATCGACCCGACCCTATCGGCCAACTCATCGGAATACACTCCACCTGAAGTTCGTCTTCGATGTGACTGATCATGTCTAAAGGATCCATGCATTCTCGGTCCAACTTATTGACTAGAGTCACGATAGGCGTGTCTCGCATACGACAAATTTCAACGAGTTTCCGAGTCCTTGGTTCCACCCCTTTAGCTCCATCGATGACCATGACTGCTGAATCAACGGCAGTGAGGGTACGATAGGTGTCCTCCGAAAAGTCCTCGTGCCCGGGAGTGTCCAATAGATTCACGACATAGCCTTGGTACTCAAACTGCATCACCGAAGTGGTGACTGAAATCCCGCGTTGCTGCTCCAACGCCATCCAATCAGACTTTGCTTGCCGCCCACTCTTCTTCGCTTTAACAGTTCCTGCTAATTGAATCGCATTACCCATCAAGAGTAGTTTTTCAGTGACAGTAGTTTTTCCTGCATCAGGATGGGAAATAATGGCGAACGTTCGGCGTTTTTCGACCGATTCTTTAATAGTCATCCACGTTGTCCGGTAAAGCCCCAGTAATCCGATGTCTGAAGGGAAAGAAGATTAATGTTCTCGTTTTTCGCATCTACAAAGAAATTTTTCACATCAACTTCAGAGCAAATACGTCAGCGTGTTCCCGTCCGTGAGGAGATTGATAATAGTCTATTCGGCGATCGACTTTCCTAACTCCCATTGTGTTGTAGAGGTGTTGGGCGACCGTGTTTGAAACACGTACTTCAAGAAAGACTTCGCGCGCTTCTCTCTCTCGACAACGTGCTAAAGCAAAACACAAGAGATCTCTGCCAAATCCTTTTCTTTGATATGGCAGATCGACGCACAAATTCAATAGTTGTGCCGAAGGACCAACGAAGTACAAAATGCAATAACCGATAAAACTATCATCAAGGCTGAGCTTCCAACATTCGTAAGCTTCGTTGTGCAGGCAGGATCGAAAATTGTTCAAAATCCAGCCAAATGGCATAATCCGCTGTTCAATTGCTACAACAGTTGGTAAATCCGACTCCTCCAGTGGCTGGAAATTTGACTCATCGATCATCTCGGAGGAATGTCCAAACATTCTTCTTAAACGTACGAGGGTCTGGTTCATCCAAGCAATGAAAAACTCGCGCATTGTCGAAAATTCCAGCACTAGTTAACTGAACAGCCTTTTCTCCAATTGCGATTACGAATCCCGGTAGTCCGTCTCCTGCATTTCTAGTCGCCGCAAGAAACGCGCGTTGGGCTCCTGCTAACGAGGTGTCGTTTCCACCCTTGATATGGGGAAGTCGAGTCTCTTCCGGCCAGTTGAACCCAAAAAATGAAACTTCAGCATTAGCATCGTCAATTCCTTTTAATAGTCGGTACGCACGAAAAACATCTTCTGTGAATTCTCGGTCAATCGCTTCATCGTCCTTGATCAGTAACAACCCCGCCGAAGAGCTACAACTGACGGAAACTTGCACGCTGCGACTTGACTGCCTGTCTTGTTTGCTGACCTGACCCTTTAATTTGGTCGAAGGTGGCGAGTCAGTCTCTGGGGCGTGAGACTGTGGTTTCACTTTCGTCGTACTCGTCCTAGAAGTAGGGATCACAGGTTTATCGGATTTTTGCGATGATTCGTCCGGCGTAGTGTCTCTCGGAGTGCGATCAATAGTACGTGGTTGCCACACATCTATTCCCATTTTTTGTAACCACTGAACTTTGCTCAAATTCATTATCGTATTTCACCAACGCGCGTTAGAGCAGGAGAATTAAACTCTGGAGACGTAAGAAGTACACATACCTCAACTTCAGGTTGATTGAATCGTGTAGTGGTATAACGTGCGGCTGGACGGGTGGGAAACAAACGCCGTCGTATGGTCAAACGTTTGTTTTTTTCTTTCGAGGTGGTTGTGGTTTACGGGAGATAACAATGTGCTTACTTCGGTTTTTCTCATCTTGCCCGGTAGCACCAGCCGGGACCGATTTAATTCTCATTCCTTCCTTCAGATACACTTCAATGTCTCGTTCTAATTCCTCTCGAGACTTGCGCATTGATGCTAATGTCGCTGTTACTTTTCTAGCCATTCTTGTCTTTGTATTGCTTGAAGACTGTATAGTTTAACACAATTTTGTCGTGTTATCACGATACATTTGTAGATTAATCTTTGACAGGACTATAGGGTTGATCGTTCCAAATCTAAAGCACAAATTTAGGACTCTTGTCGGCGCATTCATTGGCTGAGGAAATCCTGTCTTCTTAAAAAAATTCAGTTGTTGTCTCCGCTTCGGGATGTCTTTGGAGTCAATACTGGCATCCATAAGTCATAATCCCGACCTTCGACAAGTGGTGGATTAAAAAGGTCTGCAGCGGTAGAAATAATTGCTCGTATTCCTTGCCTATTCAGCCCCGGAATCCAAAGTGTTTGTCCACCAATTTGGCACTTGTAAAAGTACAAATTTTGTTGGGTATCGCTAACCGAAACACACTTTGCTACTAACTGCGCGGCAAAAGATTCAGAGCCTTCAATGTACGCTTCGGAGAAACAGTTTAATAATTCTATTAACGCACGTTTGCCATTTGCACACTTGATAAAGTGTGATGTCCGAAACCGGTATGCACGTGCAAGTCTCGTGCTTTGGAGAATCTCACCGCTTTCCACTTCACATGTTTCCACTTGGCTATCTTGAACGACCTCCGACGAGGAACTATCAGAATTTGATGCCTTTCAGATTCTAGTCCAGTTTCTTCTTCCGATTCAAGCTTGTCGTGGTTGGTTAAAGTGAGGTGTCTTTCATATACAAACTTATTCAGAGCACTCTTCACAATTTGCTGATATTTAGCAATCCTACTTTGACTCAGCGTGCTTGGTAATGTCAAAGTCGGATATTTTTCTCGAGCTTCTTTGATCAGCCATCTTGTAAACTTCTCTGTAGGTTCGTTAGACGCATTTTTAAACCAAGATATCAACCGAGACTGTAATTCGACTTCAATCGCAATCTTCTTTGCTGCGTCTCGTTCAAAACTGGTTCCTACGAATGCTTGAAGAAATTCTGCGTCGTGTGAATTAGGTTCTCGAACATCAAACACAAGCGACGGTGTCGTCTTTAAAAAACCAGTATCCCCATCACGCGTATACCAAAGATATATACAACCATTTGTGATGATACCAAAGCTAGCCGTTGAATGAGCGAAATAACCGTTTAATTGAGCGAATATTTTTTTGTCTTCGAGTTTTACGTTTTTGGTTTTAGCCTCGACAATGATGACCAGATTGCCTTCTTTGTCAAATAAAGCGTAATCCACCATTCGATGTCCCGAAAGATCTGATCGAAACTCTTGCCTACAAACCTTGGGATTCCTTACATCCCAACCCAATGTCTCTAAGAATGGATTAATCAATGAAGTTCGAGTTTCAATTTCAGACGAGACATAGTCTTCTCGTTCCCGAACGAGTGCCGCAAAATCTCGCAAATCAATCAATAATTTATTGGCGGTTACACCCACTTTGAGTTCCCTTTCATCTTTACTGACTTTTGTGTTAAAGATGCTCCAACTTTTATTCTGAAGCACGAACAAATCAAATTATTCTACGAATCGCTAGCTTCGTTAATGTTACGCTCAATCGGACTAGATGTTCCACGTGGAACATTTATACAGTATCAAAGATTTGATCACACTTAGCCGCCATGATGAAATCATTTAAGTGCAATCCACCGACCGAATGAGACCACCACTTAACGGTCAAAAAGTGATATTCTGTGGTCATCTCTGGATGATGTTGAACGGTTTCCGCAAGTTCTGCTACTTGATGGTGGAATGAAATAACCGCGGGATATGCTGAACACTTAAATTTACGTTCAAGATAGTAAAACTTCCCTTCAACCGAATAGTTCACCTTCCACGAAGGGATTTCATTCAGTAGCTCCTTTATCTCCTCCGTGGACGGTGATTTCGATTCCTTGGAGAGAGGTTCAATGTCGCGATCTGCTAATGCTGTCATAGATTTAAGTGTCCTTTGGCTTGAGTTTATAAATTACAAAGTTTACCGACTAACTTGGCGCGGAAGCAGCGTTTGCTCGTGCCACTCTTTGTCGTAGTGCATAAACTATCCTTTCAACAAATAATAGAACAAGGATCGATCCGTAGATCACTGTGTCCGTATATGTCGACCGTTCCTGCATCGAGAGGTGAATGAACGCTAGAACCGCGATTAAATAAATCAGTCGATGAAGTCGTTTCCAGTTCAATTTGAGTCGCTTTCGCCATCCTCGAGTCGAGGTGATTGCTAGCGGTATTAACAATAACAGCGCGATCATCCCAAACATGATGTACGGACGTTTCGAAAAATCTCCTAACAGCGTGTTGAAATCGAATCCTAAAATCGCGGAGAGATACGCCGTGAAATGCAACACAACATAGGTAAATGCAAATAGTCCACAGGTACGACGATGTTGAACAAGTATCGGAATCTTAAATAACCTGGAGATCGAAGAGACCAACAGAGTTAAATACAAAATCCTGATGGACCATGTTCCGAACCGATCCACTAAAACATCCCCAGGATTAGGGCCTAAGCGAGCACCGGGATCGAAAAGCTCGATCCGAACATCGTTCAGAAGTAGGAGTAGTGGAATAGCGAACAGCAGTCCAACGATCCACTTAGCTGGTTTGGTCGCAAGAAAACTTAGTCGCGGTCGCGCCACAAATTTTTACCTTGAGCGAGTCAAATCGCAATAAATACGCACTAAGTCAAGCTATATTGTGCGCGTATCGAGTGTAACTCAAAAATTTCTCTTTAAGTTCAATCCTTCATAGAGACTAGCTACTTCATCGTAGCCGTTAAACATCTTCGTTTCGATTGACCTTGCAAAAATTCCTTGCGGAAGTCTTCTCTCGGTAGCTTGAGACCAACGTGGATGATCAACCTCTGGATTGACGTTCGCGTAGAACCCATATTCCTGAGGCGCGGACAAGTTCCAAGTCGTTTTCGGTTGTCGTCTCGTTAGTTCAATCTGGACAATTGATTTAATACTCTTGAATCCGTACTTCCAAGGTACCACAAGTCGAAACGGAGCACCATTTTGATTTGGAAGCACTTTCCCGTACATCCCGATCGCAAAAATCGCTAATGAATGGTTTGCTTCGTCTAGTCGAAGTCCTTCAACGTACGGATACTCAATGGAAGAAAATCTGGCTTTGGTACCTGGCATTTCGCTTTCTCTCAAAAGCGTTGTAAATTTGACGTATTTCGCGCCACTGAGCGGCTTAACTTTGTCTAAGACACTTTTTACTGGGAAGCCGATCCACGGGATCACCATCGACCAAGCTTCAACACACCTTAGTCGATAGATTCTCTCCTCTAAATCGATGTCTTTGATAACATCTTCTAGAGGCAACTTTCCCGGTTTCTCCACTAGTCCTTTAATTTCAACGGACCAGGGGTCCACAGTCATCTGATGAGCGTGTTTTGCGGGATCTTTTTTGTCAGTACCAAACTCAAAGAAATTGTTGTAATTGGTGGCATGCTTTTCGGGTGTGATGTCTTCGTCAATATCTTCGCCCGGTTCATACCCCTGATCTTCAATCCAACTTTCGGGTAACGCAAGACTGGACTGCGCCAATGCTCCGGCGGCGACTACGGCGGAGGATTGTCCAATGAACTTTCGACGGGATAAGTAGACGGCTTCTGGTGTGATTTCCGAACTCGGTATTTCTTTCTTTGTCTTAATTAGTACCATCTAAATTTCTTCATATAGTGTCGGGCCGAATAAAAAATTGATCTTCGTTCAGTTCAAATTGTAATTCGAATAGGACTCACGCTTAAAATCAACACCTTTGTAGAACTGAATCGTTCTACTCTCATTACAAAACCATCGGCCTTTCTCTGAAATCATAAATATAACAACTCCGGCTCTCACCATCGCAGAAGAAGTTGTACTCCTGCAGCTGCACGATGAAGACGGTACTTTTATCCATATCACCGACTGGTCCAATAGATACGCAATGAGTGGGGCGGTACTCATGGAACTCGCCGAGGCGGGACGGATTGACTCGGATCTCGAAGAACTCTATGCTACTCGCACTCAACCTATTGGACAAAAAGTAGCTGATGAAGTCTTAGCAGAAATCGCGAATCTTGCTGAACGGAGGGCTATTCGCTACTGGGTTGAGTTCGTGTCTGAACGTGTTGATGACATCCGCGATGAGGCTATTGCTGGGTTGATCAGAAAAGGCATTATCGAACAACAGGACACGCGATTTCTATGGGTTTTTCGATCGAGAAGATATCCGGTAATCGACGGTCGTACGGAAAAAGAAGCAAAGCTCCGTATGTACGAGTTGCTTTTTTCAGACAACATCCCCACACCCCGCGATGTTATTCTGCTTTGTTTGGTCCACGCCACGGGAATTCTTAACGCGCTCTTACCGCCAGATCAACTCGAGACCGTCGCCGATCGGATTGATCAGATTCGAAGTTTGGATTTAATAGGACAAGATGTTGTGTCTGCGATCAAAGACATTGAACTGTCCATCGCAATCGCGACCGCGCCGCTTTTTTAGACTAATTCACTGATTTATCGACGAGTTTTTTCTCTTCGATCCAAGGCATCATCGCACGCAGTCGAGCTCCCACTTTCTCAATCAAGTGTTCCTTGCTTAGCCTGCGCATCGAGTTAACGGTCGTTGCGCCAGCCTGACTTTCAGCGATAAACTCGCGAGCAAATTTCCCCGTTTGAATTTCGCGTAGGATTGCGCGCATTTCGCGCCGAGTGTCTTCGGTTATGATGCGATCACCTCGAGATATCCCACCATACTCTGCCGTGTTAGACACCGTATACCACATATTGGTGATACCGCCTTCATAAAAGAAATCTACGATCAGTTTGAGTTCGTGAAGACATTCAAAGTATGCCATCTCCGGGGCATATCCCGCTTCTACGAGAGTTTCAAATCCAGCTTGTACTAAAGCAGCCGCTCCACCACACAAGACAACTTGTTCACCGAACAAATCGGTTTCTGTCTCTTCTCTAAATGTCGTTTCAATTATTCCTGCTCGACCTGCTCCGATCGCCATCGCGTAAGACAACGCAGTATCCGTCGCACGACCGGAGTAGTCCTGTGCTACTGCATAAAGCGCTAACATTCCAATTCCACTCTCATAGTTTGCGCGCAAGGTGTGTCCTGGCCCTTTTGGAGCGACCATAATGACATCAATGTCAGCCTTTGGCGAGATGAGTTCGTAGTGCACGTTAAAGCCGTGTGCAAAAGCGATCGTCGCTCCTTGCTTTAAGTTTGGTCCTATATGTTCGCGATATACGTCTCGCTGGATTTCATCAGGTAGCAAAATCATCACTATGTCAGAATCACTAACGGCTTCAGCGACGGGTTGGACCGTAAATCCAGCGTTTCGTGCTTTCTCGGCGGAAGGTGCCCCCTCATAGAGTCCAACAACCAGACTGTCAACGCCACTATCGCGTAGATTGTTCGCATGGGCATGACCTTGCGATCCGTACCCAAGAACTGCTACTTTACAGTTCTGAACAATAGATAAGTCACAGTCTTTATCGTAATAAACTCGCATCTATGCTCCTTTCGATCCTACACTAAGTGCTCTTGCACCTCGAGTAATTCCACACGTCCCAGACCGTACGACCTCAAGAATGTGAGCGCGTCCAATAGTTTCCAAAAATCCCAATAGTTTCGCGGTCGGACCTACCAGTTGAACGGTGTAGGTGTTCGTTGTAACGTCTACGATTTGTCCGCGAAAAATATCACATGTTCGCTTAATTTCCTGCCGCTCTTCGCCTTCCGCACACACTTTCACCAACATCAGTTCGCGTTCCACATGTTCGACATGAACTAAGTTTACGACTTTTACCACACCCACCAATCGATTGAGATGTTTAGTAATCTGTTCAATGGTTTGCGCATCCGATACGGTTAGAAGTGTCAGCCTTGACATGGTAGTGTCTTCTGTCGGTGCAACTGACAAAGATTCAATGTTTACGTTCCGTTGGGCGAATAAACCTAAGACTCGCGCGAGCGCTCCTACCTCATTCTCAAACAGTATGGCTAAGAGCTGTTTCACGCTATTCGCCTAATGACCGACTGATGAAGAGTCACTCGTAGAAAACCCACTTTCTTGACGTGGAAGCAATCGCACATTTGGATCGACCCGTACATCAACGAAAACTGTTTGATTCTTACATTCTTGGCTAAAGGCGAGACTCACTGCTTGCTTCAGCTCGTCGCGCGTGGATGCCCTGAGTGCACGATGACCAAACGCCTCGACTAGTTGCACAAAGTCGGGCATCGATTCTGGATAACCAAGAAGTCCGTTTTCCCACCCATGTATCTGGTTCCATTGATTAACCATACCTAAAGTGCCATTGTTAAAACAAAACACTTTGATTGGCAAATCATATTGCGCGCAGGTCGACAGCTCTTGTAGATTTACCAAAAAACTACTCTCGCCCGTTATACAAACGACGGTTCCTTGGGGAACTGCAAATTGAACACCCAATGCTGCAGGCAAACCAAATCCCATCGTACCAAGGCCGCCAGGGGTGACCCAACGTCGAGATGATGAGAACTTGTAGCCCTGAGCGAAAAAAATTTGATGCTGACCAACGTCAGTCGTAATGAATACTTCTCCTTGTGTTTCCTCGTACAGAACTTGAACCACATCTTGTGGATGAATGTGTTCGGAATTACTTTCTGTCCGATTGTCATGTTCGTCTCCCGATAGCTTGTGCCACCAACCTTCGATTTGTTCCCACCAAGACACATACCGGTCGTTTCGTTTTGATTGGAGTTCCTGTTTATCACATGCTAGTTGATTCAGAATAGAAAGAACTTCTTTAACCGGACCCACGATTGGTAAATCTGCTGTAATCGTTTTCGATATTGATGATGGATCTATGTCGACGTGAATGACTCTCGCTTGAGGGCAAAACGTTTCTGGGTCATTGATCGCACGTTCATCAAATCTAGTCCCTAACGCCAGAACTAGATCTGTGTGAGCGATCGCGTTGTTTGCTATGCAACTACCATGCAAACCTAGCATTCCAAGACACAATCGATTTGAACCTGGAATAGCTCCTAAACCCATGAGCGAAGTTGCAACTGGTAAATTCAGACGTTCCGCAAAAGTCAAGAGTTCCGATGACGCTTTTCCTTGAATTACTCCTCCACCGGCATATATCAGTGGGCGTGCGCTCTGAAGTAATGCGTCTAGAGCCTTCTTAATCTGGCCGGCGTGCCCACTTTCTGCTGGACGATATCCACGAAGCGACACCGTTTCAGGCATCACGTACTCGTACTTGTCTTTACTCTCGTACGCTGATCTTGGCACGTCGATTACAACCGGACCGGGACGACCACTCGTGGCTACGAAAACAGCTTCGCGAACGATGCGAGGTATGTCCATCGCAGAGGGTAATACATAACTATGTTTCACGACGGGACGTGAAATGCCAATCATATCAGTTTCGTCAAGCTGAGTAGAAACCGAGTGTCCAGTTGAATCGCGACCACAGATGACGATGATAGGCACCGAATCCATGTAAGCATTTGCTATTCCCGTAATTGAATTGGTCGCTCCGGACCCAGATGTAAGCATGACAACTCCCGGGCATCCGGTTGCACGTGCGTATCCGTCAGCCATGTGGCACGCTCCAAGCGCGTGCCGAACCAACACGAGAGCAATTTCCTCGCAGTTTGAGAGCGCTCGGTGGTAGGGAAAGTTAGCACCTCCAGGATGCCAAAAAATGTGTTCGATCCCCTGATCAACCAATGCTCGTACGAGCATCTCATCAGCAGTTAGCATCGGAGTCATTCGAATAAAGGGTGTTTCAATGGAAGCAAAAGAAGTCGATGGATTTGCACTTAATCGCTCAAAAATTCTACATTGTCGCGTCGTAATACCTCGAGCAATGTTTGCAAGTCCTCAGGTATTACACTTGTGAAACGCAGCTTCGTCTCAAAAATCGGGTGCACAAACTCTAAGGACTTCGCATGCAATGCTTGCCGGGTAAATCCTCGGATTGTGTCGACAAGTTCCGGTAGGGGCGTGCTAGGGAGTCGTCCTTTCGCGCCATAGGTTACGTCTCCAACAAGTGGTAACGACAAGGAACTTGCATGGACTCGAATCTGATGTGTTCGACCTGTGTCCAATCGAGCTTGAGCAAAGGTATGACTACGAAATTGTTCGAGTGGACGAAATTCTGTGCGAGCCGGTTTTCCATCTTGCCGAACTTGTTGCTTTGTACGCGTTTTAACATGCCGACCAATAGCGAGATCAACCTCCGTTGCTTGTTCCATGAGGCCCTCCATTACGCACACGTATAGTCGGGAGACTTCACGTCTAGCCATGAGTTCCGTCAGCTTCGTACATGCGATTGCTGATGCCGCTACCAGCATAATTCCCGACGTATCGCGATCTAATCTATGTACTATGCCAGCTCGTGGGAGTTGAATCAACTCCTCGCGATGGGATATAAGGCCATTTACGAGCGTGTTCGTTTCATTTCCCGGACCAGGATGAGTAACCACGCCAGCGGGTTTTTCTACCACGAGTAGATGTTCGTCTTCGTGTAACAAGTTGAACGGAACTTCTTCTTTACTTTCCCAGTCTAAACCCGCACTCAGTACGGCGTGAACGCTTACATGTTCACATCCTCTAACACGATAAGAAGGTTTTGAGTCCGCACCATTGACTTGCAACGATTTGTCCAGAATCCATTCGTGGATCTTTGAACGCGAAAGATCAGGCCACAACATTGCTAATGTGCGATCTAATCGCAGACCGACGCACTCCGTAGGAATCGTCAGTTCGCGCTCAATGTGTTCTGCCTTCATCAAAACTGAGTACCATATTACCTGATTCAGTCAAACTAAGGTTATAGACGTGAAAATATCTAAAGTCAGCCTACTTTTCGTAGGAGTCTTCGTTTTAGTATCCGGTTGTGCTTTTTTCGGTTCGGGCGATAAAACAAACGAAGAGACCCAACAAGACGCAGTAGAGAGTCGAGATAAAACTCTTTACGAAGAAGCGCAATGGAGTCTGAAGAATGGAGATTACACTAAGGCAATAGATCGTCTAGAACTCTTGGAAGCGCACTTTCCGTTCGGACGTTACGCGGAACAAGCACAGTTAGAGTTAATCTATGCGCACTTCATGCGTACCGATTACGATACCGCGATCCTGGTTGCAGATAGATTTATCAACCTTCATCCCCAACATCAAAATGCCGATTATGCCTATTACATGAGGGGTCTTAGCAACTTTCAACGGGATCGGGGCTTTTTTGACAGATTACTCGGTACGCCCGAACCACTTCGCGATGTGACTTCAGCACGAACAGCATTCGCACAATTTGAAGAATTATTGACAAACTATCCAAATAGTTACTACGCCCCTGATGCTCAACGACGTATGTACTACCTGCGCAACGTCCTTGCTGAAGCTGAACTCCACGTTGCATACTTTTACCTACACCGTGACGCTTGGATTTCGGCTATCAATCGCGCTCGAGAAGTGATTGAACACTTTCCAAAATCAGCGGTGGTGCCACGTGCATTGGTAGTCGTGATCGAAGCAAATCATAAGTTGGGGCTTGAAGACGCTGCAAACGATGCGCTTGAAATCCTCGCACTCAATTTCCCCGACTACGAAGGATTCAACGATGAGGGAGAGCTGGTCATCCGAAGACCGATTCGAAATAAAGATCGAAGTTTGCTGAACACCATTACTTTAGGATTGCTCGACCGATCCAAGTCAGCAGCCGTCTTGAAGTTAGAACCACCGGAGACTGAGACACCACTACCTCCAAGTTTGGACGATTCCTAGTTATTCGGCTTCAGACTCCTCGGTGTCCGGTTCAGTCGGAGCTTCTTCTTTATGCAGGAAGTGCACTAACAACCAAGTAATCGCCCCTAAGGTTATGAGGGTGTCGGCTATATTGAATATTGGAAAACTCATATCGCCGATGTAAAAGTGTAAGAAGTCGATCACGCAACCTCGAAACGCGCGATCTATAAGGTTTCCTACCGCGCCTGCTAGAATGCCCGTAAACGCTAGTCCAAGCCAAAAACGGTTGTGCGGAACCCGATAAATCAGATATGCGAACAGAATCGACGCCGCAACACTGAACCACATCAACAGATTACCGAAATCTGTGAACAAGCTGAACGCAGCCCCAGTATTGCAAGCATAAGTGAGCGAGAAGAATGGTACCACCTTCACCGATTCAAACGCCAAGTGTTGAAGCGCCATGCGTTTAGTCACATAGTCTACTAGGACTAGCAAAACTACTAAGCTAAACCATCGTAGACGGGATATGAGTTGGGCGTTAATCCTTCAGTACTCCTATTGCAAACGTGAATTTAACCAATTTTGAATCGTTGTGATATCTCTTTGCATCTGCACTTTTAATGTGTCAATTGAATCAAATTTCTCATCCGATCGAACTTTCTTCAAAAAACAAACTTTCAATTGTGCGCCGTAAATTTCCCTATGAAGATCAAAAATGTGCACCTCTAACAGTGGCTCGGTGCCGCCAATCGTTGGTCGTGTTCCAACATAAGCAGCACCAAAGTATTCCTTCTCTAAACCTTCAACTCTTACAGCAAAAATGCCCTCAATCGGGGATCGGTATCGTTGGAGGCGTATGTTCGCGGTAGGAATTCCTATATTACCCCCAAACCTGTTCCCTTCTACGACAAGACCCATCATAAAATAGTTTCGACCAAGCAAAGCTTCAGTAGTATTGAAATCACCATTCTGCAGAGAATCCCTCACGCGGGTACTTGAAATCGTCGCACCAGAATACTCACAGGGATCGATTTGAGCAATTGTAAAACGATATTTTTCAGCTGCGTGGCGTAGAGTTTGAACACTGCCACTGGCATCTTTCCCAAATCTAAAGTCTTTGCCGACTACTATGTGTTGAATGTTCAATGTCTCAACCAAGTAGTGTTCGATTAAGCAATCCGCAGTCGTTGTTTGTAGTTTTTCGTCAAACGGCAAGCACAAGAGATAGCGAATCCCAATCTCGCGTATGAGCTCGACTTTTTCTCGAAACCTCGTTAGCCGCGCGGGTACCAGCTTCCCCTGAAAGAACTCTCGGGGTTGGGGTTCAAACGTAATTACAAGCGATCCAACATTTCGCGTCTCTGCTTCATGTTGCACTTTCCTGAGTAGAGTCGCATGTCCTAGATGGACGCCATCAAAATTTCCAATGGAACACACCGAGCCTCGATGGCGAGTGTGAACATTGTGCAATCCCCGAATAATTTCCACCGTCGAAATTCTAGCTGGGACCGATTAGCTGTCTGGGTCGAAGACCGACGACTATACCTACGACAAAATAGACCACCATCCCTGCTCCGATCAGCATAGCAAGCCACAAAATTCGAACCCAATCCGAAAAATCCAACCAAAGACTGTTTGCGGGACGTAAGACGAGCAACAACACTACCATACTCCCACTCGCGATCGCTACTTGCAGGCACACTTTGATGAATGGTTGCGAAATCTCAAAGTCACCGCGTCGCATGAGCCCGACCATTAACAGTGTCGCGTGTACAAACGCGGCAATGCTAGTGGCGATGGCGATACCCACATGGTGAATAAATTGGAACAAACTCAGACTTACGAGTATGTTGACGGCTACGCTAATCGACGCAAAGTAAAAGGGTGTTTTCGTGTCTTTTTTCGCAAAGAATCCTGGTGCAAAGATCTTTACCAACATTAGAGGCACAACGCCGACCGCGAATGCTTGTAGGGCGACTGCAACCATTTGCACGTCCTCCCACGTGAACTCGCCCCTAAGAAAGAGCGTCGCGGTTAGTGGAGTTGCTAAAACAAACAAACCTACTGCTGCTGGTAAGCCCAAAATAATGCCTACTTCAGCACCCCACAATAAGTGTCGACGAAAGCCGATCTGGTCACCGCGATTGTGTAGTTTCGAGATGCTTGGCAAGATAACCGTTTGCAATGCGATCGCGATCATGCCTACCGGAAGTTCGATAAGACGATCCGCATAGTACAACCAAGATACACTTCCGATCACCAACGATGCAGCTATCTGCGTACCGACCAAAATGTTAATTTGACCCACAGATGCTGCAAATACAGCTGGACCGAACAATTTCATCATCTGAGTAAAGCCCGGCAGTCTCCAATTGACTTTTGGTAATTTAAGCAGTCGAAGGCTTACAAGGGAGGGAAAGTGCCAAAGTAGCTGAATGACTCCGGCTACGATGACCGCCCATGCCAACGCGTACGCTCGTTCCGCAAACCAAGTAGTCCCAAACAGCATCGCACAAATCATCGCGATGTTGAGAATTACAGGTATAAAGGCAGGAACGAAAAACCGATCAAAACTATTGAGAACAGAGCCAAGGAAAGCCGTAAACGAAATTAATCCTAAATAGGGAAACATGACCACTAACAGTCCAGTCGCGAGATCAAAGCGACCATCTGCAGTCCAAGCAGGAGTCGAACCCACGGTAAAAATAGTGATGAATGCCGGTGCGAATACGGAGCCTAAGACGCAAACTACTAGCAGCACTAGTCCAAAATTACCAGCGACTACTCGAACAAATTCTTCGAGTTCTTCTCTCGTGCCGGTCTCCTGAAATTGCGCGAGCACGGGAATAAAAGCTTGCGCAAACGCGCCCTCGGCGGTCAATCTTCGAAAAAAGTTGGGTACCCGAAATGCAAGAAAAAACGCATCCGCAATCCGTGTCGCGCTAGCCCCTAAGAACTTAGATTCAGCCATCGTTCGGAGCAGTCCGAGGACGCGCGAGCATCCCGTCAAACTTCCGACTACAAATCCTCTGGAACCAATCCCCTTCTCTTTCCCGGTAGTGATCGGTTGATTGTGATCTTGATCCACGTACTTATTCTCGTATTGTCACGGTTGTCAGCGCACTCTCCCTACTGCCGCACAATACATATAATTCGCTCCGCTTACCGTCCCTTTTGGGATCTTTCTTCCGAAGCAATTAAAGGTATCCTCGACTTTGGCAAACAGTCCTCAAGCTCGAAAACGCGCTCGTCAAGCAGAAACGCACCGGCACCGCAATATGAGTCATCGTTCTAAATATCGTACCTATATCAAGCAGGTAGATAATTATCTTGCACAAGGCGATCTTGAAGCTGCATCTCAAGCTTATAAAGAGGCGGTACCCATTATCGATTCGATGGTAAACCGAGGCCTCATTCATAAAAATAAAGCCGCACGGCACAAGTCTCGGTTGAACACGAAGCTCAAGTTATTGAGTACCGCCGGCTAGTTGCTTATCGATCCCTTTTAAAGCAACTCGCACTTAACTTTCCGATTTTTTTACATACTCGACTTCGCACAATTCGGGCGATTCCGTTTTGTCCAACGCGTGCTAGCGACGAGCTGCTAATGATTGTGTTAATACATCAGTAGCAAGTTGATCCGCTCGTTCTTGACCGGCGAGCCGTGAATCAGGATCGGTTGCTGTAGCTACTCTTCGCTGATGAATTCCCCTCGCCAGCGCATCGACAAGTTCGTCAACACCCTGCCCAATGTGCGAAGAAATCGCAAATACGGTCCGTTCAGGATGTTCACGGCTGTACGAATTTTTTATCTGAATAAGTTCTTCTGCGGTAACACAATCAATCTTCGTCAGCACCGTATAAATGGTGGTCTCTGCCAGTGTCTGACTATATTTGGCGAGTTCGTTTTCTATGTCAGTGGCATTCGTGACTGGATCAGATAGATCTGCGGGTTTGACTTCCACTAAATGCAGTAGAATCGAAGTACGTGTTAAATGGCGCATAAAACGAGTTCCCAGACCGATTCCTTCCGACGCACCTCGAATTAGTCCAGGAACATCCGCTATCACAAAACTCTGATCAGAATTCGCTCGTACGACCCCCAAATGTGGCTTCAGCGTCGTAAAGGGAAATTCCGCGATTTGTGGTTTTGATGCTGACACTACGGAGAGGAAAGTAGATTTCCCAGCGTTCGGCATGCCAAGTAAGCCAACATCTGCAAGAACTCGCAACTGTAAGCGCAACCGTCGTTGCTCACCCGAGGTTCCTTGAGTAGTCTGTCTAGGTGATCGATTTGTGCTCGTTTTGAAAGAGGCATTACCGCGCCCTGGCTTGCCCCCATTTGCGACGGTCAACCGCATGTTCGCTTCAGTTACGTCGCCAACTACTCGCAGAGTCTCGTCGTCGACAACAGTTGTTCCGATCGGAACCGGTATCGCGAGAGCTTTGCCGTCTGCGCCTCGCTTTAAGGAACTCCCACCGGGAGCTCCATTACTTGCTTTTTGTATTGGTTTGTAGCGTAGATCGATCAACGTCGTCAATGAAGCGTCACCGACTAGATATACGGAACCTCCAGCACCACCATTACCACCGTTCGGTCCGCCTTTCGGAACATTTGCGCGTCGCAAAAAGCTGAGACAGCCATCACCGCCTCGTCCAGCATTGACCGTGATGGTTACTTCATCAAGAAAGTTCAATGTGCGTGCCTCCTTAACTGGTAGGGCACGAAATGCAGGAGCTTAGCTCGCCGCAATAACGCTTATGTACGTCCTTTGAAGCGATCCGTGTTTTCGAAATTCAACTGTACCGTCCGACTTGGCGAACAACGTATGATCTTTACCGCACCCAACATTTGTTCCGGGATGGAATTTAGTACCCCGCTGCCGAACGAGAATATTTCCAGCTCGTACTAATTCACCGCCATACTTCTTGACTCCAAGCCGTTTAGATTCTGAATCACGACCGTTTTTGGTCTTCCCGCCTGCTTTCTTATGTGCCATTGTTATTTACCTTTGTACTCAATTGAGGTAATCTCGACCAAGGTTGTTTGTTGTTTGTGTCCTTTTCGTCTTAGGTAGTTTTTTCTTCTTTTAAACTTAATAACTGTTATTTTAGGTTGGCGACTATGGTTCACCACTCGTGCATTGACTTTGCAATTCGCTAGGTAAGGAGTACCTACCGAAACCTTGTCTTTTTCTTCGTCTTTGACCATTAGCACTGAATCAAAAGAGATGTCAGAACCTATCGGAGCATCAAGTCGCTCTAACGAGAGCGTTTCTCCCGGTACGACGCGGTGTTGTTTGCCACCACTTTCAAACACGGCATACATGAGCGTTTTCTTCTTATTGTTTTTGGCGTTTGTTATCTAATGAGTGATTTGCAGCCCAGTAAAAGAGTACTCTCGCATTCACCAGTCGCTACAAAATTCAAGCACGGAATTTTACACGAATCGAGTCTTTGTACACGAGTAACTTGCGCTCTCGTGACGTGTTTCGTACTGGAAATCACCATCGCCGAAGCACATGATCGTGAATCGGCCACGTGGAGGAGATATCAAATTCATAACACAGATCACACTCCGACCGCAATTCTCACTCTATCCGCACCTAGCAAATAAAATTCCTTTGCAAAATTCGTTTAGATTTCAATATTGCATCACATCGAAGAAGGATTGATCTTACCTATCCCAGTTCCACTTTGCTTGGTGGACACTGCTTAATGAACGCCCATGTAGCCAATGTGCAGTCTAGTCCGACATTCGGACAGATTCGCGCGCTAGTTCAGCATGAATTCGACGAGGTTAATGGCCTCATCGACCGTCAGTTACACTCTCGAGTACCACTCGTAGTCGAAATCGGTCGCTATATCGTTGGTTCTGGAGGCAAGCGTTTGCGACCTTTAATTGTTTTGTTAGCTGCCAAGGCTTGCAGCTACATTGGTAATGCACAGATCAAACTAGCCGTACTCGTTGAATTTCTTCATACCGCTACATTGTTACATGACGATGTTGTCGATGCTTCTGGAAAGCGGCGAGGAAAGCGTACCGTTAACGTTCTTTGGGGCAATGCCCCAAGCGTTTTAGTAGGCGACTTTCTTTACTCGCGAGCGTTTCAACTCATGGTCGAGATCGATTCGATGCCGTTGATGGAAATCATTAGCCGCGCGACGAACGTTATAGCAGAAGGCGAAGTACTACAACTTCAAAACAGCGGTAACACCGAAATCACCGAGAGTGAATATCTTGAAGTAATCCGTTGCAAAACAGCGATGTTGTTTCAAGCAGCCGCGCATTCAAGCGCGACACTGGCTGGCGCAGACGTTCAGGTACGCAATGCTTTAAGAGATTTTGGATGCCATTTCGGCATAGCCTACCAACTTATTGATGATTGGCTAGATTTTGCGGGTGATAGCGATGTCATGGGCAAAAATGTCGGAGACGACTTAACCGGAGGAAAAGCCACTATACCCCTGATCTACACAATGCGAATGGGTAGTCCTAGTGAAGTTGCTTGCGTACGCAATGCCATCAGGAATCGTTCGCAGGAAGAACTGTCAACCGTAATCTCCGCTGTTCGTACGTCTGGTGCTCTGGATTACTGTAAAGCACTCGCAGAGAAACACACTCAAATGTGCATAGAATGCTTGCAGGTGGTACCGAACAGCACTTTTCGAGAAGCACTTGTAGCGCTTGCGCGCCGTGCAATGTACCGGGCGTATTAAGTCTCTTGCGCGAAACTTAGACGTTTCAACACAAAATCGGAGTGTAGCTCAGCTTGGTAGAGCACTGTCTTCGGGAGGCAGGGGCCGCCGGTTCAAATCCGGCCACTCCGACCATGCCATTTTGTTGTGGATCGAAATTGAACGTTGGGTTTAATCGTGTTTGCTACGAACGAGGTACTTCGATTAGACGAAATCGTTCACGCCATTGCCTTAGTGGAATCTTGAGTTTTACTAGGTCCTGACGCCCCTTCAACCAACAGCTATACTCCGAGACTACGTACATCATCACGAATCCCGCAGCAAAGTCTGTGAGCAATGCATAATCGAAACTTGCGGTGTCATTCGAACTTGACACTACTTCCACCTGAACAAAGAATCGTGCAAATATTGTTGCCGCAGCTAACGCTGAAGCGAGGCAACATGTGTAGAGCCACCACCTGACTTTTACTGGACGAATAGCAAGAAAAGACAGTATGCTACAAGTTAGAAACAACCCTCCTATCCATGGGGTTTGCCAAGAAAACAACGTCAATACGACAAATGCTATGCCAATTAAACCCGATAGATAGTGCAAGGATTACCTCTGGAATCTGATTGCTTGTCGATCCCAACGTGTGTATACACACGTCAGTACCTAGTTGAATCGTGGAAGTTTGTACCACGGAACAGACCGATTTTACATGTCGCGAGTTTTGAAATTCTCTTCTTCGTCAGGTAGTCGAAGTGTGTTCAGCATTAGTCACAGTCTGCTCTACATTTCTTAATCCATACTCCAGCCCCAAAAAAACTATTGCATCATGAACGAAGAATTCGTAGTTGACGCGATGAACATAGCGAAATCCTACAACAACATCACCGCACTTACTGATTTCTCACTTCAGGTTTCTCGAGGGCAGAGATGTGTTCTCCTAGGACCGAATGGAGCTGGAAAGAGTACATTTCTAAATCTAGTACTAGGCGTATTGAGCGTCGATCAAGGTTCGCTCACAGTATTTGGTAAGACCCCGGGGCACATATCCGTCCGAAGACGTACTGGCTCTATGCTTCAAATTTCTGGAATCCCCAGTACGCTAACGGTACGAGAACATCTAAAACTATTCCGCACTTACTACCATCAGCCTTTTTCTACGGACGAACTCGTCCACATCGCGAGATTGGAAGGACTGGAGCGAAGAACATTTGGGTCGCTTAGCGGTGGTCAACAACAACGACTTAACTTTGCCTTAGCTTTGTGTGGAAACCCAAAGCTGCTGATTCTTGACGAACCTTCAACCTCTCATGACGTGGAAACACGACTGGCATTGTGGGATGAAGTTGACCAACTCACAGGCACAGAACGAACTCTCTTGCTCGCTACACACAACTTACAAGAAGCTGAAAAACTTGGAGATCGGATATTAATATTCCACAACGGCCGAGTCATTGCTGACTCTAGCCCAGAAAAACTGAGGTCCATGATTGGGACTACCGAAATATCCGCACAAACCAATGTGAATGTAGAAGTGTTTGAGAGTAATCAACAAGTTAAAAGGATCGAACACGTCAACAGTCATTTAAAGCTCTACGTCACTGAGGCTGAGAGCACCGTATCGCAATTACTTCAACTAGACCCCAATCTTAAGAACTTGGCTGTGCAACCAGCTTCCCTACAAGATGCCTATTTACACCTACTTGCACCAACACAAGTTGATGAGCACTATCGCACCAGTGTTTGAACAATCTTCACATTTCTGCCGAGTGCTATTGGCCGAGTCGTACACTGAATTTTTGAAGTGTTTGCGGACGCCAGCGTTTGCATCAGCGATCCTAGGCTTTCCCGTAATCGTCTACCTCTTTTGCGGGCTGGTGATTGATTGGGGAGAGACGATCGAACGTTCACATCAATTTTGGATTATCGCAACGAGTTCAATCGGCGCGATCGGCACTGGAATGTTTGGTTTCGGCGTATATGTTGCAAATGAACGAGGTCAAGGTTGGTTGCTACTCAAACGCGTGAGCCCCATGCCGATAATCGTTTATTTTCTGGCCAAAGCGTTGATGGCGGTCGCGTTTTCAATACTGATTAGTTGCATCATTTTGGCAATCGGACACGCTTTCGTTTCCCTCCAGCTATCTTTGGTACAGAGTGCTTTGCTAGTGGTGGTCGTTTCGTTGTCTACGATTCCGTATTGCATGATTGGACTGTTGTGCGGATTCATGACCGGTCCCAATACCGCGCACGCTGTTGTGAACGTTTTGTACCTCCCGTTGTTGCTGCTCGGTGGTATCATTATTCCCTTTGACGTCTTACCAAAATTTGTCCAGTCGATCGCATTGTTCACGCCAGTCTTTCACTCGTCGCAACTCGCGTTCAAGTTGATAGATACGTCGTTAGGGTATCCCATATTATTGCATTTGCTCGTACTGAGTGCATACTCGGTCGTATGCGTCTCCTTGGCAGGCTTCTTCTACTCAAGAGAGAAAGCAAGGACGTTCGGTTGAATCTCTTACAAACTCCCTCAATGTTGGTGAACGCATTTAAGCATGCCATCTGTCACTGAATACTTCGATAAGCTATCGTGTCATTTTGTGTTACTACTCGCCAATCGATCGCATCAATCGACGCGAATGATTGGAACGCTTGTGCACTCCCACCAGGCAACCCGTACCAACCTTTTGTCGACCACAGATTTCTCGTCGCGCTAGAACAGAGCGGGTGTGTCTCGGAGGAAACCGGTTGGCTACCAAGTCACGATGAACTCAAACACAATGACGAAACCGTAGGATTGGTTCCGATGTATCTCAAAACCCATTCAAGAGGTGAGTACGTATTCGACTACGCTTGGGCAGAAGCTTTCTACCGCGCGGGAAGAAATTACTACCCAAAGTACCAAGTCTGCGTTCCATTTACTCCTGTTACTGGCACACGCATACTGGCAAAACAAATTCAAGCTAAGACAGAAATCGAATCATCCTTAATACAAAAGATAATCGATCTCACTGACAACATGGGCGTGAGTTCTGCCCACATCACGTTTTTGAACCAGTCAGAGTGCAGCCGGGCCAAATTGGCAGGACTCTTACAGAGAATGGACTTACAGTTTCATTGGACTAATGAAGGCTACGATTCGTTTGACGATTTCGTCTCCCAACTAACGAGCAAAAAACGCAAAAACATTCGACGTGAAAGGCGTGATGTCAAGGAAAACGACTTACACATTGAATGGCTAACGGGCTCAGATCTTCGAGAAAAGCACTGGGACGTGTTTTACTCGTTCTATCTTGAAACCAGCTCGAGAAAATGGGGCAGCACGTATCTCAATCGTGAATTCTTTAGTCGGGTGAGCACTACAATGTCAGAACGGATTCTCTTGATCCTCTGTCGGCGTGGGACAAAATACATCGCTGGAGCACTAAATTTTCTTGGAGATGAAACACTGTATGGTCGAAACTGGGGGTGCATCGAACACTATCCGTTCTTGCACTTTGAATTGTGTTATTACCAAGCGATGGAATACGCAATTCAACATTGGTTACAGAGTTTAGAGGCCGGCGCACAGGGTGCACACAAGTTTGCACGTGGCTATCGAGCACAGCCCATCTATTCTGCCCATTACATTGCCAATAAGCAGTTTCGCGCTGCAGTCGCGCAGTTCTTAGCAGATGAAATGCAGTACGTACGTCGCGATCTCGATTATCTCGACTCGCAGTCTCCCTTCAAAGCGCGTAGCCTTTCCGTGAGGGAAAGCAATGAAGCTAAGACTTGCAACGATGTCCAAGAAGCATAGTTCTTCATGACTACCACACTACCACCGCTTCCAACAACCAAAGACCCGGATTGGACGTCGTCGCGCGGCGAAAAATTCACTCTAAGTGATGTTGAGAGACTGCAAATTCTCGACTCGAAAATTGTTTTGGAAACACCTGAAGGAGCAGAACTAGAAATTCGTCCTGCGGGTTTTCTGCCAAGAGGAATCGCGTTTTTGGTAGATGAGTCTTTAAAACTCTTGATGATGGTCGTGTTGATAGCACTCGCCACAATAGTAGGCTCTGTCTTTGGCCCGGCCGCGGGGCAAATAGTTAACGGAGCAACTTTAATAGTAATTTTTGTTATTGGTTGGTTCTATGGTGTGTTTTTTGAGCAACTAAACGATGGCAAAACGCCTGGAAAGGTCGTCTCGTCGATTAAAGTGACCAACGCGGAGGGTACCCCGGTTGGCATCATGCAATCGATCGTTCGAAATCTCTTCCGACCAGTCGATTCGATTGGTATGAGTTCGGTAGGATTCATGCTTTTAGGACTTCCTGGGCTTATTCCAGTGGGACTACCCGGACTATTTTTCATACTGTTCTCGAAGAATTTTCGACGTCTAGGTGATCACTTAGCGGACACAATAATTGTCTATACCAATCAGCCGCGAACCGCTCCTTACAAAGGAGTGACCTCACCCGAGACGATTCCAACAACTCTTTCATTGCAAGATCAAAATTTATTGTTAGCTTTTCAAGATCGGAGCACGGAATTTTCGGATGAGCGCAAAGTAGAACTGGCTGAGGTGCTCGAACCACTACACGGCCAACGATCTGACCAAGCCGTAGCCATCTGCTTAGGATACGCTAACGCGATACGAGGTGCCTCATGAAGGAAAACCGATTTATTCTCAATCGTGAAGAGGTTTGGAATTCGTTTGAAAAAGCGCTCGACGAGTATGAACGCACTCGAAAAGTTAATACTTCGAAGAGCGTGGAAGAATTTGTTGATCTCTATCGAGCAGTGTCGCATGATCTTACAGTAGCGCGCACTCGACACTATGGAGCAACCTTAATCACTCGTCTGAATGCGCTCGTCTTACGAGGACACAACTTGGTCTATGTCACACGCACAGGTTGGCTCGAGAACATTTTTCGGTTCTACACAAATACGTTTCCTCGAGAGGTCCGCAAACACAAAAAATGGGTACTAACGTCGTTGGTCTTGTTCACTTTTCCGTGGCTAGTAGTGTCTTACTGCATCTCTCAGTCTGATACTTTCATATACACTGTAATGG
The DNA here is from genome assembly GCA_012267385.1 of OMG group bacterium. Lineage (GTDB taxonomy): Bacteria > Pseudomonadota > Gammaproteobacteria > Pseudomonadales > Azotimanducaceae > Bin55. The sequence continues at coordinate 44,910 of JAAXGW010000016.1, forward strand.
ACCCGTACATGGTAGAAGCATTCGAGACGATGTATGATCCAGACGCACCATGGCAGCAAACGGGTCCGGACGCGTCAAGTCGACTTCAAGCCTTAGGCGAGTATATAAGACACAATACTTCTATTGGTCTAGTGACGTTTGTATCGGGAATCGGTTTTGGACTGCTCACGATCTTTGTCATCTTGTTTAACAGTGTATTTTTGGGCTCGGTGTTCGCGCATTTGACGGTTATCGGGTACGGATCAACGTTGTATCCCTTCGTAATTGGACATGGAGCACTTGAATTGACGGCCATCGTCATCGCGGGGGCCGCTGGATTGCGATTGGCCGTAGCCCTTTATTTCCCGGGTGCCTTAGGACGCCAAACTGCACTCAGACAAGGCATCCGTGAATCCATGACACTTGCAGCAGGTTTTTTTACGATGTTCATCTTAGCGGCGTTCATCGAGGCGTTTTGGTCTCCTCAAAACCTACCCAACATTTTCAAATATGTTGTAGGCGTCATCTTATGGGCACTGGTGCTTTCGTATTTTTTCTTTGCGGGCCGGAATGAAATTTCAAGACTCTCAGGTTAAACTTCGGTTAAGAACGCCGGACGAGGCTACCGATGTCGGCATTTTGCTGACTCGCAAGTATTGGTGGGCTTTACTAGGTAGTTGGGTAGTTTTTGCAGTTCCATTTTTTGGAATTGCTTGTTTAATACCGAACACCATCTTGGCTCTCGTGTTCTTTTGGTGGTTCAAGCCGTTGTACGAACGACTACCACTACAAGTTGTCAGTTCAGCTATTTTCTTACAGAAACACAGTATGAATTCAGCATTGCGCGGGGTTTTTCAATACGACACATTGGCTTGGTTGACGATTTTTCGATTATGTCCCGGTAGAAGTACTCTGACTCCGGTCGCGGCGCTGGAAGGTATAGAAAGTGGTACAGGCAAGATTCGTAGACGACGACAACTCATTAAATCTCCACTAATTAGCACCTACTTGCTATTACACGTAGGGATGTTCTTATGTGAGTTAGTCTTAGTCGCCACTGGGGTTCTTCTATACATGATGTTCTTTGAACCTGTATTTGACGAGACAATAAATCCCTTTGAACTGTTTGCCGCACAGTGGACTTGGATATGGTATTCGCAATCCGGCAAACTGGTCCTCCTAAGCACAATGCTACTAGTCTCAGCTTTCATCGCGCCGTTCTATGTTTGTGCAGGATTTGGGTTGTACATTAATCGTAGAATCGGTTTAGAAGGATGGGATCTATACCTTGGCTTTCAAAGATTGGTCGCACGACTCGGTGTAGTGTGCGCCTTATTTTTCATTTTGGTCCCGACAGACAAGGTGATGGCGCAAGAAGTAACTCCTCACATTCCTTCTACGCTCAGCACGCAAACACGTTTGAGTACCGAAATCGACGACACCATGCAAGAGCATGTCGTTGAGGAAGAGGTCTATCGAAGGGAACGACCTAGCGAGCCGTCTGTGGGAAACAGTCTATGGCACACAATATTACAAGTTGTCAGTTATTTCATCATGATTCTGTTGCTGGCGCTGTTGCTAGGACTCGTGGTATGGACAGTGATCAGACTTCGCATTTGGGAATTCGTCAAGAGACGATCTAAAAAGAGTGCAATCGAAGAAACTGAGGTTTTCATTGTCTCTGATGCGGAAAAGGAAGTAGCCTTACCTTCCAATGTAGTCGCGGAAGCAAAGTTGGCTTGGGATCAAGGACGCGCTCGGGATGCTATGTCCTTGCTTTATCGAGGTTCATTGCTCTACCTGATCGCCAAGCACTCGTGCCCGATTGAAGAATGCGATACGGAACGAGCGTGTTCCCGTGTTATTTCGCGCCGCGTACCTTCGTTGAGTACCGTTTTTAACAAACTTAGTTTGCATTGGCAACAAGTAGCTTACGGTAATCATTCTCTCGCTGACGAAGAGTTTCGACACCTTCTCTCACTCTATGAAGATTCGTTCGCGTAGTTCCAATCTCTGGGTGTATGTCCTCGTTGGCTCCCTCGTAGCATTGGGGTTCGTGGTCTTTTTTGGTAGTTGGCTTGTTTGGCGGCTAATCTCCGAGGAACACACGCGAACTATTCTGACAAACGAAGCTCTCAGAGATCGATGGTTTGCCATTTCAAAGTTCGGTGAGAACAATGGAGTATCTGTAATCTCAGACGCGAAGCTCGATGCTGAAGATATGCCAGCGCGGACGGATACGATAATTCTTACAGATGTACGAAGTTCCGAAGTCGATGAAAATGTCAATACAGAATTAGAGAACTGGGTTCTTAGCGGGGGAACATTGATTTATCGCGTGCCCGTGGTGCATACAGACGAGGATCCGTTGAGCACACTGAAAACTCAGTATTTTCCGAGTAAATTGATGGTTTTCGAAGAGCGCGAATCCAGTATTTTTAGCGTGTGGTTGAATTGGCGCTTACAAGCAAGGGAGAAGCATTCTTGCGAGTCGGAAACAACATCGATGCAATTTGTTAATGGAGATACTGCTTATCTCGAAAAGCGAACTTCGACTACACCTTTCCTCGTAACCAGTCAATCTCCCTTTGCCGAAGACATCGTACCACTTTCGAGAATGTTCTTCCAAAAGATGAATTGGGGGCTCGGTACCGTGTATTTTGTGACGGACTTAGATCTTTGGTCAAATCACCACTTAGACTGTGCCGATCATGCGTATGTGTTCTTACGCTTGGTTCGTGGTGTTGTAGACCCACTTGCGAGTCGGACGCACGAGATTACAGTTTGGATTGTTCCTCCGGAACCCGTCAATTTGCCACATCTTCTCAATTTGGTGTGGGACAATTATCAAATTCCATTAATAGGTATCCTAGTTACGTTTTTCGTCGCACTATTCGCGCGCAATACCAGGAGTTCTCCGGCGATACACGCGATACCAGTTCCGCGTCGCGCAACAATCGACTACGTTACCAGCGTAACAGAATTTGCTTGGCGCAAGAAAGACATCAAACGTTTTTTCCAAGCATTTCAATGGGTAAGCGACAATCCAAAGGGTGTCTTTGGACCAAGCAAGGGAATAGTCACAAAAGACACGGCCGAACTGACGGGAATTGGTACGTCAGGTATTCCTAACGACTCGCCAGAGACTGAGGCAGACTTGGTCGACAACGTGAGAAAACTACAAGCAACATTGCGACAAAACATGCAGCCGTCGCTACGACAGTCTTAACGGAGAACCGCCATCACTATGAACGATTTAGTCTCAAACGAATCTGAACCAAAGCACCACAAGGTAGATGCTCAAACGATAGAAGCAATCGACCAGTGTTCGCAGAGCTTTAGTCAGATTTCAGCGAACATTTCACAAATTGTGCTTGGTCAGGATGATGTGGTCGATCATGTTTTGCAGTGTTTAATTGCGAACGGTCATGTACTACTTGAAGGGGTACCGGGATTGGGTAAGACCCTGCTAGTTCGCGCCCTCGCCACGAGTATTCAAGCGGACACGGCGCGTATTCAGTTCACGCCGGACCTTATGCCGAGCGATGTAACAGGACATGCACAGTACAGTCTAAAAACGGAAGAATTTGTTATTCGAAAGGGACCCGTCTTCACCAATCTGTTATTAGCAGATGAGATTAATCGAGCTCCTGCAAAGACTCAATCCGCTCTCCTTGAGATCATGCAAGAAAGAAGGGCAACGATTGAAGGGGAGAGTTTCGCAGTAGCCAAACCCTACATGGTTTTAGCCACGCAAAATCCAATCGAGTTTGAAGGTACCTACCCTCTTCCAGAAGCACAACTAGATCGATTCATGATCAATGCTTACATTGACTATCCTGCTGCAGAAGATGAAATCGCGATCGTGGATCAAGTAACCACCAATCGTGCTGTAGACCAACTTGACACTTCAGCTATCGAAGCTGTGGCTACTGCGGAAGACGTCTTGAAGGCACAACAGATCGCTTCGAGAATTTACATAGATGATGAAGTATTGAAGTACGCTGTGGAGATTGTTCGCGCAACACGCAACTTCAATGGTGTCACACAAGGTGCGAGCCCCCGTGCAGGTATTGCGTTAGCCCGCATGGCGCGCGGAGCCGCGTTAATGAACAACAGGTATTTTGTCACACCAGACGACATTCATGCAACTGCGCTTCCTGCTCTACGACATCGCATTTCACTAAGTCCAGAGTTTCAAATCGAAGGTCTGTCCGCAGACAAAGTTTTGAGCGACATCATCACGGAGATTCCTGCTCCAAGAACATGAGGCCATCTAATCTCTTTGTCGGAAGCCTAGCCGGTGTCACGGTGCTGGCGATACTCTCGCCGACCGTAAGATTGCTTCAGTTCCCTGAGTTTCTCCATCAGTTTCTTAATCTGTCTTTGATCATCATAGCAAGTCTATGGCTCGTACTGATCGGCGTCGACTATTTGTTACTACGCAATCGGACTGAACTTGAAGCGCGCCGGGAAATGGCTAACAGCTTAGCTTTCGGACATAAAAGCAAAGTAGAACTCTCGGTTCGGCACGACTACGACCGAACAGTCAAATTGGTCATACAGGATCGATGCCCTCTTGAGCTCAATCCAAAAAATTCTAGAATCTCGCAATCGGTTCCAGCACAGAGCACAGTAGTTTTTGAGTATTCGGTCCATCCACGAGTCCGTGGAAACTTCAATCTGGATTTTGTAGACATCACCTACGATTCAATACTTGGATTTTGGCAAGTGATTTCGCACGTGCCTTGTAAGACCTCTGTTAGAGTCTATCCGGACTTTGCTCAAATCAGCAGGTATCTGCAAATTTTGTTAGCGCATCAAACCCTCTTAATCGGATTACGAAAACAGCATCGCCGGGGAACTGGGCTCGATTTTCATCAACTACGAGAATATCGTCAAGGAGACCAGTTAAATCACATTGACTGGAAAACAACGTCGAAACGTCGAGCTTTGATTTCTCGTGAATTTCAAGACGAACGGTCGCAGCAATTGTTGTTTCTCGTCGATACAGGAAAACGCATGCATAGCGACGACGAGGTGTCTCCACTCTTTGACCAAGCTCTCGACGCGATGCTATTGTTGTCTTACATCGCCCTCCAACAGGGCGATGGCGTGTCGGTATATTGTTTTGGACAGATCTCTCGTTGGATTCCAGAAATGAAGGGACTATCGTCAATCACGCGGATGCTCCACCGCACCTACGACTTGCATACCGATACTTATGCGTCAGATTACATCGAGGCAGCTGAAAATGCTCTCGCAAGGCACCGGAAAAGGTCATTGGTTGTTTTGTTGACGAGCTTTCGAGACGACGACCAGGATTTACCGATTGCCTTGAAATTGCTTTCGACTCGACACATCGTCATGCTTGCGAACTTGCACGAGAGTCTTGTCGATCGTTTGTATGAATCCGATGTTGATAACGCTGCGAGCGCTCTAAGCGTTTTGGGAATTGCGAAGTACATTCAGGAGCGTGCTCGTGTCGTCGCGCAATGCAAAGGAGCTTGTAGAATCGTACTCGAAAGCAAACCCAAGGACCTCCCGATAAATATGGTCAATGCCTATTGGAGCCTCAAGCGTTCCGGCCAGTTTTGACTCGCAGACAGTATGATCAAATCAACCTAATAGTAGTGTGAGGGAAGAAACTGTTCGCCCACTGAGTCAATCGATCCAGCTTGCGGATACGAACGATGTCATCAACATTTAACCCTTACCAAGCTCCTAAAACGGACTTCCCGGAGACTAAGTCCGACTGGGAGGAATACGAACTCGCTACGATTATGGAACGCGTTTTAGCACGAGTGATTGATGCGCTCATACTGGGCTTCTTATCTGCAGCAGTAGCAATAATTGTAGTACTCAGTTTGTTCTTCGGTGGTGTTCTAACAGACGATCAATTGGAGCCGATACTTGTTTGGCTACAGCGTAACGAAGATCTCAGTCTTATTGCTTTTAATCTGTTCGATCCACGCATTTGGATCAGTATCTTGCTAACCCACGGACTATTTCTCGTTCTACATGGCGTACTCTTGCACCGGTACGGCCAGACCATCGGAAAAAGACTCCTCAAAATTGCGATCGTCGACGCAGACACTTACGAGAGAGTCCCCCTACCTCGTCTCTTTGTGTTCCGGTATTTGATCTGGGACATTCCTGCCCTGTTTTTTAGTGTGGTCAATTGGATCATTCGACTAGTAGACCTAGCTTTTGGACTGAGAGAGGACCGTCGAACACTACACGATATGACAGCGAATACCGTAGTGATCAAGGTGGCGCATGCACCAAAATATAAAGCACCTACTCTAGATCGCTTGGCGCGAAAGGCTCAGCGTGGTGGTACTCGAAAAGTTGTTGATTTGTCAAGTATCAGTAGAAGTATTCGATAAATAGTCCGTACTTCCCGATCTACAAGTTCAAGAACTCAACTAGTTCCATGCATATTACTTCCAGGTAATATCGAGAAGCATTGTGGACAAATTAAATTTACAGTCGCGCCGAGTGGCGTCCAATCGGATTGAAGAGCTTCCCACTTTGTCAATGATCTTCGCGGGTACTAGCGTTCGATCCTAATCGTACCGTCGTGGTTGTCCATTGATTCAATCCGTTTTCAAATCCGAGAAGCGTCGTTATGAACTAATCTACTGTTCGATGGGCAAACACATCCAAAACCATCAACAAATACTACATAACCTCGGTGGTCGGAACCGACAGGGCATTACGACCCATGACTATCCGAAATTTAAGCATATCATTTCGTGACTGTTCAAGGGCTTCGGGCAGTTTTGTTTCGCAGATACTACAATCGAACCAATCGAATACTAGTGTAATGATCACTGCGTAGCATACACGGAGTCAATCACACCAATTTACGTCAGTAAACATTGTCAAGAACATATAACCCCTACGAAGCACCGGAGACGGGCTTCACGGAGGCGGACTCAGAGCAGCAGGAATACGAGCTCGCTACGATTACAGAACGGGTCTTAGCAAGAGTAATCGATGAAGTCATTCTCATCTTCTCATATGTCTTGTATTTGATAGTTCTTGGGATCGGCGCTTTAATCATTGGTGCTTTCACAGAGTACCAATCGTGGCTTGACGAAGATCTCACTTTTTTTACTCTTAATCTGTTCGATCCAACCATTTGGATCGATATCTTCGTTATACACGGTCTATTTCTAGCACTAAACGGGGTACTTTTACACCGGTACGGGCAGACCATTGGGAAGAGGCTATTAAAAATTGCGATGGTAGACGCGGACACGTACGAGAGAGTCCCTGTTCCTCGTCTTTTAGTGTTACGTTACGTGATCTGGAGCATTCCTAACCTGTTCTTTATTGTGGTTTGGTTGATCGTTGGTCTAGTGGATTTAGGTTTCGGACTAAGAAAAAACCGTCGAACACTTCACGACATGACGGCGAACACCATTGTGGTTAAAGTCAATCGCCTTTCCACCTCAAAGCGTTACCTTTAATCGGACTAGGGAAGCAAACTCTAAGTCGTAATCCCCGGAAAGTAGTGTCGTGGTAACTCCAACAGAAGTTGAGGAAAAATGTTTTAGTGTTAGTCCCGCAAATTTAAATTAGCGGTCTAGCACTTTGTAAGCGTATTCGATAGAGTGCTCATCAACCGATCGAATAGAAAGTTTCTTGGCTTCATCGTGACTGACGCGCTCGTCGCGCATATTGAAACGGTCTTCACTATCTAAACGAATGCACGACCCTTATACACTTACCCAACAGTCAAAATCAACCTAAAATACCCCATCAGAGCGAACACTCTGAAGGAAGGGTAGTACCGGAAATTTTTGGGAGTTACGTAGATAACGTGACAAAATAGGTTCGGGGGTTTGGGGACTATCGTACACTAATCTCGTTTAGTCCTTAATCTCTACCATCTTACTTCGCCCCTTTCGATCTACGTCCATCCTAAACTTACGATCCTTGTCTTTCTTAGGTGCAGTTTCAGGTCGTTTATAACCCTCAGGCAATGCTCCAAGATTGAGCATTGCCTTGACTGCTTTATCAAGCTTGGATTGTTGTTTGTTCATAAATACTCCTATGCTGCTAACTTTGTCATCAGATATTCATGACCACGATCTCCTTTTACTCTATTGCAATAACCACAAAGTAGTTGAAGATTGTCGATGTGGTCTGTACCACCTTGTGATTTTGCAATGATATGATCGACTTCGAGATGTTGTGGTTCGAAATGTTTATTACAGCCGTTACAGTTGCCGTCCTGATCGCCGTAAAGTTTTTTCTTATTACGTAGATCGTTGTACTTGAGTATCTTTCCAATATCTGTTCTTTGTGGTCTGTCTGTGCGTGCTGTGATATCTTGGAATAAGCCCTGATCCGCTTTAATGCGTTCCTCGACCAACCGCACTGCGACATCAGAAATATCAATTCCGACCCAGTTGCGATTCAGTCGATCAGCTGCAACTAAGGTCGTAGCACAACCGCAAAACGGATCAAGGACGATGTTGTTTTCATGGCTTGAAGCCTTGATTATGCGTTCTAGTAAAGCGAGTGGTTTCTGCGTAGGGTATCCCGTGCGTTCGCCACTAGTGCGACCGACCATGTCAATGTTCCAATAATCCTTCATTCCAACAAGTGTGTACCATCCTTTTTCATCCTGATATTCGTTCACTCCTGCAAATTTGTACGGAGCAAATTTTCGGTTGTACGACTTTTCTTGTTGTACATTGAACACATAGGAATTGTCTGCATACCAAAGGATTAAATCATGTTTTCTGCTGAAGTGTCGCTTAGGACTAGCGCCGCCAGATTTGTAGCACCATACAATCTCGTTGCGAAAATTCTTCCG
>JAAXGW010000027.1 GCA_012267385.1 OMG group bacterium
AAGCATCTAAGCGGGAAGCCTCCCTCAAGATAAGTTCTCACAAATCTTTAAGATTTCTGAAGGGCCCTCGTAGACTACGAGGTTGATAGGCGGGATGTGGAAGCGCTGTGAGGCGTTAAGCTAACCCGTACTAATTGCCCGTGCGACTTGACCATATAACCGGACGCGCGAGTCGTTCCGGTGAAGTGCTAACTACTAAATTTCACGCTTGACATTGTCGTGATTCTTTGATTTCAAACGTCCGTTCTCAGTTCGCTGAGGACGAAACAGTTTGTCTGACGATCATAGCGAGGTGGAACCACCTGAATCCTTTTCGAACTCAGAAGTGAAACGCCTCAGCGCCGATGGTAGTGTGGGGTCTCCCCATGTGAGAGTAGGTCGTTGTCAGGCTCCCCCTTTTTAGGATTACCTCGATCTCCAAAGTGGGAGTTCGAGGTTTTTCTTTTTTAGGACCTCGTTCTACTTTATTCGTCCTATGCAATAAAGCTAGCGCAAGCCCATAGTCCAACACCAAACAAGCATAAAATTTTGTCGCTTTTTACTCGGCAAAACTTTTGTGGTCGGACGAAGGAAGGTTTGATATGTTTTTTGTACTAGAGTGTTTTCCTAGGATTGTGTTACAGCGATGCATTGCTGTTTGAGCATTGCAATGATCGAACACATAGGATCGATGATAGATTCATATCAACTTTCTCCACTAAACTTCTTGACCAAATCATGCTAGACTCGATTTTGACAGTCTTAAAGGAGACCCAAACGCGACAATGAAAAACTCTCACCAAACACAACTCGAGCAGTTTATGGCAGAGCTCAGGAGACAGAACCCCCATGAAACTCACTTTCATCAAGCGGTTGAAGAAGTTGTAGAGTCGGTGTTGCCCTGGTACTTACAACACGATGAGTACCGCAAGGCACGCATCCTTGAGCGGGTCACGGAACCCGATCGTATAGTGAGTTTTCGGGTCACTTGGGAGACAGACAGCAGAGAAGTGGTAGTAAATCGAGGTTGGCGTGTTCAGTTCAACCACACGCTGGGGCCCTATAAAGGCGGACTACGATTTCATCCTGCCGTAAATCAGAGTGTGTTAAAGTTTCTTGCTTTTGAACAAATATTCAAAAACAGCCTCACCGGATTACCCATGGGGGGTGCGAAGGGAGGAGCTGACTTCGATCCTAAAGGTAAGAGTGATCGGGAAGTTATGCGATTTTGTCAAGCTCTCATGTTGGAACTTCATCGCTACATCGGTGAGGATGTCGATATTCCAGCGGGGGACATCGGAGTCAGTACGCGAGAAATAAGTTACTTATTTGCCCAGTATATGCGCATGTGTAATCGCTGGGCTGGTGTGATCACCGGCAAGTCACTAGCGTACGGCGGTAGTGCTGTACGAACCGAAGCGACAGGCTATGGATGCGTATATTTTTGTGAGAATATGTTGAATCACATCGGAGACTCTTTGAGAGGAAAGAGTATTGCAATTAGTGGCAGTGGAAATGTCGCCATATACGCGGCAGAAAAAGCACTTCAAATGGGTGCAAGAGTCATCACCTTGAGCGATTCAAGCGGCTTTGTGCTGGTACCAGACGGTTTGAACGAGGAGCAGCTCAAATACGTTCAAGTTCTCAAAGAGAAACGCAGGGGACGAATATCGGAGTTTGCAAAAACCCATGACGCGGTCGAATTTTTCGAAAATGCCAGGCCATGGTCAGTACCCTGTGACATCGCCATGCCATGTGCAACGGAAAACGAATTGGACTTGAACGATGCCCAGACTCTACACAAGAACGGAGTTTTTGCAATTTGCGAAGGTGCTAATATGCCGTTAACTGCTGATGCGGTACGTTTCTTAGCGGAAAAAGAAATTTTGCACGCTCCGGGAAAGGCGTCTAATGCTGGCGGCGTTGCTGTAAGCGGGTTGGAACAGAGTCAAAATTCGCTACGAATTAGTTGGAGTAGAGAAGAGGTTGACAAACGATTGCAAGGCATCATGGCCGACATTCACCAGCAGTGTATTCAATACGGTGCACAGCTTGGTCAAGTGAACTATGTTGCTGGTGCAAATATCGGTGGTTTCAAAAGAGTGGCTGACACCATGTTGGCATATGGCATTGTTTAGTCCGTAGGGGACCGACTCTGATACTTATCTGCGATCGACCAGAAATAAGAACACTAACAGGCTGCATCGATTGCATCGCTCGGTATCTAAACCAACTGTTGGTTCCAACACCATTTTGTAGTCGTTAATAAGTTGTCGTTCAATGATGCTCAAGTTTAAGAAATTTTTTTGTTTGACACTTAAAATAACAACGCCCAAAAACCGCCGAGGAGAAGATATTTGAACACGCATACCGAACACGAACATGAAGTGTCTGAGAGGGGCGTACAAGAATTCACGAACGTGCTTGTCATTGGAGGAACTTTACTAGCTCTATTTGCTTTCATAGTCGCACCGGGATTTGACGCCGTATTGACCAAGTCATTTCCCTTAGTTTGGATGATTTTCGCGTTTGGAATGAGAAAAGCGTATCCAGTATCTCTCGTTATGAGTGTCGTCGCCATACTGTTTATTGTGATTGCGTCGATTTTTGACACTCTGCCTGGGTGGTTGGACGGAAATTTTGAGCTTTGGTGGCGTTGGTGGTCGTAACCAACGGGAGTTTTTCGATACCACTCACCATCCAAATTTGCGGACACTTAGATGTGTCTACAGATCCTTCAAATTGTTCTGAAATTTTTGTGCGTGACACTGTGAATTTGAGTACAATCAACGCTATATTTACCAAGGATAATCAACTATGAAATACTTTGACGAGTTTTTTCAACGAACAACGGTGCGTATAGGCTCTATATCAAAATGGGCTCTCGTATTTGTTGTGGCTTTTTGTTTGTCTAGCCTGAGTCTTGCACAAGACGAGGACGCCGAAACGGACGAAGACGAAGAAGAAGACATGCCGACCGTAGTCGCTACGGGGTCGAATGTCGCAGAAACGTTAGGTGAAATTGCTGGTCAGATAGTGATTCTCGACGAGGAGGAAATTCGTGCGTCGGGCGAACAGACTTTGGAGAGAGTACTTCGCCAATTACCGCAAAACTTGAATCCTACTACGGAACGCTTTGGAAGTGATCTCAATAACGTAACAAATTTCGCTGCAAGCTCCACTGTTAACTTAAGAGGGCTCGGTAGCGAGTCGACATTAGTTCTTGTGGATGGTAAGCGAGTGGGTCACCATGGCATTCTTGGCGGAGTAACTGACGTTTCGTCGATTCCGCTAAATCAGGTAGAGAGAATTGAGATCGTACTAGATGGTGCGTCGGCGATTTACGGACCTGACGCTGTTGGTGGTGTGGTCAACATCATCATGAAGAAACAATATGAAGGGATGGAAGTGACCGCAGACTACAATTCCCCAACCCAGGCAGGTTATAACGAATCTCGATTCGGCGTGAACTTCTCTGAGCAAATCGGCGCGATGAACATTAGACTTTCGTATCAGAAGTCTACCCACACCGGTTTGGATGCGTCTGATCGAGAGGATATCACCATCTTTCAGCAGTCTCTGTTCCCAGGACCGTTGTTGGATGTTCGGTTTTGTTGTCTATCTGATGGTACAGCGCTTCCTATCGCATGGCGCGTCGACTTGGGTAGTTGGCGAGGTCCCGAAGTTGTCACTGTACCAGTTTATAACGATTTGGCTGACCATCACAAAGAAACTGGAGTCGCGTTAACTCATGCCACGTTGCCAGAGGACTTCACTGCGACCACGCACATCAATAATATTCGCACGTGGAGACAGCCGATCTGGGGTGCAGAGACCCAAGAAGGTTATACAGTACTACCCGACGTTAACCGAGAAAGCTTTACGTTTGGCGCGTATTGGGAATTGGATGAATATTGGACCGTCGAAGGGCAGATTCGTCAGGAAACCCGAGATGTGTTAAACAATCGAGGCTATATCGCATTTAACGGAGAAACGCTTGCCGCGAATAATCCTAATAACCCATTCGATCGAGCCATTCATTTACGTGGTCAGCGTCGAGACTATGCACAGCCCTATACCGAAACGGATGCAGTTCAACTCGATTTCAATATTGAAGTAAGAGGCAGAATCAACGACAGGATAACGGTCGAAGCAAATTTGGGTCAATCGTCAGATGATTCGACGACATGGCGTCACTTCGAGTTTGACCGAGCGGGGCTCCGTGCCGGTATGAATTCCGATGGAGAAACTCCACAGACGCAGTTCTTATTCGGTGAAACTCAAGAATCATGCTTAGCGAAGGGTGGTACTTTCGGTTTTGGTTTGTGCCGAGTGTCGGTGCCGCCGCCGCCAGCAGTAGATCCTTTCGGGGACATTTCAGGGTTCATAGCTGACGAACCGTTGGTCGCGACCGGCCTGAATCGTCAATTTCGTCTTGAAGGATTGATTCGTTCGGTACTGTATGAACTACCAGGTGGAACCGTACGAGCAGTTCTTGGTCTTTCACGACAAACGTTGACGCTGGAGAGTTCATCTGAGTTTCAAATCGGGGCGGTTGATGCTTCTCCCATTAGCGACGTTTCTCAGTTCAACACAGAAGCGGAACGCACGAACTCAGCGATTTTCGCAGAAGGAGTGGTGCCATTTATCGGTAGTGCAAACGAACAACAGTGGGCTCAACGTTTGACGATGAGTGTATCGTTGCGTCACGACTCTTACGACGATCCTCAGGTTACCTATGTCAATCCTATTGAAGGTAACGTCTCACCTGATGATTTACCTGACCCCGGTGCGGAAAGCTCTTGGGGTATAGGCATGGTATGGGTTCCGCACGAGATGGTTGAGGTCAAATACAACTTTCAAACCGCATTTGTCGCACCACAATTAAATCAACTGTTGCGACAATCTGCTATGGGTCCAAGTCCACCGTTCCGTGGTCTGTTCTTGCAACAACCAGACGGTAACTTGCAGCAAGTGGGGATCACCATCATAGAAGGTGGTAACCCAGATTTGCTCTCAGAAACAGCTGACACACAGAGTCTCGGTGTTACGGTGATGCCGGATTTCGTTCCCAACTTAATTCTTAACGCTACTTTTAGTGATGTTCAATATTTCAATCGAATCAATCGATTGGCGAATTTCATTGTCGACCCGAATAATTTACCAAGCGACGTGACCTACATTCCTGAGACTGATGAATATGTCCAAGAAAGACGTTGGATCAATGTGTCCTCGGTGGATCGTAATGGAATCGACTTTTCGGCTCGATGGTCTAAATCCACTGACTTTGGTAATTTTGATGTTCGTGCCCGACATTCGATGATAAATTCCTATGACTACGTCATCGATCCAGAAGACCCAATGAACAGCGCACGCATTAGCGTAGTAGGGGAAGCTGAAGGTACGACCGCTGTTGGTGTTGTTTCTAAAAGTTCCACCAACCTGAATGCCGGTTGGTATTTCTTGGGAGTGGAATTTAATTTTGACTATTCCTCCAGATCAAGTACTAAAACTATTTTTGGTGGGGTCTCTCGAGAATATACGCCACCGAATTTGGTTGATGTAAGTTTGACGTATCACATAATTCCTGATGGCTTTTTGGAAATGCCTGCGTTCTTGGAAGGTGGGCGAATCTCAGTCGTCGTCAACAACGCATTTGACGAATACGGAGTTACTGACATTAGGAACGAAGCTGGTGAGAAACTGTTGCCCACAAGCCCCGACGCGTCACCGCTTTATGGGCGGGTCTTTAACTTTTCAGTGTTCTTTCCATTGGGAAGACGCTAAGACGTTTGGCCACAACGAATGATGCTTTGAGTAGAAGAGACCAATGAAATCACGAGAACCGTCTGTCTTATTCAGTGGTGTAGTGGTACTCACTTGCACTCTGTCTCTTCTGCTCAATAGCTGTGAAACCTCGAATGAAGAAGAGTCATCATCGGTAACGATCTCTGGGGATTTTTCCGAAGCTTATAACAACGGTCGATTTGTCGTTTGGACGCCGAAGCAAAAAGACGACACCGAGAGTCAGGGTTCATCGATGATGATGGCAGCGAGTACTTCAAGCGGTGCAGCTTCTTCGATTGAAGATTCGATTGATATCGTTGCTGAAGCTCCGATCGATACTGATGGTGGGTTTACCTTAACCGCGGAAGTTGCACAACCACACCGCGTTTACTTTTACGTTTTGGATGCAACGACAGAAGAGGGGATGAGACTCGCGCCGACGAAGGGCCAACAGTTTATTTTGGAACCAGGTGAATTGACGATTACGATGGACCAGAATCGTCAATTCACTGTTGACGGTGGCCACTTCAATGATGAAGTGATAAACAGTTGGAAGCAGAGCGACGAGTATGTAACAGCCCAACAAACCCAGCGTCAACTTCGCGCTACTCCTGAGGGAGAAACGGAAGAACAATACCGTGCTCGAATCGATGAGCTGTCCGCAATATCAAACGAGTTGCTTGAGCTAGAAGTTGCTGGTTTGTCAACCATAGCAACTTCGCACGAAGAACCACAGGTACGCAAACTCGCGCTACAAGTCAGTTGGTTGGTAGGTGACTGGTACTGGGAAGCACTGGTAACACTAGCCGACGACATGCCGAAGGACGAATGGGTAAAGGCTAAGTCCATTGAGGCAAAAGACCGAATTGCGAAAGAACTGGCACAGGATCAGATCGCAATCGGTACGGAGATAGTAGATTTCACCGCTGAATACCTCAATGGTGAATCGGTTACACTCAATGAGCTCCAGCAGGAAAAGAGCTTAGTATTGTTGGAATTCTGGGCTTCTTGGTGTGGGCCGTGTCGAGTGGAAATCCCACACATGAAAGAAGCGTACGAGAGATTCAAAGAGAAGGGATTTGAAATCGTGTCGTTTACGATCGATAATTCCAAGGAAGACTGGGAGTTAGCCTCTGACGAGGAAGAATTGCCTTGGCCAAACCTTGGCATGGGCCAGGAAGCTGACGCCGCGAAAAAATATAGCGTGACTGGGGTACCTGCCAACTATTTGTTTGACGCCAGCACTGGAAAAATTGTCGCGCTCAATTTACGCGGACACAAACTAGACGAAGTGCTCGAAGACAAGCTACTATAGTTCAGCCATTGACTGTAGAGCTTTACGGGATCAACAGATTACTATAAACCTTGTTGATACGGTTTAAAATGCGTATATGAAATCCGCGTTTTTGCCAGTGTTGCTCGGCATTGCTACTTTATCGCTGTTGACCTCTTGCGGGTCGAGTAAGAGTGTCTTGAAAGGCGATCTCACAGAGTTTGATGGAAAGTTCGACGGAGTGACCGTGGAAGTGACCACTTATTCGCGTGAATTAGCGGAACAGGTAGCACTTGGATCGGGAGTTGTAGAAGATGGTTCATTAGTGGTGCCTGTTGCTTTCGACGATGAAGTACCACGACACGGGTACTTGTACTTTAGCAATCCTGCTGATCCAGATTTCGTAAGTTCCGGTAGGGGGTTGATTGTTGAACGAGGAGCTCAATACACCGTTGAGATACTCGACGAGGCTGGAGCACGACTAAGGATATTGTCGGACGGAAAATATGCTCATTTGTTCGTATTACCTTTGGAAGACGAATTGAAAGAGCTCGAGCTCTCAGGCGAATTACAACGTCTCTTTCAGCAGTCTTCAGAGAACGGAGGAGATCGTTTTTTCCCACCCGACGAGGATGATTCATCAGAAGGTACTATACGCGAACCCTCAGTACACGCTCAGGTATTGGATTGGGAGAGCATGAACTGTGCTGATTACGCTGGAGAATTTGAGCACTTTTGGGACCGAAGAATGAATTTGGCGCTCCGTCGAGAAGAATCGGAAGCAGTCATTGAGGTGCGCAAACAGCTAGATGAACTATACGAGCGGTTGTATAACCAACGGCTTCGTACAAAGCTGGATTCATCCTCTGATCCAATCGAACGGTTGCTTATCGTTGAACGTTTTTTTTCTTTAGAGGATGATGAACGTATACAGATCCTTGAAGAATTATCAACCGAACTTCCCGCCCATGTCGTTGAAGACCGGGTCGAACCACCTTTAACTTTTTTACATGAGCAACGAGAAAGTCGACTAGCAAACGAAGCCTTGAAACTTGGTACAGTCCTTCCTACTATCGATGTGAAGCTAATGGATCAGAGTATAGTGCCTTTGAGTTCGATCCTAGAAGGAAAGCAAATCGTTGTACTCGACTTGTGGGACAATTACTGTCGTCCATGTATACAGGGATTTGAACGATATCGTTCTTTCTATTCCGATTATGCCGATCTAGGCTTCGAGGTTGTGAGTCTATCATTTGAGCAAAACAGTGAGGATTGGGAGGAAAAAAGTGAAGAACTTGACCTTCCTTGGATAAACGCATTAGCGCCGGGCGGATTTCAGGGTGATATTTCGAAAAAGTTTGGTATTGGATTTCCCAGAACAAACTTCGTGTTGGACTCAGAGGGGTGTATCTTGAAACGTAATTTGACTCCCGACGAGTTGCGAGACTTTCTCGGAGCGCGTCTAGACTCTTAGGTTAAAACTAGTACGCTTCGTAAGGCGACGCGATCCGATGTCTCTTGATGATCGAGCGTGGAAACTCGAAGCCATGGAAGTCAACTAATAATCCCCCAAAACAGAACTATAATCTCATTCCCTTGACGATTTTGAGTCAAATATTCTTAAAGGAGAAAATTTCTATGAGAAAACTAATTTGTACAGCGGCGGTAGTTAGTGCCATGATTTTCATTCCCATGTCGAGTGGAGATGAAGAGTCTAAAGACACAAACTTTTCAGTCAACGGGGACTTTAGTAACACTCTTGCCGTTGACTTCGCAGAAGCGACGATAACGGTAACATCAACCGGTTTGTCGGAAGACGGTGATCCAACACAGGTCACACTAGCAAGTGCCGATCTGGTTGACGGGAAGTTTGTACTTGAAGGTTTTGTGGATGAAGCGACTATTGCGAATATTTCGCTTCGACTGCCCGACGAGGATTATCCCGCGACGGGTCGAGCGATTATCGAACCAGGAAGTGAGTTAACCCTAGAGTTTTTTGGTCCTCGCCATAGCCTACTGGCTAAGGGTGAAGGTTTACATGCTGAACTCATTTCAAGTTGGGAACGTGATCCAGAGTACCTAGATGCTAGCATTGCGCACGGTTTTTACATGGAGAGCATTTACGCTCGAATGGATAAACAACAAGCTGCAATGGAAGCAGAAGAAGAAGTTGCAAACGAGGAAGAAACTGAAGCCGTAGAGGAGGAAGAAGAGCTTGCTGAAGAACGCGAACCTTCTGAGCATGCCGAAGTACGTGATTGGGCGTCTTTGGAGTGTAAGGATTATGCGGTAGCAAATTACGTCGGTGTTCTAGATCGCGTCTACGACGATAACGAATATCCTCTTCTCACACAATCTGTGAGACGAATGAGTGACATCATGACTGAAAAGCGAAATGCTGTGCTAGAAAAAGTCGTTTTGGAATCCGATGACCGTACTAAGCGATTGTTCGCGATGGAATTGGGTGCTTTTGGAGGAATGAATCAACAAGCAGAAGCCTTGAACATATGGCGAACACTCGCGACTGAATTGGACGAGCAGATTGTGGCAGCTCGAGTGCAACCGACGATTGATCGCTTGGAACATAGAGTTATGATCCAAACGAATGACGAGAATTTGATACCTGGTTCATTTGCACCAACTTTTACCTTATCAAGTTTTGAAGGTACGGACGTCGCTCTCAGCTCAATCCTGGCAGAGAACGAAGTCGTCATGATTGATTTTTGGGCTTCTTGGTGTGGTCCCTGTATCGCGCAATTCCCACATCTCAAAAAACTTTATGCCGAGTATGCGGAGAAAGGTTTTGAAATCGTCGCAATTTCATTAGATTCCACACATGAAGATTGGGCCGGAGCGATCGAAGAGCATCAACCGCCGTGGCTTCAGTTAGGTGAAATTAACGAAGACGGGTGGGGTCCTATTTCGCAACAATACGGAGTTCGATTTATTCCTCACACGTACGTGCTCGACGACGAAAGTTGCATTATGAAGAAAGATTTGCAACCTGATGAGTTGGAAGACTTTTTGAAAGCACGTTTCGACAGCTAAAAGATCACTCGCACTTATAAGCGAAAAGACCGCTCTACGTTTTCCGTAGAGCGGTCTTTTTTTTGGAGTTGTTTACAGTACTACTGAACACAACGGTGAACACACTGATCGAACGCGCCAGTGTATCGACCACCTATTCAAGAGCTGTGCGTCTCACCACACCCCTTGCAGTTAGGACAGCTGGTAGTACAGTTGGTTCGTTGATGTTCCCACCTGGTTCGTAATACAGGTATAACGGTACGCCCGCGCGGTCATGTTTTTCAAGTTCTCGCTTGATGTCTGCATCGTAAGAGGTCCAATCTCCTACAAATACGATAAATTCATTTTCTTCAAAATGCCGTTGAACCCTATTCGTCTTCAACGCAAATTGTTCGTTGATCTTACAAGTGACACACCAGTCCGCGGTGAAGTATGCAAAGATTGGCTTCCCTTCTTCATGTCGACGCTCCACCTCTTCTAGAGACCATTCGAATTCAGGAACCGTGGTGGTTGCGCTGGTGGGAGCAGGGGGCAACCAAATAAAAATGGCAACAATACCGGCAGTGCTTAGCCCCGAAACAACGTGCCAAGACACTTTGGAGGACGCGCGTCCTTTGGTCCATGACCACAACGCAAATGCAGCAATCAACGCAATCGACAAGAACGTGACAACTGCCATATTCCCTGCTTGCGAGCCCAACACATAAACTAACCAAATCGCGGTGCCGTAAAGCGGAAACGCGAGAAGTTTACGGAACGTGTCCATCCACGCACCAGGCTTTGGTAGTAACTTCCGAATCGGTGGAGCTAAAGTAACTAGCAGATACGGTAGTGCAAAGCCGATACCCAGTCCAAGAAAGATGGTCAAAAGCAATGGCCACGGTTGGGCGAGTGCGTATCCAGCCGCAAGAGACATTCCAGGAACGGTACACGGAGACGCTATGAGGACAGCCAGCAAACCGGTGAAGAAGTCGCCTGTACCGCGCATGTTGGTAAGTTTGGTAGTCAATCCTCCCAGATTAGCGAAAGATCCTCGAATTTCGAACAAGCCGGAAAAGTTAAAGCCAACTACAACCACCAAAAGAGCAAGAAGAGCCACGATAATAGGGTCTTGTAATTGAAACCCCCATCCGAGCTCGAGTCCCCCTGCCCTTAACAGAATCAACGCTATTGCGAGCACTTGGAAGCATAGCAGTACTCCTGCAGTATAAGCCCAACCTGCGATATTAGCAGCTTTCGCATCCGAACCTGTCAATTCCGCTACAGACAGTGCTTTTAGGCTGAGAATCGGCAACACACATGGCATGACATTGAGCACAAGACCCCCCAAAAAAGCAAACATAAACGCAATGAAAAAGTCGCGCATTGGATTTTCTGGTTCGGGAACAGAGAATTCGTCGGTACCGAAATTCCACGGCGTTCTTGTTTTGCCCGAAGTAAATTTTGCGCTTGGCAACGCCTCGGTTCGGGTGAGATGGATGCGAAATGACTGGCTCTGATTGTCTGCGTTTGGCACGGTTTGTAAAAGCGCGTAGAACTCGTCATACTTGTCGTAAAAAGCACCCGCAACAGTTTGAATTCGGATTCTCCCGTCATTGACACGAATGGTTTGCTCCGCGGCATGGTCGATGAGGTCCTTTACTTCGGGAAAGAACCAAACATCTTGTACTAATGAAGATGCCTCCGGGAGCTCAACATCGAGCATCACTTCCGTCTCAGTTGTAGCAAAAGTTGAATTCCAGTCCACTGCGATAGGATGTTCCGAGCGGGCTTCGTTAAAGCGAGTGTGCCATTCACTATCGACAGAACCATCTCCTTTGGGTAACGTAATCGAGACTACACCATTCTCGGGAACACATGTGGAATCGTCGCAGGCTAGCCAATCTACTTTCGCGGAAATGGTTACGTAGCCGTCAAATGACTCGGGTGCATCTACATCAGCGATGAAAAGAGTGGAGTCTTTGTAACCATACTGCATTTGAGTCAGCAATGGAACGAAATGCGGAGCTTCGAACTGTAAGTCTCCAATAGAAAAGTTTTCTGGGTGAACCCAACCTTCACGCATGCGAGGTGCATAGCCTGCGTCGCCACCGTTGATCCAATAGATGTGCCACCCTTCTTTGGGTTCTAAATGTAGCGCGATTGAGAAGGTTTCACCCTCAGCGACACTCGAAACCTCTGACACAAGTTCAATGCTAGTATCGGGTGTCTCCATCTGCCCGTGTAACACCGAAGTAAACATGATGAAGACTGTGGAAGTCAGCATGAAGCGGAGAGTCTGAAAAGAGCGGTATTGAGAATTCATGAAAGTGCCGTGGGTGTGGAAGTTGATAATAAGTTAAACTGAACTAGATGATGAGCTTCTGTCAATGAGTCGCTGAAAGTGCTTTGATGTCAGTCGGTGATCTAGTACTCACTTCTTCAAGATCCCGTTCGGTCAATTGCTTCACGCGTTGGGCTTTAATTTCAAAGGATTTTGGTTTTTCCGCCGCTGAGCTTGGAATTGTGCGGAGGACTCCAACAATCTCTTCATAACGATCATAGCGAACACCAGCAACCGACTTGATTCGGACTACAGAATTTTCGACCCCGATGGTTTGTGGTTCCGCGTGGTTGATCAACTTTTTCGCGGCAGGAAAGAACCACACGTCCGACACATCTCCTGCATCTTCTGGAATTTGGATCTCTAATTCGACGGACTCTTCAGTAGCTACAAATTCCGCCGTCCAGTCTACTTTTTGTGGTTGCTTAGCGCGGGCAGCTTCGAAGTCATCATGCCAAGTGCTCAAGTTTTCACCACTTCCCTTACGTAAGGAAAGAGATGCTTTACCTCTCTCCATAACACACAGGGAGTCATCGCACACTAACCAATTAACCGAACATTCAATTTTGATTGGTCCATCGAATTCGGCTGGAGTCGAGATTTCGGCAATAAACAGTGCTTTGTCGTTGTATCCGTACGACATAAACTGCATGAAGGGAACGAAACCCGGCTCGGTATACTGCAACTCGCCAGCAGTAAATCCTTCCGGAAGGGTCCAAGTTTCACTAGGCGCATTGCCATTATCACCTGGATTCGTCCAATAGACATGCCAACCAGGATCTGGATCCAAAGCAATCGCGACACTAAATGTCGAGTCCTCAGCAACGCTAGTAACTTCAGAGATGAGGTCAAGTTTCGAGTATTGCATTTGGGATTGACCAAGTATTACCGAACTAAGTAAGAAGACTAGGATAGACACTGTGGTCATGAGAGTACGTCTAAGAAAAGCTAATTTAAACATAAGAACTTGTTTCCGATATGCGAGAGAATTTAAATTTGCAAACACACGTAAGACAACGAGATCACAACTAAGTTACTCACGTTGAATAGTATCTACCATTTTAAGAAGAATTGAATTACGGGGGCAGCTTCCCTCACGCTAATGTCTAAACAGTCACTAGAACAGCACGCCAGACTATTGCAGATCTGCGAGTGTATATTTAGGACCGGAGAGTACTTCCCTAGTACGGTTGCCGAGACTGAGTTGCTCCTATCTTTTGGTTTTGAGCTACACGGGGATAGACTCGTTTTACCCGCAGAAATCGAATATCTAGACCTAGAGTACATTGAGCAATCTCTCCGTGAAGTTGGAGCAATGTCGAATTTGAAGAGTGTTCAACTCAAAAATTGTGTCGAGAGCACGAATCAAGAACTATTTAAGGTGATCCGCGACGATGGTATATCAAGTAAAGTAGTGCTCGCTGAGATGCAAATTGCAGGCCGTGGTAGATTCGGTCGCGATTGGCACTCGCCGGTCGGTCGAAATTTGGCAATCAGTTTAGGTGCTAGACTCTCGCGAGCAGCTGATGATATCGGAGCGATCAGTTTGGTCGTGGGTGTCGCGGTTGCAAACGCTATTCAAGAACTTGGGATTGATGTGGTCACATTGAAATGGCCTAATGACATCTTATTGGACAATCGCAAAGTTGGTGGTATCCTAGTTGACGTGGTGCAAGCGACAACACCATTCGATATTGTTGTGGGCATCGGATTAAATGTCGGTGGAGGTTCATCAACAGAACAGATTGTCGACCGACCTGTTGCAGATCTCGTGGATTACTGCGCGCTTCCAATTCGAAATAAATTAGCAGGATCGATTATTCGCAATGTCTATGACTCCATTTACAAATTTGAAAATAGAGGCTTTCAGTCTTTTCATGAGAAATGGGATATTCTGGACGTACTAAGGGACCAGGCTGTGACTATCTCGGCTTCAAATAATGACATTCGTGGGATTGCACGCGGTGTGAGGGACACGGGGGAGCTTTGTATTGAACTCGACAACGGGAAGACTCATCTCGTCAACGCAGGAGAGGTTTCGGTAGACTACTCGAGATGAACGAACTCGTACTGGATCTTGATGTAGGAAATTCGTACACCAAATGGCGTGCGGACAAACAACGCGGAAGCGTGGGCACGGGCGAGTTACCCAAGTTAAATGGGAGTATCTTTCGTGTTAGAGTTTCTGCAGTAGCTCACTCTGAACAACAATTGAGCCGACAGATTCAAGATACCTACGGTGTAGAACCAGAGTTTGCAAAGACGTCAAAGATGCTGTCAGGCGTTCGCAATGGCTACGATGACACTAGCCAGTTGGGTGTGGATCGATGGCTTGCCTTAGTTGCCGCATGGCTTAGAGTCCAAAGCGATTTGATAATGTTTGACTTGGGAACCGCCATGACCGCCGACTACGTTCGTGCTGATGGAAACCATCTCGGTGGGTACATCGTGCCTGGATTGAACGCGATGAAGAATGCACTTGGGCAACGTACTCGGGACGTCCAAGTTCGTGAAAAAGACTCTAGTTTTCTACTTAGCGAGACCCCGGCAACTAACACTGTCGACGCGGTTAATTTCGGACTTGAGCGAGTCCAACTTGGTTGGATTCAAAGTTGTATTGAGATTGGGACTCAGACATTCAGTAATACACCCACTCTCATCCTCACAGGAGGAGACTTGGCAGTATCAGAATTGTGTCAACTGTTTCGCTTTCAGTACTGTCCCGATTTAGTGTTGGAAGGATTGGCTATTGCACTACCGTAAACCAAGATTTATATCAGTTGTAGATCGACACTCTAGAAAACGCTTAACAAATCTGACTTCACCCCTTAATTAGAATTCCACTTCCTGTCGTCAGTTGGCCGCCATAGCTCAGCAGGTAGAGCAGCTCACTTGTAATGAGAAGGTCCGGGGTTCGATTCCTCGTGGCGGCACCAACTATATTTGCGCGCGGGAATGCCCCCATTTGTTTCCTTTTTATCGTTCCAATTCAGAATTCTGCTGTAGGGTAACTCAATGACAAAGTATCACACTCGAACTCAAGCCATTCATGCAGGCGAACGTATTGACCCAACGACGAAAGCCTCAGCGCCAAATATCGAGATGTCGAACAGCTTTGTCATGAGTGAGGTCAGTGGCTTTTCGATTGACGCTTTTGGGGACAACAAACCCTACGTGTACTCGCGCTGGGACAATCCCACGGTGCGTATGTTGGAAGACAAGTTAGCGGCGCTTGAAAATGCGGAAGCCTGTTCCTGTTTTGCTTCTGGAATGGCTGCGACCTCAGCTATTCTCAATTCAACCCTCAAACGAGGAGACCATCTAGTCGCAATAGATGTACACTACAGTGGTACTGCAGAATTGATTAGGTTTCTGAGAGACTCGGCGGGTATTGAAGTGACCTTGGTCGATCCAACCGATCTTGGAATGATTGAAGATGTTGTGCAGCCGGGACGCACAAGGTTGTTCTGGTTCGAGACGCCATCAAACCCACTCTTGACTATAACAGACATTTCTGCCGTGTCTGAACTTGCACACCATGTAGGAGCTCAACTAGTCATTGATTCGACGCTTGCAACACCGATTGCGACTCGACCGCTTGAACTAGGGGCGGACTTCATCGTCCATTCACTGAGTAAATATATTGGAGGCCATGGCGACGCGCTAGGTGGCGCTGTGTTGTGTACCAGTGAAAATATGAAGCCGATCAGAGATCACGAACGAGTTCACATTGGCGGGGTCCTAAGTCCATTCAATGCGTGGTTGATCGCGCGTGGATTAGCGACACTCCCGCTTCGTATGCCCGCGCACACTGCAAGTGCCCTGCAAGTAGCTCAATTCTTAGAAGCTCATCCTCGGGTAACTCGAGTGCAGTACCCAGGGCTTGAGTCACACAAGGGACACGAAATAGCGAAACGACAAATGCAGGAGTGTTGGGGTGGGTTGCTGTCGTTCTCCGTCGCCGATGGAAAAGCTCTTGCGCAGCAGATGCCTACCAAGGTAGAGATCATTCATTATGCGGTGTCGCTAGGCAGCCATCGTAGTTTAATTTTTTGGATGGAAACCGACGAAATGTTGCGTTCGTCGTTCGTGTTACCTCCATCTTTGGAACGTCAGTATCGAGAGACCACAGGCGACGGCATATTTCGGTTTGCAGTTGGTTTGGAAGATCCAGATGATTTGTGTGAGGAATTGTCGAGGTGTCTAGAACTCTAGGGCGCACATTTCACTCGTGCGGTTGAGCAACAATTTCCCGCGTATTTGTTGTGGCTCACAGACGATAATTCCGATCGAAATCGGTGTTGGAATACCCTTGACAAACACGCGAAAATCAACAAAATCCGCAATCTTTATTCGCATGGAGTAGTGTATCCGTAGCCGGGAGGGGTTCCCGAGCGGCCAAAGGGATCAGACTGTAAATCTGACGTCTACGACTTCGGAGGTTCGAATCCTCCCCCCTCCACCACAATTTAATGATTGGTAGAGAGTACTGTCGCGGGCATTGTTTAGTGGTAGAACCTCAGCCTTCCAAGCTGATGGCGCGGGTTCGATTCCCGCTGCCCGCACCAATTGCTAAAGGCGTAGTATCAGTAACATACTAAGGTTGTTTACATCCCGTACGCTCACATAGCTCAGGCGGTAGAGCGCTTCCTTGGTAAGGAAGAGGTCATCGGTTCAAATCCGATTGTGAGCACCACGAGAGCCTTAGCGCTATGGGTGCTGTCAAACGGATCAAACTATAGTGGTAAGCAGATGTCTGTGAATGCTAGAGAATTTACAGTACTCGATGGGTTTAGACAACGTACGATCTCCGGACTTCAAGAATTGGTGCCCGATTTAGGTGTTCATAAACGAAAGGCCAGTAGCTCAATTGGCAGAGCGGCGGTCTCCAAAACCGCAGGTTGGGGGTTCGATGCCCTCCTGGCCTGCCAACCACTTCAGAAGTCCCGTGTTCCGTTAACCAATCATTCCAGCGGAGGAATCTAACGTAGGTGGCATTACAAAAAATTAGACATGAACAAGACGAAGTAAGCATCTTCGACCGAATGAAGTGGTGGTTCGTCTACTTGGTAGTCGCGGGTGGAATTTTCGGTAATTGGTACTATGGAAATCCTGATTCCACATACTTCATTCCAGCATTCTGGCGCGCTCTTATTTTGGTTGGAATGGCAGTTGGTTCCGCTGCGCTTTTGCTTACGACCGAACGTGGTAGAAATTTGTGGATTCTCTTCCGGGATGCACGCTCGGAGATTCGTAAGGTAATCTGGCCGACACGTCCGGAAACGCTACAGACTACTTGGATCGTGTTGATTTTAATTGTGATTTTTGCACTCATTTTGTGGTTGTTAGACTCTGGACTCTCGTTATTAGTGCAATGGATCATAGGCTAGCTCGTGACTGATCAAACCACCGAGACTGACTCTAGCGAAGGTACCAAATCTTGGTACGTAGTGAACGCTTATTCCGGTTATGAGAAAAAGGTAGCTGAAGTGTTGCGTGAGCGAATTGAACTCTCTAAACACAAAAAATGCTTCGGTGAAGTGCTTGTACCTGCCGAAGAAGTCGTGGAAATGCGCGCGGGACAAAAGCGCCGTAGCGAACGAAAGTTCTTTCCAGGATACATTCTCGTCCAAATGATGATGAACGAAGACACATGGCAAATTGTGAACTCAACACCACGCATTAAAGGCTTCGTTGGTGGTAAGTTTGGGAACCCCACACCCATCTCAGATGTTGAAGCTAACTTCATTTTGGATAGAATAGAACAGGGGAACGACCAAGCTACCCCCAAGACATTGTTTGGGGTAGGGGAGCTTGTACGCATCATTGATGGGCCCTTCGTGGATTTCAACGGTATCGTTGAAGAAGTTAACTATGAGAAGAGTCGGCTTGTAGTTTCGGTAACAATATTTGGTCGCTCAACCCCGGTTGAGCTGGATTTCTCTCAAGTCGAGAAAGGATAAATTCAAGAACTTCATAAGTGCCTGTTGCGCGCCTAGCTTGCTCGCGGCACTTTTGGATATGTGAACTTTTATGGCAAAAAAGATTCAAACGTACATTAAGTTACAGGTACCTGCTGGACAGGCGACTCCTGCACCACCGGTAGGACCAGCATTAGGGCAACACGGTATCAATATCGTGGAGTTTACCAAATCGTTCAACGCCCAAACGCAGAAGATGGAGCCCGGGGTACCGATACCTTGCACGATCACGGTTTACACGGATCGAAGTTTCACTTATGTAACAAAGAGTCCGCCAGCATCATTTCTTATTCGAAAGGCCGCGGGAGTAGAAAAGGGAAGTGGAACTCCTAACACCGAGAAGGTCGGAAAAGTGACAAGAGCTCAATTAGAAGACATTGCGAAGATCAAAGAACCTGATCTCACTTCGGCCAGCTTAGATGCTGCCGTACGAACACTAGCGGGAAGTGCTCGCAGTGCAGGCATCGAAGTAGAGGGTCTGTGATGAGTAAGTTGTCGAAGCGAAAGAAATTGTTTGAGGAAAAAGTAGATCACACCCGACGCTACGATGTGGAAGAAGCTGTAAAAATCTTGAACGAGATCGCGACCAAAACGAAATTTAAAGAATCTTTGGAAATCGCGATAAACCTCGGGATTGACCCACGACGTTCAGATCAACTCGTCCGTGGATCGACGATTCTGCCTCACGGGATTGGCAAGACTGTCAAAGTTGCTGTGTTTGCTGATGGAGATCAGGCGGAGGCGGCGAGTGCCGCAGGTGCAGACGTAGTAGGACTAGAGGACCTTGTTGAGAGTGTTAAGAAAGGCGACTACGATTTTGATGTTGTGCTAGCCACGCCTAGTAGTATGCGACTCCTCGGACAGCTAGGTCGGATATTGGGACCCCGAGGACTCATGCCCAATGCTAAATCCGGCACAGTGACTAACGACATGGCTGTAGCGGTTAAAAATGCCAAGTCAGGTCAAGTACAGTTTCGCGCCGACCGTGGCGGGGTGATTCACGGCTGCGTCGGTCAGGTGGGACAAACCCCAGAGCAAGTGAAGGACAACATCGTTGCATTAGTAGATGACCTTAAACGAGCTCGCCCCGCATCGGCTAAAGGAACTTACTTTAAGAAAGTCACTCTATCCTCAACGATGGGACCAGGAGTGATGCTAGAAGAAGCGTCGATTGGGTTGTAGAACCTAACGGACGCACGAGTTAAATCGAGAATTTAAATGCCTCTAGCCTTTCATGAAAAAGAAGCGATCGTTGCAGCGACTCGAGATAGCGCTATCAACTCAGTGTCGACGTTGCTGGCAGATTATCGCGGGCTTTCCGTGCAAGAAGCGACAAGCTTACGGAAGCAGGCTAGAGAACAAGGGGTACAGCTTCAAGTCGTCCGGAACACTTTAGCGCGCTTAGCTTTGAAAGATACCGACCACGCATGTTTGGTCGAGAGTATTGATGGTCCTACTATGCTGGCGTTTTCACCTAGTGATCCAGGTGCCAGCGCGCGCTTATTCAAAGAGCTTCTAAAGACCGGTACGAATATTGAAGTTAAAGCAATCTCGGTAGCTGGGACGCTCTGTTCCAGCGAACAATTGGATGCAGTGGCATCCTTACCCACGCGTGAGGAAGCTCTTGCCCAACTGATGTCTGTCGTGCTTGGACCGGTCACCAAATTAGCACAGGTACTTCATGCTGTACCGAGCAAGCTTGTGCGAACCTTGGATGCCATTCGAGAACAGAAACCAACCGGTGCCTAGAGCACCATTTACCCTAAATTTCTACTGCGATTAATCAAGGAGAACCAATCGTATGAGTCTTAGCAGAGACGAAATACTTGATGCAATTGCTGACATGTCGGTGATGGAAGTCGTCGAGCTTGTCAGCGCGATGGAAGAAAAATTCGGTGTTACCGCGGCCGCGGCGGTAGCAGCTGCACCAATAGCAGCCACTGTCGACAGCGGTACAGCAGAAGCAGATGAACAAACTGAATTCGATGTGAAGCTCGTCGCGACTCCGGAAAAACGAGTTGCATTGATTAAAGTCATCCGCGAAATCACTGGACTAGGGCTGAAGGAAGCTAAGACCTTAGTAGATGAAGCCCCTTGTACTGTGAAGGAACAAGTTAGCAAAGACGAAGCACAAGAAATCAAGACGAAGCTTGAAGACGCCGGCGCAACGGTCGAGTTCAAGTAAACCAAGTCGTCAAACTTCTACATTCAATACTCCTGAACCTAGAACGTACCTCGCGTTCTTTTGCCTGTAATCCGGCCAATGCCGGATTACGCATTTTTCTGAGGAACAATTAATGGCATATTCCTTTACGGAAAAAAAGCGTATTAGAAAAGACTTTAGTCGCCTCTCGGTACCTGTCGAGTTACAGAACCTACTGGAAATTCAGACCAAGTCGTACGCGAAATTTTTGCAAAAAGACATCGAGACCGCAAAGCGCGAGGAGATTGGTCTACACGGTGCTTTCAGCTCGGTTTTCCCTATGGAAAACAACGCCCAGACCGCGTATCTAAACTACGTGTCTTACCGCTTGGAAGATCCTCACTTTGATGTCGAGGATTGCATCTCACGAGGCGCGACATACGCCGCTCCAATGCATATGACTGTCCGGCTGATTCTCTATAGCCGCGAGACCGGAAAAGTGAAATCAGCAACCGATCAAGAGGTGTTTGTCGGTGAGATTCCCCTCATGACCCCGAGTGGCAGTTTCATTATTAACGGTACCGAGCGCGTCGTCGTATCTCAGCTCCATCGTTCTCCCGGCGTGTTATTTAGCCATGATAAAGGTAAGAGTCACGCATCCGGCCGGTTGCTCTATCACGCCCGAGTCATTCCGTATCGAGGGTCTTGGCTAGATTTCGAGTTTGGGTACGAGTCCAAGGAACAAAAAGAGTACTTATACGTCCGGATCGACCGGCGAAAGAAACTTCCAGTCACCCAGTTTTTGCGTGCCCTCTACTATGTCGACGGTGTCGAGTACTCGGACGAAAAGATTCTGAGCTTGTTCTTTGATTTCAACCATTACACCATTCGGCGGAACGGGCTCATTTCTTGGAACTGCGAACCAGACCGACTGATCGGTTCTCGGGCAAGTTTTGACATCGTCGTAGATGATCAGATTCTCGCAAAGGCAGGTGATCTAATCACTCAACGCCATGTCCGGCAACTTCGGAATTCGAACATCAAAAAAATGGAGGTTCCGCGCCAATTTCTCATCGATCAAACGGTCGCGAAAACTATCGAGGATCCAGAGACCGGGGAAATTATCGTTCTCTGCAATACTCAATTAACTGAAGAAACGATCGACCGCATTATTTCTAGTGGGGTCAAGAAACTTGAGACGATCTATACCAATGACTTAGATCAAGGCTCATTTATTTCTGACACTTTACGCAAGGATCCGACCGACAGCAAAATCAGGTCGGTGTACGAAATTTATAGTGTCATGCGCCCTGGCGAACCGGTGACTGAGGACGCGGCAATTTCGCTGTTCCGCAAACTGTTCTTTGAAGACGAAAGATACGACATGTCCAAAGTTGGTCGCATGAAGTTTAACAAGCGCTTGCAATCGGATGCGAACGCTGATTGTCATTACCTAACGACCGACGATGTGATCCGCGTATTAAAGACATTGATAGACGTACGTAATGGACGTGGTTTTGTCGATGACGTTGATAACTTAGGTAATCGTCGCGTACGATCCGTTGGTGAAATGGCTGAAAACCAGTTTCGCGTTGGTTTAGTACGGGTCGAACGCGCAGTAAAAGATCGACTGTCTCTAGCAGATAGTGAAGGCTTAATGCCGCAAGACATCATCAATCCTAAACCGATTGCCGCTGCAATTAGGGAGTTTTTCGGTTCCCACCAACTATCGCAAATCATGGATCACAACAATCCATTGTCGGAAGTGACAAACAAGCGACGAGTATCCGCGCTTGGACCGGGCGGTTTGACAAGGGAACACGCTGGCTTTGAAGTGCGCGACGTACATCCGACTCATTACGGTCGTGTCTGTCCTATCGAAACACCCGAGGGTCCTACAATCGGATTGATTAACTCGATTGCCACTTATGCGAAGATCAACGATTATGGGTTTATTGAGACTCCTTATCGAAAGGTTAAGAATGGAAAAGTAACTAAGTCCATTGAATACCTCTCCGCGATTGATGAAAGTGAATACAGGATCGCGCAGGCAAGTTCTCAGGTCGACAAACAAGGGAAATTCGTTGATGAGTACGTCGATGTGCGCTATGACAACGAATTCATCAAAGCACAGCCTCAGGATGTGCAATTCATGGATGTGTCCCCAAAACAAATCGTTTCGATTTCCGCGGCACTGATTCCATTCTTAGAACACGACGAAGCTAATCGAGGTCTGATGGGCTCGAATATGCAACGCCAAGCAGTGCCGACTATTCGCACTGAAGCACCGTTGGTCGGCACTGGCGTGGAACGACAACTAGCACGCGATTCGGGTGCTTGCATATATGCAAAACGCGCTGGAGTTGTGGAACTCGTTGATGCGCGCCGAATTGTAGTCCGCGCGACATCGACTAAACGAACCGATCGGAACGACGGTGGGATTGATATCTACAACCTCATGAAGTTCACTCGTTCCAACCAAGACACATGTATCAATCAACGACCAATAGTGAAACCAAAGGATCGAGTACAAACGGGCGATGTGCTTGCTGACGGTCCGGCCATTGACGCTGGCGAACTAGCCCTCGGGCAAAACATGCGGATCGCATTCATGGTTTGGAACGGATACAACTATGAAGATTCCATACTTATATCGGAACGCATTGTGCGGGAAGACCGGTTTACGAGCGTCCATATCAAAGTATTAGAGTGTTCAGCTCTTGAAACCAAGATTGGTCCTGAGGAAATTACGGCTGACATTCCCAACATCAGTCCTTCCGCACTCAACAAACTCGACGAATCAGGTATCGTCCATATCGGCGCGGAAGTTCAAACGGGAGATATTTTGGTAGGGAAAGTAACTCCAAAAGGCGAAACTCAATTAACACCCGAAGAAAAACTTCTACGTGCTATATTTGGCGAGAAAGCACACGATGTCAAAGACACTTCACTTAGAGTCAAGTCCGACGTGCAAGGTACCGTAGTTGATGTCAGAGTCTTTACTCGGGACGGTATGCAGAAGGATGCTCGGGCACGAGCGATCGACGAGGATGAGTTACTCGCAATTGAACAAGACTTAAACGATCAATACCGAATATTTGAACATGCGACCTTGGAGAAGTTAGTTCAAAGCGTAAATGGATCCATCGCCGTACAAGCCCCGGGACTGGATGCGGATAGCAAATTGACGTCCGCTTACTTACGTTCCTTAGAGCTGAACGAGTGGCGTAAGTTGCGTGTTGCCGAGGACAAGGTCAATCGTCAAGTCGAAGCCGCGATGCGCTTGTTGGATCAACGGCAACAACAACGCGATGAAGAGTTCAAACGCAAAAAAGAAAAACTTGAACGACCCGATGAGTTACCCCCTGGTGTCATCAAGTACGTGCGAGTCTATGTCGCGACCAAGCGCAGGATTCAACCAGGCGACAAGATGGCTGGACGACATGGGAATAAAGGCGTGATCTCGGTGGTTATGCCGGTCGAAGACATGCCGTATGACGAGAACGGCGAACCGGTTGACATTGTGTTAAACCCACTTGGAGTACCTTCCCGAATGAACATAGGTCAGGTGCTTGAAACGCACTTAGGCTGGGCAGTCAAAGGGATCGGCGACCAGTTAGACGCGCTCTTGCAGCAACAAGCAAAAGTTGAAGAGATT
Organism: OMG group bacterium; assembly: GCA_012267385.1. Taxonomy (GTDB): domain Bacteria; phylum Pseudomonadota; class Gammaproteobacteria; order Pseudomonadales; family Azotimanducaceae; genus Bin55. The sequence goes on from JAAXGW010000027.1 coordinate 24,172, forward strand.
CGACAATTTTTACACTCGGTTTATGACAAAATGGATGGCAAACCGATCGATTTTGATTCGCTGTCAAATACGGAAATTATTGCTCTCGCACAGGATTACCGTAGAGGTATTCCCGTCGCGACTCCGGTTTTCGACGGGGCTCGAGAAAGGGATATCAAACAGCTTCTTCAATTAGCCGGACTACCGGAAACGGGTCAGGCTCACTTGTACGATGGTCGTACGGGAAGACGATTCGATCGTCCAATTACCGTCGGTTATATGTACATGCTAAAGCTCAATCACCTAGTAGATGAGAAAATGCATGCCAGATCTACGGGTTCCTACGCGCTGGTCACGCAACAACCACTCGGTGGCAAAGCGCAACAAGGAGGTCAACGTTTTGGCGAAATGGAAGTGTGGGCACTAGAAGCCTACGGTGCAGCATACACGTTGCAGGAAATTTTGACCGTCAAGTCCGACGACGTTGAAGGCCGTGGCAAGATATTCAAAAACATTATTGATGGCGATTTTCGTATTGAGCCCGGTATGCCGGAATCATTTAACGTGTTGGCTCGTGAAGTGAAATCACTCGCTATCGATTTAGCACTGCAATCAGAATAAGGAGACGTACGTTGGTAGATTTTTTTAATCCCCCGAGAAGAACGCAATCCGTTGATGAATTTGACTCCGTAAAGATTGCGTTAGCGTCCCCGGACTTGGTTCGGGCATGGTCTTTCGGTGAAGTTCGAAAGCCTGAAACAATCAACTATCGGACTCTAAAACCCGAACGCGATGGTTTATTCTGCGCCAAGATATTTGGGCCGATGAAGGATAACGAATGCTTGTGCGGGAAGTATAAGCGCATGAAGCATCGTGGCGTCATTTGTGAAAAGTGTGGAGTCGAAGTCACCACGAAAAAGGTTCGTCGTGAACGTATGGGTCACATTGAACTCGCGGCTCCGGTCGCTCACATCTGGTTCTTGAAATCATTACCTTCGCGGATTGGATTGATGCTGGACATAACTCTTCGTGAGATTGAACGGGTACTGCATTTCGACTCATACATTGTGATCGATCCATTGATGACCGATCTACAAGCCGGCACGCTACTAACCGAGGAAGAGCATGAAGAAGCAGTCGAGCGGTTTGGCAACGGTGAATTCATTGCCAAAATGGGTGCCGAAGGAATCCTTGAACTGCTTGACAGTATCGATTTGAAACAGAAAGCAGCCGAGCTGAGAGAAGAGATTGACAGTACAACTTCAGAAGCAAAAATCAAGAAGTTGTCTAAGCGTCTCAAGCTCGTAGAAGCTTTTATGAACTCTGGGAATAAACCGGGTTGGATGATTTTGCGAACGCTGCCGGTCTTGCCTCCAGACCTACGACCTTTGGTTCCGATGGAGGGTGGCCGCTTTGCCACTTCCGATCTCAATGATCTCTACCGGCGCGTGATCAATCGCAACAACAGACTCGAGAAGTTGTTGGAACTGAGTGCACCGGAAATCATCATTCGGAACGAGAAACGAATGCTCCAAGAAGCGGTTGATGCCCTGCTTGACAACGGTCGTAGAGGTAGAGCAATCTTAGGTACCAACAAGCGACAATTGAAGTCCCTGTCGGACATGATAAAGGGTAAACAGGGGAGATTTCGCCAAAACCTACTTGGTAAACGAGTTGATTTTTCAGGTCGTTCGGTCATTGTGGTTGGTCCGGAACTCAAACTGCACGAATGTGGGTTGCCGAAGAAGATGGCTTTAGAGCTGTTCCGCCCCTTCGTTTTGGGTGAGCTACAGAGGCGTGAACTCGCTGACAGTATCAAGCAAGCCAAAGCGCTAATAGAGGAAGAACGTCCTCAGGTGTGGGATGTGCTCGCAGATGTCATTCGTGAGCATCCAGTGTTGCTCAATCGCGCACCAACGCTCCACCGACTAGGGATTCAGGCTTTTGAACCCAAGCTTATTGAAGGAAAAGCAATTCAGTTACATCCGTTAGTGTGCGTCGCATTTAATGCTGACTTCGACGGCGATCAAATGGCTGTCCATGTACCCCTAACGATCGAAGCACAGCTTGAGTCTCGAGCACTGATGATGTCGACGAACAACATTTTGTCGCCAGCTAGTGGTGAACCGATTATCGTACCAAATCAAGATGTCGTTTTGGGTTTGTATTACCTAACGCGAGACCGAATTAACGGTAAAGGTGAAGGTATGATTTTTGCTGATACGCAGGAAGTTGAACGTGCATACTACAACGAACAGGTCGCCCTGCATGCAAAAGTGAAGGTTCGTCTCACGGAAGAACAAGCTGGTGGTGAACTGCACACTCACATTGTTGACACGACAGTAGGACGTTCCCTCCTCGCAGACATCTTGCCAGCAGGACTGAGTTTCAAGTACGTGAATCGAGTTTTAAAACGTGGCGAGATTTCTGACTTAGTTGATATTTGTTATCGCCGAGTAGGACTAAAAGAAACAGTGGTTTTCGCGGATCAGCTCATGTACGCTGGCTTTAAGTATTCAACCTATGCGGGCTGTTCAATTGGTGTCGGAGATTTAGTTGTTCCAGATGCAAAGGAAGGTATCGTCACTGCCGCGCGGGAACAAATTGAAGATCTCGAAAGGCAATTTCAAGACAATTTATTGTCGCCTACGGAAAAATACAACAAAGCAGTTGACATCTGGACGCGCGCGAGCGATCAAATTGCTGCGAAGATGTTAGACGGCATTTCCAAAGAGCAAGTACCCAATCGCGAAGGCGAATTGGAAGAGCAAGACTCGTTTAATTCCATTTTTATCTACGCTGACTCAAAGGCTCGCGGATCTCCAGCACAGATCAGGCAATTAGCCGGTATGCGAGGACTAATGGCGCGACCAGACGGAACGATTATTGAGACTCCAATTGTTTCAAATTTCAGAGAAGGATTGTCCGTTAACGAGTACTTTATCTCGACACATGGATCTCGGAAAGGTTTGGCTGATACCGCGCTCAAAACAGCAAATGCTGGCTACTTAACACGCCGGTTGGTTGACGTTGCACAAGATTTAGTGATCACAGAACAAGATTGCGGTACCTCAGAGGGGTTACGCATCACAGCCAAAATTGAAGGTGGCGAAGTCGTTGAACCACTCTCTGAGCGTGTACTGGGACGGATTGTGGCAAAGCCGGTGCATGACACTCATACCGGTGAGGAAGCAATCGCTGTTGGGACCATGATTGACGAGGATTGGGTGCAACGGATCGAAGACATGGGCTTTGATGAGATCTATGTTCGTTCGCCCATCACCTGCGAAACCAAGTTTGGTCTCTGTGCTCGCTGTTACGGCCGAGATCTTGCTCGAGGGCATCTAGTGAATGTCGGAGAAGCGGTCGGTGTTATCGCGGCACAGTCCATTGGCGAACCCGGCACTCAACTAACACTTCGTACGTTCCACATCGGCGGTGCGGCTTCCCGCGCGACAGCAGACGACAGCGTTCAGGTAGAACATGGCGGGTTGTTGCGTTTTCAAAATATCAACACCGTCCGCAACCCAGATGGTCATCTGGTTGTCGTATCTCGTTCCGGAAAAATCATGATTTTTGACGAACGCGGTCGAGAGCGCGAACGCTATTCGGTACCTTATGGTGCCACGTTAGCGGCCGAAGAAGGTGATAACGTAATTGCAGGACAGATTGTCGCTAAGTGGGATCCACACTACCACTTGATTATTTCTGAACAAGAAGGGATCGTACACTTTGACGATATGGAAGAAGGACGCTCTGTTCGTACCCAAACGGATGAAGAGACAGGTTTGACAATATTGAGCGTTATACCCGATTCTGAAAGGCCGGAAGTTGGCATGGGACTCCGACCGGGAATCCAACTCTATCGTCCGTCGAAGGATGGAAAGAAGATCCACCCAGACGAAGAAGTACTCGTCAACTACAGCTTACCAGCTGGCGCGAACGTTCTTGTCGAAGCCGGTGCAAAAGTTCACATTGGTGCAGTGATCGCCAAAGCGCCACAAGAAAGTTCAAAGACCATTGATATTGTTGGTGGTTTACCGAGAGTTATTGAACTGTTTGAGGCGCGCAAGCCCAAGGAAAGTGCTGTGATAGCGGAAGCTACTGGGGCTGTTAGCTTCGGCCGAGAAACTCTTACAAAGATTCGATTGACGATAACGCCTCATCAAACTGATCCTGAGGAAGAGGTTGAACCAATTGAAACTCTGATTCCGAAGACGAGAAATATTTCCGTATTCGCTGGCGAACATGTTCAACAGGGTGAGATTGTCTGTGACGGTGCTGTTGACCCGCACGACATCCTTCGCTTACGTGGTGTCGCCGAGCTATCGGAGTACATCATCAGTGGAATTCAAGATGTGTATCGATTACAGGGTGTACCTATAAACGACAAGCACATTGAAGTTATTGTGCGGCAAATGTTGCGTAAAGTGGAGATTGAAAGTAGTGGAGAATCTCGTTTCGTACGGGGTGAACAAGTAGATTTCTCTGAATTACGAGAAGAAGTCGACAGTCTATCAGCCGAAGGAAAGCAAACACCTGAATTTCGTCGCGTGTTATTGGGTATTACTCGTGGTTCGCTGGCTACAGATTCGTTTATCTCCGCGGCTTCGTTCCAGGAGACCACTCGCGTGTTGACCGAAGCTTCGGTGACAGGCAAGGTTGACCGTCTTCGTGGCCTAAAGGAGAACGTCGTGGTCGGTCGATTAATTCCCGCAGGCACTGGTCTTGAATATCACCGTCGTCGCAAACAACGTCGACGCGAAGAAGTGATCATTCAAGAAGGACGCAATCGCAAAGATTCGGTAGAAGAGATCGAACGATCGCTCGCCGAAATGCTCGCCGAGCAAGATATCACTGACGAGCCCTCGGAGTAAAACATAGAAAATTCAAGAGAATCTCTAAAATACCGTGCTCAAAACTCTGTGCGCCCGTTGAATCTCGGTGCGTTGGAGAATTCCTGTAATTTGACGCTGGAGGGAATGTAAACTTGGCGACCATTAGTCAGTTGGTCCGTAAACCACGAAAACGTCGTGTTAAAAAGAGCCAATCGTTAGCATTGGAATCGAATCCGCAAAAACGTGGCGTGTGTATTCGTGTATACACCACAACACCTCGTAAGCCGAATTCCGCAATGCGTAAAGTGTGTCGTGTTCGCCTAGTTAACGGTTATGAAGTAAATTCATATATTCCTGGTGAAGGTCATACCTTGCAGGAACACAGCACGGTGTTGATTCGCGGCGGTCGAGTTAAAGATTTACCCGGCGTTCGGTATCACACGATTCGCGGTACGTTGGACGCAACCGGGGTAGACGATCGTCGCCAAGGACGTTCAAAGTATGGTGCGAAACGACCGAGTCAGATTTAAATAGGAGCAGTAAGAAATGTCGCGCCGACGGGTCAGTGAAAAGCGAGTAATTCTCCCCGATCCAAAGTATCACAACGAAATAGTAGCAAAGTTCATCAATCATGTGATGGTGAGTGGAAAGAAAGCCGTTGCTGAGAGAATTGTGTATGGTGCGTTAGACCTTGTGCAGAAGCGCGAGGATTCGGATCCATTGGAGGTTTTCGAGAAAGCACTTGAGGAAGTAGCCCCGATTACGGAAGTAAAGTCTCGTCGTGTCGGAGGTTCGACATTGCCCGTACCGATCGAAGTTCGCCCCTCACGACGTATGGCACTTGCCATGCGATGGCTCGTGGACAGTGCTCGCGCCCGCAACGAAAAGACGATGGCATCCCGTCTTGCGAGCGAACTGATCGATGCCGCAAACGGCCGTGGTGGCGCGGTTAAGAAACGTACTGACACGCATCGCCAAGCTGAAGCAAACCGAGCGTTTGCACACTATCGATACTAACCACCGTTTCGATACGATTTCTTTTTAACCTATTCCTTAGTTAGAGTTCTCGGGTTTCTTGCATGTCGCGTAGCACGCCTTTGGAGCGCTACAGAAATATCGGTATAGTCGCACACGTCGATGCGGGTAAGACCACGACTACGGAACGCGTGCTCTTCTATACGGGTATATCGCACAAACTTGGCGAAGTTCATGATGGTGCCGCCGTAATGGATTGGATGGCACAAGAACAAGAGCGCGGTATCACAATTACTTCTGCCGCCACGACTTGTTTTTGGAATGGAATGCACGAACAGTTCGACGACCATCGGATCAACATTATCGACACTCCAGGACATGTCGACTTTACCATTGAAGTTGAACGAAGCCTCCGTGTACTCGATGGTGCAGTAGTAGTGTTCTGTGGCACGGCAGGAGTAGAGCCACAATCCGAGACTGTCTGGCGGCAAGCAGATCGCTATGAAGTTCCGCGGATCGTATTTGTTAACAAAATGGATCGTGCTGGCTCAGACTTCGAACGAGTCGTCGAGCAGATTCAGACACGGCTAGGCGCAACACCGGTGATGCTACAACTTGCCATTGGATCAGAAGAGGATTTCAGCGGAGTTGTGGACTTAATTTCGATGAAAGCTTATTTCTGGGACTCCGGCGACTTAGGTCTCAATACTCGAGTCGAAGAAATTCCACCCGAATTACTGGATCGTGCGACTGCGGCTCGAGAGAAGTTGATTGAGACTGCGGTAGAGTCGGACGACGAACTGACGGAACGATTTCTAGAGGGTAAAGAAATCAGTGACAGTGAGATTCGTCGCGGCCTTCGTGCCCGCACCCTAGCAAACGAAGTTGTACCTGCGATTTGTGGTACAGCTTTTAAGAACAAAGGTGTCCAACCGATGCTTGACGCGGTGATAAATTACTTACCCGCTCCCAACGAAGTCGTCGCTATTGAAGGGGTAGCTAAAGACGGTTCAGCTATTTCACGTCATTCAGATGATGAGGAACCGTTCGCTGCACTTGCGTTTAAGATTGCCACAGATCCATATGTCGGCACGTTGACGTTTTTCCGTGTTTACTCCGGTGTTCTGTCAACCGGTGATCGAGTATATAACGCGACCCGTACGCGACGTGAAAGGATCGGTCGAATGGTTCAAATGCATGCGAATAGCCGAAAAGAGATCTCCGAAGTGCGGGCAGGCGATATTGCAGCTGCAATCGGACTAAAAGATGTAACTACCGGCGATACTCTATGTAGTGAAGACTCAGTAGTGATGTTGGAACGAATGATGTTTCCAGAACCAGTCATTCATGTCGCGGTAGAGCCGCGATCAGTTGCAGACCAAGACAAGATGTCGCTCGCGTTGAGTAAGTTAGCTCAAGAGGACCCTTCATTTAAGGTCTCAGCAGATGAAGAATCGGGTCAGACTATTATCGCTGGGATGGGAGAATTGCATCTCGACATCATCATTGATCGTATGAAACGCGAGTTTAAGGTTGACGCAAATATCGGAAAACCTCAAGTTGCGTATCGAGAAACGATTCGGAAGCCGGTGGAAGCAGAAGCAAGGCATGTGCGTCAGACCGGTGGTCGTGGCCAGTTTGCTCATGTATTGGTGCGACTCGAACCCTTGGAGGACAGCGTTGAAACCTATGAGTTCGACGATCAAATCTCCGGTGGCGCTATTCCTCGGGAGTACATTCCTGCAGTCGACAAGGGGATTCGCGAACAGCTGACAAACGGTGTTGTCGCAGGCTTCCCGTTAATTAATGTACGAGCTACTCTGTACGATGGTTCCTTTCACGAAGTGGACTCTAGTGAGATAGCATTTAAAATTGCGGGTGCCGCGGCGGTCCGCGAGGGCGCGCAACGCGCCGATCCAGTGTTATTGGAACCTATCATGGCCGTCGAAGTTGTCACACCTCATGATTTTCTTGGCGATGTTGTCGGTGATTTAAACCGTCGTCGTGGAGTGATTGATGGTATGGATGAGAACCCCGCGGGTAAAATTGTCAAGGCTTCGATTCCGCTTGGGGAGATGTTCGGCTACGCGACCGACCTGCGATCGACAACACAAGGTAGAGCTACTTTTACCATGGAATTTGATCGGTATGAGGTAGTTCCGGACAATGTTGCAGAAGCGATCAAAGCGCGCTAAGACGAGGCCGGGATCACGAAAGTAATCTAATTGTTATTAGGGAGAATTAAACACAATGGCGAAAGCTAAATTTGAACGAACAAAACCGCACGTCAATGTCGGTACGATTGGTCACGTCGATCACGGCAAGACTACGTTGACCGCGGCGATGACAATGATCTGTGCGAAAGACGCAGGGACAGGAGATGTCAAAAACTTCGAGGAAATCGACAACGCTCCAGAAGAGAAAGCACGTGGAATTACGATTGCGACTACCCACGTCGAGTACGAATCACCAAATCGGCACTATGCTCACGTAGACTGTCCTGGCCATGCTGACTACATTAAAAACATGATTACTGGTGCTGCACAGATGGATGGTGCAATTTTGGTGGTGTCCGCAGTTGACGGTGCTATGCCGCAGACGCGTGAGCACATCTTGCTGGCGCGTCAGGTGGGTGTTCCAAGGATCATCACTTATTTGAACAAAGTCGACATGCTTGACCAAGCTGATCGTGACGAATTCGTCGAACTTGTAACTATGGAAATCCAAGAGTTGCTCGAGAGCTACGAATTTGATCCAGAGTCGCCAATTATTCCTGGTAGTGCATTAAAAGCCATGGAGGGAGACGAAGGAGATGACGGTGCAGGTTCGGTTCGAGAACTCCTCAAATCCCTAGATGAGTTCATTCCGGAACCAGAACGACCAGTAGACGCACCTTTCTTAATGCCAATCGAAGATGTGTTCTCGATCTCAGGTCGTGGGACCGTGGTCACTGGGCGAGTTGATCGTGGTATTGTCCAAGTTGGAAATGAAGTGGAAATAGTAGGGATTCGACCTACGCATAAAACTACTTGTACCGGCGTAGAAATGTTTCGTAAACTTCTCGACGAAGGTAGAGCAGGTGAGAACATCGGAGTACTCCTGCGCGGTATCAAACGAGATGAAGTAGAACGTGGTCAAGTTCTTGCACTGCCAGGTTCGATTACTCCTCATACTAAATTTTCAGCCCAAGTGTATGTGCTGTCGAAAGAGGAAGGTGGCCGACACTCGCCATTTCAGAGCCACTATCGACCGCAGTTTTACTTCCGCACGACCGACGTAACTGGTGAGGTTACCCTGAAAGAAGGTGTCGAGATGGTTATGCCCGGAGACAATGTGGAATTAAATGTTGAACTGATCAGTCCAATCGCGATGGACGACGGCTTGCGATTCGCGATCCGTGAAGGTGGTCGCACGGTTGGTGCTGGAGTCGTAACCAACATTATTCAATAGACTAAAACTCTCTCTAACTAACAGTCCCTCAGCCCTGCCGCGAACTAACAGTCCCTCAGCCCTGCCGCGAATCGTCGCTGCGGGGCTGTTGTAGTAACGGCTTAAACGTCTTCGACACCGCTCGAAGAATGGGATTGTTAGTACGGTTTCCAAAATGTACCGAGAATTAAAATTTATTGGTTGAATCCGATTGCAACAAGGCTTGCAATCTGTAAAATTCCTATCCTTTATGTGTTCGGGTGGGTTGCTCCTGTACCGAGGCATCGAAATATTGCAAATTTCCGTGAGGTACGGGGCTGAGTGGCCGAAGAAAATCGTATACAGATCAGACTCAAAGCGTATGATCACCGACTGATTGATCAATCAGCCGAAGACATCATTGCGGCGACGAAACAGACGGGTGCGAGAATACTTGGGCCGATTCCTCTCCCAACGAAACTAGAGCGCTTTACAGTGCTCATTTCACCGCACGTGAATAAAGATGCTCGAGATCAGTACGAAATACGTACACATAAGCGTTTGCTCTACATCGTAGACCCACCAGAACGAACGATCGATGCGTTGATGAATCTCGAGCTAGCGGCAGGAGTAGACGTAGACTTAAAGATAGATACGAAGTAAGCAGAACTTCAAACTGAAAAGTTTGATCCATACTTTTTGTGGTACGCTTTTTGGCTGTTTCTGCGAAGTTCAAGCAACTAGAAAGAGTCGCTTGCAAACCTGTGAAAATTCACGGGTAAGGCGAGTGTGAGCACTAGTTGCTATATCTGAGCAAGCGATAGAATCAAAATGACGATTGGAATTGTTGGTATAAAAAGCGGCATGACACGTGTTTTCGCACCCGATGGCGGTTCCATACCTGTCACCGTGATTCATGCGATACCAAACCGTATTACACAGATTAAAACTGAAGACACTGACGCCTACGAAGCGGTACAAGTCGTTCATGGTGAGCTACCACGCAAGTCAGGCCGACATAGCCGTGGATTGAAACCCGTACTTGGTCATTGGGCCAAGAGTGAGACAGAAGCTGGCGATAGTATGCACGAGTTTCGCTTAGATCGACATGCTGTTAACACAGCAGATTCCACATTAGAGCTAGGCGGAGAACTTTCTGTATCACAATTTTTTGAAGGTCAGCTTGTGGATGTCACAGGAACTTCAAAGGGTAAAGGTTTTGCCGGCGTGATCAAGCGTTGGAATTTTCAGCGACAAGATATGACCCACGGCAATTCACTTTCACACCGAGGTGCGGGATCAATCGGTCAGTGTCAGACTCCAGGGCGTGTTTTCAAAGGCAAAAAAATGGCGGGTCGCCTAGGAAATGCTCAAGCAACAACACAAAACTTGGAGATTGTCAAACTTGACTTAGAGAGAAATACGATCTTGATTAAGGGGTCGATTCCAGGGGCATCCGGTTCTCGAGTAGTTGTCCGACCCGCGATAAAACAAGGCGTGCAAACGCCTCCTGAGACGAACCCGGATAACGAGTAAAGGTCATGAAAGCTGCACTAAACACCGGGGAGAGTTTGAAACTTAATGATGCAGTGTTTAATGTGGATTTCAACGCACCGCTAGTGCATCAAGTTGTGCAAGCGTACATATCGAATGGACATAGTGGAACTAAAGCGCAAAAATCGCGATCAGATGTCCGCGGAGGAGGTGCCAAACCATGGCGTCAAAAAGGTAGTGGTCGTGCTCGCGCCGGTACTCGAAATAGTCCCATATGGAGAGGTGGGGGAGTAACGTTCGCGACGAAACCTACGGTCTCCTGGCAGAAGGTCAATCGGAAAATGTATCGAGGCGCGATGCGTTGTATTCTTTCAGAATTGATGCGGCAGAATCGAATTACGATCACCGAATCATTTGACATTGACCAACCAAAGACCAAACTCCTCCAACAAACTCTCCACGATCTAAAACTCCAAAATCCCACCCTCGTACTAAACCAACCGTCCGCGAACTTACAGAAAGCGGTCTCCAATTTAAAAAACATCTCTCTTGAGACTTCCACCAACGTTAGTCCGACATTGTTGGTGAGTGCTGAACAATTGTTGATCGATGTTGAGACTATCCGCGCGTTAGAGGCGCGCCTAGCATGAATCCACAAAGACTATACGGTATTCTTGAGCGCCCGCACGTAACCGAAAAGGTAACTTGTTTAGGTATGCGTTCGAATCAGTATTGCTTTGTCGTCGCCAAAGACGCAACTAAAAAGGAAGTGCGAGATGCGGTGGAACAGCTTTTTGACGTGGTTGTCGACAACGTGACGACAGTGAACGTCAAGGGCAAACCGGTTAGTCGATTCTTACGACGTTTACCATCGGGTAAACGAAAGAATTGGAAAAAAGCATATGTGCGCTTGAGAGAAGGTGAGCGTATCGACTTAACCAAAGAGATTCGCTAATGCCTGTAGTACGAACGAAACCTACTTCACCCGGTCGACGCTTTGTCGCCAAAGTCGTTGACAAGTCTTTACACACTGGCTCACCGTACAAGCCTTTGCTCGAGCCAAAGTCATCGCGAGCTGGCCGCAACGGAAATGGCCGAATTACTGTTAGACATCGTGGTGGCGGTCACAAACAGCATTACCGAAAACTAGACTTTAAACGAGATAAAGATGGCATTCCAGCGATTGTAGAACGTTTGGAATACGATCCAAATCGAAGTGCAAACATTGCACTGTTGAAGTATGTAGATGGAGAACGTCGCTACATCATTGCACCCAAGGGTTTGAGACCGGGCGCGGAACTTCGTTCTGGTTCTACTGCCCCGATCCGTTCCGGCAATGCTATGCAGTTACGGAATGTTCCCATTGGTAGTTTGGTACACTGTATCGAACTTAAGCCGCGTAAAGGGGCGCAACTTGCTCGAAGTGCTGGCACTTCCGCACAGTTGGTTGCGCGTGAAGGTAATTACGCGACTCTTCGACTTCGATCTGGTGAAATGCGTAGGGTACTAAGCGAGTGTCGCGCGGTACTCGGGGAAGTAGGAAATACAGAGCACAACTTGCGATCATATGGCAAAGCCGGAGCAAAACGCTGGCGCGGTATCCGACCAACCGTACGTGGAGTTGCAATGAACCCCGTCGATCATCCTCACGGTGGTGGTGAGGGTAAGTCTAGTGGCGGTCGCCATCCCGTATCACCTACTGGAGTCCCCACGAAAGGACATACTACACGCCGCAAACGACCAAGCGATCGACTGATCATTCGCCGCCGAGGACGTAGTTAACAATGGCACGTTCTATCCGCAAAGGACCATTCGTAGACATTAACTTACTACGGAAAGTAGAGAAAGCACAGGAAAGCCGGGATAAACGTCCGATCAAGACATGGTCCCGGCGTTCAATGATCGTACCTGAAATGGTGGGATTAACAATCTTGGTTCATAATGGACGACAACACATGCCGGTGTTCATTACCGAAGAACTTGTGGGGCACAAATTAGGCGAATTTGCTGCAACCCGAACTTTTAAGGGACATGCCGGTGATCGAAAGGCGTCAGCCGCGCGGTAGTTCGGTAGGGTAGCGTTTTCATGAGAGTACAAGCTGTAGCCAGAGGATTACGTGTTTCTCCCCAAAAGGCAAGACTCGTTGCAGACCAGATTCGAGGCCGCAATATTCATGAAGCGCTCAGTATTCTTGAACACGATGTACAGAAGAGTGCCAAGTTTGTCAAAAAAGTCCTCGATTCCGCGGTGTCAAACGCTGAACAGAACCTCGATGCTGACATCGACGAACTTTCCATCAGTGAAATCTACGTGAATGAAGGCTTTCGAATGAAACGATTTAGAGCACGCGCTCGAGGCCGCGGGAACCGTATATTAAAACGCACTTGCCATATCACTGTCGCAGTGTCGGACCACCTAGACGATGAGTAACTTAATAGGATAGACATGGGCCAAAAAGTAAATCCAAATGGATTCCGTCTGGGAATAGTTCGTGACCATAGCTCGGTTTGGTACGCTAATAAGCAAAAATACCGCGAGTTGTTGAAGAATGATCACGAAATTCGAAAGTTCATCGCGTCCGAATTGAAACAGGCATTCGTTAGCCGCATTGACATTCAGCGACCGTCGCAAGATGCACGCATAACGATTCACACTGCCCGCCCAGGAATGGTGATCGGTCAGCGCGGTGCCGACGTTGAGCGCTTACGCGGGCAGCTACAACAACGCATCGGCGGTCCCGTGGTGATTAACGTCGAAGAAGTACGAAAACCAGAATTGGATGCATATCTCGTTGCGTGCAATGTCGCACAGCAACTAGAGCGGCGAGTTCAATATCGTCGTGCCGTACGTCGGGTGCTCCAAAATGCGATGCGTCTTGGTGCCGAAGGGATTAAGGTCCGAGTATCTGGTCGATTGAATGGACAGGAACTTGCTCGCTCCGAAGTTTATTCCGATGGCCGGGTACCACTACACACGCTTCGTGCTGATATTGACTATGCGGTAGCTGAAGCAATGACAACCTATGGAGTCTTAGGCGTGAAGGTTTGGGTCTTCAAGGGTGAAGTCATTGGTCCATCTGACGAAAGTGCACCGAATCCTCAAAGAGGCAAATAGCTGTAACAATGCTTCAACCTACTAGAACAAAATACCGTAAGCAGCAAAAAGGTCGCAATCGCGGTCTCGCGCAACGTGCAAACAAAGTGTGTTTCGGTGAATTCGGTTTGAAAGCTTCGGGTCGTGGGCGAATGACAGCACGACAGATAGAAGCGGCGCGCCGAGCGATGACTCGGTCCTTACGCCGCGGTGGTAAAGTTTGGATCCGGGTCTTTCCGGACAAACCGATTACGAAGAAGCCTCTTGAAGTACGACAAGGAAAGGGCAAAGGCTCGGTCGAATATTGGGTCGCGCAGATTCAACCCGGCAGGGTGTTATATGAAGTAGCTGGAGTGAGCGAAGCCGACGCACGAGTCGCATTTCGACTGGCGGCGAGCAAATTGCCTTTTACAACGACCGTAGTAGCTCGGCAGGCGATGTAATGAATACGGAAGAATTGCGAGAATTGTCCTTACAGGAACTCCAAGAGGAGTATGTGAAACTTCGTAAAGAACAATTCAATTTACGTTTTCAACGCGCTTCTGACCAACTTGCTCAGACTCACTTGATCAAAGAAGCACGTCGAAACCTTGCCCGCGTTAACACCATTATCCGAGAGAAGCGCGATGGCTGAATCACAAACAACCAAAGCGCGTACGGTTAGTGGACTCGTTGTGTCCAACATGGCGGACAAGACGATCTCGGTACGCGTCGATCGAAGAGTACGACATCCGTTGTACGGCAAGATTATTGGGCGATCTTCAAAGTTTCAAGTTCACGATGAAAACAATGAAGCGCAAGTGGGCGATACCGTGAGTATTCAGGAATGTCGTCCAGTGTCGAAGACGAAATCGTGGAAGTTACTGACAATCGATGAACGGGTTAAAAAGGCTCAAACATGATTCAGAGTGAGACTGTACTCGACGTTGCTGACAACAGTGGCGCTCGTCGAGTTCAATGTATAAAAGTACTTGGAGGATCCCGTCGCCGTTACGCTCACATCGGTGATGTCATTCGCGTGACTGTTAAAGAAGCCATGCCCCGGAGTCGTGTTCGTAAAGGTCAACTCTTACGCGCCGTTGTGGTCCGGACCAAAAAGGGTGTGCGACGACAAGACGGCTCAGTGATTCGTTTTGACCAGAACGCTGCGGTACTTGTGAACGAAGCCAAAGAGCCAATCGGTACACGAATCTTTGGACCTGTGACTAGGGAACTTCGAGCGCGCGACTACATGCGCATTATTTCTTTAGCTCCGGAGGTACTGTAACGATGCGTCGCATTCAAGTCGATGATGAGGTGATCATTTTGACGGGCAAAGATAAAGGTCGAACAGGCGATGTGGTCGAATTTAGGGGTGAAGACCGAGTGATTGTTAGTGGTATTAACGAAATCACACGGCACACTCGAGCACTAAAACCAGGAGATCGCCACGGTCGTCTACAAAAAGAAGCACCCCTTCACATCTCCAATGTTGCTATTCTCAATCCAGAAACTGAAAAAGCTGATAAGGTGGGTATTCGGATCGAAGACGGAAAGAAAGTTCGCTACTTTAAATCAAATGGTGCCGTAATTGAAGACTAACGGTCAGATGAATAGTCTGCAACAGAAGTACGTAGAAGAGATTCGACCTCAGCTAATGGCCGACCAGGGTTACACGTCGGTCATGCGCGTCCCGAAGATTGTAAAAGTCACTCTCAACATGGGTGTCGGTAAGGCGATCGCAGACCGAAAATTACTTGACGGAGCAGTGGACGACCTCACGAAAATAGCTGGACAGAAGCCGAAAATCACACGCGCTCGTATATCGGAAGCAGCATTCAAAATCCGTGCGGGTAATGCAATCGGTTGTAAGGTTACTTTACGTCGAACCATCATGTACGAGTTTGTGGAACGACTTATTGGGATCGCGATTCCGCGGATGCGAGATTTTCGAGGGTTGAGTCCACGAGCATTCGATGGGCGCGGAAACTATTCGCTTGGGATTACAGAGCAGATTATTTTTCCCGAAATCGACTATGACAAGATCGATTCCCTCCGTGGTTTAAACGTCACTATTACCACAACGGCTCGCGACGATGCCGAGGGACTAGCGTTATTGAAAGCCTTCAACTTTCCCTTTAGGAGCTAACGATGGCGAAAAAATCCATGCTTGAGCGCGAGAAGAAACGACAACAGACCGTTGCGAAGTACGCGGCAAAACGAGCTGAATTGAAGGCTAAAGTTAATGACCGCGCACTCGATGATGATGCGCGCTGGGAAGCGCAGTTGCAATTACAACAACTTCCTCGCAATGCGAACCCTGTACGGCTCCAACGTCGGTGCGAAATCACCGGTCGACCACGCGGTGTGTATCGCCGCTTCGGCTTAGGGCGGACTAAGCTGCGCGAGGCCGCAATGCGCGGTGAGATTCCCGGACTTAAGAAATCTAGTTGGTAATTCTTATGAGCATGCAAGATCCGATTTCTGATTTTCTCACACGCATTCGCAACGCTACGATGGCCGCAATGTTGACAGTGTCGATGCCGAATTCAAAGATCAAGGAAGCAATCTGCCAAGTACTGCTAGATGAAGGATACATTCTGGGTTATTCGGTCGATAAATCCTCAAAACCAACTCTCACCGTGGAGTTGAAGTACATAGAAGGTGTCCCGGTAATTGAAGAGTTAAAGCGTATCAGTCGCCCAGGTCTACGTACCTACAAAACCAAAGATGAACTACCAAGTGTAAATGGAGGCTTAGGCATCGCGATTGTGAGTACGAATCAAGGTTTAATGACGGACCATGCAGCACGTCGTGCCGGTGTTGGCGGCGAGGTGTTGTGTACAGTCTTCTAGGATGATTTGAGATGTCACGCATTACAGAGCGAGAAGTAAACATCCCTTCAGGAGTGGAAGTGGTTGTTTCAACCACAGCAATACGGGTCAAAGGTAAGCATGGTGAATTATCGGTACCGCGTGCCGATGGTGTGAGTGCGAAAAAGCAACAAGACTCTCTGTTCATAAAAACCAAAGGAACTTCCAGACATGCTCGCGCAATGACCGGTACCGTCAATGCGCTAGTGCAGAACATGATTAAAGGAGTATCTGAGAAGTGGGAGAAACGACTGCAAATTGAAGGCGTAGGGTATCGTGCTCAGCTTCAAAATAATCGTCTCATAATGCAGTTGGGATATTCGCATTCAGTCGAATTCGAGCCACCTCAAGGCATAGAGCTGACTCTCCCTTCACCTACAGAGATTGTAGTTTCTGGTGTTGACCGTCAGCTTGTCGGTCAGGTTGCCGCCGACATCCGAAGTAAGCGTCCACCGGAACCATACAAGGGGAAGGGGATACGCTATCAAGGCGAATACATAAAACGAAAAGAAGTGAAGAAATAAACATAGTTGAGCTATGAGTACTAAACATCGATCTAGGTTGAGACGAGCGAAACGCTCACGAATTAAGATGCGCGAACTAGGCGCGGTTCGTTTGAGTGTACATCGAACTTCTCAACACATCTATGCTCAGATAATCGACAGTTCTGGTCAAGAAGTCTTGGCGCAGGCGTCAACACTCGACAAGTCCTTGAAGTTGAAGAAGACTGGCAACAAAGAAGCCGCCAAAAAGGTCGGTGCGACTATTGCAACAAGAGCCAAAGACATCGGCGTATCGAAAGTAGCGTTCGATCGGTCAGGCTATTTATACCACGGTCGGGTTAAAGCACTAGCGGATGAAGCGCGTAATCAAGGGTTGGAGTTCTAAACATGGCATACTCAGAAGAAATTCGAGAAGAGGGATTGGTCGAAAGACTTGTTTCCTCGACTCGCGTTGCGAAGACTGTCAAAGGTGGACGACAACTTTCATGGACGGCACTGTCGGTCGTGGGTGATGGCGCTGGCAGAGTTGGGTTCGGTCGCGGAAAAGCTCGAGAACGCGCGGAAGCAATCGAAAAATCGGGACAGGCAGCAAGGCGAAATATGTTTGACGTTGAGCTCAACGGAGTTACGCTCTGGTACCCGATCGTTGCCAAGCATGGCGCTTCCAAAATATTTATGCAACCCGCATCCGAAGGTACTGGAGTAATTGCAGGCGGTACGATGCGTGCTGTACTTGAAGCAGCCGGCGTCCGCGACGTACTCGCTAAGTGCTATGGTTCAACTAACCCTACTAATGTCGTACGTGCAACGGTTAAAGGACTAGTCAATATGCGCTCGCCGCGGATGGTAGCACTTAAGCGCGGTAAAACTGAAGAGGAAGTTCGCGGTCATGAGTAAAAAGACTACAGCGAAAAAGTTGCACGTGCGCCTCGTGAAGAGTAATTCGGGTCGGCTTAAAAAACATCAGGCATGCGTACGTGGTCTTGGCTTACGACGTATTGGACACGAAGTAGAAGTAATAGATACTCCCGCGGTGCGGGGGATGATAGATCAGGTTAGCTATCTTCTCGAAGTAACGGAAGCATCGGCAAAGTGAAACTAAACGAATTAACACCAGCACCAGGTAGTAGAACTACGCCAAAGCGTGTTGGGCGCGGTGGTTCATCTGGTTATGGGAAGACCTGTGGTCGCGGTCACAAAGGTCAGTGCTCGCGCTCGGGTGGTGGCGTTCGCCGAGGCTTTGAAGGCGGGCAGCTTCCATTGCAGCAACGAATTCCAACTTTTGGCTTTCGCTCTCGAGTTCAACGGATAACAAGTGAAGTCCGATTGCACGAACTTGGTGCTGTTGAAGGAGACGTAGTTGACCTACAGAGTCTAAGACAAGCGGGGCTTATCACCGCGAATATTAAACGAGTCCGCATCGTTCAATCCGGCCATTTAGACAGAGCTCTGACTATACGTGGGGTTAAGGTCACCAAAGGCGCAAGCACGGCAATTGAAGCTGCTGGTGGGAAGGTAGAAGAATAGGGATCTAATGGCTACCACGGCACCAGCATTAGCAGGAGTTCAAACCGGCACCACAGAACTACGAAAGCGTCTTCTTTTCGTATTGTTCGCGTTACTGGTGTATCGCATAGGTACCCATATTCCGGTCCCTGGGATCGATCCGGTAGCATTGCAGCGTTTGTTCGATGCACAGCAGGGCGGAATTCTCGATCTCTTCAATATGTTTTCTGGAGGCGCGCTAGAACGAATGAGTATTCTCGCTCTAGGCGTCATGCCTTATATCACTTCAAGCATCATCATGAATTTGCTGACGATGATGTATCCACGCTTGAACCAACTTCGCAAGGAAGGGGAGTCAGGTCGACGTAAGATCACCAAGCTGACCCGCTACGGGACTTTAGTCATTGCGATCGTCCAAGGAGTTGCGCTTACAAGCACGCTGATTGCCCAAGGATTACCGTTTGAAGGTAGTTCGACGTTTGGATTTTTCTTTATTGCGCTAGTCACTCTGGTTACAGGCGCTCTATTTATGATGTGGCTTGGTGAGAAAATCACCGAACATGGAGTTGGCAACGGGATTTCATTGCTGATATTTGCTGGGATTGTGTCTGGCTTTCCTGCAGCTATCGCTGGAGCGTTTGAGTTAGCTCGAGATGGTACGATACACATGTCAGTTCTCTTAGTAATCCTGGTCGTTGCGATTGGTTTAGTTGGCTTCGTAGTATTCATCGAACGAGGTGAGCGTCGCATCACCATTCATTACGCCAAGCGCCAGCAGGGACGCCGGATGGTGCAAGGTCAGACCAGTCATCTCCCTTTCAAAATAAATATGGCAGGGGTAATCCCTGCAATATTTGCTTCAAGCTTGTTGCTTGCGCCGGCTTCTATGTCTCAGTGGTTTGGGCAGAACGAAGGCTTGGGCTTCTTGCAGGAAATTTCATTGATATTGAGTCCTGGACAACCACTATACATACTGTTGTTCGCGGCGGGGATAATTTTCTTTAGCTTCTTTTACACCGCAATTGTGCGAGACCCGAAAGAACTTGCTGACAATTTAAAGAGGCAAGGAGCATACATACAAGGTATACGGCCAGGTCAACAAACCGCTGATCACATCGACGATATCACCACTAAATTAACAATTTTTGGGTCCTTGTATGTCACTTCGGTGTGTTTACTTCCAGAACTCATGCGCGCGTTTTTTGACGTTCCTCTTCAATTAGGTGGTACGGCGTTGCTGATTGTGGTTGTAGTCGCGATGGATTTCATGTCTCAAGTCCAAGCACACTTACTTTCCAGCAATTACGCAAAGTTGATGGAAAAATCGAACTTACGCAACTATAGTCGTCGAACACGGTAGGATTTTTCAGGCGTTCAGTAGATTATGAAAGTTAGAGCATCCGTAAAGAGAATGTGTAGAAACTGCAAGGTTGTGCGGCGTAAGGGTCGCGTCTACGTGATTTGTAAAACAGAACCAAGACACAAACAGAGGCAGGGTTAGAGCATATGGCACGATTTTCTGGCGTAAATATCCCAGACAATAAACACGCATCAATATCTTTAACATACATCTTCGGTATTGGGCGAAGTACGGCTCGCAAGGTGTGTGGTACCGCAAACGTAGAGCCCGATAAGAAAATTCAAGACTTATCTGAGGAAGAACTGAATCGCTTGCGTACAGCCGTGGATGAAATAACGGTTGAGGGAGACCTTCGACGAATCAATTCAATGAATATCAAGCGTCTTATGGACCTACGCTGCTATAGGGGGGTACGTCATCGACGAAATTTACCTGTTCGAGGACAACGGACGCAAACGAATGCGCGTACCCGAAAAGGACCACGCAGAATCATTAAGAAATAGTCATGGCTGAAAAGGGAAAAAGAGGAACACGTGAGAGTGCCGCTGCGCGACGACGTGGCAAACGTATCGTAACAGACGGTCTTGCACACATTCATTCGTCTTACAACAACACCATCATTACGTTTACAGATCGTCAGGGCCGTACTATCGGTTGGTCGAGTGCTGGAGCTGCAGGATTTAAGGGTACTCGAAAGAGTACAGCATTTGCGGCACAGACCGCGGCTGAGGGCGTAACCACCAATGTGATTGAAAATCATGGGTTAAAGAGCGTCGACGTGTTCGTCAAAGGACCAGGTCCAGGTAGAGAATCGTCAATCCGCGCGATGAATGCCGGAGGACTCCGGATCAACAGCATAACCGACGTAACACCAATTCCGCACAACGGATGTCGCCCTCCGAAAAAGCGGAGACCATAAGGGATCTAGCATGGCACGATATACTGGACCAAAATTGAAGCTCTCTCGTCGGGAAGGTACCGATCTGTACCTGAAAAGCGGTGTTCGCCCCCTTGATGAGAAATGTAAAGAGAACAAAATCCCTGGAGAGCAGGGGGCACGTCGCGCCGTGGGCGGCGGTCGAATGTCCGACTATGGGATTCAGTTACGCGAGAAACAAAAGGTACGTCGCTTGTACGGGGTCCTTGAAAAACAGTTTCGCAATTACTATAAAAAAGCAGACCAACAAACAGGTGCGACAGGTGTAAATCTACTCGTGCTGTTAGAGTCTCGATTGGATAATGTTGTATATCGTTCTGGGTTTGGTTCTACCCGCGCAGAGTCTAGACAACTGGTGACTCATAAAGCAGTTAGAGTGAACGGCGCGGTGGTGAATATACCGTCGTATCAGGTACACCCCGGCGATGAAATTTCTATCGGTCCCAAGCAACGCCAGCAGCACCGTATCGGTATGGCGATGGAACTTGCGGTTTTGCGTGGTTATGTTGAGTGGATTGAAGTCGATGCTGAAAACAAGAGCAGCGTGTTTAAACGATTGCCCGATAGAGAAGAATTACCACGCGAGATTCAAGAAAATCTCATCGTAGAACTGTATTCCAAGTAATAGCAAAGTCTACACAGAATACTCGGAGGATTAATTAACCTATGAACACAATGGGTACTGACCTATTGCAAGCAAGCGATTTAGAAATTGAAACGCTCAGTCCAACGCGCGCACGTGTTGTACTTACTCCTTTAGAGCGTGGTTACGGCCACACCATTGGAAATGCACTTCGACGAATCCTTTTATCTTCGATGCCAGGTGCGGCGATTACAGAGGTTACCGTCGATAACGTTCTACATGAATACTCTACGTTAGCTGGTGTTCGGGAGGACATGTTAAATATCTGTCTAAATCTCAAGGGTGTCGCTGTACGGCTCAATGGGCGTGACGAGAGTTCGATGCGTTTGTCGGCTACGGGTCCAGGAGAAGTGTCCGCTGGTGATTTCATCCATGGAGATGACATTCAAGTAGTCAATCCAGAGCATCATTTGTGTACCTTAAACGAACATGGATCGATTCGAATTGACGCCGTTGTCGCTAGAGGTCGAGGATATCAGCCTGCAGATCAACTCTCTATTAGTGAAGAAGACAAAGTCATTGGACGGTTGCGATTAGATGCGTCTTACAGCCCAATGCGAAGCGTTGATTACAAGGTGGAAAAGACTCGCGTGGAACAACGCACAGACATGGATAAATTGATCCTGACACTGGAATCAAATGGTACGATCGGACCGGAAGAAGCCGTTCGACATGCAGC
Organism: OMG group bacterium; assembly: GCA_012267385.1. Taxonomy (GTDB): domain Bacteria; phylum Pseudomonadota; class Gammaproteobacteria; order Pseudomonadales; family Azotimanducaceae; genus Bin55. The sequence goes on from JAAXGW010000027.1 coordinate 46,440, forward strand.
GACTATTCTGACGCAACAGCTTGCGCCTTTCGTTGACTCAGACTTGTTGAAGGAGGTCTTTCAAGCACAAGAAGCTACGAACATTGATCCATTCTTGTACGAATCCATCGACGCGTTAAATTTGAAGACAAGATCTATCAATTGCTTAAAGGGAGAGAATATCGCGTCTATTGGAGAATTAGTACAACAGACCGAGGAAAGCCTCTTTCGAACTCCGAATTTAGGTCGCAAGTCTCTCACGGAGATCAAAGAAGAGCTTGCCTCTCGAGGTCTCTCTTTGGGCATGACCATTCCTGGTTGGAAACATCAGTCATAGTTCGGTTCTAATTCAAAAAAAACGTCAAACACATTTGAAGTCAGAGACGCGTTATGCGACATTTAAAGAGCGGCAGACACCTTAATCGAACATCTTCGCATCGGAAGCGAATGTTTGCGAATATGTGCGTGTCCCTCATCGAGCATGAGCAAATTCAGACTACCGTGCCCAAAGCCAAAGAATTACGTCGGTTCATCGAACCACTCGTTACCCGAGCGCGCGAGGACACGGTAGCAAATCGACGATTGGTGTTCGCACAGTTACGGAGCAAAGCTGCGGTAGGGAAACTATTCACCGAACTCGGTCCACGTTATCGGGAGCGTCCGGGTGGTTTCACGCGTATCGCCAAGGCTGGATACCGCCAGGGTGATTCCGCGCCCGTGTGTTTTATCGAATTTGTCGACCGACCGTTAGAGGAAGTAGCCGACGAAGAATAACCTTCGTTTTAGGAGGTATTAAGCGGTCTGCGCTAGCGTCTGCGCGCGTATCAATGCTCTTTTGAGAAAAGAGCTGGTGTGTGACTCGGAACACCCGCTAATTTCTTCTGGCGTACCCGTTGCGACAATCTCGCCTCCTCTCGCTCCTCCCTCTGGTCCCAGATCGATGATCCAATCCGCAGTTTTGATTACATCCATGTTGTGCTCAATCACAACCACGGTATTACCGTGATCTCGAAGTCGAGTCAATACGCTCAACAGCAGTTTAATGTCATGGAAGTGCAACCCGGTGGTGGGTTCGTCGAGAATGTATAGATTTCTCCCCCGATCTCGCTTGGATAATTCTCGAGACAATTTGACACGCTGAGCTTCCCCACCGGACAGAGTGGTTGCACTCTGCCCCAAGCGTACATAGGAGAGTCCTACATCCAACAGCGTTTCGAGTTTGTGCTTTATGTTAGGGATAGCTTGAAAAAACTCGTATGCTTCCTCAATTGTCATATTTAGCACTTCGTGAATGTTCTTGCCCTTGTATTTGACTTCAAGTGTCTCCCGGTTGTATCTTTTACCTCCGCAGGTTTCGCAGGTAACATAAACATCGGCCAAAAAGTGCATCTCCACTTTAATTAGTCCATCGCCGCGGCACGCTTCACAGCGACCGCCTTTTACATTAAAACTAAATCGACCCGGTTTATAACCTCGAATCCGAGCCTCACTAGTCTTGGTAAACAGTTCTCGAATGGGTGTAAAGAGACCGGTGTAGGTTGCGGGATTAGATCTTGGTGTCCGGCCGATTGGACTCTGGTCGATGTTTACCACTTTTTCTAAGTTTGATAATCCTCTGACTTCACTATGAGGTAATGCGCTTACGCTTGTAGTACCGTTCAGTTGTCGCGCGGCAACAGGGTATAGAGTGTGGTTTATCAACGTAGACTTTCCGGAACCGGATACTCCCGTTACACAGGTTAGCAGGCCGATGGGAATTTCGACATTGACGTCTTTTAGGTTATTTCCTTGAGCGTTGTTGATGCCGATAGTCTTCTGCTTCGAGTACTTTGTTCGGGAGACTGGGATTTCGATCGATTGTTTGCCTGTCAAGAATTGCCCGGTCAACGACCGTCGCTCATGAAGAACTTTTGGTAGTGGTCCGTGTACAACAATCTCACCTCCGTGTACACCAGCTCGAGGGCCGATGTCAACGATGTTATCTGCAGTGCGGATTGCTTCTTCATCGTGTTCAACTACGATTACTGTATTTCCAATGTCGCGGAGGTGCGTCAATGTTGACAGTAACCGGGCATTGTCTCGTTGGTGGAGTCCGATGGATGGCTCGTCAAGGATGTACATGACTCCAACCAGCCCAGCGCCGATTTGGCTCGCCAGTCGGATACGTTGCGCTTCGCCACCCGACAAAGAGCTAGCGGCACGATCTAGAGTCAAGTAATTCAATCCAACGTTTACCAAGAACCTCAACCTAGCTTTAATTTCTTTGAGCACCTTTTCGGCAATTATTGCTTGTTGGCCGGCGAGCTCGATTCTTGTAAAGAAATTCAATGCTTGCTCGATAGAGAGAGCAGTGATGTCTGAGATGGAAGAGTTACTCACAAAGACGTGTCTGGATTCTTCGCGTAAACGGCTACCTAAACACCCCGAGCAGTGAGTAATACTCATAAACGGATGTAACTTTTCTCTTACGTCTTGCGACGTTGTGTTCTGATAACGACGTTGCATCGTGCCGATGATGCCACGAAAGCGAATTTTGTGGGTTCGCATGCGGGACTTGCCTCTAAATTGCACCGCCAATGGTTCAGGTGCTCCGTAAAGCAAAACCTGTTTAAACTTTTTCGGTAGCCTTTTGTAAGGTCGATCAATATCACACTTCATACGACGCGCTACTGCTTCGACGATTGCCCATTGCCACGATGTTGATCGATCCCAACCGATAACGGCACCCTCGGCTAGTTTCAAGCGCTGGTCCGCGACGACAAGCGCAGGGTCAAACTCTACCTCTGTACCCAAGCCGTCGCAAGCAGTGCACGCACCCGTAGGACTATTGAATGAAAACATTCTCGGTTCGAGTTCGCTGATGCTATAGGAACATTGAGAACAACCAAACTTTGAAGAGAAAGTCAGTTCTTCCCAAGACTCTTCGATGGGTGCTACAATCGCTACTTCATCAGCAAGCTTAAGAGTAGTTTCAAATGACTCTGCTAGCCTTTGTTCGATACCTTCGCGTACGACCAAACGATCAACAACGACTTCGATTGTGTGTTTCTTATATCGATCGAGAGCCGGAGGGTGTTCTAGTGTTGTGACTAACCCATTCACTCTCGCGCGGACAAAACCATTAGCTACTAAGTCCGAAAATACATGGACATGCTCTCCTTTACGTTCGGAAACAATTGGCGCTAGCACCATGATTCGCGACTCTGGAGGAAGATCCATTACCGAGTCTACCATTTCACTGATGGACTGTGCAGTCAACGGTAGATTGTGGGTTGGACATCTTGGCTCACCTGCGCGTGCAAACAAAAGTCGGAGATAGTCGTATATCTCAGTGATCGTACCAACGGTGGAGCGAGGATTGTGCGATGTCGACTTTTGTTCAATTGAGATTGCTGGTGACAGACCCTCAATGTGGTCTACGTCTGGTTTGTCCATCATCGAGAGAAACTGCCGCGCGTATGCTGACAGCGATTCCACGTACCGACGTTGTCCTTCAGCGTACAACGTATCGAACGCCAAGGAAGATTTCCCCGATCCGGACAGACCCGTGATTACGGTGAGTTTATCCCTAGGTATATCGAGGTCGATGTCTTTTAAATTGTGGGTTCGCGCACCTCGAATGGATATATTGGTACTAGGGTGGGTCAACGTTGTCACTTCAAAAAAATAAACGAACTAGTTTAGCAAGAATGCATGCGTTTTTCAATCTCAGCGGTGAGTTTTACTAATCAGTTGTCTAGAATTTGAGCATCGAATAGGAATCCCGTCAATGTATTACGAAATATTCAGTAGTCCCGTTGGACCGCTACTACTTCAGGGCGTAGATTCGAAGCTGCGCCAGCTCTCATTTCTCAAGAATCGAAACGCCCAATCATTCATCGATCCAGCATGGATTCGTCGAACAGACTGCTTCGCAGACATTAAGAAACAACTGAAGGAATACTTTGAAGGACACCGTCAAGAATTTGAAGCAGAACTAGACTTTGGAGTACCCGAGTCAAGCTTTAGTGCTCAGGTTTGGCGCGTGCTACAACAGATTCCCTATGGAGAGACACGATCTTATCGAGACGTAGCGAAGAATATCGGCCGCGCGCGAGCCTTTCGCGCAGTTGGTCAAGCAAATCATCGAAATCCAATTGCGATCATTGTGCCATGCCACCGAGTGATTGGCAGTGATGGAACACTTACGGGATTTGGTGGGGGACTCGACACCAAAAAATTTCTGCTCGATATGGAATCGCGAATATCTCTGGTAAAAGCGATCGCATAGAGCCTATCGTTCGCTCGTGATTAAAGTCGTTTGCTGGAATATTGCCGCGCAAAAACGGCGTGAGGTGTGGAATTTACTCTTCGAGATGGATGCCGACGTAGCATTGTTGCAGGAAGTAAAGTCGTTCCCAGCTGACGTTCCACCCGATGTCGAACTGGACTCCCGTCCGCTCTGCGAACCTTGGGACGACAAGTTCTTCGACAGATGGCCAACAGTCGTTCGTCTATCCAGTAGAGTCAAAGTGGAGTGGTTCAAACGAACATGGCCCTTTCATACACTCAAGTCCAATGAGATAGGAGTAAGTGGAATTGGTACTATTGCGGTCGCGAAAGTAACATCGTGCGATACGGAAATCCGGCCATTCATTGTAGCTTCGATGTACGCTCGTTGGATGTTTCCCAATCCTTCGACCAACGCCAAGTGGCGCGTTGGTTTTTCGGATGGGTCCGCACATCGTATCATTTCCGATCTTTCCGCTTTTATCGGTAGCCATGACCCCTCCACACATCGTATTTTGGCGACTGGGGATCTAAACACAGTTTACGGGGTAAGTACAGATTGCCCACAAGATTTGCCCGAACGGAATCAGTCGATTTTCGAACGATTTCAAGTCCTCGGTTTCGAATTCGTCGGTCCCCAGAGCCCGTATGGTCGGATGGCAAATTCAATTCCAAAATACCTATCACCAGATACCAAAAACGTCCCAACATTCGCGCTACACAAGAAAGCAGAAAACGCAGTAGATCAATTGGATTACGTGTTTGCTTCGCGAGGTTTTCATGAGTCCGTCCAAACTTGTGCTCTTAATCGAATCGATGAATGGGGACCGAGCGACCATTGTCGCATTCTCATCGAAGTTAGTTGATTACAACGGTTTGCAGCAAGATGAGAATGTTAATCCGTACTAACACCGTCTTGTACAGCCAAGTCGTCATTCAAAAATCATCGTTCAATTTCGAACAGTGACGCGCAATGACAAGAAAGTGTAGGTGAGAGTGCGTCCGAACAGTACTCAGACCGCGAGACTATACAACGAGAGATTTTTCGCTTAGCCCAGAAATAATTTCGACAATCGCACCCGATCTGGATGTAAATAGGGTGGTGCTGGAGTTAGTCGATCTAGAAACTCACTCAAACTAGACTCCACGGTTCGAATGGGTTTACGACCCGGTAATTCAAGCTGTACCTCACCAGTGGTGTTGTTTACAGTAAGATAGTACGCGGAAGCTGCGTCTGTACATGCAAAGAAAATACTTAAAGGCGAGCGGCTCTTCTTTTGGGCAAGTGCATGTCCGATGAGGTTGTCAATAAGGCGATCCCGATCCTCGTCGTTCCAAAGGAACATTAGGCTCACATGTCCTTCATTACAAGTTCCTTCAAGGCCACCAGACCAATACGAGCCATAGTATTCTTTGATCGAAGGATGGATGTCTGTTTCGAAAGCGTTTTCTAAACCAGAGAAGTCGTCAGCATTTTGTCTTTCTCGCGGTCGCCATTCGATCGCGGCGAAATATTCTAGTTCTACGGGTTCACCGATCTCGCAAGGTGATCGCCAATGAGGGTCGAATTCGTTCCAAAGCTTGGGATATCGCTCAAGAGTGAACTCAATGAAGCGGTCTAACGAGTCCATAAATCTCAATAAAAGATTATGGATCTAATGATTGCTCTAGTGTTGTATTTCTATCCCGTCGTGCACCGTTAGACTCTTCACCACGCGAATCGTCTCGGCGTGCCCGAGTTCGTCGCCACTCCTCATAACGAGCACGTGCCTGTCGAAGCGCACTTAATAGTTCAGTACGCTCGTCCGTGCTGAGTTGGACAACCATTTCGACGAAAACGTTGTCAGCTATGCTTTGTGCACTATGTCGAATCAGCCAGTAGTCATCGATCGCGCGCTCGAGTGCCTCTTGGTTTATCTCCTTCGCGCTCAACTCACGATACATACGAGTCTGAGCATTACGAAGTCTGTTGTAATGTGGTCGAACATCTGCGCGCAGTTGTTTCACATATTCAGGCATCAGTTCTTCGATGCGTTCCGGTGACAATGATCGTACCATCACAGACAATGCATAGCTTGGATCAACACTGGTATCGGTTCGATGCGATGCGAGGTGGTTGCCAATAATGTATGCAACCAAGGCAAGATTTACGATCACCGACAAGAAAAATCCGAAGATGATGCGTCGGTCTTTAATCATTGGCTAAAAACAAGATTTCAGTGTAGTCTTCGAAGTGGACCGTCGTGATTTCATCCTCGATAATCGTCGACTGGTTTGATTGAGAGAAGCCAATCAAGAAACCTAACGCTAGCGGTACCACGGCTAAGGCTGGTTTCAGAATCCAATTTGTACAAATTCGTTGCCAGGTCCGATGGAGCGGTTTTGTGTTCGCAATTGCGTTCATTATCCGTCGTTCTAGTCCTTGAGGAATTGGTACATTCAGTGCTTGAGGTGCAAGTTTGTCGACTGTTTGAGCATTTCGTAGTACCGCTTGGGCATCAGCCGAGGTCTGAAGTAGTACTAATGCTTGGTCGCGCGCGTTGTCGTCCCTCCAAAATTCAAGATTGGATCCGTGGCGATCTACGAGTTCTTCAAACTTAGACAATTTCATAAATTTAGTTGGCCCTTTCACTAGGACTGTCTGATAAAGTCTTACGCAGAGTCTTTCGTGCTCGAGACAGTAACGACTCGACGGCATCAGGAGTAGTTTCCAAAAGTTCAGCAGCTTCTATTTGGGACCATCCTTGTACTTGGCAAAGTAAAAACGCAGTGCGTTGTCTCTCTGGTAATTTTTGTACTGCCTGCTGCAATGCAATAATCAATGTTTCATCTCTCCGCGCTGACGTATCGGGAATCTGGGATAAGTCGACGTCTTCGACGAATTGCGCTTTTTGTCGGCGAAACAGATCGATACACAAGTTTCGAGTAATCTGATATAACCACGTGGAAAACTGCACTTTATTCGGTCGCCAAGTTTTGGCGCGAGTCCATACTCTCAAAAACGCTTCCTGCGTGATTTCTTCAGCTACCTCAATGCTGTGGCACATTCGGTAGGCATACGCGTGTAATCCGTGTAAGTGTCGGTTCATGAGTTCCCTAAACGCTAACTCATCTCCTTGTTGTACGCGATACATCAATGTGGCGTCCGGTTCTTTGTCTTTCAACGAACAAGTTCGTCCCTACATTAGTACTCAGTATGCAGATACCGAATTGTTCACCCGATCGACTTGAGCCCGATCTCTATTGACTTCGACCTGACGACCGTGAACTACGACGGGATTCCCAACGACGGGATTCCCAATTTCGATATTGACTCACACGAACGCTTCGAATCACTTCGTTGTCATCGACTTTAGACAGTTCTGCACGTGATAGAGTGCCACTGCCGTCTGTGTCAATGTCTTCCAATTCCGACAACTTGGCATTGAATTCGGTGAGTTCGACACTTCCATTACGGTCAGTGTCGTAAATAGCAATTCCTTCTTCTAGCATGTGCGTTCGAAGAGTTGCTCGTCGGTTCTCAAATTCCTCTCTCGTCATGAAACCGTCGCCATTGGTATCGCTAATGTCAAATGCATCCATTTCTTCGTTCCAACGAAGAAACATGCTCGAAGCTAGAGATGATCGTTGACGCCGCGCCCGAAGCTCTTCGTTACTCAGCTCAGCAGTCTCTTCTTCAGACAAACTTGCCAAATCTATTTCTTCCAACGTAATTGAGCCGTTTTCGTCTTCATCTAGTAGTTTAAAAGTTTCGGTCGAGCGGTCCCGAATATCCGTAATAGACGGTTCTTGCCATCTCCAGTTTCCGCGAGAGCCAGAACTACTCTGAGCTGAAGCGGTCGCTGCCATTAAGACCGTACCCACAACCGCCAAGCAGAAAATTTGTACCCATGATTTCATTTAATTTCCCCGTGTGAGAAAAAACTCTTACGTATTGTAATGTACGAGAATTGAAGTTTATTCCTTCGTTTACGTAATTAGTAAAACTAATTTTAGCTAGCCGAATTTTCTTCAAAAGGCGATATTTTTTAGTATACATTTAAACATATTTTTGAGTCGCGTCTTAAAATATAATTTCAACGTCTACGGAAACTTGCAGGTGAGTGTGTAAGTTTCCGTGTTTCACCATGTACGTTGGAGTACAAGACTTGACTCACGGTTCCCTAAAAGACCAATCCGTTGTCTGCTAAATCCCAATTCGGGCTCTTTAAGCTCCGGCGATTTCTTCCTTTGTTCGTGACGCAGTTTCTCGGTGCGTTTAACGATAACTTATTAAGAGCCGCACTCGTTGCAATCTTCACGTTTACAGTACTTGTCTCTGAAAACCACGAAGACATCTATGTAATCGCTGCACAAGGTTTATTGTCGTTACCCTTTTTCTTGTTTTCGGCAACCGCGGGAACTTTGGCGGACTACTTCGAAAAGTCACGGCTGATTACCTACGTCAAATACGGAGAAGTCCTGATTGCGTTTCTCATTGCGCTCGCGTTTTGGTCAGGACAACCGCTGTTTATGCTTGGTCTCTTATTCTTACTGGGTACGCAATCAGCGTTTTTCGCTCCTTTGAAGTACTCGATCTTACCACAACATCTCGACAGTTCGGAAATAGTAGGGGGTAATGGTGTTGTGCAGATGGGTACCTTCGTGGCTATCTTGTTGGGCACCATCATCGGTACACAACTGGTTGGTACTGAACCTGAACAAGATGTGGCATATACGGTTCCCATTGTGTTAGCGGTTTTCATCATTTTTGTCGCCGTCGCGGGATTAATCGCTTCTTACTTCATTCCAAAGGCTCGGTCCCATTTGGACTCAAAACCCCGTTGGAATCCTATCAAGGTCACAAGAGACCTTTTAAAGATTGCGAGCGAGCGTCGTTCAGTGATGCGGTCAATTCTGGGTGTCGCTTGGTTCTGGAGTCTTGGAGCAGTCTACTTGGCTCAGTTACCGAATCTCACCGAGGATTACTTACACAGTTCCAAGAGCGTGCTTACGCTTCTACTCTCCGTAGTCACCATCTCAATAGCCTTAGGTTCTCTCACTTGCGAAAAGCTGTCGCGGAAACACGTAGAAATGGGACTGGTTCCGATTGGTGCGTTTTTTATTAGCGTTATCGGCATCGAATTGTTTTTTGCGATAAACTCCGTCCCCGAAACCGACCCAAGAACCGTACTCGAATTTTTGCAAACACCTAGTTCCTATCGAGTATTGATAGAGATGGTTTTCTTAGGCTTTTTCATGGGGATATATGTTGTACCATTGCAAACGCTCGTTCAAGTACGCACTTCGGTAGAAAAGCGGGCCCGAGTTATCGCTGCAATGAACGTAATGAACGCATTTGTGGTTGTTTGTGGCGCGCTGTGGTCGCTGCTCTGGCTACATGTAATTGGTTGGGACATTCCTTCGCTATTCCTGTTCATGTCAATTTTCAATGCGTGTGTTTCAGTGTACATTTTCTTACAGGTTCCTGAATTCACTATGCGCTTTGTGGTTTGGATGCTGTCACATTCAATGTATCGTGTCCAACACGAGGGAATCGATCTTGTACCAGAGTCAGGTGGCGCTTTGATCGCTTGTAACCACGTGAGTTACATCGACGCCTTGGTGCTCGCAGGTGCTGTTCGCCGACCAATTCGTTTTGTCATGGCGAAAGACGTGTACGACATGCCGTTCTTAAATTACTTGTTCCGTGCGTGTCGAACGATTCCTATTGCGCCAAAGTCCTTAGATCCTGAAACATACGACAAGGCTTTCGAGGACATCGAACAAGCTCTTGAAGAAGGCGATCTGTTGTGCATTTTCCCCGAAGGGCGATTGACCCCGGACGGAAAAGTAGGAGAGTTTAAGAGTGGAATAATGAAAGTTCTTGAGAAAACTCCGGTTCCAGTAGTTCCCGCCGCTTTGCAGGGTTTATGGGGAATGAAGTTCACCCATCAGGGTAAGGGGTTGTTTAAGGGTTCTTGGAAGTTACGGTCAAAACTAGGTGTAGCATTATCCGCACCTGTAGAGGGACCGGATGTGAATTTAGATGCCCTCAAACAAGAAGTTGTGCGGTTGCGTGGCGCATACCGTTAAATGCATGCGACGATGTCTGTACGTTTTGGAGTAGAACCCCAAGCCCCTAGACGGTTTCCAATATATCGTCCGCATTGGCATGAACGACCCACACAGTTACTCGCCCGCGACATTTGGCGTGACACCGAGCTAGATTGGATCAGAATTGCAAAAGACAAAGATGAGGTCATCGCGGCATACGAAATTGAACAAAAAGATGCTTGGAATTTTTCGGTACTATCGCTGCAAGTGGCGGAATCATACCGGAATCAAGGATTAGGTCGGTGGATGCTACTACATGCTGTAGGACTCGTCGAATCAAGAGGGGGACGTTTCGTTCACACTCAGTGTCGTAACCATCGAGACTTTGTTATGCGGAATGGTTTTACCGAAGTCACACCTGGCCATTACGTCATGCAACTGCAACCAGAGTAGGTCGTTCTACATGTCTTTGATCAGTTCAAGTTCCGATGGCTTACCACGCATCCCCAATGCTCGTGTGGCAATACTCACCTCTAAGTGGCACGCTGAGTACGTCAAAAACGTCGCTGATCAATGTGAGCAGATTCTGGAGCAACAAGCAGCCGTGGTCCAACGACACGAGCTTCCTGGTACTTACGAATTTCCTTACGCAGTTCGCGTGTTAAAAGAAAGTGATTCCGATTTAGTCGCAATCGTGTGTATTGGAATCGTCTTGAAAGGGGAGACAGAACATTTTGAGATGATTTTGAATTCCTGCTCATTTGGTCTAATCAAAGCATCATTGGATTACGACGTCATCGTAATTAATGGCATCATACCCGCGACGGATCGAAAACAAATTGTTGCTCGAACGAACACTGATCAATTCAATAAAGGAATAGAACTTGCACGTGCAGCAGTCGAAGCGATCGCTTGGACCAAAAACGTTCGGGGACTATGACCCTGAGCGTCAACACATAAGAGCCGGTTTCTTCAGATCGATCCGATTCTACCACTAATACCATTCCCTAAAGAGGTTGTAAGCGGCGTAAACCAACAATATCAAGGGAACAAAGTTCATAGTAATGATTGTTCTTCGGCCCGTGTTAGTCGCGCGTTTTCCCGACTGAATCTGGAACATTGTTCGTTCAGTTGCGAAATCGACAATGAAGAGTTCAGTTCAGTACCCAATTTGCAAAGCAACTATCAGTATGTTCTTTGTATAAACGAACAAGAGATTTCGGTACGTGCAACAGAAGAGTGGGGTGCGCTCGCCGCACTAAGTACGCTTGCACAGCTATCAGTTGGTAACTGTCTTCCGGACTGCACTATCACTGATGGACCAAAACATCCTTGGCGTGGGTTACTCGTCGATGTAGCTAGGCATTTCATCTCACTAGCAACACTTTTTCAGTGTTGCGATCTCATGCACCACTTCAAAATGAACGTCCTTCATTTACACTTATCGGACGACCAAGGTTTTCGCTTTGGAAGCGAGGCGTATCCAGAGCTCGTATCAGCTGACAATTACTCGCTAGACGAATTACGGCAATTGATTACTTATGCCGCTGATCTAGGAATACGAGTCGTACCCGAACTCGATGTACCTGGACACACGTCTTCTTGGTTAGTCAAACACCCAGAATGGGGCTTCGGGGGTGTGAATGATGATGAATTAAAGGAATTTGGATCTCATAGTGGCTGCCTCGATCCATCCAACCCAAAAACAGTGGAAGCGGTTATGACTCTGTTCGAGGAAATTGCACGTACGTTTCCCGACGAGTACGTACATGTTGGTGGAGACGAAGTAGATTCATTCTATTGGGAGAACTCTAGTAGAGTTCAATATTGGGCTGCTACACATGAACTATTGAATCCAAGAGATATTCAAGCCCAATTTACGATCGCGGTTTGCGAACGTTTGTCTGAGTTGAACAAGAAGGCGATTGTCTGGGACGAAGCCCTGCACGAGTTGTTACCTACCTCGGTAACGGTCCAGGCATGGCGCGGGTTGCGTGCCCGAGATATTTCGCTGGCTGCGGGCTACCCGACGATTGTCTCCGCACCCTACTATTTGGACCTTCATTATCCCACAACTCTGCACTACTTGTACTCACCAGAAATGTCGTCGCAGGATTGGCGGGATGCGGATGTAAGGGTCCGGAACGATCTCCGTCTCGCACATGTTGCGGACGGTGTGCGCTGGCATCAAGACTTTGGCGAATTTCCAAACCTACCTAATAGAGAATCAGGTGAGATTCTGGGTGGTGAGGCATGTATGTGGTCGGAATTGGTCACCGACGAACTACTACTGACGCGTGTCTGGACGCGCACGCCAGCGATCGCAGAAAGGTTGTGGGGTGTACCAGATAACAACGAGCTAGACAGCATGTATGAACGGTTGAGCGTAAGCCTCCAGAGACTATCGGTTTTGGGTCTACCCGATGTGTTGAATACTCATCAAATTCATCCTTGCACGGAATTAAAACCTCTGTTTGAAATGTTGGAACCCGTGAAATGGTATGGCCGTTTGCTTTCAATGGAACGCGTGCGCGCACGTGCAGAGGGCCGCGACGAGAGTGCGCATGCGCGTCCCTATAACCAACGAACCCCACTTAATCGCGTAGTAGACCGAATTCCTGCGGAAAGTTTCTCCGCCGTCCTTCTAGCACGACGAATTAAGAAAGGTGAAGACCAGTCTTCTTGGATCATCGGTTGGAAAAACCAACATGCGGTATTTGATGATTGTGTCAATAAATATCCTGAGTTAGAAGAACTGCGACCAGTATCCGAAGCACTTTCAAAGCTAGCTGACGTAGCACTAGGTTTGGCGGCATATGAACCGAGTCTAGTGGGCCCCTTCGGGGAGTACCTTCTCCCAATCGCTACGGCCTTTGCTGATGATTTCTAACTCGGTCTTAGCACAATGGGGACTCTCTGGTTCGCAAACCAAACTAGGCAACGGACTTATAAATGACACATTCTGTGTCGACAACCGCGTCGTACTTCAACGCATAAACAAGCAAGTATTTACTCATCCTAAGCGACTTGTGACCAACTTTAAGAAAGTCTACGACCACGTGCTAGAACTCGTTCCGCGACTACTGCCCACAGTCGGTGGTGAAGACTGTTTTGAGGATTCTGACGGAGATGTGTGGAGATGTTCGGTGTACTACCAGTCAAGAAATTTTCAAACTTTACCCGATGAAATGGTTTACGCTGCAGGGCAGGCTTTCGGTTTGTTTCTTTTTCGATTACGAGACTGTACGGTTCCGTTAGAACCGGCGATACCGAATTTTCACGACTTCGAGCATTATCTGAAAGAACTAGAACAAGTATGGCTTGACCAAGACGAGCAACCTGATCGATCACTCCTAGATCGGTGTGGAAAGATCGCCAATCAAAAACCGTTCAAAGTTCGGCGTCAGATTATTCATGGTGATTGCAAGGTCAATAATTTATTATTTGATCTCGCTAGCAACATCGTAGTCCGTATTGTCGATACTGATACTCTGATGTGGGGATTTCCAGTCTGGGATTTCGGAGACTTAGTGCGCTCAATTGCGACGGATAATAAGCATGACGACCAACTTAAAAAACGCTTGGCTTCTGTTTGCGCTGGCTTTTTTAAGCAGTTTCCAATTACCAAGGCGGAAGCGGAGAGCTACGCGTTTGCACCCATACACATGAGTATGATGTTAGGAATGCGATTTCTAACCGATCACATTCTCGGCAATCAGTACTTTAAAGTGGAACGAGTGGGTGAAAATTTGGATCGAGCGAGAGAACAGTTTGAACTTGCTGAAAGATTTAACTCGATTCAAGAAGAATTACTAACTACGATTTGCGCTTGTAATGCAAATCGTCCGAAAAATTAAATGTGACTTAGTATTGCAGTAACTAGAGGATTAAGGTTATGCGAATACGACTAGAACATCGACAGATCATATTTATTTTCTGCACGGTGCTTTGTCTTACCTACGCGTTTGCTTTGTCGGGTTGTGTGTCCTCATCTTCTCAACCATTTTCGTTGATATCGTGGGAAGATCTCGTCTATCCAGAGGAAGCGAAAAAGTCTAAAGTCACAGGAACAGTCACTGTTCGGTATGATATTCAAGTAGACGGTACTGTGACCAACGTGTCTGTGGTCCAATCTGAACCACCCGAGGTTTTCGATGCGACAGCCTTAAGACATGTGCGATCTTGGATCTTTCGTCCTGCAAAGAAAGATGGAGCTGCAGTGTTGACCGAGAACGTAGAGAGTGAGATCACGTTCAAGCTAGCAGACCAGATGGAAGATCCGCCGGACTATTGAGTTTTGTTGTTGGATTCCGTTACCATCGAGGTCAACATAAGCTTTAAACTGTCAGCAAGCATACTCATGTCGGCGCGTCGATTCTGCCAAGTCCAACTATACCACGAATAAATGAGAAAACCTAACATTCCCGCAATTAATAGCGCGTGAGAACCGTATAGGTACCATACAGTGGGTTCGTTTCTAGATTGAGCAGAGATTAAGCGATAAATACCAATACCGAACATTGCTAGTACGCCAATGTGGCTCAGCCAGAAAAACACGCGACTAAATATCGAAAATGTAAATCTTCCAGAAATTAGCGTCCCTGTTTCATCCGCTGTCAACCGCGCATAAAGCACTGGTTTACCGAGTATCAAAAATGGAACCCCTACCCGGTACATCTTGATATTCTCGTTTCGCGAGCGAGCTACTATTCTCTGAGTTTTTCCAGAAAGAGCTTTCACAAGAGAATATTGCTTTAAACGTTTAGTTATTCCTTCCACTGGCACAGTCGTACGCGTTTTTAATTCTATTCCTTTGATCGCGAATTTAATAATTCTTAACATCATATTTGATTACAACTAACTAAATCTAAGTATTTGGTGTAAGTGGATTTGAGTAACAAATTTATCGACATCACGAAATATTTATACTAAAATTTTCGTGTTCAATAAATTCGAACAGCACAAAGTTAAAACAAAACCTAGATTACACTGTGAAGTGCACTTTTTGTGATCGGCTTTGCATTTTGAGTAACGAATCTAGTACAGTAATGGGTACTGGGTCTATGAGGTACTCGACAACGGAGTGGTAATTTTAGGATTGCTTACGGATTGGAGCAAAAAGGTCGAGTTGTAACCTTGAAGATTGCGTGTTTCGGCATGCGGGATTGTGTCGAGGTCGATGATGACGACGCGTCTAGGGAGACTGGGTTTTGTATGTATTTAACTATCGTTTGGGCGGTGCCTGCGAGCGGATCGCATCGAAGATTTCTTGAGGTGTTCGGAAGCCTAGGCACTTTCGTGGCATGTGATTGAGTTCTTGCGCTTCCTGCGCGATGGTTTCTTGAGTCAGGCGTTGGAGCGATGGCGTCTTTCGGAACGTGCGTCGGACCAGTCCGTTGAGCTGTTCGATTGGTCCGCGTGGCCAAGAGTGGTAGGGTTTGCAGAAGTACAACGGGGCGTTCAAGACCTTGCCAGCATACTCGTGTGCGGCAAATTCCAGACCGTTATCCCCCGTAATGGTGCGGACCCATGGTCGCACCGGCAGGAGCAGTTCCAGGCTCGCGAACGCGATGAATTGCGCTTCTCGGTGGGGTAAGATGCGGATTCGAGTCCCTCGGGAGTAGCGTTCGATAGCCGTGAGCAAGACACCTTGGCGGCCGCGGCCGATGACCGGATCAATTTCCCAGTGTCCTGGAGTCTTGCGGGTATCAACTTCTGCGGGACGTTGGTCGATATCGATGCGATTCGGGATTTTGCTGCTGCTGGCACCAGGGGAAAGACATTTGCGCTAGTTACGTCCACGACGGGGCCGACAAGTATAGAGATCCCCACCTTGACGCCGATCACGATGCCACAGTTCGTAGAGCCAAGAACTACTTAAACTGGCGTGGCCATCAATTCGAGTCTTACGTCCATGATCGAGTTCGGGAGACCGTTTGCGAGGACGCTGTCGCAGCATCCGGGCGAATTCCTGCCAGAGCTGCACGGTCTGCCGCCGCGGTTGTGTGTTCGCGCCATCGAACGCCGGTTCTGCGCGTAGCCATGGGCTACTTGCGCGTCATAATGACCGTTCTGAAGGGAGTTGCGACGCACTTCTCGAGAAACCGTGGTCGGATGCTTCCCTAGCAAGTGGGCGATCTGTTTGCAGCTCGTGCCCTTGCCGCGCTCGTGCTCAATGATTATCC
>JAAXGW010000023.1 GCA_012267385.1 OMG group bacterium
TGCGTTCGGTTGCGACAGGATCATGGCGAATCGATTGGTATCCGGCGGGTGCGACGGTTAATGTGAAGTGCGGGATTGTCGGGCGTTCCGAAGAAACGGCGACCCTACCGGAAACCGGGCCGAACCGACCCAAAGGTCCCCGATTTGTTGCAACGCGAGTTCTCGGCGCAGCAGCCGAACCTGGCATGGGTCACTGACATCACCGAGTTCAGAACTGGAGAAGGTAAGTTGTACTTGTGCGTGATTAAAGATCTCTACGATGGTACGATCGTGAGTTGGAAAACCCAGGCTCGACCGACCGCAGATTTAGTGGTTTCCACGGTGAAATGGGCGGTCGAAAAGTCTTCGCGTCAGGATGGAAAACCGACGATTCTGCACTCCGATCATGGTAGTCAATACACCAGCAACGCTTACCGAAAATGCTTGCAACGCTATGGTTTGAGGATGAGCATGGGACGGGTTCAGACTTGTGCTGACAATGCTTCTGCTGAGACTGTGTTTGTCCAGTGTTGAAACGAATATTGGTGCATCGCTACCGATTCCGTACGCGAGAAGAAGTGACCGAAAGGATCAATCAGTACTTATTAAACACCTACAATCCGTGGCGACGAATGCCAATTTCAACTTCAAACCTCAAAAGCAGCACTCAATGAGAGGACAAACGGTGCAGTTTGTTGATCAAAAAGTGACTAAAAATTTGTCCCTGTACCATTTAGCGTAACTTGTCGAAAGACCAGGAAATGTAATTCGGTGTGCGGCCGTGAGCAACCAATGTGTCCCTAGTGACCTTTGATCACCGGTTTGGGAATTGTGCCACGGCAACGCACCATTGCAATGGAGACCCAGTAGATTGTTTGCGTCTTCGAACGCCTGTACCGGGAAAGGTCAGCATTGCAATGTACCGAATTGACTCTGTAGAAGAATATTTTGGAGTTTTACGATGGAATTGCAATGGTATGTCGGTGTGGACTGGGGAAAATCGGAACATCAAATCTGCCTTCTGAACACGACTGGAGAGCCTGTTGCCGAGCGGAAGATATCGCACACGGGCATTGGATTTGCCGAGCTGACAACATGGTTGTCGGAACAGACGAATCAGGCTGAGCCCGCGAGCATTGGCGTCGCCTTAGAAACTTCTAGCGGACCGGTGGTTGATTGTTTATTGGCCTTGGGTTACGGCGTGTTTGCCATCAATCCGAAACAAGCGGATCGCTTTCGGGATCGCTATTCACCGGCGGGTGCGAAAGACGACCGGCGTGCCGCGTTGGTGTTAGCATCGGCACTATTCTTAGAGCCTCAAGCATTACAGATCTTGGAAGCACCGGATGCAGACATGCTTGAATTGCGCGAACGACATCGCATGCGCGAACAGTTGCAGCGCACGAAACAAGGCTTAGCACTCAAGATTCGGCAGTGTCTTTGGAGCTACTACCCTCATTTCGAAAGCTCATTTGGTCCCGATCTCGGATTACCTTTGATCCAAGCGCTGTGGGAACCTATGCCGAATCCAGAAGCCGCACGACGCCGGCGAAAAAAATCAGTCGAGAAGATCCTTAAAACCCACAAGATTCGGCGTTTCCAAGCCGACCAGATACTCCAGCAGTTACGTGCCGAACGGTTACCGGTCGCAACCACAACGGCACGATTATTACAAGAACAAAGCACGCTTTTGTTCCAGCAATTAGCCCTCGTCCAACAACCACTCCAAGAGGTGATGCACCAGCTCGAAACGAAGCTGGAAAGCTTGTCGACCCAGGCTTCCACCACCGGTGCTTCAAGTACGAATCCCCCGAGACCCACCGATCGCGATATTCTCGCTTCCATACCGGGTGTGGGTATATTCGTGCTTACCAATTTGTTAGGAGAAGCGGGAGTCGTGATCCGGAACCGTGATTATGCGGCCTTGCGCTGTCTCGCTGGAATCGCCCCGGTGACCAAAAGATCGGGGAAATCCTGTCGAGTTCAACGCCGTCGAGCTGCGAATCCACGGCTCATCGACAGCATGTACCACTGGGCGCGCGTCGCTTCTCAAGTGGATCCCACCTGTCGCCAACGATACGAAGCTCTGAGAACGCGCGGTCATACCCATGGTCGCGCGCTACGATCCGTCGCCGATCGTTTATTGGCCGTCGCGTGCGCGATGTTGAAAACCGGCACGTTGTACCGACGAACCACCGCCGAGAACTAGTGCAAATTTATGAAGAATAGAAAAAAAGTGAAAAAAACCTTGCAAATGGTAGATTGTCCCAAACCGTGCTCAGACCCGTTCTTCGCAACAAGACTCAATATCAAAATTGATATGCAACACATGGATGTTTGCAAAACGCTTCTAATTTAGTCTTGATCTTGCCCTGGTAGTATTCCTAGACCTTGACGAACGATCGTTGGGAAACCGTTTTCAAGGTCGACTAGAGTAGTGAATTCCTGACCTAATGCACCACCGTCCAATATCGCATCAACATCATGTTCCAGACGACTTCTAAATATTTTAGGATCAGTCAACGGAAAATCTTCATCTGGCAGAATCAATGTCGTCGAAAGTATCGGTTCATTTAAGGCTTCTAACAACGCGAACGCTATCTCAGAATCTGGAATTCGCAAACCAATAGTCTTTCGCTTAGTGCCTACTACGCGTCTGGGCACATCTCGAGATGCTTTTAAGATAAAGGTGAATGGACCCGGAGTAGCCCTTCGTATAAGGCGATACGAGGCATTGTCTACTAGTGCATAGGTCGATAAGTCGGATAGGTCTTTACAAACCAACGTCATTAAGTGGTCAGGCTGTAGCTTTCGAATCGTGCGGATTCGGCCTAGAGCATTATTGTCGGACAAACGACAACCGAGCGCGTACGTCGCGTCTGTAGGGTACACGATGACTCCTGTAGCTCGCAAAATTTTTACAGCTTCGTTTATGAGGCGAGGTTGTGGATTAGCTGGGTGAATTTCGAAAAACTGACTCAATTAAAACTCCTTCTTACTCTACTTGAAACCAATCAATGGGCTCGGATCCATGACTTTGAAGATAACTATTTGTCTTAGAGAAGTGGCGACATCCAAAAAAGCCTCGATTGGCAGAAAGCGGAGATGGATGAGGTGCGCTTAGTACGTAGTGCTTTCTCCTATCAACGATCGCTCCCTTCTCTTGGGCTGGACGACCCCACAATAAGAAAACTACGTTTTCTCGTTGTTCGTTCACAATGTTCACGACTTTGTCTGTGAATTGCTCCCAGCCGTATCCTTGATGCGATCCCGATCGACCGGCAACGACTGTAAGGACAGAATTTAATAACAACACCCCTTGTGCCGCCCAACCGTTCAAACAACCTTGGCCTACTGAAAACTGTCGCTGCGAGGACGTTGAAGTATGCATATCTTCTTGAATTTCTAGGAAGATGTTCCGCAACGACGGTGGTGGTGGAACTCCTGGTTTCACGCTAAAGCTGAGACCATGTGCTTGATTTTCGCCATGGTAAGGATCCTGACCAATTACTACGACACGGACTTGATCGAGAGGACAGTGGTCCAGTGCACCGAACACTTCTCGCATCGGAGGGTAGATTCTCTTCCCTGCCTTTAGTTCAGATTGCAAGAAATTTCGCAATCGCGCCATGTATGGTGCTCGGAGGTCGTGCTCCAGAACACTCTTCCAAGATGGATGAAGCCTTATCCGATCCTTCGTCTCCGTCATGGGTTGACAGATTTCATCTGTGGAAACAGCAAGACATCTCTTATAGTTGAAGTGTTTGTAAAGAGCATAACCAGTCGATCAATCCCAAGACCCTCTCCAGCTGACGGTGGCAGCCCATATTGCAATGCAGTTATGTAGTCTTGATCGAAGTGCATAGCCTCTTCGTCGCCTCGCTGTAGCCGCTGTACTTGACTCTTAAATCTCTCTGCTTGATCTTCTGGGTCGTTTAGTTCGGAAAATCCATTGGCGATCTCACGCCCACCGACAAAGTACTCAAACCGATCTGCAAACAGTGGATCCGCCTCATTGCGCCGTGCCAGCGGCGAGATTTCAATCGGGTATTGCACGATGAAGCATGGTTGGATCAGTGTGGGTTCTACCAATGTCTCAAAAACTTCGTTGAGCACGCCTCCCCACCCTAAATCATTAGGAAGCGAAACATTGTGTTGTGCGGCCTGTTGCCTCAACATTCTTTCGTCCCGAACATCAGACGTTTGCGACACTCCTAAGGCTGAGGCTACACTCTCCTCCATGGTCAGCACCTTTGGTTCCTTGGTGAAGGAAATATCGTGGTCGCCCCATCGTATAGTATCGGTCTGGTATAGAGCCTGCGCGACATCGTAAACCAGTTCACTCGTTAACGTAATCAAATCTTCATAGGTCGCATATGCTTGATAGAACTCTAGCATGGTGAACTCTGGATTGTGTCGAGTTGACAATCCCTCGTTCCGAAAATTGCGATTGATCTCGTACACCCGCTCGAAACCACCCACAACTAGACGTTTGAGATACAACTCCGGCGCGACACGAAGGAACATATCCATTTCAAGCACGTTATGATGCGTTACGAACGGTTTCGCAACTGCACCACCTGGAATCGGGTGCATCATGGGTGTTTCGACTTCTAAATAGCCGCGAGCATCAAAAAACTGACGAACTGATTTGATCACCTGAGTTCGCGTCTCAAAAACCTCTCGGGAGCTCTCGTTTGCGATCAAATCGAGATATCGCCGACGATATTTAAGTTCTTGATCCTCAATGCCTTGGTACTTGCTTGGAAACGGTTGTAACGACTTCGTCAATAGCTTGAACTCCGAGGCTTGCACGGTAAGTTCGCCCTTGTTTGTTCTCATTAATGTCCCACCGATACCGACAATGTCCCCCAGGTCGGTTAATTCCTTGAATAGAGTGTATTTCTCGGTAGACAGCGAATCCGATCTCAAATAACATTGAAGTGTGCCGGAAACGTCCCGGAGGGACACGAAACTTGCACGGCCCATATCGCGACGTAGAACAATTCGACCAGCTAGAGCAACCGAATGCTGATCCTGTTCAAGTTGCTCTTTGGTCGAGTTTACGTACTCGTCGTGTAAGTCTTTGGCAAAGTGCGTTCTGCTCCAGTCGTTGGAAAATGCTTCGCCTAATTCGCGCAAGCGCGCCAATTTCCGCTGGCGAACGGCAACTTCGTCGCGATCGTTCATTAGATACCTGCCAACAAATTTGCTTCCATGAATGTCTTAAGATCGCCATCTAAGACTCGATCAGGGGCGGAGTGCTCCACTCCGGTACGATGATCCTTCACTCGAGATTGATCAAGAACATAAGAGCGAACTTGGCTGCCGAATCCGATCTTCGGTTTAGCATCTTCCATGGCTTGCCGCTCAGCCTGTTTTTCTTCTTGAATCATATAGAAAAGTTTCGCGCGTAATTGTTTCCATGCCTGTGCCCTGTTCTTGTGCTGAGAGCGTTCACTTTGGCACTGTACGACCGTCTTCGTTGGTAAGTGTGTAAGACGTACAGCTGAGTCGGTCTGATTCACGTGTTGCCCACCAGCACCACTTGCTCGATAGGTGTCCGTACGTACTTCACTTGGATCGATTTCAACTTCCACATCATCGTCAATGTCGGCGTAAACAAACACGGACGCGAACGAGGTATGTCGTCTGTGGTTAGAGTCAAATGGAGAATTTCGAACTAAGCGATGAACTCCGGTTTCTGTTCTCAGCCAGCCGTAGGCGTGATCTCCCAGGACTAATATCGTGGAACTGCGAATCCCAGCTATGTCTCCGTCGGAAAGTTCGACAATACGGTACTTGTAGCCATTCTTTTCACACCATTGCACATACATTCGAAAGAGCATACTTGCCCAGTCCTGTGACTCAGTACCACCCTCGCCAAATTGAATATCGATGTATGCGTTCTGCGGGTCAAGTTCATTGGAAAACATTTTTCGAAGTTCCAACTCTTGTAAAGACGCTTCAACACCGTTTAATTGCAAGTCGATTTCATCGAACATCTCTGTATCTTGCTCATCAATCGCTAACGCGAAGAATTCTTCAGATTCTTGTAACTGATTCAGAATTTTTTCGATACCCTGTATAGACGTTCTCAGCGACGATTGTTCCTTGGCGAGAGATTCAGACAAAGAGACATCACTCCAAACCTCAGGGTTCGATAGTTCTAACTCGATTTCCGCTAGTCGATCTTTATTCGCTTCGTAGTCAAAGAGAGTCTCGATAAGCGATCGTTCGTATACGCAAATCTTTTAATCGATCTTTAAGAGAGGTTAGTTCAGCCAATGGTATTCTCCAAATTTAGTTGGTTGTCGTTTAGTTGGTTAATGGTTCCACACGTTCAACAATAAGTTGCAGAGTTTGACGATCACGGTAGTCATTGATTGCAGGACGAAAAGCAATTTTCACGTCATCGGGTACACGTGACTCCCGTTGAAACATGATGGCATCAAATAGTTGTTTACCGCGAATCAATTCTAACTTCAAGTGTTTGCCATTTGAAGTAAATTGTTGACTCAACACTCCGAAGTTTCCATGAAAGAGCGGTTTCGGAAAGGCTTGTCCCCAAGGTCCCAAAGAATCGATCTGTTTTACAAAGTCTAGTGAAAAATGGTGATCTTCCAACTCACCATCCGTATACAAAACAGCATCGAACGCGTTCTCTGGTGCACGTTGACTAACAAAATTATCGAATATGTTCGCAAAGCGTTCAAAACTCTCGCGATGAATCGTGAGCCCGGCCGCCATGGCATGTCCACCATGAGAATGAACCAACTGCGGGTAAGCTGAAGCTATATCGGCGATCACGTCACGAATGTTAATACCTGGTATGCTCCGTCCGGAACCCTTGAGTAGGATTGATCTAACACCTCTTCCAGCAGCAAACGCAATAGTAGGTCTATGAATGGTTTGTGCAAGCTTTCCTGCTACAAGCCCGACTACACCTTCATGATAGTTCTTATCAAAAATACAAACCCCACACCGGGCCGGATCAATATTTTCTGTGACTGTGTCCAAAGCGATTTCAGTCATTTCTTGTTGAATTTCTCGACGTTCTTTATTCATCTTCTGCAACTCGGTAGCGTACCGCATTGCAGTCTCGTTATCCTCTGCCAATAAAGTATGTATACCGACGCTAATGTCTTTCAATCTCCCCGCGGCGTTCAATCGAGGACCGATCTGATATCCAAGTTTCTCTTCATCGATCTTCTTGATGTCGACACCACTCACGGTACAGAGTGTTTCTATACCGGGTCGCGTTCGACCACCCTGCATTCTTTTTAGTCCGTGTGTAACCAGTAAGCGGTTGTTTCGATCTAGAGGTACTAGATCTACAACGGTACCAAGTGCAACAAGATCTAAATAGGAAGCTAAGTTGGGAGCAGCGATATTGTTCTTCTGAAAGTATCCAGCTTGATTGAGTAGGCGCCGTACCTGTAGCATCAAGTAAAACACCACCCCAACGCCTGCTGGCTGACTCCCGAAGTCACAACCGAGTAGCTGTGGATTCACGATTGCATTGGCTGGAGGAAGCTCTTTCGGTGGTAGGTGATGATCTGTGATAACTACGTCGATGTCGTTTTCCCTTGCAAAAGTCACGCCGTCGTGCGAACTGATCCCATTGTCTACAGTGATGATCAAGTTCGGATCGAATCGCAAAAGCGTTTCTACGAACTTCTTTGTTAATCCGTAGCCCAAATCGAAACGATTGGGCACAGCAAAATCGACTTGTTTTGCACCAAATGCTCTGAGAGCCGATACGCACAGCACGCTAGCAGTCGCACCGTCAGTATCGAAATCCCCAGCGATAATGACTCGTTCCTGTCGTTCAATTGCGCGTACTACTCGGCGCGCCGCATCTTCAACCCCTGACAATTTTTCTACAGGTATCAGATTTCTAAAACCGTAGTCAAGATCAGACGCGCTCTTAACTCCGCGGGTCGTCAAGATGCGAGCGAGTACAGGGTCTAGTTGAAGCTCCTCACTTAGCTGCTTCCAGTGGTCTGCGACGGGACGTTCCCGAATGGAGGATGTGACCATTCAGTCGAATGCTTGGTGGACAGGAGAATCCTGTGTCTCGGTCATCAATGGAGTGTTGGCTTTTAACTATCCCCGCGAACGTACGATTTCAGATTTCTGATACAACCCTCTAATTGCGTTATTAAGAGTCGGAACTCTCAAGTTGCTCCAAAATTTGAACCAATTGTGCAGGCTTTTGATATCCAGGGATCAAGCTGCCATCTGCTAGAATCAATGCAGGTGTTCCTCGAACTTGCATCTTTAGCCCTAGTTGATGATGCTCAGCAACGGGACTTTCACAGCTCTTTTGTTCAATTTCCTTGCCGTTTTTTAGTAACGTCATAGCCGCATTAGGATCGTCGGCACACCACGCCGATACCAGATAGTTAGCACTTGGTGAATCCACGCCAGCACGAGGGAAGGCTAGATATCGTATTTCAATGCCAGCTTTGTTGTAATCATCCATGTCTTGATGCAGCATTCGGCAATAGCCACAGGTAATGTCGGTAAATACATAGACCACTGCAGATTCTGATCCATCAGCGGTATCTGGAGCGAAATTTATGGTTTCATCCTTGTCCAATGCTTGTAACAATTCCCACCGGGACTTGTTCCTGCGTTCTTCCGTTAGGTTGATGGGGAATTGTGAATCTTCGCGCATTTCATAAAGTGTCCCGACGAAGAAGTGCTTTCCTGTACCAGTGACGTAAATGAATTCGCTAGCCGGTGTTTCGACAAGAAAAAGATTCTCTACGGGAGTCTCTTCAATAGACTGAACCTTTCCCCCTAGACGACTAACTGTTTCCGTTACTGCTTCTTGTTGTTGTTCTAATTCCGTGTCAGTGCTTTTCGATTCCGTTGTTTCTTGAGTACTGCTGGTCACTCCAAAAAACAGTACACCGACTACTATGAGTGAAATTAATGCTGTAGGTACGATTCTTCGATGTTCTAAATCCATGATCAAATATTATCCTCTAGGATGATGTTGCGTGTGTATGTTTTTAAGTCGTTGAGTGGCGACATGTGTATAGATTTGGGTAGTAGACAGAGTTTCATGGCCAAGCATTAACTGCACCGAACGTAAGTCAGCACCATGATTAAGCAAGTGCGTCGCGAACGCATGCCGCAATGCGTGCGGAGAAACAGGTTTCTCGATTCCAGCTCGTTGTGCGTATCGTTTGATTCCATGCCAAAATGTTTGTCTACTCATTCTTTGAGCGCGTATGCTTGGGAAAAGTTCGTTACAAGCACCACCCTTCAATAGCTCCGGACGAATATTGTGCAAATATCGCTGCAGCCAATCTTGTGCGTCTTCACCAAATGGAACGATGCGTTCCTTTGAGCCTTTGCCAAATACTCTCACGACCCCCTGTCGGACATTCACCGCACTCGTTGGAAGATTCACGATCTCGCTTACCCGTAGCCCAGTTGCATACATCAACTCCAACATCACTCGATCTCGAAATTCCCACGCACGTTTCTCCACTAGTGGAGCGTTTAGTAAGTCATCGACATCTTCTTCAGTCAGTACGTTCGCTAACGCGCGACCAAGTTTCGGAAGCTGAATATGAGCACAAGGATTGTGGTTAATGAGTCCTCGCTCAATAGCATAGGCATAGAAACCTCGAAAAGTAGATAGAGTGCGTGCAGACGATCTTGACGACACACCCGAGCGTTGTCGGAATGCAAGATATTTCAAAATCGTTGCTTCATCACACTTGAGCACTGAGTTTCCGAACCACCGAAACAACTGTAATAAGTCCCGTTGATAAGCGTCGCAGGTTGCTACCGACAAGCCTTTTTCGAGCCAAACATGTTGCATGTACCGCCGAATTTCCGTCGGTACATCCATGTTGTCTTTGTCCACTAATTTAGACATCCTTGTCATTTTCACGGTGCGATGTCGGAGCACCGAACTGTTTTAGAAGTTTAACTCGCGGTTACTTTATTATGCCTAAAGTTAAACTTTTTCTTTGATCCGAGCAGAACGACCAGAGCGGTCTCGTAAATAGTAGAGCTTCGCCTTTCGCACGTCTCCTCGCCGCAACACTTTGATAGACTCAATCGCTGGACTGTGCGTCTGAAAGGTTCGTTCCACTCCCACACCATGGGAAATCTTGCGAACGGTGAATGAGGAATTCAGTCCACGATTTTGTTTCGCGATTACGGCACCTTCAAAGGCTTGCAGTCGATCTCTCGAACCTTCCCGAACCACGACGCGGACAGAAACTGTGTCTCCAGCCCGAAACTCGGGTACCGAGTCCTTCATTTGTTCATTTTCAATTTGTTCAATTATTTTGTTATTTCGCACAAAGATTCCTCCTCGACAGTCTCTAAATTTGCTGGCTGGGCATTTGATACACAATTACGCAATTCCGCAGATTCCGTTTCTTTATTGACTCGCTGGACCAACAAGTCAGGTCGTCGTTTCCAAGTTCTTTCTATTCTTTGCTGGTGTCGCCAACGTTCTACCGCACGGTGGTCCCCTGAAAGTAACACCTCGGGTACTTCCATACCCTCAAAAACTCGGGGGCGAGTGTACTGCGGACAGTCTAATAGATCGTCTGCAAACGACTCGCACTCGATTGATTCAGGATTGTTCAATGTACCATCAATATGTCGACCAATTACATCAACTACAACGGATGCAGCAAGTTCCCCACCACTAAGCACATAGTCTCCTATGGAAATTTCCAAATCCACGTAGTTTGTGATAAACCTCTCATCGACACCCTCATATCGACCCGCAACCAACAATAGTGCGTCAAGTTGCGAAAGTTCTGTTGCTATGGACTGAGAAAAACGCGTACCTTGAGGTGAAAGTAACGCCGTTTTGAGAATTCGAGGTCTTACTCTTTCTCGAGCAGCCATCACGCACGCTGCTAATGGTTCGGCCGCCATAACCATACCTGGACCGCCGCCGAATGGTCTGTCGTCGACACTACCATAAGAGTTCAATGGATAATCTCTCGGGTTGATTGTCTCAAGCGAAATATCACCAAGTTCAATCGCGCGACCTACAACCCCTTCCTTTAGCGAAGCCTTCACTAGGTCAGGAAATATCGTTACGACACCAAGCCACATTTTGGAGTCCTTTACACCCATTCTCGATTCCAAGAAACTGTTATTTTCAAACCAGCATCTACTTTGTGAACGAATTCCGGTATGAAAGGAATCATCAGTTCTTTTTCAGAATGGTCTCGAACCACCAAAACCGGATGGGCACCATTCCATGCTACGTCGTGTACCGCACCCAAATGCTCTGACTCCAAATTGATCACTTTCACGCCCAATAGGTCGACCCAATAGTGTTCTTGTTCTTCAAGTGCTGGTAATACTTCTCGCGGAACTCCGATTAGTTGGTTGACATATTTGTCAGCTTCGTCGCGAGAATTGGAGTTTTCAAAACACACCAACATACTGTTTCCCTTAGGTTGAATCTCAAAATCGTTGATTACATTCCAACCTGCGGAGTCATTGCGTTCTTCTCGCAATGCCCATGGTCGATATTGAAAAAGGTTTTCGGGTGGGTCGGTGAAACTAGTGAGGTGATTCCACCCCTTAACACCAAATGGTCGAGACACACGCCCAACGACCACGAATGACTGTGTGATTGCCGATTGCATGTCTTCTAAACACTGAAATTAGTATTAAATAATCAATTTATGAGGATTTGTCGTCGTCGGACTTCCCATCCTCGTTGTCTGAAGTATCTTCGAGATCGGTTTCATCGGTCGGGTCTTCAGCAACATCCTCTGATGAATCAACTTCGGCTGATTGAGCTGCTGTCTCAGACTCAACTGCATCGTCTTGTTCTACAGGTTCCTCTTCTTCAACCTCAGTGCTCGATTCAGTTGATTCCTCCGAGGTTTCTTCTTCCTCTGCCGAGTCTTCCGAGACCGTGTCGTCTTCAGCTTCGTCCGCGGGTTCCTCTACTTCTTCTGTGGCCTCGGCACCGGCTTCTATGTCCACAGACTCTTCTTGGGAAACTGTGTCTTCGGCAACGTCTTCTAACCCAGCGCTCTCTTCCGATGACTCCGTGTCCGGGGTAGCATCCTCCGTATCAGACTCTTCGGTATCTTTCGTCGCCGCTTCTTCTGTTGCTTCTACATCTGAAGACTCAGTTGCAGCTTCCTGGTCCGTTTCTTCTACGATAGCGTCAGAATCAGCAGTTACAACTTCCGATTCTTCAGTCTTAACCGATGTATCTTGGCTCTCTTCCGCTATTGTCTTTTCTTGTTCTTGATCATCGGCACTCGAGCTTTCAATTGGCTCGGGCACAACAGGTTCTAGTGGTAGCGCATCCAATATACGAGCTCTAGCAACAATACTCTTAACTTTTGGCGACAACTGTGCGCCAACACTCAACCAGTGGTCGACCCGTTCGAGATCGACCCGCAACGGTTCAGATTTGCCGCGCGCAACGGGATTGTAAAAACCAACTCTTTCGATAAATCTTCCGTCCCGAGGACTACGTTTATCCGCAACCGCTAGATGGTAAAACGGCTTTTTCTTTGTACCTGCTCGAGACAGGCGGATTACTACCATGTTGAGTTTAGAACCAATGCTAAATTAAAGCGTGGAATTTTACAAGAATTGTACCAATTATGGAAATTACAAGAGTATATTCGATGACGATGTGGTCGAGTTACCTTCACTAGGCAAGTAAAAAGGGGGAAAAGACGCAAGATTGAGTGCTAGAGTCATACAACATCGACACGCAAGTGCAAGCCATATAGACTAGTACTAGCTTATTTCAAACATGTTCAATCGTGGAACATTGTCGGTACTTGAGTGTCAAGAATGAAACTACGAAGTTATGCGCGTTTTCAAGATTTCTACTTCGTCGATCGTACAATGAGGATTTACAATTGTTGTGAGTTTTACCTCTTGAAAGTGAGATTTAAACTCATCGACCAACTACCCAATTCACTGAATGTTGTCGTATTCATCGCATCGGGGAATGGGTGTCGCTGGTAACTTGCACTTTGAACCAAATCATCCCGAACGCGATGAGCAATCTTCAGTCCAACACTCATGCGAGAATTAATCTGGTAATCGACACCAGCCATTACGTTGATAGCCCAGATCCAATCGATCAATTCTGTTTGCTGAAGCACGTTGAAGTTCGACGCAGGCGGCCCATCGCACTGATCGCTGATACAAGCATAATCCGAGCGAAAAAGTAGTTCCTCGATTTCAGCTCGAGTAACTCCCACGCCGAGTCCAATGTAGCTCGTTAGAGGAAGATCGTTCGCGAATTGAAAATCGCGATATGAATTCACCATTAACCCTGTGAACGAAATACCTCCTATCGTAGATTCAACAACACTGCTGTATTCAGAATTCTCGTTCAGTAGTAAGGGAGACCCATCCAGAAACGTGATTCTGTCATAAATCTGGAGTATGTCGTTGCTTGCAAGTGTGAGAGCTGTTTCCAGTCTATATTTGCGGATCGACTTGCCAATTGATAGTTCTATTCCGTACCTAGTACTAGTGTCCAAATCGTAGTACCAACGGTATCCCCTAGGTTCCTGAGGACACACGAACGTCGGATAGCAGATCCTATCATTGTTGAAACCAGCTTGTTTCACAGTGTCCATCCAGTCAGTGCCGACAGAAATCCCGAAATACCACTCGGTGTTTTGAGCGATCAAGTTGCTCGTACAAATGATTGAAAGCACGATCGTGCACACTAGTTTCAACGTTTTTACCCTTCTTTCTCCTTGAAATTTAAATCAACCTATCTTGGATTGTCACCAATTAAGAGTTGGTACTCACTTCATCTTTAGTTGCTCGGGGTTCATCGCTGCCATCGCTCTTGAGAGATGTTTCTTACGACCCATGCGCTTCATTTGCTTTTCTAGCTGCTGAAATTTGCGCATCGTGAGATTTACATCTTGGACCCGCGTACCACTGCCACTTGCAATTCTCTTTTTGCGCGATGGCGAGTTATTGACGAGGTTAGGAAACAACCTCTCTCTCGTAGTCATAGAGTCGATAATCACGCATTGTCTCTGAATCTCCGCTTCGTCAACGTCTTTGACTTTTGCGTTCATTGAACCTAAATTCGGCAACATATCAAGCATGCTTGAGCGTCCTCCCATCTCAACGAACTGCGATAACTGGTCGCGCATGTCTTCTAGATTGAATTTTCTGCCACTCACGATTTTCTTGCCGAGCCGCTGAGCTTTCTTGTGGTCAAGTTTTCGTTCTGCTTCTTCGAGGTACGATAGCACGTCTCCCATTCCCAGAATCCGCGAAGCGATTCGATCGGGGTGGAAAGGCTCTAACGAATCTATGCCTTCACCTGTTCCAATGAACTTTATGGGTTTGCCCAGAACTGATCGAACCGACAAAGCAGCACCACCTCGTGTATCCGCGTCTGTTTTAGCAAGTATTACTCCAGTTAACGGTAGCGCTTCCTGGAATGCTTTCGCGGTAGTAGCGGCATCTTGACCCGTCATCGCGTCGACAACGAAGAGTGTTTCCCTAGGTTGTAGTACTTTGTGAAGCTTTGTAATCTCAGCCATCATCGTTTCATCTACTGTTAAGCGACCCGCGGTGTCCACAACCAACACTTCGTCAAACTGCTTCTGTGAGTCGTTTAAGGCACTCATTACAATTTTTTCAGGACTATGGTCGACATTGGAGGGTATGCATCGAATTCCTGCGTCTTCTGCTAAGATCTCAAGTTGTTCGAGCGCGGCGGGACGATACACGTCTGCAGAAACAACAGCTACTTGCTTTTCTTCGCGCTCTTTCAATAGTTTCGCTAGCTTAATTGCTGTAGTGGTTTTGCCTACACCCTGAAGCCCTGCCATCAAAACTACGTTTGGATGACTCCCACCATCAAGATCAAGACGATTATTTGTTCCCCCCATGACCTCGACTAAGGACTCATGGACAATCTTGATGAATGCATCACCCGGCTGGGTTTGTCGTGCCACCGTTTGTCCGACTGCTTTTTGCTGTACGTTTTGTACAAAATCAAGTACGACACTAAACGCGACGTCAGCATCCAACAACGCAGTGCGGACTTCTCGCATAGCGTCTTTTATGTTGCTCTCCGTTAGCTTCCTGTGCTTTAGGGGGAGCAGGACATTCGATAACTTGTCAGATAGATTACTAAACATTTGGAAAAAATTTGTGGATCATTGAGCCCAGAACTTGGGGCTATCGTTACAAAGTATAGGTAAGAACCTATGCCACAGACTCTGCTCTACAGCCGACTCCGTCTTTTTCTCATCATCTCAACCGTGTCAAAATGACATTCACAGACCTTGCCGTTCCATTATTGATCGGAATGAGCTACCTTACCGCTGCAGTTCTGGTTTTTGGACTCCGCGACTCTAAACGCGGGCTGTATGGAGTTGTCTATGTTCTCGGAATCTTGGCAACTGTGCTTCACGCAGGGTACACGTATTCTCGATTGTGGGTTCCAGGAGGAATAGATTTAGCAATCTATCCAATTCTGCTCGTAGTTACTTTGTGTATCGCGATAATCGTGCAGGTTGAACACTTGTACCAACCCAACCGGGCGAAACCGATCTTGTTTGTATCGTATGTCGTGGTTGGACCAGTAATCGCAATCGGCGCATTGTTCCACCAAGAAGGTGCTCATGTAACCAGTGCATTACCCAACTTGACCGTACATGCGTTGTCGAGCCTCGCCGCATACTCGATATTAGCTTATGCCGCGTGCCATGCCATGTTACTGATATATCTGGACTATGCACTACGAGCAAACACAACCAACACATTCCTGAGTATGTTTCCCCCGCTTGAGTCAGCGGAGAAGATTCTGTTTAATGCAATCTGGGTTGGGTTGCTCTTGTTGACAGGAGCGAATGTATCAGGTTTAGTGTTTTTCTGGGGAGAGCTATTTTCGGAGATTAGTCATTTGCATATGATCTTTACGATGATCGCGTGGGTGCTGTATGCATTCGTAATGTTCGGCCATGTTAAGTTTGGGTGGCGAGGCAACTTAACAACGAAACTGTCTCTCATTGCGTTCGCGTTTCTATTGGCCGGCTACTTTGGTTTACGGTTCATACTCAGGTTGATCGCCTAAACAGACACACTATTCGAACAATGGATCTCTCTCTCATAATCCAAGGAATCGCAGTTTTCTTGTTATTGCTGGGAAGCGCATATTTCTCAAGCTCAGAAACCGCAATGATGAAGCTCAATCCTTACCGACTAAAGCACATGGTGTTGGAAGGGCACCGGGGGGCACGTAAGGCGAATCGAATGTTGCGCAAGACGGACCGGTTATTAAGTGTTATTCTCATCGGTAACAACTTAGTCAATATTTGCGCGGCAGTGATAACTGCCAATATTTGCAAAGAGCTGTTCGGTTTTCTTGGCGAGGCCATGGCCGATGCCATATCTGTCATATCGTTGACAATAGTCGTGTTGATTTTTGCGGAGATTGCACCGAAAACCATCGCCGCGAGACGACCAGAAACGATCGCATTTCCGTCAACCTATCTACTTGACCCATTACAACGATTGCTAGCACCTGTCGTATCGTTCGTGAACTATTTCGCTCGAATGATCGTTGACCTCTTCGTGAAAAAAGTTAAACCGGAACCCTCCTCCTTGTCTCTCGATGAGTTGCGTACCGTCGTTCAGCGAGACAGCGACATTGATCTAAAGCGTCAGGCTATGTTGCTTGGAATTTTGGATTTAGGAAAAGCTACAGTCAACAACATCATGATCCCCTATCAGAAAGTTAAAGGTATCGATCTGGCGAAGTCCACTGAAGCTATCGTTCGGGACATAGTTAAGGCACAACATACTCGTCTCCCAGTCTATCACGAAGAACTCAATGGCGTGATTGGTGTGTTCCACATGAAACGCTCGGGCGAACTCTTCGAAGCAGGCGAATTCGACCAAGAACAGTTTGAAAGTGAACTAGAACCCCCGACGTTTGTCCCGAGTGGCACGCCCTTGTCAACCCAGTTGATCACTTTCCAACAAAACAAGCAAAGGATTTCTCATGTGGTCGATGAATATGGTACGATCTTAGGAATTGTGACTTTGGAGGATATCCTTGAAGAAGTAGTAGGAGAATTCACGACCGACATCAACGCGACTGTCACCGACGTCTACCCACAGAACGACGGGACCTTCGTGATTAATGGGCGTGCGCTTCTACGAGAAATTAATGTGAGCTTGAACTGGGATCTCCCGATTACTGGACCTAGAACAATGAATGGTTTAATATTGGAGTGTCTCGAAGCTATCCCCGACGGACCTACATGTGTTAAAATCGAAACCGAAGATGCTCAGTTCATTATGGAGACGATCCTAGTGCGGGAGAACGTTATTAGGAGTTTGCGTGTCACATATGAAAAGATTGACAGAGAATCGAGCGAAGACGATGAAGAATCTAAAGAGAAAGAACAGGAGACCAAAGCGTGATTTTTTCAACATTTAGACGATGGTTCAGCCGCTCTAAATCGAATTCAAATAGGCCAGCAGAAGGCGCAGAGAGCATGTTTATCGCTCCCGCGGTAGCCCCCGTCGGCGCTATTCATCCATCAGAAACAGATACTGAAGCCGATGATACTGAAGCTTTGGAGGGAAAGGCCGTCGATACTGATGCCGGCGTCGACCCCTCAGGAGGAGAATCTAGTTGTGGTGCTTCGTGCGGTGCTATGTTTCCGTAGCTTAGTTCGTTTGTCCGGAAGTCTCGCGCCATTGACGATTTAAAGCGGACAAAACTGCCAAGAAAGATCTCTCGATCACGTCTCGGTCTCGGCTGATTCCAAAGTACTTTTGACCTTCGAAGCTAACGGTAGCGATACCAAACTGCGGTACTTTCTGAAACACACCATCAAAATTGGAGGTCCCGTACAGCTGGTAAGCCTCTAATTGGAGAGGTTCGTTGATGGTTTCGACCAGCGAGTTTACAAAACCGTCGATCGGTGTCGTACCGGTTCCCTTGAGTTCTAAGAAACTATCTGCCAAGGCCATTGATGCGTTGACATTTATCTCCGGCTCTTCACCATCCACTTCCCAACGTAACAGCCTGTATGGACCAGACTCAACACTATATTCGATAAACAGTTGCTCAAGAATTTCGTCTGGAGAGACTTCACGTTGTTTGGTTTCAGTGAGCGACTGCACATCCCGGGCAAATTCCACCAGCATATCGCGGGGAAGATGAATGTCGAAATACTCCTCGAGAATAAAACCGACACCGCCTTTTCCAGACTGGCTGTTTACACGGACAGATTCGCGATACGATGCGCCAATGTCCGCCGGATCGATCGGTAAATATGGAACTTCCCAGCGTTCTCTATCTACTTGTGCCATACCTTTGCGGATCGCATCTTGATGCGAACCGGAAAATGCCGTAAATACTAGATCGCCGGCGTATGGATGGCGTGGGTGCACAGGTAATTTGTTGATTCCGATAACTGTTTCCCGGATACTTGTCATATCGCGTAAATCTAACTGTGGGTCTACTCCTTGAGAGAACAAGTTCATTGCGACCGTAACCAAATCGCAATTTCCGGTGCGTTCGCCATTGCCAAAAAGTGTCCCCTCTACTCGCTCCGCCCCGGCCATGAGCGCTAGTTCGGTAGCGGCGACGCCCGTGCCTCGATCATTGTGGGTGTGGAGACTTATCACTGAAGAGTCTCGATATTTGTAATTGCGACAGAAATACTCAATTTGGTCTGCGTAGATATTTGGGGTTGCTAGCTCAACGGTGGACGGTAGATTGATGATGATTCTGTCTTCTGGTGTAGCTCCCCAAGTCTTAGCGACGGCTTCACTAACTTCAATTGCAAAATCGAGCTCCGTTCCGGTAAAACTTTCTGGAGAATACTCAAACCGAATGTCAGTACCGGTTAATCCCCTGCACATTTTTCGTACCAATTCTGTTCCCGATACCGCTAAATCGACGATCTCGGACTGGTCCATATCGAACACTACTCGACGTTGAAGCGTCGAAGTCGAGTTGTATAGGTGAAAGATCGCGTTCTTCGCACCGTCAAGAGCGTCGATCGTTCGAGTAATTAGTTCTTCACGTGCTTGGCACAGGACTTGTAAGGTTACGTTGTCCGGAACCAAGTCCTGATCGATTAACTTCCGGATGAAATCAAAATCCGGTTGCGAAGCAGCAGGAAAGCCAACTTCAATTTCGATAAATCCAATGTTCACGAGCAGCTCAAACATCCGAGTCTTTTCATCAACAGTCATCGGGTCAATCAATGCCTGATTGCCATCGCGTAAGTCTACGCTACACCACATGGGTGCTTCATCTAGCTGTTTGTGCGGCCAACTGCGATCCGGGAGCTCGATTGGTGAGAACGCTCGGTACTTCCCATATGGCATGACACCGGACTTACTTCCTGATAGTTGGCTCTCGTGCATTGACATCAGTAAATTGGCAAGCTTTGTTTAAGAAGTTTATTTGGAAAAGTCATTCCTGTATTTCGTAGGCATTCAAGGTCTTATGACTACCACCTAATCTATTATAAAACTATCAATAATGAGAATACTTAGAACGAGCTTAGACACACATCTACATGGATGTCGGCGTACCCCCATTTACCAAGTAACACTTAGTTTCCGACTCAGTCGCTTCGGTATCGCATCGAGAGCGAGTAATAAGGTCCTTGCCAAGGTACAAGTGAATCAGAACGCACGATGCGTCCACAACATGCTTCAAACTGCGCAACGTCCGGAACAGCATCAAAAGCGTTTGTCACCGCAGCTGTAACCGTGAAGTTTTCCTTTAAATTGAACTCCACATGTGCATCCAACTGCCACTTTGCACTAAAGGTTTGAATGAGTTCTAACGAGGAGTTGCTTGCGTTTTTGTGAGACCCAAATCGATTCACACGAACCATTAGATTCATACCTCCACGAAAGCGATGATACGCAGTCAACACTCCTCGATAACGCGGCCACGTATTTTCAAAGTCATAAAGACCTTCGGCGTTGATTAGCAGAAAAGTCGTCCCATCACTGCGCGTTTGAGGTACTTGACCAACAATCTCAATCTTGTTCCAGTTGACCGTACCCACGAGCTCGGTTGTACCGAATCGGTTGTTAAAACTATAGTTGCCGACAAGGTCAAATCCCTCCGATCTAGTCTTCAGCGAGTTCGTGAAGTAGACTACTTGAGCAATGGAATTCGCATTGGGTACTCCTCGTGCGATCAGATCTGCTACGGCTCGTTCATCAACTACAAACGGAGAAGATAGAGTCAACCGATCTTCAAGTTCAACCACGTAACCATCAAGTGTTACACTCCAGCGGTCTCTAGAACCTAGCGTCGATCTACTCTGTGCCTGAGTTTGATTAGATTGAGGCACAGTATTTCTTCGCCGTGATTGTGCGGTAGGACTCGAAAGCACTATACCAGCGGTAATGTGTGTCGACGTTTCCGGATTAAGTGGTGCTGCGCCAAAATAAGCCGCGACGGGATGATCAGTGGGAAAAATGCCTTCTGCCACGGGAATACCTTGGCTATTGATACGGGTAACCACACTGACCGTAGAAATCTGACCGATGGTCGGTGCTTTAAAACCGGTACCGATGGAAGTACGTATCGCGGAGTAATTCGTAAATTTGTACTTCGTCGCAAATTTCCAAGTGGCTATATTTCCGTACGCACCGGCATCTTCGATCCTGCTTGCAAGATCCACGACCCAATCGGTCCCTATGTCATAAGACAGATCAACATACACAGCACTCCCATCTCGAGTGCGATCTACCGAATACTGTGGAGGGTAGCCTGGGAAACCATTTGAACCCACCGCCATGACGTTATAAATCGGGTCGCCGGCGATACAGTTGCCACCGGTTTGTGCTTCAATATCAGGATCGCTGGCTATCAGTGCTTCGTGTCCAGGAATTCGACACATCGGTGTGATCAGCGCATCGTTTGGATCTGCGTCAACTTCAGCAATAGTAATATCCCAGTTGAACGGGTCAATGCGAGCAAATGGTCCTGCCATGTGTGAAGCGGGATCTCCCGTTCTGATCTCGTAGGAGTCTCGACGAATGTCAAAGCCAAAAGCGACAATGACAGGCTCGAGCCAGTTGGTAAACAAAGTCCACTCAAAATCGAAATTCAATGCTAACTCGGTAGAGTTTAATTCACCCGGACGAAAAGTGGTAGGGGAACTCGGTCCCATGGAGGGATTCCAAGTGTCCTTTAACTGATAATTCATCGTGCTGCTACCGAATCGCAAGCTTAGATCCCAATCAACATATTGAAAAACGTAGCCTTGAAATCCCACCACCGCTGCAAGGTCATTAGTGTTGCCGGTGAATTTCGGTGTGAATCCGCCAGGGAAGCGATCTCTAGGATTGAATATGGATCCATCCCTCAGGCGAATCGGATTGAGTTGCCCAACACCCGGTCGACGATAGAAGAACGACCCAGTACTCTCGCTATCTCGCCAGTTTCCAAAGCCGTAGAATTCGACAGTTCCAAGTATTTGGCTATACAGTGGAATTGCAAAGTTCGCGCTCAATTTGGCATCCTCTCTTATGGGTTCTCCCCATACCTGTTCAGGATCAGCCAAATTTTCTCGATATTTTGGAGTTGTGTCATCTGGAATACCGTCCGCACCCCATACTAGACTCAAAAGGGTCCCGTTTTGATCACGAATTTCTGTGAGTGAGTCCGGTCCAAATCGATCGGGAACACCGTCACCGTTTGTATCGACAGCAACTTCAGCACTTTGAGCAGGGGTTAACCCACTACCTCCACCAACTGCGAGGTCATAACGTTGACCTCTCGACGTACCACGTGAATCACTGTACTCGACACTCAAATTTATGAAACCTTGAAGTAACGGTAATCCAACATTCGAAGTGAACCTAACATCGCCACCACCTTGTGTGTATTCGCCCACTGACGCGGTGAAAGAGAATGAATCACGAGTGTCTTTCAGGTTGAAGTTTATGACACCGGCAATAGCGTCTGAGCCATAAAGGGCACTTGCTCCGTCATACAAAACTTCGACAGACTTCAATGCCGAAACTGGTATCGACGCGATATCAGCTCCGTGGGTACCACTACCACCTAAACGAACGAGAGCACCCTTGTGTCGACGCTTGTTATTTAACAGAACCAGTACTTTGTCTGAATCTAAACCACGCACAAATGGAGGACGCATAAAGGATGCACCATCAGAAATTGGTTCGCGTGAAACATTGAACGACGGCACCAACCGTTGCACCACATCTATTAAATCAGTTGCGGTCGCTACGCTCTCGATTTCTTCTTCGTCAAATAGCTGCACTGGCACCGTGCTTTCGATCGTGGACCGATCACCGGTACGAGTTCCCACCGAGATGACCTCTTCGGTTATTTCGAACTGCTCAGGAGACTCGCCAAATATCAACAACGCATTGAAGGAAAACAACAACAAAAAGGAATATTGATGTGCGGATATGCGAGTTTTTCGGTCGAATTGCATGCAAAAAAGTCCTTTGAAGAATCAATGTGGGAGATCACGTTGTAGAAAACTGGCTCGTTTATGAAGAGCCAAAAATCTCGTAAGCGAAATTGGGATAGTGATCAATAAATTGAATCAAAATTGTAGATATACAAACCGAAAATTCTTAAGCACGTGAGATTGGTATGTTGACCTTCTTGGATAACTGGCTTAAATACTCATTGGAAGAGAATCGTCTCCGGTGAGACGCGCGGCCTTCAAAGCCGTTGAGATGCCTAATCGGTGTCTGGTGGGTTCGACTCCTACCTCTTCCGCCATCAATCGAGCGAAAGAAAAGTGTTTCTTCGAGATTACCCTTAACCGAATCCTGACCACGGGTTTGTCTTCAGTACCGCCCAACAAATCACACCAATTGCTAACGCGCCGGCAATCCATTGACCAGACCGTCCCAACCACCGTAGATTGAAACTTGCAACCACAGCGCCCACAATTACACCACAAAACATTCCTGTTAAATGAGCGATTACATCTGTATTTTCTCCGCCAATTCCTAGCAATATGAAAAGGCCAATAGCACCAGCGATCGGTAGCGCGTTGTATCTCCATCCCCTGCCGACGATCAACCTTCGACGAAAAAACAAACCAGCAAGCAAACCTACTGCTGCGAAAGTAGCGGTGGAAGCACCTATAGACGCAAACATTGAACCTTGAATGAGAGAGTTTAAATAGTTACCCATGGCTCCACACAGAAGCACCAACAACCAACACAGACCACTTCCAAAATGACGGGCGACAAGACACCCAAACACCACACCCATGACGGTGTTTCCCACAATATGAGCTATATTTGCGTGAAGTAAAAGAGCAGTTATGCATCGCCACCATTCGCCGTTCTCGACCGCATGGACCCACATTGCGCCTTGACTGCGAAAGTTTGGGATGACACCCAAACCTTCCAACATCCAAATACTCCAAATTAACGCGACAAACACTATGCACCCAACGATACCACTGTCGATGACGGGAGACGGGGCACGTGTGCGATTGAAAATTCGATTCTCAGACAGATAGAGTGAGATTTGATCCCGAGCACTTCGTTCAAGATTATTCGGTACCAACAAAACCCAATCGCGTCCAAAGCGCTCAACTTTCGATTCGATACCCACGGAGGTCAACACCAAATCAAATTCGAGAATTTTTCGATAGCGTTTCGCTTCGACAATCCCAACCCATTCGCGATTTTCTACAGACACTTCTTGCGCTCAGTTCAGTGCACACTTGAAGGGGTTATTGCCATTAGCCAACAACGCGGTTTAATAACACCGAAAACTCTATCCATCTAACAATCGAAGGTGGGGCATTTCTGTTCGTAAAATTTTCCTGTTTGTATTTGATGAATACGGTTGATAACTAGCGAGAACCTTAGATGGGAGACGAAATTGATCGCCGACATTTCGGTGCAGTTGACTTTAGTCGTTTTAGGCGATTGTTAAAGCAAGAAACAGACCATCTACAGAATTTGCTGGACTCTGACCGTATGAGCGAGCGAGGAGATATTGTTGGATTTGAACTAGAAGCTTGTATTGTAGGAGAGGATGGACATCCCCGAGCGGCAAATAAAAAGTTGCTCAACGCTCTGAAAAATCCACTCGTCGTACCAGAATTATCACAATTTAACGTCGAACTGAACGGTAGCCCGACAGCCCTCACAGGTAACGTTTTCTCTCGACTACACGATGAATTAATGTCCACTTGGGAAGACTGCCAATCGACAGCTAATGCCCTCAACTGCCACTTAGTACAAATAGGAATATTACCCACCATTGAACAACGACTCTTAACGTCCGAGCATATGTCTGACATGGTGCGATTTGAAGCACTCAATGATCGCCTTATGGCGATACGCGACGGTACTGAAATTGAAATACGCATAGAAGGCGCGGACGAAGAGTTAGATATTAGACACGACGATGTGATGCTGGAAGCGGCGGCAACCAGCTTTCAAATCCACTTACAGTGTAAACCGGAACGCGCCATCCGCGACTTCAACGCCGCGATTGTAGCGTCCGCTCCTATGGTCGCGCTTAGTGCAAATTCCCACTATTTGTTTGGCAAAGAGCTTTGGTCAGAAACCAGAATTCCGTTGTTCGAGCAAGCTATTGACATTGGTGCCAGACACTTAAACCGAGTTTATTTTGGATCGGATTACGTGAACGAATCGCTCATGGAAGTGTTTGCGGCCAATCTCCACGACCACGCGATTTTGCTACCTTTCGTACAGGCTGAACCGCTCCACAAATTCGCACATCTAAGGTTCCAAAACGGTACTATTTGGCGGTGGAACCGCCCTCTCATTGGATTTGACTACGACGGACAGCCGCACCTTCGTATCGAACATCGAACAGTTCCTTCTGGACCTACCATCAAAGATTGCGTAGCAAATTGTGCGGCGTTTGTAGGATTTGTACGCGCTCTAGTTGACCGCGCCACGCCAGTTGAAGAAGAAATACCCTTCGAAATTGCAAAACAAAACTTTTACGCCGCCGCGACACATGGATTAGCAGCTGATATCACATGGACCAACGGCAAAAACGTAAAGATAACAGACGTAATCACTGAAGAATTACTACCGGCGGCTCACGAAGCTCTGGTTGCCGCACACGTTCCAAAAGAAG
Organism: OMG group bacterium; assembly: GCA_012267385.1. Lineage (GTDB taxonomy): Bacteria > Pseudomonadota > Gammaproteobacteria > Pseudomonadales > Azotimanducaceae > Bin55. Next base: position 25,112 of record JAAXGW010000023.1, read on the forward strand.
AATGCGATCTTTTCCTCGGAATAATAAATGAACGTGTTCGAAGCGGTTTGAACGGCGCTAATTGGCAAAAACAATGGGTCGCAAAAAACGGTCGCGACTTTCCCCGACTCACAATTGATTACACTCGCCTTCAGGAAACTAACGAACCCGTGCATACTTGGCCGACGCCATGAAACTGTCATCGGATTTGACATTCTTCAGAAAGTTAACCTCACGGCGAGCACACGAACTCGCTTCGATTCTCCACACTCCTACGTTATTTGACTTTAGTAGTTCAGAACAAGCCCCATTTTTTCTATCTGTTCTTCTACACGGGAACGAGACCTCCGGGTGGGATGCACTGCGTACTCTCGTCCAAGAAGAGTACCAGAACAAGAATCTTCCCTCCTGCTCGATTTTGATCGGTAATGTCCAAGCCGCGCAACATAACAAGAGAATGCTAGACGGACAACCCGACTTCAATAGGATCTGGGAAGGTGGGAGCTCTCCTTATGCGAAATGGGCCGACGACGTTATTTCATTTTTGGAGACAAAACACCCGTGGTTTGCACTTGACGTTCATAACAATACTGGTCCCAATCCGCACCACTCGATTGTTACCAGCATTGACGCGACTACGATGTCTGCTGCACGTCTTTTCAGCCAAACAGCCATTTTTGCACAGCAACCTCCTGGTGTACTAACTCGTCGTACTTCGGCTTTTTGTACATCTATTACTATAGAAGCAGGCTTACCAGAAGACCCTGGAAGTGCTGCTCGTGCTCGAGAATATATTAGTGTTTTGTGGAAAGCTGGTACAGTGCCAGAAACCGATACCTCTGATCAAGAGCTGTTCCAAAATAACGTCCGCGTCCTAATCGAAAACGCTGACACGATCACTGATGATCAAGTGCCGAAATTTGCTCCTAAACTATATCGCTACAACTTTAAGATTATTCCCGAAGGCACGGAACTCGCGCGTTTAGTCGTGGACCATGCTCGATTAAGGGCTGTCGACGAGGATCAGCGAGATCAAACTCGAACTTTCTTAACCTATAAAGGGAAAAATGTATCCCTTCGAAGAGACACGATCTTATCTATGTACACAGAAGATCCACGAATCGCGCGTCAAGATTGCGTCTGTTATTTCTTAGAGCCTCTGCAAGTTTAATCCAGTCTTTTCGGCAGTGTCTCAGTTTGAAATCTGAGCTATTTCCGAGCCAGACAATATACCCAACTCACTAGCTTCGTCTAAGACTGCTGAATGCTCAAAAGCATCTCCAACCGACTGCACTCGTCGTTGGGGCAGGTCTCACCTGCGAACTCTGAAGTGCTTTAATGCCAAAAAGTGAGTAAATATGGGATAAGTAAAGATCGTGAATGAAGCCAATCGTAGTCGAATCGGACATCATGGTCACAACATGAACTACCTATGAGTTCCATTAACAACTAATCTCTCAACACTTATCGAAACTACTACTAGTCTACCCTCAAACAAAATCACACACGCAACTCGATACCGATTTCGACGGCTGACATTTTTCTAGTGTGGTATTGGAAGGTCGTGTTAGTCGTATCGACCTGTTCCTCTGTATTCCATAGCCGTTCATCTTTCATTACGAACTGGTATTCGATAGTGATGGAAACCTTGGGATACTGAAATAACGGCATTCGCATGCCAACTGCATAAACCGACGTTGCGTCGGAACCCACAGGCCTAGATCCACTTAAACTATAAGGTACCTGTTCTTCAAGCAGCACACGATGGGAACCTGTTAGAGTACTATCCATTTTCTTTTTTCCAGGACCGCTCCACCCCCCACCTACTTTCAAAAATACAGAAATTCGTTCGCTGAGGTAGTGATCGTAGATGACAGATATACCTAGAAAATTTCCGTCCGTTCTAGAGGCTACCCAAGATGCAGACACTGGCTCGTCATCTGGTTCTATCGGAGGAATCAACCAATGGGTTGCGGGAATGATCAGATCCGGTAGCCCCAAGTTAAAAACTTCAATCGCCCAGTTTTTGTTGAAGTTATAACCGAAACCGCCGGAAAATTTGCTAGCAGAACCGTCCCTTCTCCAACCGGATGTACTGAAACCGGGTAAATAGGTGTCAAAATAGGTTTCATTCTCCCACTTGTTCACTTCGTTCCAATAGGAAAGCCCAGCGTGAGCGTACCACCCCTTTCTTTTGCTGATAGGCTACCAGCCAGTAGAAACGTCAGCGCAAATCCAACGATGATCACAGGAAGTGAAAATTTAGAGATTCTCATGTCAGATTTCTCCAATGGAATTTTGGTTTACCACAGCAATTCTACATTCAGTCTCACACCTTCTCCACGATTGACGAAGAAGTTCCTCTCCTCCGATGTTTAACTCATCTGCAAACACATACCATACTATAGTGATGAATTCAGACAAAGACACTACCGTCTGTTCAGCTGAGAATCCGTGAGGATTTCTCGGCCACTGTTCGCCCGACAATCGCGGCGTGTTGATATCCTGCGTCGATGAGAGCCGCTAAGCACTCGCTAGACTCGTCAGAAGGTACAGCGGCTAAAAGCCCACCACTGGTCTGAGGATCTACTAGTGGCGCAAGATCTTGGTCTTCCAAATCAGGAGCAACCTCAAAATCGTCTAATGCTTGAACATTTGCATCGTGTAGTGTACTTTTAATCCCCTGACTCAATATGTTTCGGGTACCAGGGAGTACATTAGCAGAGTTTGCAAAGAGTTCAATGCTCACGTCCGATCGTTGTACGAGTTCCGCACAATGCCCGACGAGTCCAAATCCACTGATGTCGGTGACTGCGGACGCCTCATACTGGCGGAATAAGGACGCTGCACGTTTATTGGAGAGTTCCATACTCTCGATGCACTTCACCAAGTCAGCCGCACGAGTCTTCATATACATTAACCCCGCCAACAGTATCCCAGTACCCAGTGGTTTCGTGAGAATTAAATCCTGACCCTGCAACATGCCGGATCGAAACCACGGTGGATCAATGTGTGTGCCAGTCACCGCAAAACCCAAAGACGCTTCAACACCTTCGGCAGAGTGACCACCGACTAAGGTAACGTTGTCTGACTTAAAAACCGAAACTGCACCCGATAACACTTGAAAAAAATCATCCTCCATCAGAGATTCCGCCATCAATGGGATAGTTACCAGCGCTAAAGCGATTTTGGGAACGGATCCCATGGCGTATAGATCATTCAGTGCGTGCGCGGCAGCAACTCGTCCAAACCGAAAAGGATCTGTAATCATCGGCTTAAAGTGATCACAACTCGTCGCTATCGTGTTAGAACCAAGGTCCACTACTGCGGCATCATCATCCAAACCATTAATCGTTCCGAGCACGTCACTTGCTTTTAAGCGAGAGAGGACACGATCCAGTAGCCGCGCGCCTAGCTTCGAAGCACATCCACCACAACGCATTTCATCCACTTTGGACTTTTTGGGTACAAACGACGTCAAAACCGGGAACGACATTGTCCTTAACTCTTTAAATCGACGCATAAACTTCACATCGATTCTGTGTTTCCAACGACTGATAATTTTCGAGCGCATACACCATGGCCCCTTGGATGCGAGTGCATCGTTGCCTGGTAGCCGCAAGATTGCGAGTGCTTGTCTTTGAGCGTTGTATGAACGAAGTGATTTTCCTTTGAGAAATAATCGCGCGTTGCGTGCGAGAATCGGTCCTTCACGCACTGCGAACACGCCGGACTTTGGTCGTTCCTGACCTACGAGACAAACCATGTCGCCTCCCGCGAAGACGTTGTGATGAGAAGTACTACGTAGTTTCTTATCTACCTTAAGAAAGCCTCCGATATCAACATCGAATCCGGACTCCCGAATCCACGCAGGAGCTTCCACCCCGGTAACCCACAAAACATGATCACATGGAACCTTAGCGCCATTTTCCGCTCCCACTTCTTGATCTGTCACCGAGGAGACTCGAAAATCGACGAGAAACTTGATGTCATTTCGCTTTAACGTTGCTACCGCAATTTTTCTCACTCGTCGATTGTGTTGAATCATCAGTTCAGGATCAGCGGATACGATCGTGATGTCGAACACTGACCCAAACCGCTCTCTAACAGCAAGGGCAACTTCAACGCTTCCTGGACCTCCTCCAACAACAACGAGCTTACTATGCAGACCAGATTCGCCTTGTGCTACGATGAGGTCCCATTCGGTGGTAAAACGTCCGATTGGTTTTACCGCCGTGACATTCGAGAGACCGCGAAACTTTATTCCCGGTTCACCTCCGGTATTGATAACTAAACAGTCGTAGCGGAGATCAGGTCTTTCTCGGAGTTTGACTCTGTTGACTGAGGGACTAATTCGCACCACTTCATCGACGATTAGCCGAGCGTTCGCAAAAGTACACAACTTCGCTAGGTCGATGTGAATGTCTTCCCAAGAATACATACCATACACAAACCCCGGCAACATTCCTGAATACGGCGAATGAGCTTCGCGTGCGACCACGGTTATACGTACATTGCGTTGTGGTCTCATACCGAACATCCGCAAAACTTGCACATTTGAGTGCCCTGCACCAACTAAGAGTAGATCGTGCTTAAAGTGCGATGCAGAATGATTCAATCGCTATACGTCCTTGAATGCTGTGAAGTCTAAAACTCTGTATTGATGTTTCAGTGATACAAATGAAGGAAGTCCCACTGGAATTGTGTGTCCCGTTGAAATCCAACGTCGCGTCACTTCCGACTGATCTCAACATCATGTTATTAGTGGATTTGATCCTCTAAATTCGCACAATCCAATGCGAACATAATAATAATGTTTGGATTGATAAAGCATAAACCTACAATCTCTGTTTCTGAAATTTAACGAAACTTCCACTAGATCTAGCACATGACACAACGTCCTCTGAGACGAAAGTTCACTTGGTTGTTCTTATTTACATTTACAACTTTATTCGTGGGCGGTTGTGCTTTGTTTCAGCCTAGAGATTGCGAAACTGACGAAATCCCTGAAGAGATACAAACGTTAGAATGACGGGACAACGACTACACCGTGTTCAATCCAATTCGTGCTAAGTACTGTGCTTTGACTTGACCGTCGTTTACTTTCCACAATGTACACTATCGGTTTGACGGGAAGCATCGGCGCAGGAAAGTCAACCGTTGCACGGTACTTAGAACAACTGGGATATCCTGTTATTGATGCCGATCGACTTGGACACGAAGCATACCTTCCCGATACCTCGTGCTATCAACAGGTTGTCCGTGTTTTTGGGGACGAAGTCGTTGCCGAGGATGGAACGATTAATCGTAAAGCACTCGGAAATATCGTCTTCGCAGACCTAACCCAACTACAGCGCTTAAACGAAATTGTCTGGCCGGCCATTAAACAGTTAGCTGTTCAGCGTTTACAACAAACTGCAGATGGGCAACTAAGTCCAATAGTGTTCTTTGAAGCTGCAGTACTAATCGAAGCTGACTGGCATATTATTGTGGACGAAGTCTGGACGGTACTCGCCGATGAAACAAACGTGGTACAACGGGTTGTGACACGCGACAGTACCACTGAACAACGGCTCAAACAGCGCATTAAGGCGCAGATTTCAATTGACGAAAGAGTACGCTGGTCGAGTGTAGTGATCAATAACGATGCTAGTGTTGAGGAACTATACAAAGCTATCGATCAGCATCTCATGAGTCTACACCATCGAATTGAAGGAGGTGATTGAGGTGGTATTCGAACAGTTCAAATCGACCGCAGATCAAATTAAAGATAAAGTGAAAGCAAGTGGAAACGAAGTATTTGCTAAAGTTGCTGGAGCTGGGAGACAAGGGCTCGCCAAAGCAGTCAAGAAACTGTTTGAAGAGTACTCGACGTTTGCTCCAATCCTAGAGAGTGCTGGATTCATCGTTGGTGACGTCGAACTTCGACTAACGCTTCCACCTGCGATCGTGGTATGTATTGAACCAACCGAACCAGATGCACTGGACCGGTTGAAGACTGTTGAAAGCGAATTGGAGCTGGACGACAATCAAAAAAGAGTTTTGCAATTAATCAAAGAAGCGTATGCGCTAGAAGAAACCGTGAAAACATACGGTCACGAGATTGGTCAAATTGAACTAGTGTTTAGTGTTCCACCAGGAGTGAATGTACACCTTAGTTCAAGTCGCTCGCGTGTATTTGGTTCTGTTGATCGTTCCTCTAGCTCGTCTGAAGAAGGATGATTCAGACTCGATAAAAACTCTCAAGACACTTGAGAGCGCCACCGTTTTAACAACAGCGAATTCGTCACCACGCTGACGCTCGACAATGCCATTGCGGCTCCAGCGATCGTAGGATCTAGGTATCCTAATACTGCTAAAGGTATCATGACAACGTTGTAGATAAAAGCCCAGAAAAGGTTTTGTCTTATCTTCCTGAAGGTTCGAGTACTGATATCCAAGGTGGCCGCTACGAGTCGTGGATCTGTACGCATCAAAGTAACTGGTGCGACTTCCATCGCGATGTCGGTTCCTGAACTCATCGCAATGCCGAGTCGTGCTTGTGCCAACGCGGGAGCATCATTGATCCCATCTCCCACCATAGCGACCGATGTACCTTCTGTCTGAATTGCTTCAACTCTCTCTACTTTGGATTCAGGAGTTTGACGATAAGCATAAGAAGTAATGCCAAGTGTGTGCGCTAGACGTTCAGTGACCTCTTTGCTGTCGCCACTAAGTATGTGAACCTTGACTTTCCTTTGTTGAAGGTTTGCAACTGCCTCACTAGATGTCGGACGTTCGATATCCACGAAAACAAACTCCGCGACCACTTGATCAGCAAAAAGCAGCCACACCGTACTTTCGAACTCGTCCGTCGCTACTGGTTCGTGTCCAAATCGGCGTAGCAAACGATCGTTACCCAAAGCACAAGTAATACCTTCAACACTGCCACTAACACCCTCACCAACATATGCGCGAAAACCTGTGGGAGTAAGGACATCTAGACCCTGCTCTTTTGCGTGGTCGAGAAACGCTTTGGCGATGGGATGTTCACTAAGGGACTGTAGGGCGATGGCGGCATTTAGATAGGTGTCGTACAACTCAGCATTCCCTTTACGCACCACCTGTCCTCGAACAAAGGAAGGTTTACCATGCGTTAAAGTGCCTGTTTTGTCAAACACTACTTCTTGTACTCGATGGGCATGCTCTAGAGCTTCAATGTCGCGAAACAAAATCCCTGCACGTGCCGCAGTTCCCGTGCCGGTAATCACAGCAGTCGGTGTGGCCAATCCTAAGGCGCAAGGGCAAGCAATGACCAAAACTGACACAGAATTGATGAGTGCATTTTCGAAGTCTCCTACGATACTCCAAGCAACTAAAGTGATCAATGCGATGAGAATAACAACGGGAACAAAAAAACCACTCACCTTGTCCACTAGACGCTGAATATCCGTTTTGCCAACTTGCGCTTGTTGTACAAGTCGTGCTATTCGATTCAAGGTCGTGTCGTCCCCAACTTTTGTTACACGCACCACGAGATGGCCGTCTAAATTTACTGCACCTTCATACACTTCGTCGCCAATTTGACGGTGCACTGGATGGCTTTCCCCTGTTATCAGAGATTCGTCAGTGTGTGCTTCACCTTCAATAACCTCTCCATCTGCTGATATTCTTTCCCCGGGAATGCAGGTTATTACTTCTCCTAGTTCAAGTAGTTCTGTTGGTTTTTCGATTGTATCGCCAGTTTCAGTTCGAACTCGCACCACTCGAGGTCGTAAGCTCAGCAGTTCACGGATTGCAGAAAACGTTTTTCTTTTCGCGCGCGTTTCTAAATATTTGCCCCAAAGCACAAGCGTAATGATCACTGCCGCGGACTCGAAGTACATTTGCCCCTCTGCCGCTTCGCCATGCTGAATCATGAGATACCAACTGTAGAGGTATGCCGAGGTCGTGCCGAGGACAACCAAGACATCCATGTTCGCACTGCGATTTCTGAGCGCATTGAAAGCTCCAATATAGAACTTGCGACCAAACCAGAACTGAACCGGTGTTGCAAATAGCACTTCAGCCGCTGGCATCCAATGAAACGAACGCCAACCTATGAATTGTGCTAGCATTTGCAGCAGTAGTAACGACGCAAAGAATGAAGCTAATAGCACGGACCGTCGTTCTTTGGTAACTTCATTTTGAAACTGAATCGCTTCGTCATCGGGTTCAGGTCGCGTAAACAAGCTAAAACCAGCAGTTCGCACCCGACTTACTAGGTCGCGTTCGGTTACTAACCCTTTGATCGTTCGGACCGTCGCATTCTCCGTAGCAAAATTCACCTCTGCAGCCTCGACGCCCGGAATTTTGAGTAGTGCGTCTTGTATCCTACTTGCACACGCGGTACAAGACATTCCCCCGACTTGGTAGGTCCGTGTATCAACTCCCACTTGAAAACCAGCCCGATTCACGACTCCCGCCAAGTCTTTTATAGCTAGGAGATTCGGATCGATCCGTAAATATGCCTTCTCAGCCGCAAGATTTACCGCGACATCTAAAACCCCGCGTTCTTTCTTGAATGCAACTTCTAATCGTTCAACACAAGAACCGCAAGTCATCCCGGAGATGTTGAAGCTCAGCTGCTGTGAGGCACTAACCGACGTGCTCATGCAAATCTACGTGGAAACAAAGAGAGCTAAGATAACGACCCAGACAAGAAGTAAAAAGTGCCAGTAAATTGCACATAATTCGACACTGAGCCGGATATGTGCATAGTCCCCTTCCCTGTCGCGCATCCGCCACAAAGCGCGGCACCAAGCGATCAATCCGCCGATTAAATGTCCTGCGTGGAGCGCGGTGAGGACGTAAAAGAAGGCGTTGGAGGGATTTCGTTGTGCGGCATATCCAAGCTCGATCAGTTGCGACCATACAACGATTTGTAACACTAAAAACACCACAGTTAAGACACCGGCAATCAAGAAGACAAGCATTCCTTCTCTTTTACTGTTGACTAGTCGACGCGAATATTCCAAAGCCATGCTTACTGCCACTAAGACGATGCTATTGACCCAGAGTAAGAACGGCTCCGGCATTGGTACCCAATCGGTCGCTAGCGCGATGCGCATGTGAGTAGCCGCGAACAACAGAAAGAAAACACTTCCCACAACGCACAGGAAAACATAAAGTGCTACCTTGCGATCGTGAGCTCGAAAAGATTTCGTGTGAAGCCTCTCCACGCGGTCATCAGCTTCCACCCAGGGTTTTTCTGTTAAACGACGAAAAATGCTCATATCTATGTAACTAAGTTCCTTCTCTCTATTGTATTGGACGGAAGGTGAAAAAAACCGTGGCTAAATCCACTCAAACTCAAGGTTTCTTTTGACTGTGACTCGCGATGCCATCCTAAATCGTGCATCTTCTAGTTAGTTTTAGCATGCGATTAGAACCGAACATAATTCTATAATTTGGGGACTGTTTCGCTTGTCTTGAAAACGTCAATCGAAGTCAATAGATATTTAGGATAGTAGTTTCATATGGACTCCAAATATATGTGGGGCGGTATAGTCATGATCGTGTTTCTGTCGATCGCTTCGAGCCTGATATCCCAATGGATTCGCGCACGATACCGTACACGAAAGAGTGAGTACGACGCTCGTCTCTCTGCACTCGAATCACAAACTGATCTAGTTCAATTGGAGGAACGTGTTCAAGTTCTTGAGTCCATCGTTACCGACCCAAAGAACAATCTTCGAAAGAACATCGATTCTCTCTGATGTAGACTAAACAGCAGAATGTCATCCCCAGTGGATCAAACCTCAAACGGCATCGGTGCCTATATCAGTGCTATCCCAAATGAAGTCTGGGCACTCGTCCTCATAGTAGCTGGATTGATCGGCGGTCTCGTAGTGCGGTTGATTTTTGTGAGGTTAGCCGAGAGAATCAGTAGAGCTAAGGACAGTCCCGCAAAGAGCTTAGAGATAGCTCTACGTCGCGCAGGTCCCATAGCACTATGGACGTGTGTCTTCGTGATGGCACTACTGGCGTTTCAAATCCTAGACTTGCGGAGTGAAAACCCACTTTTGGATGAATTCTCGCAACGACTTCCCAATGTACTGTTAGGAGCAATCGTCATATTGGTTGGTCATCTGGTGGGTGTCGCAGTGCGAGATTTTGTAATACGCGCGATGTCCGACACTCGGATAGCAGTCACAATCGGTCGCGTCAGCTATGTCAGCATATTTGTGATCGGCATTATTATCGGTCTGCAACAAGTAGACGTCGACATTTCGTTTTTGGGCAATTCCATAATCGTGCTGCTAGGAGTTGTCCTAGCTTCCATCGGTATTACTATTGGAATTGGATCACATCACCACGTCGCGAATTTGGTTGCGAGGCAGGAACTCGCAAATCTATCTGTGGGAGATCGCATAAAAATTCGAAACTATGTCGGTACGATTGTCGAAATTCGCCGCACAAAAGTACACTTAATGACGGAAGAAGGTACCACCTACGTTCCTGCTTCGTTATTTTCACATGAACCCTTCGTACTGATTTCCTCAGACGAATAACAGCGAGTTTAGCATGTCGGATTCGGTAGTTCTACAGCGCGGTCTGATTCTCAATTTCGCCGAAGAACATCCTGAACAATTCGGCCAAGTATTAGCGAGTTGTGCGACAAACGAAGCTCATCAAATACTAAGAGACTTGCCTATTACTTCGTTAATCGAGGTGTTAGCGTATGCACCGCGCCGATTTACCGTCGGGTTCATTGGCACTCAGGACTCCGAAGCGATTTTGAGATGGGTTCATGTTGGCAGCGACGATGCGGTTGCGAGAATTGCGAGACGACTGCCAGAAGATGTGCGCGCCACCGTCCTCACACAAGTTAAAGATGTCAATAAATTGCGTGTGTTACGAGAATACGTGAATTTCGCAAAAGATTCTGTTGCCGCACTCGCTGACAAGGATTTTCTCACTTTTCCTGACAAGATGACATGTGCGGAAGTAAGGGATAGTATTCGTAAGCTTGATGACGACGACACCGAAAATCTCTTAATCGTAAACTCTGAAGACCGCGTACTGGGTCTTTTGGATGACAGAAGTCTACTCCGTAGTGGGCGAAGTGAACCAATAGCTCGATGCATCAAACGAACGACGTTGTTACCAGCAAGTGCGACAGCTAAGTCCATCGTAGAAATAGAGGCTTGGCACCGGGTAGACAGACTCCCAGTTGTCGACAAAAACCGTAGAGCTATTGGAGTTTTACATTGGGAACATTTAATTGAAAGGCACAAAACACGAGAAGACATTTCTCAGAATGATGAATACGCTTTGGTCATGGACATCATGAGCACCATGCTTGATGTGGTCAAAGAACTACCAAGTGCACACAAACCTAGAACGAGAAACCGAGGCTAACAGTGCAGGCGAGCGTCGTATTGCGACAACAATTTGTGGAGCAGTTTCCAGCAGAGGCCGCTGATGTACTCCAAGCTTTACCTGATGACCGACTGTTAGAAGAAATACAAGATTTGCCGGTCGAATCCCTCATTGAAATCATCGATTTCTTTTCTCCAAGTCGAGCAACACACATTTACCCTAGATTGTCTTCAGGACAACAACGAGAGATTCTGTTACACGCACCCACTCGAGTACTTCTCAAGGTACTTCTCACTATGTCGGAAGAGGAGAAATCTAAGGTACTAAAAAGTCTTCCTGACAGTACTCGAAAGGAAATAGAAACAGTGCTGTCGTTTCCGGCAGATTCTGTCGCCAACATCATGAGTTCAGCTGTTGGCACCATTTATGTCGATATGAGTGTGGACGAAGCTATCGAGCAAATTCGAGTCGAAGCACAAACGGTCGATTTAACTCAACTTGTCGTCGACCGAGATAATCGATTGCTTGGTAGAGTAACAACGCATTCCCTTGCATTAGCTCATGGAAGCACGTCCATCAGAGACATCATTGAAAACGTTCCTTGTGAGATCAATGTCGTCGAATCGCGCGACGCAGTCGTCGAAATGATGGAGACGATGGACTTCGATATTCTCCCCGTACTCGATGACGAAAACAAACTCCTTGGAGTCGTACGGCAAGACATCTTGCAGGATGTGGTTCAAGAGGATGCTCAAGCCGACTTACAACGCATGATGGGGGTCAGCGTAGACGAACGCGCTCTATCACGCGGAATCTTTTCAATCAAACACCGATTACCTTGGCTCTATATCAATTTGGGTACTGCCTTCTTAGCTGCTGCAGTAGTTGGACTCTTTGAAAATATGTTGGCACAGTTCACCGCATTGGCGGTGTTGCTTCCAGTTGTGGCGGGACAAAGTGGGAATGCAGGTTCACAATCAATGGCGGTGACCATTCGTGGCTTAGCTTTACGAGAAATTAGCTTTCGGCAATGGTTCAGGTTGTCCCGTAAGGAGTTGTTTGTAGGTACGATCAACGGTGTACTCATCGCCGTCGTATGTGGACAAGCAGTCTTCCTTTGGCAACAGTCTTGGGGACTTTCGTTAATTATTTCTCTTTCGATGGTGATTGCCTTAGCAATTGCAGGCATCGCTGGTACGTTAGTTCCGATCTTGCTCGCACGGTTTGGACAAGACCCTGCGACCGCGTCCTCGATCATATTGACCACAATCACGGACGTGGTGGGGTTTTTCGTGTTTTTGGGAATCGCTACACTGTTAGCAAGTATGATTTAGAAGAGAATCGTTACTTTCGATTTCTTTTGGTGGAGCCAGGGGGGATCGAACCCCCGACCTCGACAATGCCATCGTCGCGCTCTCCCAGCTGAGCTATGGCCCCAAAGGAAGAGTATTTTAGTTTGTTTTAGTTGTGAAGATCGATTGGGACGCAAGCTGGTGCCATTCCGAATCCAATCGTTTTGCTGTTTTTTTAGACACACCTCCGAGCACGTTTATTGCAGAACGAAGTCGAGCGTTCACAACATCCAAACCTAGGATCTGAATGGAGTCAAAAAGTGGAAGAGAAACTGAACGGCCCGAAATTGCTACAAACAAGGGAAACAAGAACTCTCGAAACTTAAGCTCTAACAACTCCGCCAGTTGCTTAAACGCTTCGGATATTACTTCACTTTCACTGTCCCAATTCTTTATCTGTTCCAACAGCAGTTGTGAGAAATACAACACCCGAACACAATCGTCTGAAGTTATTTTCTTGTGGTTAAATAATTCTGCCTTGAGTATCGCGCGCTCGCCTAGGAGATAATCTGCTTGCGAGAACACGTCGTCAAATCTCTCCGTCCGATCGTGAACCAATCTGAGGATCGAGTCCGCTCGTCCGTCGCCAAACGCCCAGTCTCCCAATTTCTCCTTGAACTCAGAGTGTGAGAGACTTCGAATGTACTGGCCATTCAACCAAGAGAGCTTGGCTAGATCGAATACAGGACCAGATGTGGAAACACGTGATGGTGTGAATGCTTCTCGAAATTCTTGAAACGAAAACATTTCCCTTTCATCGGGCATCGAAAATCCCATCGTAGCGAGATAATTCAACAACGCTTCCGGGAGGTATCCACAACGGCGAAAATAATTGATCGAAGTACTTTGCTTTCGCTTCGAAATTTTCGAATGATCTGGATTTCGCAACAGCGGCAAGTGAATCAATTCCGGTTGCTCCCATCCAAAGTACGTGTAAATCAATTGATGTTTAGGGCAGGAACTCAACCACTCTTCCCCGCGAAAAATGTGCGAGATTTCCATTAGATGATCGTCTACAGAGGCAGCGAAGTGATAAGTTGGAAATCGATCTGACTTTATGAGTACTTGCATATCCACCTGTCCCCAAGGGATTTCAATCGGACCGCGTAGTGTGTCGTGAAATACGCAATTTCCCTCGGTGGGAACCTTTAGCCGGATGACATGGGGTTTGCCTTCTTCGATATGCGATTGAATTTCTTGCGTGCTCAGTCCAATGCAATGCCCATCGTATTTAGGTACGTGTCCTTGTTGACGTTGGTCCGCTCTAACTGAGTCCAATCGTTCTTTCGTGCAAAAACAGTAGAACGCGCCGCCGATGGCTACTAATTCCGCTATCAGGTCATGATAGATCGATAAGCGTTCGCTACACCGATACGGACCTAGAGGACCACCTACATCAGGACCCTCATCCCAATCAAGCCCGATCCAGCGTAGGGCATCTTGTATTGCTTGATCCGATGTGGGGTCACTACGTTCGACATCAGTGTCTTCCATTCGTAGTACAAATTTGCCTTGATGCTGATGTGCAAAAGCACGATTAAAAAGCGCAACGTAAGCCGTACCGAGGTGTGGTAAGCCAGTTGGCGATGGTGCAACGCGTGTTCTAATCGTCATAGTGGTTCAGCAAGTATACAGCGAACTGCATTCGTTCGACGCACATAGGATGCAATGATGCTGTTACTCACCGTGGTCAAAGAGTCATCGACCCGCGATGACCGATAGAGTGGTGAAATTGAGAGAGCTTAGTCGGCGCGGAAGTGATGAGGACGAAAAATAGCGTTTTCCTCATCAACTACTTCATTTCCTTCTGAATCGACGATAGTCCATGCTTCTGGCGTTCGGAGCACCGCTCGTACTAATTTGTTATTCAAAGCATGACCCGACATATACCCCTCAAACTCTGCTAGTAGAGGCATACCGAGTAAATATAAATCGCCGATCACGTCTAACACTTTGTGCTTGACGAATTCATCCTTGTACCGTAAGCCTTCAGGATTCATGACTCCTTTGTCGTCAATGCCGATAGCATTTTCCATGCTGGAACCAAGGCATCGATTAACTGATCTAGCTTCGTCTAATTCTGAGGCAAGTCCAAAAGATCGAGCCTTGCACACATCGTCAATATAGGAGTCTTCCGAAAAATCCAACTCGACGTGTTTTGGGTATCGATTGAACACATGGTGATACTTCACAAACGTATATCCAACCTTAAAACCATTGAACGGACGGAGTGCCGCAACCGCATCACCTTGGGTAACTGTTATGTCGCGATTGATCTTCAGAAACTTGCGAATTCCATCACACTCTTTAACACCATGCATCATGATTAAGTTGACGAATCCTTCCGCACTGCCATCCATGATGGGCACCTCTTCTCCGGTCACATGCACAATCGCATTGTCGACCTCCAGTCCCCACAGTGCGGACATCAAGTGTTCTATGGTCGAAATCTCAATGTCGTTGTATCTTATCGTTGTTGATAAAGTTGTATCCGAGACATGCGCAGCCGAAGCTCGAATAAATGTATTGGGAAAATCGTCCCGTACGAATTGAATACCGAAATTTGTGGGTGCGGGTCGAATCGAAACTCGAGACCGTTCCCCAGTGTGGACGCCTATTCCAATGGCATCTACTGTCTCAGCAAGTGTATGCTGTTTTTTCATCCTATGAAGCTTCGTGGTAAAACTAAGTGTTTAACTTAGATAGGTGACAAAAAATGGAGAGAAAATGGAGGGTTTCTGAAGTAAATCCCAAGAATGCATATATTTTAACGATTTTCTTATAAATTCGCAACCGCTACATCGACTGCAGAACAGAGCATAGAAGTGCGCTTTTCGAGTTGTTTTAATCTGTATGGTTGTGCCGTCGAATTTAAAGCCGTTATAGAGTGTGTTAGCAGTATTGAGTCGAATGGAACACATACTGCAAAGGACAATACAATTTTAACTTGAACAACGTTTCATCGATTGACATCAAAAGCACTCAGCATGTTTAACAGCGTAAAGACTTTATTTTCAAAGGCTGACTCGCAACACACATTAGAGTTTGAAGAACAAGATTTAGTTCCAATCGCAGCCGCTATGGTTCTACTAGAAGTTGCTTGGGCTGACCACGTATTACAACCAGAAGAAAAAGATCTCATTGAAACTGCACTAACACAGCTCTATGGTTTTGATCAGACACAAGCGGGTAGAGTCTTGAAGGAAGCGGAGAGTGAACACAAACGGTCGACTGGGCTTCACAAGTTTACAAGGACCCTTAATGAGCAACTGGATCTAGAGGAGAAGATCACTCTACTGACTCACCTGTGGCGAATGAACAGCTTAGAAAGCGCTTCGTTCCACTACGAAGAACATGTAATTCGCAAAATCGCCGACCTGTTGCATTTGCGTCATTCAGAATTCATCAAAGCGAAGTTAGACGCGAAACAAAATTAGGCGGCTGAAGTGTCGATTTGTTTGTTGCGGGATGTTAAGATCACCCCTCTTTTATTAAATGCCTGAATCGTGGGTACTAACTGGTTCGTCAGCGATTCACGAGGGATGTCAAACTCGTCACTTAATCTAGCTATCAGAGCAGTTAGCGTGAGAGGGTGTTCCACCGATTCCAACATTCGAAACGTGTGCGCGTTGGTTCCTAAAACTTCAACTTGATCGTTACGATCGCGAAATGCGATTAACCATGTAGGTTGATTCGGTTGTTCGCTGTTCCACGTAGATGGGGTCAGTTTATGAACTGGCCATTGATAAGACAGCAATCGCACTGTGGATGATAGCTGGACACAGGAAGCGTCCGCACTGATATCAAGATTAGCACACTGCGGCGCATCCGGAGCTAGACGTAGTTGCATTCTCGTCGCATCTAAATGGCACATTTCACTCATGAAAGGATACTCGGTACTGTCCTGATTGGAACTCTCTAAATACTCTACGAAAGCAATCGGTATGTCTTTGAAATAGGGCGAAGAGCAAGATTGTTCTCGCATGAATCCTCGAATGAGAGTGTCCCATATATCGTCATCGACGAAAGGCCGGAACGACTTAAACGATTTCGCACAGAACGAAGCCAAGTTGTTGAAAAAGAGACGTTTGTAAATGTCCATGCGACGTTGCTCAATACCTGGAGGCACGGTATTGTGCGCAGGGTCTCGAATGTAATCGGCGAACTGCTGTTGAATTCGTTGATATTCGGGTAAATCGTCGCCTAAACTACTGTCCACGGTGGGTTTGCTCCGATTTGGAGTGATCGCAATGTTGTTGGTATTCTTTGATCCGAGAAACTTCCGATATTAAATCGGGGATCGCGGGAAAGTTAAAGTCTCGTTCTAATAGTGTTGGGATCGTTCCATATCGTTGGTAGACATATTCAAGTAATTGCCAAACCGGATCAGCTACTGCAGCTGCGTGTGTATCAATCCTCAAATCTTCTGCTTCTTTAAAGTGTCCTGCGATGTGAATATAGGTGACTCTTGAGATCGGTAGAGTGTCAATGAATTCGTAAGGATCGTATCCGAAGTTCACGCTGTTCACATATGCATTGTTGACATCGAGTAAGAGATTGCAGTCCGCTTCTGTGAGCACGGCATTAATGAAATCACTTTCGCTAAGTTCTTGACCTGGAGCGGCGTAGTAAGAAACGTGTTCAACAGCAATTTTTCGCTCTAGCACCTCTTGTACGGTACGAATTCTGGATGCTACATGTCGAACCGCGTCTTCAGTAAAAGGAATTGGCATCAGATCATAGAGATGACCATGATCGCTACATGCGCTCAAGTGGTCCGAATAGAGAGAGATGTTGTGTGTGTCGAGAAATCCTCGAACACTCGCTAAAAAGTCCAAGTCTAAGGGGCTAGGACCACCGATCGAGAGCGATAGTCCGTGGCAAACTACCGGGAATCGTTCCGCGTACATCCGAAATTCCCGCCCAAAACGACCACCTACATCAATCCAATTTTCTGGTGCAACTTCCCAGAAGTCGACATTCTCATTAATGAGTTCCGGATGCTCGCGGAGCGCGCGAAACATACCACGACGCAGGCCTAGACCAGCGCCTCGAATAGATAGTTGTTGGAGCACAAGTGAAAAACAGACGAATTGCGGTTCGGATTTAAACTCGGAACCACAATTCGTCAGTTAAAACGAAAGTTTGTATGGGAGGAAGGAGATTACTCCTCGGTGGTTTCCTCTTCTTCTTCCTCGTCGGCGTCTTCGTCGTCTTCGTCGGCGTCGTCTTCTTCACCGCACTGACCTTCGCCACACCCGCCTTCGTCTTCGCCACATTCACCTTCATCATCGCCGTCTTCATCGTCTTCGTCGTCGCCGCATTGACCTTCGCCACATGAAGCTTCTTCTTCGTCTTCAGCGGCTAATACATCGATATCGTCGAGAGACTCTGCTACGAATAGATTGGTTGCATCTTCGTCAAGAGAAGCACTGAGGCTTACACCGAGGGAAGCAGCCATAAACGCACCAACGCCAACGATGGCAGGTTTGGATTCATTGATTTTCATAGAAAAATCCTCACAAGGGTTAGGGGTTTTGTAACTAAAAACTGCCTTGTTACAGTTTCAACCTACATTGCAATTAGTAGAAGTGACAATATTACTCACAAATAATTCCATTATTCCTCCATTATTCAGACAGAATCATAGAATTGGCAAAAAGTTTGAGATTTACATGCCAAATACCTAGACTACGCGGTAGGAAGACTATTTGGGGTGTTCCCACTGTGCGAATGCTTGTTCCAAACGCTGAGGAGACAGTTTAGTCCTAGTCTTTAATTCCTGGCAGAATAGCGACAGTCGATACTCTTGGATTAAGTGAAATAATCCGTCTACATAGGGGTGTTGACGCGGGACGCCAAGCGAAGCTAGTCGTTCCTGCCAACGTGCTACTTCTCTAGTTGCAAGTAAATCCTTTTTAAGTTTCCCCGAGAGCCGATCTAACCGAGTTTTGACCCCTTGAAGGTACCGAGGTAAATCAGGCATGCGTTCACTGGAAAATGAAAATGGAAAGTCCGAATCAAAGAGGCTATAGAGTTGTTGTCTGATGTCTTCGCGAGATTCTCGAAATACTGGTTTCTCTAAAGACTCTACTCGAAGCATCAAGTGATGTCGCATCGACAATGCGTTCGACACTAGATCCATCAGGTGTAGAGCATTGGGAATGAAACGTTGACGGTTAATTTCGATAACTTGCTGAAACTCTTCTTCACTTTCAGGCACCGGTGAACGAGGAAAAAATGTGTCACGCGCTGCTGTCAAAAAAAGCAACTGTCGAAAGTCATGAAGATTCCCAAGATTCGACGAGTACAACTGTAGTGCACGGTCATTATTGAACTGAGACGATAAGTAACTTATCGTATCGCGCTCCTGTATAAGTGCTAGCCGACACATCCCTCTTAGTGATCTTTGGTATTGGTCTCGTTCATCGAAACCTACCTGTATGTCAACGCAGTCGCCGCGATCCACAAGCACAGGGAAAAGCACGATCGCTCCCGATGAGCTCTCTGCTGTAATTGTGCGAGATAAGCCAGATTGTGGAAATGTTGTCAATCCTTGCTGCTCAAACTGCGCCTTGAATGAATCATCGAAATGATTCTCAAGAAGGTGTTGAACGTGTTGCCGCACTTCAGCCAAGTTTCTGCCCTGTGCGATCACTTTTTGCTCTTGATCAATAATTTGAACATTCATTATCAGATGTTTTGATACGTCATCCAAACTCCACACAGAAGTAGCAATTTCCACATGAAACAAAGCTCGTATTCTTTGCGACAACACTTCTGCGAGACGGCCGACTCGATATTGACTGTCCTGTAATAGAAGAGGTACAAGTTCATTGACCTTATCGGGTATGGGAGCTAGTTGCTTTCGAAACTGTTTAGGAAGTCCGCGCAATAATTCAATGCACTTTTCTTCAAAGAATCCTGGAACGATCCATTCCAAACTCGATTGTTGGAGCTTTGGTAAATCCGCGAGTGGTACGCGAATCGACACTCCATCGTCATCCCGACCGGGACCAAATTTGTACCGCAGCACAAAACAAACCGAGTTGATTTCTAGTTCCGCGGGATATGCATGTTCAGGAATGGAATAGTTGGGAAGATGCATGAATTCTTCTCGTTGAATAAGCAAAGCATTGCGTTGTTTTGCACCCGCAGTGCGATACCATCGAATGAATGACATTCGATCACAAACTTCATCGGGAACTTTTTTACGATATAGTTCGACAACACCATCTTCGCCTAAGACAATATCTGTTCGTCGCTCCTTCGATTGTGTTTCCAGCAGTGATTCTCGAAGTTCGAAATTTGTACTAACTTCCTGAATTTCAATGTTGGCTTGATCGCGGACCAGTGCGTGGGTCAAGAACAGTTCTCGAGCTGCGTTGCGATCGTAGTCTTTGAGTCTAACGCAGCGATTTTGAACAATGGGTAAACCGTACATTGAAATGTCTAAGTAAGTGCGACTATCGTTTTTGGTTGAATCCCAATAATGATCGTGCACCCGTGAATTCACAAACGAGCGAGCGAAGGGCTCAATCCATGTTGGTTTGATTCCGGCTAGACCACGTGCATAGACCCTAGAAGTTTCAACAATTGTTGCTGCAACCACCCACTTCGGTTTGCGCTTTGCGATGACAGAGCCTGGAAACAAAGAAAACTTGAGATTTCGAGCACCCTGATAAGAAGAATCATCTAAGCGAAGTCCTAGAAAACTCAACGACCCACTCAATATGGATTTGTGGACCCTGTCGAAGCTTGCTACCTTCTCGTTGATATTCATTCGCAAGCGTTTGCATGTTAAAACAAGCTGTCTATGTAAAGCGCGCCATTCCAAGTATCGTTGCGTGGAGACAAAATGTCGCTCAAGAACCCGTTTAAGCTGACTCCATGAATGGTCTTCCCGAAGTCCTTCTATCCATTCCCACAAATTGAGGTACGACAAAAAGTCCGATTTGGGATGACGGAATTGTTGGTGTGCATTATCCGCAGCTTGTTGCTGTTCCAATGGTCGGAGAAATGGTTCTTGTACTGCTAACGCCGAAACAATGACTAGTAGTTCCTTCAGAGCGTTCTGTTGATTCGCTTCGATTAACATTCGCGCGAGTCTAGGATCGACAGGAATTTGCACCATTTGTCTACCCAGATCGGTAATCTGATCTTGTTGTAAAGCTCCTAATTCTTGCAATAGTCTCTTCGCCGCGGCGACGGCTCGGTCGTCCGGACGATTAATAAAGGGAAATGTATCAATCTCACCAAATCCGAAGACCGTCATTTGCAACACGACTGCGGCAAGATTAGTCCGCATAATTTCTGGATCCGTGAATTCTTCCCTGGACAAGTAGTCCTCTTCTGAGAACAACCGAAAACACACTCCTGGAGCTAGACGACCACATCTGCCAGCTCGCTGATTCGCACTCGCTTGGGATATTGCTTCGATAGGCAATCTCTGAATTCGAGAGCGCACGCTAAAGCGGCTAATCCTCGCCTGCCCCAAATCAATTACATATCGAATATTTGGTACAGTGAGACTGGTTTCCGCGACGTTGGTCGCAAGTAAGATGCGTCGTTTTGATGATGTCGAAAAAATCTTTCTTTGCTCAGTTGCAGGTAATCGAGCATATAGAGGAAGCACCTCAAACTGATTACCAAATTGCTTTCTGAACCAGTGTGCCCAATTAAAAATTTCTCGTTCGCCAGGTAGAAAAACTAAGACGTCTTGTACTTTGCTGGTGGGTTCCGCTTGAATTTCTTTGAGGCAGTCAATCATTACTCCCTCAGCGTCGTCTTCAACCGGTTTGTACCTCGTCTCAATTGGATAGGATCTACCCTCTGCCACAAAAACAGGTGCGCTGTCGAAGAACGAAGAGAATGCTTGGACATCGATTGTGGCACTGGTAACAATTACACGTAAATCGGTACGTTTTTCTAATAGATGCTTTAGATAGCCAAGTAAGAAATCTATGTTTAAGCTACGTTCGTGTGCTTCATCGACAATTATCGTATCGTAGTCGTACAATGACCGATCGCGCCGGACTTCGGTTAACAATAACCCGTCAGTCATTACTTTAACGAGCGTGTTCGGGCTCACTCTGTCTTCAAACCGAACGGCAAATCCAACTTTTTCACCCACGCTAGTATTGAGCTGCTGAGCAAGTCGGTCTGCAACACTGCGAGCAGCTAAACGACGTGGTTGTGTGTGGCAAATCATTCCTCGAATACCGAGACCGGCTTTCAAACATGCCATGGGAAGCTGCGTAGTCTTTCCCGATCCGGTTTGGCCTGCTACTAGTATGACTCGATGCTTCTTTAGTGCTCCAACGACTTCTGGTAAGACCGAGCAAATTGGAAGGTCAGATTGATACTGAATTTGGGGTACCAGAGTCTTCCGTCGAGCTAACTCACGAGCACTATCTGACAAAAGAGTCAGAGTTTTTTGATTGGTTTCACCGCGTCGACGTGCTCGGCGCAGCACAGGAGTATCTCTTGAGAGAATTCGATCAACTGAAAAGTCTTGGATCCTAGGACGTCGCATTAGAAATCAAGAGTGTAATCCAACCGAAGCACTTTAAATACAAACCGTATTCAGTCTAAAGTCTTAAACTAAATCGACTTCTTTTTCGAACTTGCAGCCCTGCGCAGCAACAATATAGCCAAGAACACCAATCCAATACAAAGAGTTCCTAATAAACCAAATGCAGTTGCACCGGCTGGATCTTGATCCGCTTCAAGAAACGTTTGGTAGAAGAATACCACAAACAGAGGGGCAAAAAAACCATCTTCGAATTCCCACGGCCACAATGCCCAAAAGCTCCCCACTGAGATCACGAAGTAAGCGAGTAGTTTAATTCGTTTCAGCGCAAGATACACTAAACACGCTAAAACCCCAGCGGCAACTACTGCTACCAACCAAGCTAGGTTATAAGACATTTTCCTTTAAGTACGATTACTCATCAGAACTTTTTACCCACTTAATAACCTGCGTTGCAAGATCATCGGGGTGGATGTCTCGTTCCGATATGGTTCGATTCGCTACCGAAACGCCTAAGTCTCTCATCTTCTGAGAGTCTCCAGCGATCAATGGATGCCAGTCATACAAGGCTTTACCGTTAGCAATTAACCGATATGCGCATGTATCAGGCAACCAATAAAGTGAATCCACATTACTGGGTGAGATTTCAACGCAATCTGGTACTAAGGTATGCCGACTGTCATAAAAAAGACAGCGACAGGTGTCCGTGTCAAGTAATTTGCATACAACTGGGGTCATGATGTATTTTGAGCTGCCTGCTACTTTAAATTTCAACTGGCAACACTGTGCACATCTATCGCACAGACTCTCCCACTCTTCCTCACTCATTTCGGTCAACTTCTTGGTCTGCCAAAATGGTTCAGTTGACGCCATGCTTCTTCCCGACTACGAGTTCAAAATCTCTCGGAGCTCGGTGCCAATTACTTTTTCTCGCCAAGCTCCGAAGGATGGTGGAAATCTGCGATGTTCGTCGTAATGAGAAATCCAATTACTGATCTGGTTACTACGACCGAGAGTTTCCAATGCTAACTGAATTGAATCTGATTTTTTAGCCACCAGTTGTTTTATGGGTTCTTTAGTACGATGGAATAATTCCCTTTTATGGGCTGTTTGCTTGTGCGCAAGTCTAAAGTGTATATCGTTGCAGTTGAAGTTCCCTTTTTTAATTTTTTTAATCAAGCGATGCAAACTTTTACCAAATCCGTGAAAGTATTGTTTAAAAAAATCGATCCCTTCATGGTGGTGCTCTACAGCTATTTTGATCTCTTTCTGCGTTAATACTCGTTCTCGAGGAAGATTGCGTGACCGTGCTGTTCGCTCGCGCCACTCAAGCAGACCAAAGTAGATCTTTAGCTCCATCGCATTCCAGTCAATCTGAGCAGGAATCGCCGTTAAATCCGATAGGGCAAACTCATACACTGGTTGGAAATAGTGTTGCATCTCTTCCAGAAACCATGAGAACCGACCCATTTTCTTAAGAAGAGATCGAATTTGATCCCAAAGCGATAAGAGAAATCGAACATCGTCACATGCGTACTTAATCTGTGTAGGTGAAAGCGGTCGCTTCCTCCAATCACTCTGAGTCATCTTCTTGTTTTGTTCCAAAGGATGATCTAGGTAGCGTTCTACGAGAGAGGAGTAGTTCAATGCTGCGTCGGTGGAAACGAAAGCATGCGCGAGCTGAACGTCAACGAGATTGGGTAACTCTGCTCCAAAGATGAGATGAAGAAGTTCTAAGTCTTCTCTTGGTGCGTGAGTTACTTTTACCCGGTCTTCTGAAAAGAGTGCTGATTCCAAACTAGTTAGATCTAGCGGCGCAAGTAAGTCCACGATGTGCGCACTAGTAGAAGTAGATAGTTGAAGGATACATGGTCTTGGAAAAAATGTTCGACGACGGTGAAACTCCGTATCCAACCCAATGACGTCATCAAGTTCAGATACAACCCGATCTAAGTCTTTCTGTCTCTCGATAACCGATTCTTCAGTCTTCAATTGGGATTCGGCCGCGTAATGCATGATTGATTGTGTTCACGTCGGTGTAGGAAAGCTCACCACCTGCTGGTACTCCATGAGCGATTCGAGTGACTCGAAGGCTTTTTATATCGAACATACTGGCGATATAGTGAGCCGTAGCTTCCCCTTCGGCGGATGTACCCGTCGCGACGATCAATTCCTCAACTGAATCTGCTAGTACTCGTTCGTACAGAGTTGATAACCCAAGTTCATTTGGTCCGACACCATCGATGGGGGACAGATGACCGTGCAGGACAAAGTATCTTCCGGAAAAACTTCCAGAACTCTCAATTGCATACGCGTCTCCTGGAGTCTCAACAACGCAAATCAACGATGAGTCTCGTTTCGGACTAGCACACAATGCACAAACCGGTTCTTCTGATACATTGCGACAACGAGAGCATTCCCTAACCTTCGACACGGATTCATGAAGTGCATCAGCCAGTTCCTGTCCTGCAGTTCTATCTTTGTGTACAAGGAATAGTGCGATTCTGGTTGCCGTCTTCGGTCCGACCCCAGGTAATATCTGCAGAGCTTGAACGAGGCGCCCTATGAGGGAACTAAACATCTACCTAATAAAATTTCCAATCTCTATCGTTAGAACGAACCACTATGCTCGAGATTGACCCATGCGCTAAGTGCGTTTGATGTCGACTATGTGCGCATCAAAATTTTCAATGAGTGACGAGACAATAGGGTTTTTTAGTGCGACCTCTCGATCTACATTATTATCGTTTGAGACCGGTGACTTTTGTTGGGTATCGTCACCGGTATCTGGAGTTCTGGTTGATTGGACCGCGTTCATATTCGTTTGGGAATCTACGTTTTCTGTTTTTGATACCTGCTTCGACTCACTAGAAGCCAGCTTGGATTTTGCTTCATTGCCGCGTCCAGAACCCACACCGTGCGCAGACTGTTCATTCTTTTCGGATGATGGTTCTGAAGTAATGCTAGTAACCGGTTCAAAGTCCAACAAGCGAACGAGCGTCATCTCAAAACCGATCTTGTGGTCTGGGGCGTACTTTAAATCGCGCATGCCAACCACTAAGATTTGGTAAGCTATTTGAAGCCACTCGGCAGAAAATTTTCCGACGAATGGTTGTAACTGTTCCGTGTCAGCCTGTCCTACAATCTGTGCTAAGGCAAGCTCGTGTATCGTGCGCTGCAGATTCTCAAGTAAGTCGGTGAAGCTGACTGCTTGTCTAGACAGCTGGTTTACAAATGCCAAGGTCGCACTGCGATCGCCCTTAACCAGCATATTCAAAATCTCCACGACTTCGTCTGTGCGTACTGTTCCCAACATTTCCGCTACGCTATCAATTGCGATGCTACCACCTCCATGAGATATAGCTTGGTCAGTCAATGAAAGCGCATCTCGCATGCTCCCTTGGGCTGATCTCGCTAGCAACTGTAATGAATCTTCATCAAACTTTATGTCTTCGTGAGTAAGAATAGCTTCGAGTTGTTCTTTTATTACATCGGGTTCGATGTTGCGCAAATGAAACTGAAGACAACGGGAGAGTACGGTAAGTGGAACTTTCTTTGGATCGGTTGTCGCGAAGATGAACTTCACGTGGTTCGGTGGTTCTTCCAGAGTCTTTAATAAAGCATTGAAACTTGCAGTTGACAGCATGTGGACTTCGTCAATGAGGTAAACTTTAAACCTGCCTACAGTCGGTGAGTAGTGGACATTTTCAAGCAGTTTGCGCATGTCGTCGACACCAGTTCTAGACGCCGCATCTACTTCATACATGTCGGGGTAGTTCCCACTCTGAAAACCCTCGCATGCGATACAATCACTACAAGGCGTTGACGAGATTTTTGCCTCACAGTTAAGACAATTAGCAAAAATTCGCGCTAATGTTGTCTTACCAACACCACGGGTGCCAGAAAACAAATAAGCATGATGCAATCGATCAAAATCTAATGCATTGACGAGTGCTCTTACAGTATGATCTTGTCCCCGTACCTCGTGAAAATCTCGAGGACGATATTTCCTCGCTAGTACTACGTAAGCCATCTACAAAATTTTATGTTAATTAGAAGACTGAAAGATGAGGGAGTGACGCAACCTTTCTACATTATCGGGCATCGTGGTGCACCAGCTCTAGCTCCCGAGAATACGCTTCCGTCATTTGCACGCGCGATCGTGGAAAGAGTAGATGGAATTGAGTTAGATGTACACAAGATCGACCGGCACTTGGTCGTCATACACGATAGGTCAGTTGATCGAACAAGTAACGGTACAGGGGCACTTCATGAGCTTTCCTTCGAGGCACTTCGTCAACTGGATTTTGGAAACGGAGCGACCATTCCTACTCTTGTGGAAGTCATTGAGACTACTCCGTCAAGCATCCTAATTAATGTAGAACTGAAAGGTCAACACACTGGTCAGGCTGTAGCACAGTTATTATCCCACTACCCAACGCATAGATTTATGGTTTCGTCATTTGATAGACGCGAAATCGTCCACTTCACTAAGGAATTTGGTACCCAGAGCAATACCGAAGTCGCATTACTTGGTGTTCGATTAACTGCTAAATTGATGGACGAAGCCAGACAACTCGATGTGAAAACACTGAACGTCTCCACCAAATTCCTAAAAGCAAAGCAACTCAGCCTAGCACTTCAAAACGGTTTTAGGATTAATGTCTACACCGTAAATGACGTGACTCGCGCGAGGCAATTGCGAGATGTTGGAGTCGCTGGAGTCTTCACCGACGATCCAGCAGAGCTAAAGGTCTTACAGGACGAGTAGACTAGAAACCAATGCACTTCGTGAGCACTGTCCCATAGTGCTTTCCATTTGGGCTGCGAATCGTGCTTGGTCAGCTTAATTTTTTAAGGTTTTTGAGAGTTCCGACGTTTGGTTCAATGAAAAATTGTTGCGGACCCCGAGCTTGCGAAATACAGTCGACTCGTCAAACCAAAAAATTTTTTTGGGTATCAGTATGGAGCTAACTCTTGATTCTACGAATCTAAAGCACGAAACTCTTCATCGAGACGGAATCGGCCAGACGTAATATAGTGCTCCATACGAGTGAGTTTTTTCTCCATTTGAGCGATGTCTCTTTTTACCAGTCCCATGCGAAAAATCATACTGCTCTTCCCAGTTGAGTCGCTGAATTCGTCAACGGTACGTCTATAGCCTTTTCTCGTTCGGGAATATCGTCGGCGTGATCGACGATAGCGGCCATGAACCGGAGTCATTTCTTCCTCATCGTACGGTTTCTTATCCATCACAAAAATCGCAACAATATAGGCAGGTATAACAATCCAAGCTATACAGACCACACCAACAACAGTTAGAGCGCGAACAATCCACGGTTCAATACCAAGGTAGTCGGAGATGCCAGTACAGACACCAAATAACGGTCCATGTTCTGGGTCACGGTACAGTCTTCGAATGGGCCGTTCTTCAAATTCTTCTTTGGCTTGGCTATAGTTCTTTCTGTTGTTCATTGTGTGTTAGCGTTAGAGCCTAGTTAAGGTGGTAGACGAAGTTGATGACAACAAGCTTATGTGTCTGCTCTTCATTCTCTCTCCGTTTGTGTTCGCCGCCACCTTGGAGCGGTGTGATCCAAAATCTTTTCTAGAGTATCGACTCGTTCAGAAAGCTCTTCAGCGTGGTCTTCCAGCCGCTGAAGCTCTTCACGATCCTCTCGAGCCAGTATTCGGTGAGCACGTTTAGAACGAGAATAGTGTAGGATCAACCATAGTGGTATGCATATTACTATGAAAAGAATCGCACAAACGAGGCCGAAACTGAATATCACACCGAAGAAACTATCTACGTACATGATGAATCCTTATATTCGATGATCTAAGATGATTTGTCGCTTATGGAGCGTTTGAGTCGTTCGAGTGCTTCGTCAACTTTCTCATCGGCTTCGAGTTCTCGAATCTCATCAGAAAGATTGCGTTGTCCCATATCGTAAGATTCTACAGCACCTTCAAGATCATCGATCTTACGTTCAAATTGCTCGAAACGAATCATTGCTTCGTCGACATTCCTTTCGGTCAGTTGCCTGCGAACATTCAATCTAGCGCGTGCGGTACTTCCTCGAACCAATAATGATGATTGTTTAATTTTTGCGTCCTTGAGTTTTTGCGTGAGTGTAGTGATGTCATCGTTCATCTTTACCAGCATGGACTCTATCGTGTCGAGATCGTTGTCGATCGCGACTACCATTTCTTTGGCTTTTTCTGACTCAGCCAACGCTGCTCGAGCCAGGTCTTCGCGATCTTTGCGTATTGCTGTCTCCGCTTTGCGCGTCCATTCATCGACCTCTTGTGCAAAAACATCTCGTTTGCGCAACATCTCTTTTTTGTCGGCAATACCCCGAGCGGCTGTCGTTCTCACCTCGACCAAAGTTGCTTCCATCTCTTGGATGATCATACGAACCATCTTCGACGGGTCTTCAGCTTTGTCTAACATTGAATTAATGTTAGAGTTTACGATGTCACTGACACGGGAAAAAATACCCATAATTTTCTGTCTCCTGTGTAATGAAGAGTTATACTGCTCTTTGTTATGCAACTATCGTGCCACGTGTTTGATTGACAAACATATTTTTTGAGGATCGAAGACAAACCAAAAATTCAAACGGTGTAGTTATGATATGTTGGTGAAATTTCGCGAATATTGGTTCTTTTGAACATGGTAGAACAATCACCGACGCTTGTCGGTCAATCACCTGCATTCCTGAAAGCACTAGAAGAAATCTCTAACATTGCCGAACTGACAAAGCCGGCACTAATAGTAGGTGAACGGGGAACTGGGAAAGAGCTCTTTGCGGCGCGCCTTCATTACTTGTCCCCCCGATGGGATTCCGTCTACTTACAGCTCAATTGTGCAACCTTAACCGAAACACTTCTTGAAACGGAATTATTCGGACACGAAGCGGGTGCCTTCACCGGTGCAACCCGGCGACACTTAGGGCGGTTTGAGCGAGCCAGTTCTGGCACCCTGTTCCTTGATGAGCTGGCCACAACATCACAACGCGTTCAAGAAAAAATTTTGAGAGTCATCGAGTATGGTGAGTTTGAACGCGTTGGCGGGAGCAATACGATTCAGACTGATGTTCGGATCGTTGCGGCGACGAATGAGGACTTGCCTACTCTTGCACGAGAGGGTAAATTTCGCATTGATCTGCTAGATCGGCTTGCTTTCGACGTGATTACCCTCCCACCTTTGCGCGAGCGTGCTGAAGATATATTGTTACTGGCTGAACACTTTGCTGTCAATATGGCGAACGAGCTCAAGCGTGAACTGTTTCCGGGATTTTCCGAAGCGGCAACGAAGATCCTCAAGGAACATCACTGGCCTGGAAATGTTCGGGAATTGAAAAACGTTGTTGAACGGGCTGTATATCGTAATAACCCTACTGACTTGGTTGAGGAAATCGTCCTCGACCCCTTTGACTCACCCTTCAGACTTCAAAACGATGTACAACAGACAAACACCACGAATTCGAAAACCAAGGAGATTGAGTTTCCCGTCGACATACGAGAGCGCGTTGAAGAATTAGAAGCTTCCATATTACGGGCTGCTCTTGAACAAGCCAAGTTTAATCAACGCAAGACTGCTGAACTGTTGGGATTGACTTACAACCAAGTTAGAAACACATTGCGCAAGTACAGTATCTCAACGAGCGAACCTCACGATTCCAAAAAGAAAGGCTAAGAATCTTCCTGTATATTGAAGGCACCGTATCGCGCCGTGGGGATTTGGGAGATTCGACACATTTCTATAATTTTGGGACTTATATACAAAACTACACATATCGTAGTTGTGCTACGTGTTGACGCTCCACGAAATCACTAAAAGGTCATTCGTTTTATCACGTCCAGACGTCCCAGTCCCGGAGGCCAAGATATTCA
>JAAXGW010000009.1 GCA_012267385.1 OMG group bacterium
GTAATGTGTAGATTCGAAAACACTTGAAGAATCGCTGTGGTAACTGCCAGAAATCTGCCACGAATAGCCAGCGAAGCAGGGCGCGACACCCCAAATCAGGATGAGCAAGCAACCACTCAGTTTCGTAAACTTGTGAAGAGGTTTCATCATTATCACTCCTATGCAAACTTGAATGAATTTTAGTTCACGTCCAGCCTACCCTCAGCGTAGAACGGTGCCTCTGGTTTGTGATGGCATTAGAAAAGCTCTCATCTTTGTGGATTTAGTTCGATTTCATTTGAATCGTGAAGTCTTGATTGAACGAACTGGAACTTGGATCTTTGTTATGGTTGAGAGTACTCGGTAAACGTACTTTTCAAAGAACGAAAAAGAGATCTCAACTACGCGATGTACACCCTCTTACAATGCCTAAATTAGCAACGGAAACCGAGTTGATCAACGTAATAGTACATATGAGATCGATTTGCCCAAATTCGCACCCAGAATGAGAGCTTCGAGTGTTGAGGAAGACAACTTTATAGTAATGGGAGCTAATAATTGTTCAAAAGCATATTTACCCTAGTAATAGCATTGATGACCGGCTTTTCGCTGAATGCAGAAGAAACGACCATACTTGAACGAGTTCAAGACACGTTGTCTCGACTTGATTTGAACGAGGATCAGGCTGAGCAGTTTCGCCCCTTGATTCGAGAACACTTCAAGACGCAGATCGATGTGTTGAAGAATCATGATCTGTCAAAAGGTGAAGAATCTTCGTTGGAAGACATGCAGAAATTGATTAGTGAGTTGAATGGAAATACCACCTCGTTTGAAGAACAGGTGTCAGAAATTCTGTCCGAATCTCAGATGGCGACCTTTAAGGAGATTGACCAAGAAGCAAGGGAGGAACTCCGTCGGTCGGTTCTGGACAAGCGTTTTCAACAGATGGCAGAGACATTGGAACTATCTGACGAGCAATTTAAAAGCGTGAAGCCGACTCTTGAGGATCATTTGGAATCGCAGTTGAAAGTCTTAGAGAAACACGGTGTCGAACTAGGAACCCAAACAAAATTAGGTTGGCGGAAGTTGCTGAAGTTACGAAGGGAGATCAATTCGGTCAACTCGAAAACGAATAGAAAGCTTTCCAAAGTGCTGTCTAGAAAACAGATGAAGCAGTACAAAGCGATGCAGAAAGAACAAAGCAAAACAGTGAGGGCGCAGCTCCAATAAGCTGTCTTAGTGGGGTCTACCCTGTGTGGTTAATAAGAGCTAATGGCGGGAAACGCCACCGAGTTAGTCACGGACCAAGGGCGCGTTATCTCCGGAAGAGCTTTGTGTGTGTGGAGGGGGGTGTTGTAGTCGGACGTTCCTGGTCTTGCTTCAAAAACCTATTCAACCACGAGTGGTTAGATTGCATGCGTTCAAGCACGAAATCGACCACGCCACGTGCGACGAATCATTGAGCTACAGTATTCCGCAGAGTACAGACTCTAATTTACGTAATGCACAGTCTCGCTGAATGAATAATGAACGTGTGCAAGCTAGTCAGAAAGGACTGAAGTGCTTCTACGTTGACAGTTTCTTTCCACCTGTCAAAATTTGTTGAGTGCCCGTTGCCGTTCCCAGAACTCAACCAGTACTCGCAATAGTTGATCGACAGATATCATCAGGTCTTCGTTTAAGCCAGATTCAAAGGACGTGCAAATTCATCACTAAATTCTGAGGAGAAACCACTCTGAACAGTTGTATGTGCGCGAAGCTTGAAGTGCTTCGTTCCGTTGCAAATCTTCCGTGCAGCTTCAAAATAATCGCCGACTTGAAAATCTTGCGGATAACTCAACCCAAAGCCTTGCTTCGTAAATGCCTCTTCGTGAACCCACTCATACATGTGATAGACAGAAAAGATCGTTTGTAGAGCGTACCTCGAAGAGCTGTTGTTCTGTACGAACTCTCTGTACTGAGGTTCAATCAGTTGTACGAAAAAGTCATTTGGAGTTTGAATGGCAAAGCTAGAGGTGTGAGTCAACAGATTGTCCCAAAAATTTTGATACGAAGTCTAGAAAGATGGTAGCTGAAACAGCTTTTGCTGTGAGGATAACTCTAATGGAAGGATGGGAACTTTTGGTACGCAATCGCTGCCGTCTTGAAAGTGATCTGTTCTGCGTTCTTCCGCGTTCAAAGTACTAGGTCAAAACAACGCTCAAATCACACCACGTTTCGTTGCTAGTTAAACATCGTTGTCCTTTCGCGATCTGGGTTGATCGAGCAGAGTCCCTATTTGTACCCGTATTGTTGCAGATTTGTCCAAAGTTCCTTATTTGAAGCATTGTTCACGGTTATACGCTTTGTCGGTCGAAGCAACCAAGCCAGTTGTCATCCATAATTGGCTTCGCCTAGCGAGAATTTTGGGTGCTCAAGACATTCCCTTATATCCATAATCAACGTGAAACCGTCCGGACTTTCCGTTTTTACAAACGGTCTCGATTATCTCACGTTTCCAGCACAGACCCAAAATAGCTTCTTTTTCGCGTGAAAAAACGTGACCACTATAACAACCAACGAATTGTGTTCCAGTGGACCCGAACATCGCGACATCATTCCGCTCCCAGAATCCCGGTTCATCAAAATTTATCGGCTCGTAAGGACTATTCATGTCCCACGCACCGAAATATCGTACGAACACGGGCGACCCTGACATTCCAGACCGAGTTTGTGCATCAATAAAAAACGCAGGTATTCGATGACCTCCTTCCAATCCACCACTACTTTGAAGGTTTGCGTTTAAAGTGATGTCGTAATGTGGTTCTGATGCCACGTATCCAGACTTCCATAGCGGTAGACCAAACCCTACGCTAATAGCCATTGGAAAACCAATGATGAATACCACACCACCTGGGTAAACAGGAATGTTATCACTACTGATTAAGTTCGCAGCATTGTGCATAAAGCTCGGGCATGACTCGGGTTTTGTCCAAGGTATCGCTACGATGTCGTATAAGCTACCGTGCAGGTCATGTTCAAGCCAACGTGAACGACCTTGGTCGTAGAGCGGAATTTCGAACGGTTTAATGATGAAGCTATCGTCTTCTTCACCGAGATATGACGAGATTCTTGCGATTAGTCGCGTTGGTACTCGGCTCATTGACGATAGCGCTTTGTGGGTTTGAAAGTGGCGACCGGTAACGTTGTGCCAGTTTGTAACTACGTACCAAGCATTGTCAGTCTCGAAAAAGAACCCCGTACCAGAGGAAATGATGCCGGCATCGTCGCACATGTGCAACTGAAATGGGCATTGCGAATAGGTGCTTCTGATACCTTGTTCAGGCAATTACTGTTGCTCTTAGACTATCACTGTTGACCAAAACTTGGCTAGACGACTGTTCGATAAAGTTGTTTCTACTCACGCGCAAAAAGATCGGGCAGAATGGATATACGAGCTATCCGATGCGAGTTATCTGTCAGTTCTAACATATCCTTAATAACGACCGTAAAATGATGGTTGAGCGATGCACATTTCCAGTCACCTAATGTACCAACAGGGGACTCACCGGTTCCGCACCGAAAGATCAAGTCGTCGCCTTTAGAAAATTCCCTCCCGGGATACTCTATCCGTGAGTCGCTTACAACATCGAGACAAATATCTCTCATTTGTTCTGGATCATTGTGGAACCTACCTCGCTTTAAGGTTATCCACCGGTCCTTCTCTGTATAACAAAGTTTAGCGAACGCTTTCCGAACTCTCTCTCCCAGTTGAAACGACGGATGAACCGTACCGTAATCCCTAAACACAACATCCACTTGTGATGGTCCAGCGTATTCTGACACAAGTGTCTTGTGGAATTTCCACTCACCTCTTTCCAAATATCCGATGCCTTCAACGATCGACGAAAATCCCTGCGGCACAGAGGTTCCCACCACCACGATTCTAGAGATTGAGCCTAGTACACGGTTATCGTTAAGTCTATTCCAAACAAGCATAGCAAATAGTCCTCCATAGCGAGGATTTCGCAAGTCCAAAATTAGATCAAACCTTAAACATCGGCTTTTCCGCTGATCGATAAATTTTCTCAGTTTATTGTGAAACTCATCCTTCATCAATTCTTCTATGGTTACCAAAATTCCCATTTCCGAGCTACGACAATTAGCAGTTTGAAGCAAAGAATCCACCAAATTGGGAGGATCGTTTAGCCTAACTAACAACGAAGTATTCGCACCGTTTTCTAGTAATTTCCTATTGAGAAACTCGGAGACATGAACACCTTGCACGGTATCCGTACCGACCGTGTTATTTTCTACTCGAATCCACGATGGATACTTCCACCAACTCTCACAATAACTCGCAACAAACTTCTCGATGTGATCTTCTGAAGTAGATGTATATTTACTCTTTTCACGGTTCCAAGTTCTTTCGGGCACGTGGATAACGGGTTTGATCCATGGCTTTACGTCCAGCCCCAGATCGCTAAGTGCCGTTAATTCGGCACGTCGCCCAACGACTTTTGGAACGTAGATGTAGTCAAACCTTGACATTACGCTCTACTTCCAAATTGACATCAACTTGATCTCGGCTAACTAATGCAGATAACAACTGATAGTCTCCCCTTTCTTTACGTATTCTCCCTGCAACAATTGCAGGATGTACGTCGAGTTTTTCTGCGTCAATAGTAACAGCCTCTTCATTAGCCACATACGGCGCTAAACAGTTGAGCCATTCACTCTGTGGGATTAGCTTTTCAACTGCAAAGTGATCAGCTTGTTTTTCGAGAATGTCATTGCAACCAGCGTCTTCTTGGTCAAAGAAATCAAAAGCCAACCCTTTTTTTAAGTGCAGCAGTACATGTCCAATTTCATGAAACAAAGTAAACCAAAAATTATCCACTCGATTGTGTCGGAGTGTCAATCCGATTATTGGAATACCGTTATTGAGAAGCATTGCCATACCATCCAAATACGTCCTAGGCAAGTGGGGTTCCGTAACCAAAACTACTCCTTTGGACAAAAGAAACTCTCGTGCTTCCGCGGGTCCAGTTCTTCTTGTCGTCATACTTCTTAAACGTTTCATGTTGCGTTCGTCTAACGTATAGCTAGCCACCGCCTTTTTAGCTATGATCTTGAGTGAAAGCTCAATTGTTCTTGCCTGCCATGCCATCAGGTGGTATTCATTTAGTTTAGAGTCGGTTCGCAATTTCTTTCTATGATGAGCTTGCGATAGGTTCCGTAGCAACAAATCTCTGACATAGTCCCTTGCTTGAACGATCAAGTCATCTCCTGATCCCGACGGTATCCAACCGCGCTTGGCCATATCACGACTAGGCAACTGACTCCAATCGTATTCACTGCTTGATTTCCATGAAAAAATTCTGTTCTCTTCTTTTGCATTCGAGTCAAGCATTCCGGATATTTGAACACCCAGAACGCTAGCCACTTCAATTAGTTTCGCTAAGCTAGCACCCATGTAGCTTGTGGCTTCGTATCTTTGAATTTGCTGTGGGCTTAGATTCAGTAGATGTGCAAGGTCTGTTTGGCTTAAGTTTTTAGCAATTCTCGCATCCACCAATAGAGTCGGTAATTCTTGCAAGGAATAGGATTTGGATAGAGAAATTCGACCGTCTTTGAGTTTCTCAAAGTGTTCAATTTCTTCTTTTGTCTTTGTTATTTGGGCGTCCAATCCACTTAGTTCTGCTTGCTTCAACCAATCGCGCGTTGTGCTATTTTCTGCAATTAAAAATCTCGCTGCTTTGAGTTCTTGAAGAAGCCGCTTGCTTCTTGTGTACTGTTTTTCGCTGTAGATCATCTCAATTTCCTGAGAGCATCGGGTCAGTTTCGAGATTTATCTCTACTATGCCTTTCTTTCTCCCCGTAGTTTTTTCATTTTGAAAGAAGTCAACAAATGTTTGTCCGGTCTCGTTGACGATAGTGGAACTTGGAAAAAATTCACCCAAGAACCGGATCTTTTGTTGACCACGTAATCTTGGTTCCCAGAAGATAGGTTCTAAACGATTTTCGTTGACGCCATCGGGTCTCCAACAGAGTCGTAGTCATTGGGGTAGGGGTTTTCTGTCACGTAGCTACCATCCAAGAAAATTAGTTTGCATCTAGCGTCCGCTAGTTTCTTGACTCCCTTGAGAAAACCGCCGAACAAAGTCTTTTTTACATCGTTTATTGCGAATCTGTCTCGTGCCTCTTCGAGTGTCGCCGAGTGAATTCCCTCGGGAAGTACTTTCCATGGTGCGTCCGTAAGTTCGACTAATTCTGGGATCATACTTACAATTATAATGATGTAAGATAATCAAAAGAAGACGTTTTACATCCTTTGTTAACACACTAAAAAGGGCCGTGTCTACAGTATCACCTTTAACAGCTTACTGTTGTTTCAAGTCGACCAAAATTCGACTAGTGACTTACTTCAAAAATGCGCGCTATCGCAGAAAACTCATTGGGTTTGGTACTCCTAAAAAAGCTCGACAAATCTTTACGCTACAGAAAGAACGGGACGTTTTTTTCTCCCTTAGTCAAGAGCGCAATTTTCAGATTTGAACGAAGAATCCTCATTCAGTGAACTAGTGTCGTTCGCCAGGGAAAGAAATAGCTACTCAGAGTGTGTCGTCTGGTTCTTCCAGACTCTCTGTTTCACCGTACTCCTCGATTAAAAACGTTTCCAATTTTTCCGGGGTAACGTCCTTTTGCAGAATCATCCCTTCCTTGTCTACCAAGTATGCTTTTGGAATGAAGTTTACACCGTAGGCTGTGGCTACTTCCCTTGTCCATCCCTCGAGTTCACCGAGGTTGATCCAAGGAAGTTTATGATCCTTCGACCCTTCAGTCCAAAGTTTGTGGGTCTCGTCAATAGAAACGGAGACTATTTCAAATCCATGTTCCTTATACGAAGAGTACAAATTCTTTAGTGCTGGAAACGATTCGAGGCACGGACCGCACCAAGAAGCCCAAAAGTCCACAAGCACATAGTCTTTTTCGTCGAAAAGTTCAAATAATGACACTTTATCCCCGTCTAGGTTGGGAAGCGTGAAGTCTGTAACTTTTCTGCCGACAGTGAGACTCTTGTCGTTTCCTTCTCTTGCAAGAGTCTGTGCATGCCTGTTGCGGGCGTGAGTTACGCGCCTTGCAATAAGGTCAGCGTCAAGAGAATTGATCAACCTATCGTACACGGTTTATCGTTTCTCGCTTCTGCTGTAAGCACCTAGTTCCACGGCGAGTAACGCATCCATTGGATCCTCAGCATTCGAGGCAACATCATTCCAAAAGCCAATGCGAATTCTCTTTAACTCACTCAAGAGTTTTTGATATTCTGGAGTCTCACTCTCTAAGTTTTCTCCATCTTCGGGTTTAGAACTGTTGGTATCGCTATCCTTGTTCTTGTTGTCATGAAACTCTTCGTAAGCAATTCGGTATTCACGGGCGGTGGATAAATATTCTTCACTCTGTTGCCAGCTCTCAAACAGCTCTGAATGCTTACCCTTTCCGGAAACTACAACAAGATCCTTAATCCACGAGCTGCGAGAAGTGAGCGTGAGGCTAGCTCCGGGTTGGACAATTGCTTTAATAGCCGCCCATTCTCCCTCAGTACCAAACAAAATCGAAACAGGTCGTGGTTCAGTTACTTCTGCTTCGATCAAAAATTTGCCATTTTCGAGTAAGACACTACCAAACCTTATAGCAACCTGGTTCCCCAACTTGTCATACTCTGCAGTCTCGACATTGACAAGCGCTTTCTCCACATCTATATCCAAAACATTCAAATCGCCAGATATTGAAAACTTCTTTTCTGAATCTTTTGCCCGCCTAGCTGTACCAAGTAGATGTAATTGTGAAAGGTAAGGACTGGCGTCGACGAGCGCGAAGGAAACTGTCGAACCTGGTTTAGCAGGAACTTCTAGAGCAATCGGTTCTGCAAAACCGATATCCACTGAAATCTTTAATCTAATGTGCTATCGATAGATTCGTTGAGTGTAATCTCTCCGTCCACAAAATTTCCCTTAGCCAACACTTCAAAGCTAGATTTCCCTGTTGTGTTCTCAATTGCTTTGTAGATGGTTACTTCCGCCGAAGCTAAATCCACATCCCTCACAGCTCGTAGCGAAAACGATTCCATGTCCATCGGGAGGGGAAGGCCGTCACTGGGTATCAGTTTTCCTGTGATCGTAAGTGTCTTTGTGGTTTCGGTGTCACTTCCAAAAGAAAAAGTGGAAGCGACTAACAGCATCAATCCTAACAATCGTCTCAAAATACACTCCTAATTCAGCGGATAGTCAGCAATTAACAAATCAGTAGATTGAGAAACACGAAATTTAGTTACTCGATCACGGAGGAAGTTTCACCATAGTGTTTCTTAAGAATTTTGGAGAGTTCGTCGGGTTTTATATTCTTATTAAGGATACGATTTTCACTGTCGATCAAGTACGTTGTAGGCAGCTGCTGGACCCCATACGCGACCGCTATGGGGCCTAAGAGATCTCCGGAAGCACGTAGATCAAACCAGGGAAGTTCGTACTCTGCTGAGACTGTTTTCCAGTCTTCGATCGAAGTATCCACAGCAATTGACACTACCTCAAATCCTCGGTTCTTGTAGGCTTTATGAAGTTCCTTCAATGGCTCAAACGCTTCGATACAAGGACCGCACCATATAGCCCAGAAATCAATCAAAATGAGACTGTTGTCTTCGGCGACTCGCTTAAGAGAGATTAGCTCACCCTCATGGTTCGCCAGCGAAAATTCAGGTACCTGATTTCCAACGACGAGATTAGCATTGTTCTCTGTTCTCGTCAAAAAAGCAGCGATTCTGTTTCGAGCAGGTGTTACCCTCCTTTCTACTAAACCCGAATCAAGTAATATTGCTAATTCGTCGTACAAAGCGATGATTTCTTGGTATTTGATGGAGCCGGGTGGCAATATTTTTCGCGCCAGTTCCAACGCCAACAATCTATCTAACGGATCCTGAGCCTCCGATGCGAACTGCTTCAAATTCTTAAGCTGGATGTCGAATGCTTCGTCCCACAGCTGCATGAAGTCTTCCGTAGGTGATCCGTCTTTATTGCTAGATGAGCCGCTCTTGCTTGCCACAATCGTTGCGTCCCATGCAGAAACAAATTCGTCTTGAAGCTGCCAGCTATCGAGAAGCTTAGTGTGTCGTCCGGTGTCGCTAATTGCAACAACAAATTGACTCTCAACTGTGTGATTTCGCTTAAGACTGATCTTTACTTTGGGTTCTATAACTACATATTTGCGATCCAGCACACGCGTCCCCGCTGCTATTTCCAATCGGGCAACTCTCGGTTCATCTACATCTGCTTCGACTAAGAAATTGTTGTTTTGATCGAGAAGAACTTTACCATAGTCTATTACATTTAGGGTGTTATCCTTGTAGTAGTCTTCAGCAGTTATATGTACCGATAGGAGATCGTTATCAATGTCTTCTTGTTGAGGTTCATAAGTTCCCGAGATCGAACACATGGACTTCTGATTCGTTGAACTTCTGGATGCACCAACGAGAACTATTTCGTTCGGGTGCGAGTCACGATGGTCCAAAAGCGCAAAGTGGTGAACGACTAAATTTCCTGGAACAATCAAAACAGTCAACGACAACGAGCTGTCCTGACTGTTGTCTATCGAAATTTTTGCATACGTGGGGTTTTCGATTTCGCCAACTAGAGAAACTCGACCGTCTACGAAACTTCCGGAAGCTAGTTCAACGACTGTTTTGTCCCCTTGAGAGTTTGTGACTTCGTGGGTAACCATCACCGAGGCTTCCCCCAGTCAAACTCGGTGGGTTCCGTGATACCGCTTTTTGACTCAGCGACTCCGTTATCCACGGACGTTCGAATCTCTCCGACGATCAAAAATGAGTTGACAGAATCCATCTCTGACGCACTCATAGACTCGACGAGAACGATTAGCCCAAATATCACGTACGTCTTTCTCAATTTCTTTCTCCTTGGGGCTGACACCTAGCGTGAGTTGAATAGGCTTTTTAGTTTGTATCAAGGACTAGTTCAATTTGACTAGTGATTAAACGCAATACCGAATGAGTTTACTCCAGTCAAATTCATAGATGATGTTGAGCAACAGAGAGTTTCTTACGCGAATTCATTTTCTTCTTGGATTGGAGCACTTTGCCGCAATGGCACTGGTCATGTTTTTTGTGGTTAGACCATTGGGAGATTATTTAGAATTTTCCATAACTATCCCAAGGTGGGTGCTTTACAGTGTCATGATGTCGGTGCTCGTACTAGTTGGGCTCACATTCGCTTTCACTTTTTAAAAGATTGCGAAAAAAAGTTCTCTATTTCCAAAGCATTGGATAAACAAATCAAGTAGCTCAGAATGACTGTTAATCTCATACGTTGGTTCCGATTTAGAGACCAGTAATACTGAATGATTTTGACTGATCACTGCAGCATGCTGCTAGGAACGCGAAGACAACAGCAAGTATCGTGAATCTCAACGAATGTCTCATTTCAAATGTGCTCCAAAGAGCTCGATAAATCTTGAAGTTAGAGTGAGGATGTGTATATCGCGGTTACACAACCCATTTTTGTCGATCTTTGTTTCAGATCAAACAATGGGCTGAATTAGTACGATCCTTGGCGAACATCTTACTTAGTGCAGCTCGAATAGATCCCTGAACTTATACTCTGTTAGAGGACGTGCCAATTCCTAACACATCGATGAAGCTCGCATTCTTGAACTTCTATCGAGGAAAGAGAGGGTGCTACCGTTTAGCGTCTGTCTAAAGTACAGATGCCCGTCTTTTACTTACTCTTACCAATCGTCCCCAAAATCGTAAATAGAGCGAATGTAGTCTAGTTGTTCCTGAGTGAACCCGTCTATAGGTCTGTAGCGTAATGCGCGTGCTGCTGCTGTTCTCAATTTTGGTTCGAAACTATCCATTCGGTCAAATAGATCAACAGCGTTATAGTCCCTCCAACTGCGGAAAAACCAATACCAACTCACTTCCTGACCAGAGCTATCTTCGTATTGATGTAAGATCTCCATTCCTCGTTCAACTTCGCCACTTTCGGCAAGTGCTTCTGCTACCGTTTCTGTTGCACTTGTTCTGCTGGATGGGCTGACTAAGGGCAAAATTTCAATAGCAGATTCAATGTTACTGGCCGCGAGTTCACCCATGATCCAACCTTCAAGGTACTCCCCGTCTTCCTGAAGTTTTGCGAGCCGAAGTGCGCGTTTGGGATCTTCTCGACCGAGTGCACCAAAGGCCGTTCTCATTATGTCCAATTTGTTAGACGGCCACCGGCCCGGGTTAGAGGTCGCGACATTGTCTATTTCAGGAGCAGACAAGACCCAATCTAGGGCCGCTGAAGGATCCAACGCTGACCACCGTCTTACGACTTCCTGTAGTGTCGCATCGTTGCGTGCGCCATATGGAGCCAAAGACTGAATTAATTCAATCGTTCGCTCCGGATCTGTGGCTACCAGTGCTGTCAATGCGTGCTCACACGCGTCAGGCTGTAATTTGTGTGGTATCTGCGCAATTTCAGCGAGTACCGTTTCGGGAAAGACTTCAGCCCATGAACGAATTAGCAGGTGTTGCACTCTGTCGGCCATGTATGCCTGTTCTCGCGGCGAGACTGTATTCTGGTCTTGTGATCCATCCTTCTCCTCCAATTGATCGCGTATTCGTGTGGAACCACTGTGAATGTATTCCCAAGTGTTTTTGGGATCATTTTTGACAAGCTCGCGCAAAACCACATCGAAAATGTATGTATGGCCGACGATGCGAAATCCGACGTCGAAAGGCTCATGAAGTTGAAAAAAAGTGTCTAATCCTTGCTCTTCAATGAGTGTTTCAGCGACCAGAACCAGCGTGTCAAGCTGTGAGAAGTCATCCAATCCGTCATGATTAGCACATTCCATGCGGTCTTTGGATCGTCAGCAAACTCGAGCGCTTTTGAATCAGTCTCAAAGTATGAAGCAAAGTTAGAATGACCCAGTTTACGAGCAATTTCGTTGTGTTGAGCTTCCGTTAGATCGTCCCTCACTTTCAAGACAACTGAGAGTGCGGATAATCGTTCGCGTCGGTTCAATTGCATAGCTGCATTGATCGCTTCATCCAAGTTCGAAACACACCATTCGGAGAACATCCCCTTTAAAAACGGGTCTCGCTCCTTATCTTCGAGTTCATTGAATTTTGCTAGTGCTGCTTGCGGATCAATTAAGGCAAACCGACCCGCTATCGCAAATATTGTTTCGTCTCTAAGGTCGATTTATTGGTCATTAGCTGAAATTAGCTAAATCAGCCAATTTAAGCGCTATTTCTGGTTGCTCGATGTCGAACTGCCCGACTTCATACCAATCCAAATCTGCAACAGCACCCCCAAAAAAGATTGATTAAATTTAGATAATGTGCTCCAGTCGCATAGAATGATTTACTAAGATTTCTTTTATTCGTGTTTTTGGAGGATAACCCTATGATGAACGCTCAAACAAGATTGATCGGTGCCGTTTGTGCATTGTTGCTCATTGTTTCGAGTTTGTCGATTAGTGGATCAGGAGAACGAGATCTTAACGCGACCTGCTTCTCACTAATTGCTGCGATTCAGATTGAAGGTTTCAATCCTGAGACTGGTAAGCCCGATAAAATAAAAGGGACTAATATACTTGTTTACATCCTGTAATACTTAGAAATTCCTCAGTTTAAATTACAACAAATTTAAAGTTTATGCTCATAACTTACTGGTACTATTGACTTTGTCATCGTTTTGTGGTACACTAATAGTATCATGACAAAACGAAGAAAACCGAGGGGACCAGGCAAGTACAACCGCATGGGTTTGACGGTTAAGCAGTTGTTTGGTATTGTTCCGAACGAAGAAATTGCTGAAGACTGGTTTGAGAAAATCATGTGGGGAGCGGACCACGAAAAGCGACATTGCGGGCATTGTGGGGCAATGGATACAGTTCGGTCAAAGTCCGGACGTCCTATGAAGTATCGTGTCGGTCCTGCAAAAAATATTTTAACATCAGAACGGGCACGATGCTCATGGGTACGCATATTCCGTTGGACACGTGGATTCATGCCATTTATCTTATGGTTACGAATATCAAAGGTATTAGCAGTTATCGTGTTCGGCGTGAGTTAAACGTTACACAAAAAACAGCATGGCACTTAATGCACCGAATTCGAATGGCGATGGATGTCGCAGATAGTCTAGTCGGCAATGAACTGATGGACGGTACAGTACAGATGGACGAAATGTTCGTAGGAGGCAAAGAACGCAACCGTCATGCATCCAAGAAACTCCGTTTAGGGCGAGGACCAGTTGGGAAACAGGCTGTAGTGGGAATCCGGCACAATGAAAGCGGATTGATCCGAGCAAAGACAGTTGATAATGTCAATCAACAGACCGTGCATAAGTTTCTGCGTAAAAACGTCAAACCGGGTACTGAAGTTCACACAGACGACGCGAACGTGTATGACAATTTAGAGGAACAAGGTTTTGAGCACAAATCGGTTAAACATTCAGCTGGGGATGCTCGCGCAACCTTACGACAACGCAGACAGCGAACAACTCACAGCAACATTAGCCATGAACTGGAAACTTCGATCGAAACAGGAGCTTGAGTTG
The DNA here is from genome assembly GCA_012267385.1 of OMG group bacterium. Lineage (GTDB taxonomy): Bacteria > Pseudomonadota > Gammaproteobacteria > Pseudomonadales > Azotimanducaceae > Bin55. The sequence goes on from JAAXGW010000009.1 coordinate 13,581, forward strand.
TCTTGGACCGAAAGCAAATCAGAACGCTCTGTATCAAGATATGACATAAACACAACGCGATCGAGCAGCGATCCGTCAGCTACGGCATTCTATACCGCGCTCTACAGTTCCGATCCCGATGTCGCTCTAAACTTCTTCGGCAATGGAACCGCTCAAGGTGGGAATTTTTCGGACTTACTCACCGAGACAGCTCGAAGCGATGGAAGTACTGAATCTTCAACATACAACATTCTATTAAGCGGCGAATTGGTCGTATTTGGTCTGGAGACATCACTTACGCGATCGGCGCAGAACGACGAGTTAACCGAATACGAAGGAACATCGTGACTTTGAGAGGATGGAGATACTTTGAACGAAACATATGGGAATACTATAACGGGCTACCTAAGCCTTCGACCCGGTCGGAAGCATATTACATTGAGACGACGATACCTTTAGTCAACTCCGGAAGTCGAAACCCGTGAGCGAAGTCACTATATATCACTCTGCAGAATCGATATGATGTTCATTGGACTTGGGGCGCTGCTGGTAGCGACTCCGTTACTCATGGAAGCAGACTACCTTATAGTCAATGGCCGACAGTGGAGCTCGACTATTGGGATCCTGATACGGGAGAGTACACGACCATCAGCCTCAAGACATCTCCCATAACAACGGAGCGCATCCCAAACATTGTCAAAGTCCGCCGGAGCAAACAGAGCCCACGAATGGGTGTTCGCTACCAGCCAGTCGAAGAACTTTCTATGCGCGCTTCTTGGTCACGGGCGTTTCAACTGCCGTTCCCTTCGTTTCTGTTTGGAACATGGAACGATGGTGTTGCGCAGTACTTCCACTTGTTTGATCCATACGATCCTGATGGGGCAGACGATGTGCGCGTGCCGTACACGTATACATGGCACAACACCGATCTCGAACCAGAATTCTCGGACACACGATCATTCAGTGTTCGTTGGGAACCAAAATTTTTAGATGGATTACTCATTGAAACTGACTACTCCACTGTGGATTTTCAGAACCGAGTAGAACACAGTGGTAGTCTCATTCACAACCATTTGGAAATTGCCTTTAAGATTCCTGAGATCATTGAACGAAATGCTCGAGGTGACATTACGAAAATCAACTTCAAGCTTCTCAATGTCGCGGAAACCCGCAATACACTTGCGTCGGCTCGGGTGAGCTACAAATTTGGATTCCCGCGTCTTGGGAAGTTTGAATCGGAAATTCAATACTCGCGAACACTTGAGGATTTCAAAAAATATACGAACGACACCCCATTGTTCTCCGATCTCGGATCTCAGAAGACAGGGGATCGATATCAAACTCATCTTTCCTTGTTTTGGGAACGCAAAAACATTCGAGGCAATCTGTTTGTTCGTTATCGCCCGGGCTACCTCAACGACGAAGCACACGTTTGTAAACCAGGTCAAGTCGGTGTAGGACGCTGTGGTGCTGCGTGGGATCACATTTCACTCGACGTGCGGTCACTCACTATCGTTGACGCTACTTTCTCGTACCGATTCAAAAATTACGTGGAATTGACCGTGGCCGCAAAGAACGTGTTCAATCGAGACGCACCGAATACCGTTCGAGACGGACTACCCTATGACCCAACAAGATGGGATGCCAGAGGTAGAGTTGTATCGCTTAGTTTCACAACCAAACTATTGGGCAAGTAATCCTTTGTGAATTCGAACTCGGTTTGGCCGAGTATCAGGGTTAAAATAGTCAGACACTCTAAAGTTTCGGTAAATGGATTGAAGTTTTTTGTGGGGCGCGGTAAACTTGAACCATCGCTCTTGTTGACATGCTCAAATTTTGAACGACCCAAACCAATTACTTACTTTCTGAAGCAAACTGATCCATGAAAAAAATCTTGAAACTCCTTGGTCTGACTTGCATTACCACTCTGGTGGTACTCAGTAGTCAAGCCAAAGCAACTGTAGCGTACAAAGTCACGGGCGAATATATTTTCATTGAACCAACTGTCGAGGAAGAACTCGCCGAGGCCGAAGCAGATGCACCCAAAGCACCACCGCGTGAACCAGTTGACCTATCTAATGCTGTGCTGACTATATCCCACGAAACAACAAACGAGGAGGGGGAAGCCGAAACGGTCACTCTCTACGAAGGCCCATACAGCGAAGACTTCGCAAATGTCGGTGAGGTAGCGGTACCTACCGAAGTCAAGATCTCTCTTCAAGTCTATGAAGATAGTCGTCCTATGACGTTAAACTCTGTTATCGGTACAGGTTCGGTCGTTCACTTTGCGTATGTCGATCTCGTAGGTCCAAGTGATGAATTTTGGCTTGTTGGTTCTACCAATCAGGTCTTGGATCAAGAAAGCAGGTTCTCCGTTTCAGGAGACTTGAGCTTTCTGGAAGTAGATCCATCCAATCCGATCTCAGTTGAGTTGCACACAAGAATATTTACAGATGAGGGCAAGCCTCAAGCAAAGAAATACGGACCTGTACTTATGAAAGACAACACGTTTCTGATTGAAGGTAATGTCGGTCGTCCTATAACGGCACAGATGTTGATTCGCGGTGGCTACTATGCATGGGAGACAATAATTTTAGAACCCCAAAGTGAGCTTGAAGTTGGGAAGCTAGGCAACCAAATCGAAGAACTCAGCGTAACAAGTGGTAGCGGATACCATGCCAAGCTAGTAGAGAGCTGGCAACAGAGTGAGGACTACATAGTGCTGATAGAAGCTTACGCTAACGAATACGACCAATATCGAAAGCGGAGAGAGGCTGGCGAGCCAGAACCTAAAATTTCCGATGACGAGGCAGATGCAGTAGCAGAAAGCGACTCCGAATCCGAGGCCAATGCCGACACGATAGCTCCCGCCGAGGGTTGTGAAGAGGCGGTAGCTCAGGAAAGTGAAATCGCCGACTCGTCCTATTCACCTCCACGGTACGTTTCCTTACGTTCAAAAGCTAGAAATTTCAAAAACGAGTTATTAAGGGAAATCGTCGAAGATGATAGCGACCCATGGGCGCGTTATCTCGCAATCGAAATGGGCCCGTACGATCCACGCGACTACGCCTCGCAGCTCGCAGGTTATCGACTAGTAGCAGAAGTATTTGATGACGATTTTGTAGCCACTAATATTACTCCAACTGTGGAAATGTTAGAGTCGATAGTAGTCACCTCTCAAAACGATGAAAAGCTGATTCCAGGGCAAAGAGTACCAGAGTTTACATTGGTTAACTATGATGGTGAAGATACGGGTCTCTTCGAGCTTTTAGAGAATAAAGACCTAGTGCTGATTGACTTTTGAGCATCTTGGTGCGGACCTTGCATCGCAGACTTTCCTGAACTCAAGAAACTACACGCTGCATACACTGACGAGGACTTTGAAATCGTGGGTGTCTCCATTGATAGCACCGACGAAGAATGGAAAGGCGGAGTCGACGAGCACGAATTGCCTTGGATCAATCTTGGTGAGGTAAAGGGATGGTCAGGTCCAGTGGCTACCATGTATGGCGTAAACTCTATTCCGAAGGGCTTTCTCGTCGATTCCCAAGGATGTATCTACAAAAAGAACATCCGTCCTGCAGCGTTGAAAGAATTCCTTGTTGATCGTTATGGTATGGATGAGTCGTTAGAAGAGCCGGAAGTAGAAACCGACGACGCACAAGAGGTATCCAGCTAATTTGTTGAATGTACCACTCTGCGGTACATCTTTAATGATTTAGGCGAGTGCGTAGTGCGCGTGGGTAGTTAATCATTCGCGCGAAGTACGCACTTTTTCTCTGAAACCTCTATTAGCCATTTGCTGCATGCTCTGGAACCGGGTTAATTGATGTTCTTGCAAGCTTTATGCGGCAACTCCTAACATTAAAATGTTTTTCCACATTGTTGGAATGCGGTTTCATGCGATTCGATGGCAGACCTCGATACGCTCATGACGCTTTCCATTGATCTTTCAAAATTACTTTCGTGAGGAAACGTACGAATGAAAAACTTTATTAGTTACATCAGCGTGTTTTGCACTTTAACATTGCTGACAATCAGTATTCAAGCCGACACAATTCTACCCTACAAAATCACGGGGGAATTTGTTTTTATTGAACCAGCTGTCGATGAAGATCCCACTGACGCCGACGCAGATGCGCCCGATGCCTCACCACGCGAACCAGTTGACCTATCTGATGCGGTGCTGACCATATCCTACGAAACAACCAATGAGGAAGGAGAAGCTGAAACCGTTACTCTCTACGAAGGACCATACGAAGAAGATTTCGAGAAGGTTGGAGAGATAGCTGAACCTACCGAAATCAATATTTCTCTTCAGGTCTCTGAAGATAGTTATCCAATGACGTTAAACTCAGTAATCGGTACAGGTTCGGACGTACATTTCGCTTTTATAGATCGAGAAGGTTCTTATGATGTACTTTGGCTGGTCGGAGCTACCGATCAGGTCATGGATCAAGAGAACAAGTTTTCCGTTTCAGGAGATTTGAGCTTTCTTGACATTGATTTAACGAATACGACCTCCGTCGAGGTGTACGCACGAGTACTTGATGACGAAGGAAAGCTCCAAGCTAAGCAATGGGGTCCAGTACTAGTGAGAGATAAGACTTTTCTGATTGAAGGTGATGTCGATCGTCCTTTAACAGCGCAGTTGTTCATCCACGGTGGCCACAATACATACACGACGATAGTATTAGAACCTGAAAGCGAACTTGTAGTTGGGAAACTAGGTGATCAAACCCAAGAAGTTAGTGTAACGAGCGGCAGCGGATACCACGCTGCACTAGTGGAGAGCTGGCAACAGAGTGAAGAGTACATTGAGCTGACAGAAGCTTATGTCAATGAATACGACGCATATCGCAAGCGCAGAGAAGCCGGTGAACCTGAACCTGAAGTCTCCGATGATGAGGGAGCTGAAGTAGCGGAAAACGATTCAGACTCCGAGGATACAGAAAACGTTGCAGGCGCGGTGGTTCCTGCCGAGGGGTGTGAAGACGCAGTGGCTCAAGAAAGTGAAATCGCCGATTCCACCTATACTCCTCCAAGGTACGTTTCTTTAAGGAACAAAACTAGAGATTTCCGAAACGGGATGTTGCAAGAAATCGTTGAAGGTGATGGCGACCCATGGACACGCTACCTCGCAGTCGAAATGCATCCGTACCCTGTGCGCGACTACGCCTCACCACTCGCGGCATATCGATCGATAGCGGAAGTACTCGATGAGGATTTTGTAGCTGCTAATCTCAATCCAACTATCGAACTGTTACAGAACATACTAGTCACTTCTGAAAACGACGCAAAGCTTATTCCAGGACAAAAAGTACCAGAGTTTACTCTAGCAAATTACGACGGGGACGACCGCTCGCTTTACACTCTGTTAGCTGATAACGACATGGTTTTAATAGACTTTTGGGCGTCTTGGTGTGGTCCTTGCATTGCAGATTTTCCTGAACTCAAGAAACTCCACGCTGCTTACACCGACGAGGATTTTGAAATTGTGGGTGTCTCCATCGACGACACAAAGGAAAAATGGAAAGGTGGAGTAGACGATCACGAATTACCGTGGATCAATCTTGGCGAACTGAAAGGGTGGGAAGGTCCAGTGGCTACCATATACGGCGTTAACGGTATACCGAAAGGCTTTCTCGTCGATTCGCAAGGATGTATCTATAAAAAGAACATCCGCCCTGCGGCATTGAAAGAATTCCTCGTTGATCGCTATGGTATGGATGAGTCATTGGAAGAGCCGGAAGTTGAAACCGACGACACACAAGAGGTATCCAGTTAATATATCAAATGTACCGTTCTGCGGTACGGGTTTATTGATTTAAGTGAGTGCGTAGCGCGCGTTAGTGATTGAAGACTCGCGCGAACTACGCACTTTTTTACTTCCTCAAACATCTATTGACCACTTGCTGCGAGACTTGAATCCGGGCTAATTGAAGCATTTGTCAGCTTCTTGCGGCAATTCCTATCTTTAAAATGCTTTTCCACACTGATGGGATGAGGTGTCATACGATTCGATGGCAGACCTCGATACACGCCTAACACGGTCCATTCATTATTCGTAATTACTTTCGTGAGGTAACCTACCAATGAAAAAATTTATTGATTACATCTGCTTGTTTAGTGCTTTAACGCTGTTGGTAATCGGTGTTCACGCTAATGCGTCTATACCCTACAAGATTAAGGGTGAGGTAATCTCCGAATTGCCCGAAGTATCCGAACAAGAAGAGACCGACGCTGAAACAGACGGAGAAGAGTCCGATGTGGTTGCGGAGGAGTCAGAGACTTCAACTGAAGATCGAGCACTTCAGCCGGTGGATCTCTCTGACGCAGTTCTGACTATATCTCACGAAGTAACCAACGATGAAGGTGAAGTTGAAACGGTCATACTTGTGGAAGAACACTTCGACGGCACGTTCAACTATGAAGGCGTGATCGATGAAGCTACAGAGGTTAAGATCACACTGAGGGTCTCTGAAGATTTGGAACCGATGGAAATTGATACCGTCGTCGGCACTGGTCGAGACATTCATTTTGCCTTACTTGACAATCCCGGCCCGGGAGATGGTTTTTCACTCATTGGGACTTCGAGCACTGTATTAAACCAAGAGAATAAATTCACAATTTCTGGTGATTTGAGCTTTCTGGATGTCGATCTTGACAGAACGATGATCATGATCACTTGGGACAAGATGGGTGCTGATGGTGAATCCCGACGTCAAACAAGTGAACTTCTGACCCACAACAATTCCTTCGTGATCGAAGGTGATACGTCTATACCTCAAGTTGCGGACTTATATCTAATCGGATCGAATATTCCTGGATTTTTTCTTACATTAGACATCGTGTTGGAACCTCGAGGAGAGTACACAGTTTCGCAATTAGGCAATCTCTCTGAGGAGATCGGTGTTTCCACTAAATCGGGATATCACACGCTACTCATCGACAGTTGGCAACAACACGAAGAGTACCTTGCTCTGAAAGAAGAAATGGCGAAACAGAATGATTGGTTGCAGGAATTAATTGAAAGTGGAGCTGATGACACCGACGGTGAATTAACTGATCATCAAACAGCCGCGAAAGGGGCTAACGACGACGCTGAAGCAGTTGCTGTTTCTGCAACTCCAGAACCAGCGGAAGGTTGTGAAGACGCAGTTACTCAACCAGAAGAAACAGTGTCACAACCTAAAGAAGTCGTGAAGCACCAAGCATTGAGAACGAAGATATCGGCTATGAAACAGGACTTAGACAATCGACGATCTTCCGCTATTAAAGAAATCGCGGCAAGCCATAAAGACCCTATGGCTCGTTATTTAGCAGTTCGGCTTAACCCTTGGGATCGGCGCGAATACGCTCTTCGGATTCCATCCTTCGTGAACTTGAAACAGTCATGGAAGAGGAGTTTGTATCAATCCACATTTCGCCATTGATTGGAAGAATGGAACAATCAGCGACAAAAGCGAGAAACGACACAAGACTTATTGTTGGACAGAGGGTACCGGAGTTCAGCTTAGCAAACTATGATGATGAAGATGTAGCACTATTCGATCTTCTTGCTGAAAGAGATTTTGTGCTGATCGATTTTTGGGCATCGTGGTGCGCACCATGCATCGCGGACTTTCCCGAACTCAAAAAACTGTACGCTGCATACAACGACGAGGGTTTTGAAATCGTTGGTGTCTCAATTGATGACAACATGGAAGACTGGAAAGAAAGCGTGGACGAACATGAACTTCCTGGGTGAACCTCGGTGAACTTAAAGATTGGGGTGGTCCCATTGCCGTAAGTTATGGTGTTAACGCGATCCCGGCAGGATTCCTTGTCGATTCGAATGGCTGCATATATAAGAAGAAAATTCGACCCGCAGCACTGAAAGAATTTCTTGTGGACCGTTATGGAATGGATGAGTCGTTAGAAGAGCCGGGCGAAGAGACAGAAGACACACCAGAGGTTTCTGGGTAAAAGCTTAGTCATTAAATTCGATCCAGAGCTCTAAATCAGCTGAATTACCCTGCACGACCAAAGCTTTTTCTGGTTGAGTCAAGGGTCTGAACACTGTTTTTGTGACAACTTCTTGCTCGCTTTGATCAATCAAATCACCTTTGCGCGATAGACGCTGCTCGTTTGTCATTCTCGGTTCTTGATTGCAGTTCATAGTGAGCCGACTGATTGGTCCTAATCGCTCAATAAATCATCAATGTTCGATTGAGACATTCGATTGAAAAGGATTTAATTCAGCAAATTAACATAGGTGCTAACCTGGTCTGTGCCTCAACCACTTCCTTTGAGATGAGTGGACCTGTACTCCAGTTCTTTGAGTTTAAACTCAGAGTAAAATTCGATTGTTGTACAGAGGACACTGTCTTATTACTTCAAGGAGATCTGCAATCAAACTATTTGCTGCAGCCGTGGCTTTAGCGATGTTAGGAATGACTGGTTGCGTGCACTATGCACCAGAGGAACTACATTTCAAAATATATGATGAAGCCGAGTATTTTGAAGACGAAGCATTAGGTATTTCAGGAGTCAGGCACATTGGCGATGATCAGCAAGACCCGGACAAATTTCCTGACCTCCGAAAGCTGATGATTCTCAAAGACAACGACAAAGAACTTGTTGTGCAATATTCGCTCCGGTTGCCCGTAGAAGTTCGTCCGCACTATATCGATAGTGCTTACATGAATGGAAAAAGTCTCCGTTTTAGTTTTGAATCTAGAAATGTTGAAGATATTTACGAGGGGGAAACCAGAGCGACCTCTATGGGCGGTAATCATTCGGTTGAGGTTGACCCTACGACTTTGCGAAATACCGGCTATCACGTGGAAAATTTCTTATTCGCAATTCCAATGGAATCTGCTATCGAATTGTCGTGCGATGAAGAAAAACCCGATCGTAGAGTTGTGTTATACGGTGATGGCGGATACAAGCAGGTAACCATTCATAAATACGAAATTCAAGGTCTTTTGAAGAGAGCAAAAGAACTAAGTGTTGTCGAGATTGAAGGGAATTGTTTTGACAGTCTTGATATTGCAGAGGAATGAGTTCTAGTTCGATCGACACAGTACGAATTGTTTACATTCTCTACATTGTCGGAGTATTCGTCAGTGCGTTAATGTTCGTCGGCGTGATTCTTGCGTACATTGAACGAGGTAAGATCACTAATTCGTTGCTCGTAGTCATGTTGACAAACAGATTCGGATTTTTTGGATTTGGTTGATAACGTTAGTTGTTCTTGCCTTGATTGTGGGGATCTGTTTATTAGCCCTTCCTGCCACATTCGAAGTCTTTGCAGGTGATTCTGTCGTAGCAATATTCACTGGAATTGGAATTCTGTTCGCTTTGCCGATATTAGTAGTTTTGGGATTGTCTGCGTACGTACTGACGTCGTCGATAGCATCGCTAAAAACTCTTGACAAAAGCGAATAGATACAACAGTTCTAACGTTTTTCTTCGTCTCGATTCAGAATAATGTCGACCCTCATTCGATCATCTTCATTTAAGAACTCTTTGAGTTGATCGATTTGTTGGTCGGTTAGCTCATTCGACATCGGTAGACCATTCATGTGAATCGCCGTACTTGCCGCTTCTGACTGTAACTCTTGAGTTGGAAGTTCAAGAATTCCGGCTTCCAAACGACTAAATGGAGTACGCCCGCCGACACTAAATGCGAGAGTCTCAAGATACTCTTCTCGTTCGAGTTCCGGTAATTGATCTCCTAAAAGAATGGCGTCAGCGATTCTGTCTTCTTTTTCCAACGCCCACGCCACGCTTTGATATGCGTCTTTTCTTGACTCGCCCTCGCGAACACCGGGTAATAGAGTCATGGCTTGATCTACATCGCTAAACGTAAGCCATTTCACAACGGTTGCTTCTAGCCCAACCTCACCATCTTTTAAAGGGGTCTGAACGGCCACTTCAAACGCTTTTTCTGGCTCAGATTTAGCCCAACTGTTGAAAACCTCGAGAAAATAATTTTGTTTTAACGAATCTGGTAGTTGTGACTCATCTGAATTGATCCATTCAAGCGTTGCCATTGGATCTGCTTCAGCAGCATAGGAAATTATTTCCTGAATGGTAAAGGCTTTCAACGAATATCCCGTAGAAAAGTCTTGATCGCTCCAATCACTTACGTAAGGTAGAAACCTGAGTGCCTCAAACGGAGCGTCATACCACATACCCCGCGCGATGTTTAAATACGCTTGATCGTGGTACTCAGACGGAATAACTTCCAACGAATGTAGTACAACCTCAGGTTTGCCGAACGACAAATGACGGATGATGTTTTGAGTCACTTCGTGTTTCACGCCCTTGAGATCCGGCTCACTCAATCTGGTCCAAAGTGCGTCAGGATCTACCGCGAACCAAACTTCCGCAGCTGCAGAAAGCAAATCTACTTGAATGTTGACACTCAGTTGCACCACAAACTCAAAAACACGCTTGGGGTCGTCATTTGAAATAATTTCTACAACTCTTGTGCGACTTATGTTCAGATCGAGTCGGTCTGCGAGCGACTTGGCACGCTGCGACAACTTGTCAAATAGCTCCAAAGTCGTCGGTAGTGAATCTAAGCCTTCCGCCAATACGTAGTTCGTAGCCTTGCTACTCAATGGCCACAAAACAGAATCGTCAATCACATCGACATTTTCGAACTCTTTTTCCAATTCCTTCCAGGATAATGCAGTCTCCGCTGTTTGGGTTTGGTCGAACAAATTCGTGACATATGTCTCTTCGAAACCAATCTTCGTCCCAATTTCAAGAAGCTTGGCACGAGAAAGGAAATTTCTGCTGTCAATAAGTCCTTGAAAGCCTCGTTTTTTTAAACTATCTTCAAGTGACGCTAAGAGTTTGACTGCTTCGGGTACGTGAACACGATTCCACTCACGCATAACACCAAGTTAAAGCGTTTTTGCAGTATTGTCATCGAGCTGATCAAGCATTGATGTCGCTCTATGCACGTTACCGTTGACCAATTTCGTGAGTACGACACTCTGCATCCAATGCGTCGAGTTTATTGAGTTTAACACTATTGGGTTTTCCAGACTGCCGAGAAACATTACTACTAAATCGTCCTCACTTGCTCCATCAACAACGCGTAGTAAATCACGCTTGGAGTCAAAGATTTCGTCGCTTTCGCGCTGCAATTCTGAGCGGAATGTTTTGTCTGCCCCGGAACCATATCTAGGTTGTGGCTCTGGGTTGTTTGAAACGAACTCATTTTGATCCCCACGGTCATCCTGGGACTCTGCTGCATTTTGTTCTATTTCTGGAGAGGTAGTTTCCCGTTGCATCAAGAGAATGGTCCCGAATACGCTAGCACACAAAATCAACCCACTGGTTAGAGTGAGAACGTACGTACGCTTCCTGGATTCGCTCATACTCAAACTACGGCTGGAGTAAGAAACGTACGCGTTCTAGGTTAGCTGGAACCACATGCTCGAGCATAGCTTCGACATATTCATCGGAGAGTTTGTTCTCCTCATCTGCAGCTGAATGAAACAAGAGCACGAACTCGGCTACTTTAGAACGGCCTTTTTTAGTGGGTATGTGAGGCAGCACTTCTAATATTTTTGTAGGAGATACTCCAGTAGCAATGGAAACCGCAATATTGTCATAGTAGCGCGCTTGTAGCGTCTCGGGAAGTTGCTTCCCTAGTTCAATCGCCTTATCGGTCTTATGCCTCGAAACAAGTATTCCAGCGACAGATGCATAAGTAGCGAGTTGGGTATTTCCTGGTCGAACTCTAGATAACAAGAGAAGAGCACGATCAGTGTCAAAATTTATAAGTTGTTCAATCACGATAGCTTCTAAACCTACGTCCTCGTCTTCCCGAATCGGTAAGCTCAAAGCTAAATCAAAAGCTCTATCAGCATCTTTAACTGTCATCTTCTCTAAAAATGAACGAAGCAAGAGAATTCGGTAAACTTCAATTTCTACACTTGATGCAAGCCAATGAAAAGTCGCTTCGATATCAGATTTCATCCATGATTCTGCAATCTTTAGTACTGCAGCTGTGTCGGAAACCGTGTCAAGAATGGTCTTGATAGCCGTTCTTCGAGGACTTCCCATCAATGTCGCAGCAGTCTGTAGAGCTTGGTCAGGATTCAAGGACGTCCACTCTGTGAATACCGAACTCACTAGATTATTCCAGCGATCGAATTTGAACTTCCAAATTCTTTCTAACGCGACCTCGGGATCAATGCGAGCGATACTTTCGATGAGTTGATTCTGAACATCAGCTACGTCTTGGCCTTTTTCTAATTCGATGGTTTGTTCTAGTAACTGCAACAGTTGCGAAATATCCAGTTCATCTAATTGTTTGCGTAGCTTAATGTTGCGGACTAATAAGTTTTCTTCTGAAACAAGTTCCTGAACGTCTCTCGGTTTAATAATTTCGTGCTGTGAGTTCTGTCGTACAGAAGATACATGAACTTCACTGTCCTCAGTATCTGAAAACAACAAACTGAGTGACCACTGCACCGCCTAGCACCATTCCAATGCAACTAGCAGCTACGAAAAGTTTGGTCTTCATGTTCTGTGGCACATATTAGTCGATTACTCTAACAATCTTGTTAAATTGAACAGCCCAGAATTACAAAGATGATAGGAGACCGTGCTAGGGTCACACACAAAATTAAGGCTTACACGTCTTATTATGCGGGCACGGTTGAGTTGAAATTAAGAATGTGGAAAATAAACTCAGTAGTGTTGAAACCAAATTTGCTTCGAGGGAAAGAGAGAGTACTGATTCTCTCTCACGAGTCATGCGCTCGAATCCACCATCCACTCTCGCTCTTCTATATAAGCAAGAGCGTCCTTCAAGCAGTCGTTACCGTTCTTGAACCTCCCGAGACCAGTATTGCAACTATCACAAATGAAGTCTCGAATATCACCAGTGTGATGATTGTGATCGGCGACTATTCTTGCAGTGATACCAACGATTGATCGTTTTTTGCAGATCGGACACTGAAAAGGTGTCCCTATTTTTGGTTTTCTTTTTGCCGCTCGCTTAGCCTGGAGAGATTTTGGAGCTCGTTTATCGATGTCTGTTCGACACTCTCGGCACGACGGTCTTCGAACGAGTCCGTGTTTGTTTCTTTGGTTTACCTCAAACTCCTCGACCGGTAACAGACAATGACACTTGTTGCAAATTTTGTGTTCCCACTTGTCGCCTGTTTTCACAACGTCGACATCTAAAACATCTTTAACGGGGACGTTCCACGTTTCATTAGTACCGATGAGCCAGATTACTGCGAAGTCGCCATTAATATCTGTTCTAATACCAACAGCGTTGACTTTGAAATGACTCTTTCGTGGGGAAACTGCGCTACTTTCGTGCAATAAGCCCCCGTGAAGAAAGCCCTGACCTTTAGGGCAATAAACCCAATCAGTCATTTCAATACCAGCATTCGCTGCTTCGCGATGTTGATATAGTCTTCAGAGACGTCGATACCAAGCCATTTACGACGGTGCTTCTTAGCCATCTTGCATGTAGTGCCGCTTCCGCACATTGGATCCATTACCACGTCACCGGGATTACTCCATGAAAGTACATGATCTTCTGCCAGCTTTTCGGGAAAAATTGCAGGATGATCAAACGCAATCTTATCTGTGGTGCTCCCTCCAAATCCAACTGCATATTGCCATATGTTGGTCTTGGTCTTTTCTTTCTTCAGTTCAACTGGACGTTTTTTATTCACCGCATCTGGCCCTTTGTTAAATACTGCTGTTTCCCACCCATTACGAACGGTGGGAACTTTGATAGGGTTAAACGTATTTGGCTTGCCTTTTGAAAAAATAATCATCAGCTCGTAGCAGTTCGTATAAGCGTTGGCTCTCATAAAAGGGGTATTTTTCTTTTGATAGATCATGACGTCATGAATATTGAAACCACACTCTTGGCCGATAAAAGCATGTCGGAAACTGGATAGACTTCTCTTTTTATTAATTTTTTCTCCTACAACCCACACGCACACGCCACCGGGTTTGGTTACTCGAAAAATAGCCGACAACATCGATTCTGCATCGAACCGATACCCCTTGTAATCCCTCAAGTCGTCGTACGGAGGACTTGTTACGGTTAGGTCGACAAATTCGCTCTTCCACCTTTTTAGTTTCTTAATAGCATCACCGACGTAGTAACGATCTAAGTCAGGTGTGGGTAACTTTGGTCGATGTGAAAAAATCTTAGCAGACACAGCGTCCAACTGTACCATATCGGTGTTCATGAAGTCCACTCCTCGAAATAAAACTGTTTACGAGACAATTTCATGGATGTTCTGTTAAACGTCTGTTTGCTTCGCACATCTTCTAAACCTACTGTGAAAATAAGTCCAACTCCACGTCGTCACCTCCGTCGATTAAGGCATCGCGTATCCTTGCCTGCATCTTCCAAGCTGTTTTCTGGGTTACTCCAATTTGAGCGGCGAGCAGAGTACTGGATAATTCATGGTGCATTGAAACAGTGAGAACGATAGCATGAATCCACTTGTGAAGAGGAACGTGAGATCGTTCGAAAATAGTATTAGTTCGCACTGAAAATTCTTCTTTACAGGAACCACAGCAATAATACCCGGCACGTTTTCCTTTGCGGGCGGTTATTTTGTCATCCGCACCACAGTGAGCACACACTATATGCCCGTTCCACCGTTGGCGTTCAAAGTAGAGCCTTCCGGATTCAGCGTTAGGGAAATGATCGAACAGGTGTTTGGTTGATATCTGAACGTTTTCTTCCATGTCTTCATGGATTATTATACTGTTTCTTTTTTGGAATTAAGTATATAAATTCGTATTTGAACGAAAAACTCTACTCTTCCTGTTAAGAAATAGATAGACGGACATAATTCAATGAACACAATTTTTACATTATGATAATATGTATAATATAAAAAATTAGCAGCAAAATGGTATTTTCAACTGTGGAATTAGCTCAAGTCGAACGAGTAAATTCTTCGATCGGTATGTCTAATTTGCAGATTACCTGAAATGAACAGCAATAAACGAAATCTTGGTCAGTTTTTTACTCCCCCCAAAGTTGCATCGAATATGCTGGGATTACGACGAAATTTCGGGACGGTTCTAGAACCTGCTGGGGGAAAGGGTGTATTTCTAAGACTTTTAGAAAAGAACGCAGTCGCAATTGAGTTCGACGAATCCCTAAACACTGATCCTCGGTTGATTGTTGTAGACTACTTTGATTACCCCACTCGCACAAGTTTGATACGATAGTGGGCAATCCACCGTATGTTCGGTTTCAAGATATCATTCCGAGAACTAAAGAAAAACTACCGATGGAACTTTTCGACTGTCGTAGTAATCTTTATCTTTTTTTCATTGCGAAAAGCATTGAACACCTTAAGCCTAACGGCGAACTAATTTTCATCACGCCGCGCGACTTTCTTAAAGCTACGTCTGCGAAGAAATTGAACGAGATCCTGTATCGCGAAGGCACCATGACTCACTACTTTGAACTAGGAGACGCTTCAGTGTTTGACGATGCGACTCCGAATTGCGCGATTTGGCGATGGGAGAAGGATAAATTTGATAGACGGATGGAAACTGGTGGCGAGTTTCAATGTGTTAATGGTCAAATTTACTTCGGCGCGTCTGTTCGCACGACGGTCAACGATTTTTTCGACGTCAAGGTTGGTGCGGTTAG
>JAAXGW010000015.1 GCA_012267385.1 OMG group bacterium
TATTGTGCATTTGATCCGCTACAGCTTGTCCAGCGCTTCCTACCAGGAACGTCAGGCTCTAGCGGCCGCGCTGAAACCGATTGATCGGGCGGAAAATGCAGGTCGAGCGGAGTCCTTATGGGACGAATTTGAACAGAGCGAACTGGGGCAGAGGTATCCTCACGTGGTGCGTTCGTGGCGCCAAAATGGGACGTCGGTGATCCCGTTTCTTGCGTTTTCACCGATGATTCGCACGGCGATCTATACGACCAATGCGATTGAGAGTTTGAAGGCCACCGTGCGTCGAGCCGTACGCGCGCGCGGACACTTTACCAGTGTCGGAGCTGCGAAAAAACTGAGGTATTTAGCCTGGCGAGAAGCCAGTGCGAAATGGTCGGCGCCGATGCATCACTGGGAGTTGATGAAACGAGCATGCGCGCTGCACTTTGAAGATCGCTTCAATCCGTCCAAAGGATGGCTCACCAGAGCATAGATGATGGCTACCATCCACTCTTCAACTACCCCTTTCTCTTCCTCTCGAGAGAGTATGGAATTTACTTCCATACACGGAAATTATGACACTCCCCTCCGCGTCCTGCTTCGGGAACCTGGACCAACCTCCGACGCGACGGGAAAAGACCTCTTGCATCGCCGCTCAATAGAGGGTTCCTTCCGATGTCGGTATGTAGGTTGCATCGGCTACCCAAAGTTGATGCGGGCGCTCGGCAGGAAAGCTCCGACGGACTGGATCCGGGGCCAACATCACGGTTCCCGTCCGCTTCGACTGACCCTTACGACGTCGGCGACAAAGGCCTCGGAGACCCTGCTGTAACATCAATCGCGCCACTCGACGACGACTGATCCGAACCCCTTGGGCGCGTAACGTCGCAGGCATCCGAGGGGCGCCATACACTCCGCGGGAAGCCGCATGAAGCGCCTTGATCTGTGCCATTAATGCTTGATCCGCAGCCATCCGAGGACACGGCAACCGCTCACGCCAAGCGTAGTAACCGCCACGGGAGACTCGTAGCAGGCGGCACCTCGCCACGATCGAAAATTCGGCCTGAGGCACGTCTCTGAACTCGAAGACCGCCCGGGGGTCTTGGTCGTCTCCTTCGCGCACCAGGCCGTGGACTTTGCTAAGATGTCTCGCGCTTCTTTAGTCCGAACTAATTCTCGGCGTAACGCACGTTCCCGTTCCCGCCAACCCAACGGCCCCTCCTGAGCTTCTTGCACCCAATTCCGCACTGTTTGATCAGCTCAACCAAATTCCTTCGCCACCGACGTGATCGAACGCCCTGATTTCACTAACGCCACAATCTGTTCTCGATACTCCAAAGAGTAGTGTTTTCTTGTCATAATATGGACTCCTCAACATTTTCTAATTGTAGGTGTCAATTAAACTGAGGCAGCTTCACGGTGTCTACCACAGACATTCTGCATTTCTAGATTAGACGTGGAAGTTTTGGTGCAATGAATTGCTTCATTGCCGAGTTTTCTGCGACATTTCTGTAATGGGGAGAGGTCCGGCACGAAGAAATTAGGTTTTTGAGGCACCTCTACTAAACGAATAATTTCGTTCATTTGAGATCTCAGATTGAGTTTCCGCGTCGATTGTCAAAAAATTAGTTTTTCCAATGCCGAAAGTTTCAGAAAAACGCGATTTCCTGCTCGATTTTGACCCGTTTTGGGCATTCCCGCACTCTCCCGGCGGAATCCGGCTGCAAAACCCCTACGAAGCATTCGAATCACGCGTCACAAACACCAAGCGTCTCAGGTTGTACAGCAGGTGCTCCAGGACCAGTTCCGAGTGGGCGCGCCGGAGTCCAATGCCACGATGGCGCCCACGCCCGAGACACGAACTCATCGGCAAACGCATCGGTCTCTTGCGACTCAACCGTACGACTCGTCCGATCCTTTCTTCCTTGAAATTCTCATTCCCAACATAGTGTAACCGCAACCCATCGCTAATCCGTTAACCTACTTGCGAAATTTCACTGCAATTACTATTTAATAGAACTACCCTATTGTCTGCTGACGGCATAACTAGTACCCCCCACCAACGTTGGTCCGGTGGATGAGCTCAATACAGTCTACTGGACATGGAGGCAAGCACAATTCACATCCGGTGCAATGAGTTTCGAGGATGGTGTGAAGATAGTTAACGGCACCGACTATTGCATCCACAGGACATGCAGTAGCACATAAACCACATCCGATGCAATCGGCTTCTCGAATGCGCGCGATTGGTGCGTACGGATCGCTCTGAAACTCGTTCTCTATCTGACGGTTTAGTAGCGTACTCAGGGCATTTTGAGTCGTGACGCCACCTGGCTTACACAGACTGATGCTCTCTCCTTGTGCAACTGCTTCGGCATAGGGTAAACAACCAGGATAGCCACACTGTGCACACTGCGTTTGGGGTAACAGGTCGTTGATGAGTTCAATCACTTCGTCTGGTTTTTGCTTACGCCGCAATATTCGCTCAGCCAGCACGATCAGACAAGCAAGTATGAATGCGCTAGAACTTAACACGAGAGTAGGTACGACGATTGGTGCGATCACAACATACCTTTAAAACCGAGAAAAGCGAGTGCCAACATACCAACCGTGATAAAAGCTATGGGAGCTCCGCGGAATACTCTAGGAATACTCTGCTCATCCAATCGAGCGCGCAAAGCAGAAAACAATACCAATACTAAAGTGAACCCGACAGCAGATCCGGTCCCTACGGCTAAGGACTGTAACAAAGACAGGTCGGCGACCGTTAGCACTACACCAAGAATCGCACAATTACTAGTAATCAACGGTAGGTAGATGCCCAGCATTTGATGTAGTAGCTTACTGGTGTATTTAATGTATCGTTCGGTAAGTTGGACTACGCTTGCAATAACAGTGATGAATAGAACGAGCCTAAGAAATTCAATGTTATAAGGTATTAACAAGTAATTGTTAAGAAGATTCGTTAAGAGTGTAGAAATTGTTATTACGAATGTCGTCGCGATCCCCATTGGTAGTGCAGTGGCGAGTCGGTTCGAGACTCCCATGAAGGGACACAAGCCAAGAAGTTGGACGAGAACGAAATTATTTACTAGGGCAGCACCCCCTAGGATTGTTACGAGATCGAACAACAGCTACCTTGGTCAACTCACTTTCATTCCAGCGACTGCGCCTTCGTCCGGAGATAAAAGGAAGATGTCCTTATCGCCCGGGCCAGCGGCTAGTACCATACCTTCGGAAGTGCCAAAACGCATTTTGCGTGGTTTCAAATTCGTGACGACGACGACGAATCGACCGACCAAATCAGTTGGGTCATAAGCAGATCGAATACCTGCAAATACCGTACGACTTTCCTTGCCTACCGTGAGTTCTAGCTTGAGCAGTTTGTCAGTTCCTTCCACGACGCTGGCACTTTTAATCTGCGCTACTCTGAGGTCAACTTTCTGAAATTCAGCTAGTTCGATCGTCTTGGGAGTACTTTGTTCTTCGTCGAAGTCGTCAGCACTCGTGTCTCTTGACGCACTAATAATCTTGTCGATCTGCTTTAAGTCAATTCGGGACATCAATCGCTTGAAAGGAGCTAATTGATGCCCAAGCAATGGTTGATTTAAATCCTTCCATGTGAGTTCACCCGCGTTGAGATACTGCTCGCTACGGGCTACGAGCCCAGGTACGATCGGCTTCAGGTATACGCATAAAGTGCGAAACAGATTGACGGCCATGGTACAGATTGCTTGTACTTCTTGTTCTCGGCCTGCAGTTTTTGCAAGTTCCCACGGAGGGTTGTTTGCAATAAATTGATTCGCTCGATCCGCTAGTGCCATGATTTCCCGCACAACTCTACTGTTTTCGCCTTCTTCGTAGAGTTCTTCAATCAGTTGCTGTTTTGCGGAGAATTCTTCATAGAGTTCCGGCTGCGATAACTTGGTCGAGAGTATTGAATCGAAGTGTCTTTGTAAGAAATTAGCGCACCGAGAAGGGATATTGACAAACTTCCCAATTAAATCCGAATTGACTCGATTCACGAAATCCTCGAAACTGATGTCAATGTCCCCCATGGACGCATTCAGTCGAGCACCGTAGTAGTAGCGTAGCGTATCTGGATCTAAGACTTCGCGAAAAGTCGAAGCGTTGATAAACGTACCGCGAGACTTTGACATTTTTTCCCCGTTCACCGTGATCATACCGTGAACGCGAACCGAGGTCGGTGTGCGATATCCCGCGCAATGGAGTACTGCGGGCCAAAACAGAGCGTGAAAGTTTACGATATCTTTGCCGATGAAATGATGAACTTCCGCGAGGCTGTCTTTGTTCCAAAAATCATCGAAATTTATCCCAGCTCGATCACACCAATTTTGGAAACTCGCCATATATCCCATGGGTGCGTCTAGCCACACGTAGAAGTACTTGTCGTCAGTATCGGGTATGCGAAAGCCGAAGTAGGGCGCATCGCGACTGATGTCCCACGCTTTCATCCCACCGTCTAGCCATTCCTTTTGTTTGTTGGCAATTTCGGGTCGAACGGTACCGCTTTCGGTCCAAGTACGCAAGAAGTCTTCAAACTTGGGAAGATTGAAGAAGTAGTGCGTTGACGATCGCAAGATGGGAGTTGTGTTGGTGTGTGCGGAGCGCGGATTTTTCAGTTCAGTGGCCGCATAAGTCGCCCCACAATTGTCACAGTTATCCCCAGGCTGGTCTTCTGCCCCGCATCGAGGACAGGTACCTCGAACATACCGATCTGCTAGAAACAACTCTTTCGCTGGGTCATAGAGTTGTTCTACGGTAGCCGTATATATCGCTTCGTTAGCTTTGAGCTTTGTGTAGATTTCGCGGGCGAAATGCTCGTTCTCTGGAGAGTGTGTGGTGTAGTAGTTGTCGTGGCCGATCGCGAACGCATCGAAATCCTCGATGTGCTGTTGACGGAGCTCTTCCACCCACACTTCTGGTGTGACTCCTGCTTCTTCAGCACCAATCATGGTCGCAGTACCGTGAGTGTCCTCAGCACAGATGAAGTAACATTCGTTTCCACGAAGTTTTTGGAAGCGCACCCAAATGTCCGTTTGGATGTGCTCGAGCAAATGTCCTAGGTGGATCGAACCGTTGGAGTACGGTAGTGCCGCCGTGACCAATATTCGTCTCATAACGAGCTTAGAAGCCTTGGTAGTGATAGTTGATTAAGGAAGTAAATCTTGGCACAGGGTTCCAATCTTACAATAGAATCTGCGCCCAGCTAATAAATTTTGCATGACCCAAACGATTTCAAACTTTCTAGACCCCATTCTTGAGAAGACCTGGGGCGAGTTGCCTACTGCGACTAAGTCGAAGTCTATTGACAACAAGGCGCACATTCGTGCTGAACTTGGTTATCCAGTGGCGGGTATCGAGAAGAGCCTTCGCGAGTCTCTTTCTACTTGGCTCAGCGAACCTGAACTAAACTTAGAGTTGGAATTTCGCTCCCCGAGAACGTGCAAATTATCAGGTACCAGAAACGTAGTTGCTGTCGCGTCGGGTAAAGGCGGAGTCGGCAAATCTACCATTGCAGTTAACCTTGCACTTGGATTAGAACGGGCAGGAAGTAAGGTAGGACTCCTTGACGCGGACATTTACGGTCCCAGCCAAGGTGTTATGTTGGGAGTTGAACCTAACCGTCGACCCAAAGTACGAGATGAGAAGTATTTTGAGCCAATCAAAGTTGCTGGTATTGAAGTAATGTCGATGAGCATGTTGGTTTCAGACAAAACACCAATGGTGTGGCGTGGACCGATGGCATCAGGTGCGTTACAACAGATGCTGAATCAAACACTGTGGAACGATTTAGACTATCTGATCGTTGATATGCCGCCTGGTACTGGAGATATTCAGCTGACGCTTTCTCAGCAGGTCGCTTTGGCCGGGGCAGTTATTGTGACTACGCCACAGGATATCGCGCTTTCTGACGCACGGAAAGGAATTGAAATGTTCGCGAAAGTGAATGTACCCATACTTGGAATCATCGAAAATATGAGCTATTTTGTTTGCGACCAATGTGGGAAATCACACACAATATTTGCGACAGAAGGGGGCAGTCGAGTAGCAAAGGAATATGGGACGAAGTTACTCGGTCAATTTCCACTCGATTCCCAGTTACGGGAATACATGGACAATGGCACTCCACCGGTTGCTGCCGATCCCGCTAGTGAGATTACGCAGTCGTTCATTGACTGTGCGCGCATGGTCGCAGCGCAATTATGGGTGCACGGACTGCACACAGCACCCCCACCAACGATTAAGATGACTTAGAAATGACCATAAAAGCTGACAGTTGGATACGTCGCATGGCTAAAGAGCATCGTATGATCGATCCTTATGAACCGAACCAAGTACGGAAGGTCGGAAATAATAGAGTGGTGTCGTGGGGGACTTCTTCTTACGGATATGACGTACGTTGCGCACCTCAATTCAAAGTGTTTACCAACATTTTTTCTGCAACGGTAGACCCTAAAGAATTTGATGAAAGAAGCTTCGTTCCTACCGAGGGAGACACGTGTGTCATTCCTCCAAATTCTTTCGTCCTTGCCAGCACCATAGAGTACTTTCGGATTCCTCGAGACGTGCTGACAATCTGCGTCGGTAAGTCAACTTATGCCCGCTGCGGGATCATCGTGAACGTGACCCCTTTAGAACCTGAGTGGGAAGGGCATGTTACGCTTGAGTTTTCAAATACTACGAATCTTCCAGCAAAAATCTATGCGAACGAAGGCGTCGCTCAAATGCTCTTTTTCCAAGCTGATGAGCCATGTGAAATGTCCTATAAGGACCGAAATGGCAAGTATCAAGGTCAAGTCGGAGTAACTTTACCGAAGTTGTAAACAAGATTGCATCACATTGACGCTTTTTTTGAAATTAATGAAGCTACTGAACCGTCCGTTGGTTTAAAGACAGAAATTCTCGATTCTTCTTTTCGGGCTTCTAAACAGTAGAGGAACTTGGTGTTTTTCGATCTGTCGAGTGTGGATGCCGCCGATGGTAGGAGGAAGTTGGATCAGAACTTCTTCACTTCTAGATTTGAACTTGGGCAACGTTCAATAATGAGGCAAAATTTGCGGATTTTCCAATCGGGTTTCCAGAGGAATCCTTGAGACTGACTTCGGTCGAATTTTTTTGTGCGAATGGGGTCTACAAGTTCGTCAAAGCACGCTGTTTTCGGTGGGTTCAGATTCGATGGGTTCAGTTACTGTAGCAACGACCGATATTAAAGCACGAACATCGACAACGCCACGGTCAACAAATCCTGCATTCGACATTGTGTGTACACCCCCTTCGGATACTCCGCTTCGATTTGGATAAACTCCGACCGACAGGTCTGATACAACCGTTCCGGCACTACCACACGATGTGTTTCGCGCCTGCTTTTGAGCCTTGACGTACTTCTAAACGCACAAGCATAACCGAAAGCTGCCAAAACTCCTACGAATTCCACGCACAGCCGGTAGTATCAATTTAAAAACAGTCGAAAAACACTAGCCCGAAAAAAATTTCCAACAATAGGAACCCCTAAAAAGAGATGTAGAATTTCTGTAGTTAGCCAAGATTCTATTGGAGAAATCTAACATGAGAGTCTCTAAATTTCACTTCCTGTGATCATCACTGGATTTGCACTGACGTTTCTACTCGTCGGTAGCCTATCCGCAAAAGAAAGGGGGTGGTACTTTCACGGTGGCGTTTCCTATTGGAACGTGGACCTTTGGGAAAAAGAAGGTATTGTTTCTTACATGTCTTTACCCGGTATTAGTACAACTGGTTGGAGAATGGACGGTTCCGCGAGCCAACTTTCCGTCGGTATAGGTTATAACATCAGCAAAAACTGGGCGATTGAATTTGTTTACAGGCAGCTACCGGATCTAATCTTTCCCGGTAGCCATTGGTTGATTCCTCCGATCGAACCAGATGACGAGCCGGTGTCTGCGTCTTGGGTAGTCTCTAAACGGGACGGAAATTTTCAAGGTATGTCAGTCATCTACGATCACTACCTCAGCGAACGAGTTTCTTTATTTTTGAAAGTAGGTTTTGGGGCGAGCGGTCATGGATGGAAATTGGAGAATACTCTGACGGGTCCCCATCGTGTGCTGCTTGATGAACAGGTACCTACTAGGACGCCTCTCTTTGGCGACCAAACGAGTCTACTTGCAGTCGGTATGCGAATGCCTTTACTTCAATATACAAACTTCTCCATCACGTTCGCATACCAGTTCATAAGTAAACGTGCAGTGACGCGCTTAGGAAAACGGGACGAAGAAGCGGATCCTGTTAACCAATCGACCCTCCGTTACGGACAAAGAAAAACGTCAACCTTCGAAATCGGGTTCCAGTTGTCTTTCTGACTTTGTTCCGTGGTAGAGTAGTAGTTTCGGTCTGTGTTGAGAAATTAGTTTTTTGTGCAAATCATCGGTAGTTCATGATGTCGCCATGATGACCGATTTGACTTCGATAGGCTTCCTTCACGATCTTTACATGTCCTGTTTTCACGCACTTTTTGGTGTTAAAGTGCTTCAAACTTCGCAGGCGAGACCTGCCCCAACGACAAGTGCCGTTGGTAGGAATTGTTAAAGCCTTCACTAAATGCGAAGATGCGTGCTTATGCGGTCATTCGTTTTGGAACACGTCGTCGTGGTTGTCGGAGAAAAACTTTAGTTTTCAACGTCGTAAAGCAACTCTCGGCCATCGCGTAACCTGGGAGGAAGCGGCTCACTTTTTGATTAGAAGAAGCGAGTCTGAATTCGGTTTGGCATCTCGGGCGACGACTCGACCGATGTTGTAGACTCGTTCTCCGCCTCCCTCCAATTTAGATCTCATCCGAGCTGAATCTTCCGCACGAGTTGCGATCACAAAGCCAATGCCACAGTTAAAAGTTCGCAACATTTCAACGGGTTCAAGTTGCCCTTTCGCATTTATCCACTTGAAGCTATCAGGTTGTTCCCAGGTACTTGGATTGAGTTCGATAGCTAGGTCTTCGGTGAGCATGCGTGGTGGATTTTCGATGAGCCCACCACCCGTAATGTGAGCCATACCGGTGACAGAATCCACGATGTTTAGTACTGCGGACCCGTAGAGTCGAGTTGGAGTCAGCATTTCTTCAAGAATCGTGTCGGGTGCTTTGTGCTCTCGCAGCAACGCGCGGATGAGCGAGTAACCGTTTGAATGAGGTCCGTCGCTTGCAAGTCCGAGCAGAGTGTCCCCAACTTGAACTTTCTTGCGCGTATCTAATGTATCTTTTTCCACGACTCCAACGCAGAATCCAGCGAGGTCATAAATGTTTGGAGTATATAAGCCCGGAAGTTCTGCAGTCTCTCCGCCTGCTAGGGCACAACCGACTTGCTTACATGCATCAGCAATACCCGAGATCACTCTCTCAGCGATCGCAACATTCAGTTTTGCAGTCGCAAAGTAGTCTAGAAACAACAGGGGTTCCGCTCCGTACACTAAGATGTCGTTAACGCACATCGCCACGAGATCCTGTCCGAGTACTTCATGTCGATCATGTTCGATCGCTAGCTCCACTTTCGTTCCCACACCATCCGTTCCACAGACTAGAACGGGTTGGTGGTACTTTGTGGGAAGAGTCGCTAGTGCCGCAAACCCTCCTAGATCTGTCAAGATTTCCGGTCGGTGGGTCTGCAAGACTGGTTCTTTAATGCGATTGATCAAGCGGTTAGCCGCATCAATGTCGACCCCGCTCTGTTGATAAGTAATTCCCATAACGCGAATTATCGGGATAAACTGCACGTGGGTACCATATTTACCAATACAGATAAGAATTTCCGTTCTCTTAGAGCCTCTCAGTTGACATAGAATGCCCATCGTACGTCTCCTACTAGTGCTGCTCGCGTTCGTGTTTACGGTAGAGAGTTCGCGTGCTGAACCGGTAGACTGGTTGTACGATGTAAAGATACCAGTGAGCGAACGAACTCAAGCAGCAGCAGAAAAAGCACTTCCGCGTTGTATTGAAGTCTTACTCATGCGGTTGACCGGTCTTGCAAATGTTCCAAGGGTACCCGAAGTAGAAGCAGCGTTTGCAAATCTCAATACTTTTGTAAAGCAGTACGAGTTTACGAAGCTTCCGGTGAACTCACCGCTGGGGAGGGGCGATGCACTGGTCGCGCGGTTCAATAGTTCTATGATTCGAGAACTGATCAAAGACGCACGACTCCCAGTATGGCCCGCAGATCGGCCTTCGGTTCTGCTTTGGCTATCAATTCATGAACCCTCTGAATCTGCATTGATACGAGATGCGACTCCCGTCGCACTAGAACTACGAAAGAGGGCGCTAGAACGTGGTATTGAACTAGTAATACCAATCATGGACTTGCAAGAACATACGTCAATCACTTCGTCATCTTTGGTAGGTCGATTTTGGTCTGATCTCGCGACGGCGTCGACACGGTATAAAGCAGAATTCGTGACCGCGGTCTCGTGCCAGAGAGACTTTTTTGGTCGTTATCAAACCGATATAACCTATTGGTATCAAGGAACCGAGCATTTTGATCATCGCGTTATTGGAGCACGAGAGGACATATTGGTTGAAGTAGTCGATCACATCGTAGATGTTCTCGTTACCAAACATGCCATCGTTCGCGAACATGAAGAAATTCATCGTATCGGCGTAATGGACGTTGAGAGTGTAGAGTCTTATGCAGCGGTATTAAAACTGCTGAATGAGTTAGACTTTGTCGATGACTTCGTGCTTGTTTCTCTCGACAATGAGGTATTGATTTTTGACGTGTACACACCCTCGTCTGGTGAGCTTTTCGTGGAATTGGTTGATGCGACAGATTCACTTGAAACGGTAGAACTCGAAGAACCTATTGCCGATAAGAAGATCATGCAGCTATTCTCCTGGACACCACCGAAGTGATAGATCAGATTCCAAACATTATTTCGGTACTCAGACTCTTTTTAATAGTGCCGGTAGCCTATGGTATCTTGTATAAACACTGGGAATTTGTGTTGATCATGCTTGTCATTGCCGGATTAACCGATTTACTTGATGGTTATGTAGCACGCCGGTTCGAATGGACTTCAAGATTCGGGGAGATTGTGGATCCAATCGCCGATAAAGTGACCTTTGGTGGCGCATGCGTGTTGCTTACACTAGAAGGATTTTGGCCCCTATGGCTACTGACTATCGTCCTAGCTCGAGAGGGCGTGATCCTCGGTGGTGCAGCAACCTACAAGTTGTTGTATAAGCGTTTGGACATTGAACCAACACTGTTGAGTAAAACGAATACGATCATCCTAGTCAGTGTAATCGTGCTCGAAGTAATCGCGCAAATCGATTTCAGGTTTCAGGAAGTCGCTGCTAGAGGTCTAGATGTCTGGGGGGGATATGGACTTGTTGCGCTGTTCTCAATCACCTCCGGTTTAGATTATGTTCGATTGTGGGGACACCGTGCATTCTTGGAACACAAGAAGCAGAGTTCGAACGATACCGACGTACTACCTTGATCGATCGTTTGGTATTGCCTTTAGAACCGAACGAGACCTACACGCGCGAAGGCTTTCGTATCGGCGTTAATCACAATTTGTTCTCGTTGCTTTCTGCTCCAGACCATGTTTGGTTACATGGCGATCAGGCGGTGGGTAAGACTCACGCGATGCACATTTTGGTGGCTGAACTTGACCAATCTGTCCTCGTTACCGATGCCGACTATGAACTGAATGGTTTAGAAGTATTCTCCACCGTTGTACTCGACGGGATTGACCAATGGATTGGTAACGCACAAAAGGAACTAGAAATATTTGGTTTGTATGAACGGTTGGTACGAGCACAACACCGACTAGTATTGACATCCAGATCGAAACTTGAAAGTCTCGATTTTGTACTGCCCGACCTAAAGTCTCGATTTAGTATGTTCAGCAGTTATCACATGTTGCCGTTACCACCAGAAGAGCAATTAGGTTTTTTGCAAGACCTAGTGAAGAAAAAGGGAGCAACGCTGAACGGGGAAGTAGGACGATATTTACTACGGCATCTCACCCGTTCACAGTCTGGGTTGGTTCAGGCTGTAGGTCGACTAAATGAAGAATCGATTTTTCGCAATCGAACCATTTCTATACCACTTGTAAAGGAAGTATTCAGCCTGTGAATGCTTCCCGTACGATAGTATTTACTGGCGGGGGTACTGCCGGTCACGTATTACCAACAAAACCTGTCATTGAGAGGTGCCAACTTCGAGGAGACCGAGTTGTCTTTATTGGCTCTAAGAGTGGATTAGAACGTCAGCTTGTCGAAGACTGGGATGTTGAATTCAACGACATTACGGCCGGAAAACTTCGCCGGTACTTGTCATTTGTGAACGTCATAGACGCGTTTCGAGTACCCATCGGAATATTGCAAGCTCTGTTACTGCTATTGAAACTTAAGCCGAACGCGGTCTTTTCTAAAGGCGGGTATGTTGCATTTCCGGTAGTGGTTGCAGCATGGTTGTTGCGGATTCCCGTGGTTGCCCACGAATCTGATTTGTCGCCCGGTTTGGCGACCCGATTGTGTACACGATTTGTGAGGACTCAATGTGTGTCGTTCGGTCAAACAAAAACGAACGCGAAACGAGTAGTAGTTACTGGTACACCAATACGTGCCGAACTCTTAGCTGGAGATGCAGAGAGAGCAAAGTCTTGGCTCAAGCTAGACACGAGATCGAAAGTATTAGTCGTGGTAGGTGGTAGTCTTGGTGCGGAGGCAATCAACCAAGTCATACACCTGAGCATCAAAGAGCTCGCGCAAGAATTTGTAGTGATTCACGTATGTGGTAAGGGAAATCTCGATGAAAATTTGCGTACCGTCGAAAACTATTTTCAGTTTGAATATATCGACGAGCATTGGGGTGATGTATTAGCTCTAGCTGATGTTGTTGTTTCGCGATCTGGGGCGAACGCTTTATTTGAACTGCTATCTATGCGTAAACCCAACTTATTAATTCCCTTACCGTTGGCACAAAGTCGTGGGGACCAGATAGAAAATGCAAAACTCGCGGAAACTAGTGGTTGGAGCGTAGTACTCCCTCAAGATGAATGTAATCAAGAATCACTTATTGCGAAAATTTCATCGATCCTTGAAAATTTGACACAATGGCAAGCAAAATTACAAACTTTTGAAGTCAAGGATAGTGCAAGCTTAATTGTCGCAGAACTCGATCAAGTTCTGAAGTAGTGTAACTATTTGGTTGCTTTGGTCAGTTCATTGGTGAACTTCTGATGTTTATTTTGTGTGAGTTGGGGAACCGAGTTGTAGAGATGAAGGAGAGAGACTATTGGTAGAACCTAAACCGCGTACCGAAAAGTATCGAATCCAGACTTTCAATCAAATCGCACCGCGTGGTCTCAAATTGCTGGCGACGCCTCAGTACAGTGTAAGCAAAGACCAAGACTCTCCACATGCGATCATACTTCGGAGTCATCCACTTACTACAGACCACTTGACTACCAACTTGTTAGCGATTGCACGAGCGGGGGCAGGAGTAAATAATGTTCCTGTCGACGAGTGCACTAAGCAAGGAATTTTGGTGTTCAACACTCCTGGTGCCAATGCCAATTCGGTCAAAGAACTTGTTATAGCAGCACTCTTATTGTGTGCTCGAGACGTGATTGGAGGCATCGAATACGTAAACAATTTACCGAACGTAATTCCCGAGGGCGACCTAAAACAACATGTAGAGGAAGGCAAGCGTCGTTTTGCTGGTCGAGAACTGTCCGGCCGCACCTTGGGTGTTGTCGGTTTGGGGGCGATTGGGACACCCGTTGCAAATATCGCTTGTACGCTAGGAATGCAAGTCCTAGGATACGATCCGTTTTTATCGGAAACATCCAGACAGAATGTCGACTCGCGCGTTGAATTGGTAGACGAACTCAAGGATTTGTTTGCGCGAGCACAATTTATATCTCTTCACGTTCCACTGAGTCCCAAGACAAATGCATTCGTCAATGATGAATTGCTGAACTACTGTCACGAGGGTACGTGTATATTGAACTTTGCGCGATCTGAAGTGGTCGCCCCTGACGCGATTTTGCGAGCATTAGAACACGGTCAATTATCTAAGTATTTCATCGACTTTCCTCGAAGGGAATTTCTTAACCATCCGAAGGTCTTTACCACACCACATCTCGGTGCAAGTACAGCTGAAGCGGAAGAAAATTGTGCTGTTATGGCAGTTCGACAAATACAAGATTTCTTGGTCAATGGAAATGTCGAAAATTCCGTCAACTTTCCATCGGTGAAACTTGAGCGATCTTTAGACTATCGCCTCACTATAACTAATTGGAACCAGCCAGGCGTATTGCGGGAAATCTTGGCAGTTTGTTCTAATATCGGACTCAACATAACAGACATGATTAACAAGAGCCGGGAAAACGTCGCGTACAACATACTCGAAGTCGATGGCGAGGTTTCTGACTCGCTCAGAACAGCTCTGCTTGCGGTGGAAAACGTTGTTAGAGTACGCGCCTTAGGACGCAGGAACTCAAACGAACTCTAAGCGTACTCCTCTTCTGCTACGAGTTCACCTCGAAGCGAGTTGGGCAAAGCTTCTGTGATTCTAACATTTACTAACGGTACAGAATCGACGGGTGCGAAGAAATTTACCACACGATTGTTCTCAGTACGTCCTTGCACCGCGCCCTCGGTTCGTCGCGATGGACCGGTAACCAATACTCGCTGAGTTGTACCTACCATCCTTCGGGCATACCTATCCGCTTGTAAGCGCAACTGTGTCTGCAGGTGTTCCAGACGGTCATGCTTAACACTCTGAGGAGTAGGATCCGGCATTGACGCAGCTGGGGTTCCGGGTCGAGCGCTGTAGATGAAGCTAAAGGAGATGTCGTAATCTAGCTCTCGGACTAGTTTCATCGTTCCTTCAAAGTCTTCATCCGTCTCTCCTGGAAATCCAACAATAAAGTCGGAAGAGAGAGCGATTTCAGGTCGTGCATCACGCAGTCGACGAATTTTTGATTTGTACTCTAACACCGTGTGCCCGCGTTTCATCATTGCTAGGACTCGGTCAGATCCCGATTGAACGGGTAGATGTACATGACTTACAAGCTGTGGTACGGTTCGGTACGCATCGATCAGAGTATCGGAAAACTCGACTGGGTGTGAAGTGGTAAATCGAATTCTCTCAACACCGTCGATAAGAGACGTGTAGTAAATTAACTCCGCGAGATCAGCTGTACCTCCTTTGAATTCGCCGCGGTAAGCGTTGACGTTCTGTCCCAAAAAGTGAATTTCACGAACTCCTTGATCAACCAGAGCGACGACTTCTTTCATCACATCACTCACCGGTCGACTAACTTCAGGTCCTCGGGTGTATGGGACTACACAAAAAGTGCAAAATTTGCTACATCCTTCCATGACGGATACGTATGCGACTACTTGGCTGGTATTGGGAGTAGGCAGGTGGTCGAACTTCTCGATTTCCGGGAAGCTGATGTCAACTACGGGTTGTTTGAGTTGTCGGGTTCGCTCAATCATCGAAGGTAATCGATGCAACGTCTGCGGCCCGAACACAAGATCAACATAGGGCGCGCGTTTGGTAATTGCTTCTCCTTCTTGTGAAGCGACGCAACCACCGACACCGATTAACAGGTTCGGCTTTTTAAGTTTCAGTTTGCGATAGCGACCAAGTTCGTGAAATACTTTTTCTTGGGCTTTCTCACGTATTGAACAGGTATTGAGCAATATGAGATCTGCATCGCTTGGCGATGTTGTTTCGCGAGCTCCATGACTTGCTTGCAACAACTCGGACATCCGCGCAGAGTCGTAGTCATTCATTTGGCAGCCGTAGGTCTTGATGAAAATTTTCATGCTGATGGGAGCAAAAGTTTTAGCTTTAATCTAAACGAGAATTTCTATAATTCCACGAAATTTATTGTAAGTACACAATTTTCAATTGGACTACCCTCAACAACGGCCCGCATCTGAATGGCTTCAAGTTATTGAGCAACACGCTAGTCATGCGGGAGATGGAGCGTGGCTAGAAAATTTGGTTTGCGATATCGGTCCTTCAGTACCAGATTGGGACTTGAAACACGTATTTCATTGGAAGACATGGCCGGACCGAGAACGGCATTTTCCCGGTTCCAGTCCTTCAGATCTTGGCGTCGATAACGTAGGAATTCGTTTAGATGGTGCTTTAGTTGCGATTCAATGTAAAGCACGCTCTGACAAAAATGAATTAACGTTCCAAAGTCTCAGTACCTTTGCCGCCCATTCGGCTAATCCAAAGTGGGCGGAACTCTGGGTGGTGTCCAATGCGCAATTTAGGAAGAATTTAGACCAATTTAATCGTACGAATGAAGCACGTCCGCTAAAGTTAGTCGATTTTGTTGGACCTGTGCAGGAACTCGCCCTCGAAGAGAGCGTGGGTGTTCGAGAAGACGATGAGCTAACTGCAATGCAGGATGAAGTGGTTTCATCCATACTTAAAAACCTTCCACTTCACGCAGAAAAAGGGCGTAAATGCTGGAACAAAGGCGAAGCTCGTGGGCATATCGTACTACCGTGTGGAACTGGAAAAACGCGTATTGCCTATAGAATCTCCAAGAATATAACTGAACAAAATAACATAACGGGGGGGGGGTATCGTGGTTGTACTCGTCCCCTCAATCGCGCTGGTATCACAAATCAAGCGGGAATTCCAGAAACTGGCGCGTCGCGACCGCATTTCTATTCGAACACTTGCAGTGTGTTCTGATGTTTCTGCTGGTCGAACCAAACATAAAGATCCTAATTTTGAAGAACGCGTCAATCTAGCCGCCGACCCGACAAAAGATGTAAGCCAGCTTCGGGCTTACGAAGTTGTAGGCGATACTGCCACTAACGAACAACAGGTCATAGATTGGCTTGAAAAACTACACGGAAAGAAAGAAACAGACTTTCTTGCGCTTTTTTCTACCTATCAGTCTTCGCACAACACAGCAAAGGGACTACGCGAGCTTGGATTAAGAGCAGATCTATTAATTTGTGATGAAGCACACCGCACTGCGGGTATCAAAAAGATACCCAAAAATGGCGAGCGATTGCGAAATTTCACATTATGCCACGACAAAGATCTATTTCCGGCTACCTATCGCATTTACCAAACGGCAACACCAAGAGTTTACACCAATATCTCCGATAAAAAAGTTTTGCTAGATGCTGACGATGCTGGATGGGATGTGCGTTCTATGAATGACGTGTCGACGTTTGGTGCAGAGTTCTACCGATTAAGTTACGTCGACGCAATAAAACGCAATCTTCTTTCTGATTATCGTATTATCGCTTGGGGTATTAGTGAGCGAGAGGCTGAGGAAGCACAAAAAATTGCCGATGAATTGAACGAAGCAGCTAAAACCGACGACGATACAGAGACCAGATGGGATCGTAGCATGGCTATGAGAGTACTATCGCTAGCAGCTTTCGTTGCGGGATGTGTACCGGACACGCAGATACGTTCTGTGATCGCGTTTTGTAATCGGGTAAAAATTTCTCGGGAACTTGCGCAGGCTGTTATTTCACATCCGGTCCAAGCTTGGTTGAAATCCTATTTTCAACGACTCGGACTTGCACAACCTCCAGCAAACTTTCGAGTAGAGCATGTGGATGCAACCTTTTCAAGTGCTCATAGAAATAAAGCACTGCATGAATTGGGTGCCGCGACGAACAAGACTCCGTTTTGCATCTCGAATGTTGGAATTTTCGGAGAAGGAACCGATTCTCCGGGTTTGAGTGCTGTAGCGTTTCTTAATCCAAGAAAAAGCCCGGTGGATGTGATTCAGGCTGTTGGACGAGCCATGCGGAAATCTCCCGATAAAACCTTCGGATATATTCTCGTTCCAGTAATTATCCCAGAACATCATGATCCCGAAAGTTTTCTTCGCAACTCAAGCCCACAGCACGGTTGGGAAGAGCTAGGGCAAATATTACAAGCATTACGAGCTCATGACGGTCGAATTGAAGATGAGCTCGAATCACTTATGGAGTTCTATGTACCGCCGCCGAGTACAGAACCAGTTGATCATTTGGTTGTAATAAAGGAGCCCTATCAACAACCCGAAACTTTTCTCATAAATACAAAGACTCCAACAGTAGAACAGATTATCGCACCAAAGCGTGAAGACGATCTCAGCAGGATACAAGACCGACTGTGTAAAGATAAAGGATCGTTATCCCTAGTTTCGGCCCCTTCTGAACTCGAAGCTAGCCAACCACCGAAAACCGTTTCCGCAGTGGTACGCGACAAAGATGGTACTACTTCCATAATGGACATGACTTTTTCAGTAATTCCTATAAACGACAGTACTAGGGATCAGCGAAGTTGGAATCCTCATCAAGTCATTGAACAAACAAAACAGTTTATACGCAACGATCTACAGCGGCGCAAAAGACAACTGCGTCCTGTTCCACCCAAGAGAAAAAGAGAAACCGATCGTCAAACAGAACTTGGGCTTAAACTACTTCACTTTGAGAAGGACACTCTCGCAGAGACAGGTATTCATCTAAATCTTCTGGAGAAATCTGGGATTCAAGGTGGTGCTGACAGAGACGTAAACCTTTTGAAAAGCGCTGTAAATGTGGTCGCACGCCATCTCCGAGAAGCAGATTTGGAAGAAATTTTTGCGCTTCGGCTTGGCATGGAAAACGTCGAACGGTCATCAAAGGGAACAGCTGATGCTTGTACAGTCTCGGCGATCATTTGGCTAAATGCCGCTATCATGCACGCGCGCTTGGAACAATCAGGTATTAGGCAACTGAAAGATGTTTCGAAACTAAAAAGCAGTGTCGCGCATGTCACTCCGGCAATAGGTTTGATGGAGGCTTGGCGCAAAGTTTTAATCAAGGATTATGTACCGATTTTTGAAATAGCAATCGAGCTACTTCAGGATGTTGCCTTTCGAAATTTGGAGGGTGTATCCGATGCTCTACGTCATTTAGTCAAAAATGCGTTAAACATAGCCGAACAATATGCAAATCTTGGGATGGACCATGCTGGTGAATTATTCAATGCGGTAATGGGCAATCAACGTAGTGACGGAGCGTTCTTTACGCGCCCCATCGCTGCATCTATGTTGGCAGAGTTGTCCCTTCATGCCGCGGGAGAACGAAATTGGTTGGAAGAGGAATCATGGGAGACTCTGCGTTGCTTTGATCCGGCATGTGGTAGCGGAACGATACTCGTAGCTATGATGAGCGCGATCAAACGACAAATTAAATTAGCTGGCGGTAGTGAGGATACCTTAAAGCGTTTCCATCGACGTGCTGTAGAACATTTGATCGTAGGCGCAGACATAAATCATGTCGCACTTCAATTAGCTGCATGCCAACTTACCCTAGGAAACTTAGATGTAGCCTACGACCAAATAAATCTCCATTTGATGGATTATGGGCCGATTGATCCGGATGAAGAATCATCGAGTGTTAAGACTGGTACTGTCGAACTATTGCTTGACGAAAGATTGTTTCCGAATCGAGATGAGCTAAGTGGTCTCCATCATAGATTCGAGAACTTGCAACTTGACATGGAGGGGGAAGAAATTGAAACGAGCCTAGGAGATCAACTCCTAGAGTCGCCCGTTTCCTTCGTTCTGATGAATCCTCCATTCACTCCCTGGACCTCCATTGGTACGAAATACGATCGAGACATTCAGCAAAAAATTAGAAAACGGTTAGCTGCAATCTGGGAGATGAAGACTAATACGGAACCTTTGCTTAATTCTAAAAAATCAACGCCGGCACCACTATTTGAGACTATTGCGTTCGCTCTCACCGAGTTATCTGATGGAGTGATCGGCTTGGTTCGTCCTTCTATACTCGCTACCGGTGAAGATGCGCGAACGAGTAGAAAGACAATGTCTAATTTCGCGCACATCGATTTTGTGTTGACGAGTCACGATCCATCCAATTTCAACATGAGCTGGGACACAAACATCAACGAATGTTTAATCGTCATGTCCAAGTTAGAAGTGAATCAAGACAATCCTACGCGTTTCATAAACTTGCATCGATTTCCTGAATCCATTGAGGATGCATACGAACAAATACACAACGTGCTATCTGGTAAACCTTTTAATGGTACCAGTGTACTTTGGGACTACGAGTTAATGAAGATGGGGGATTGGACACCTGCGGTGTTTTCAGATTGTGGACTAGCGTCTCTCGCAACTAAAGCTTTTTCTACCACAAACCACCTGACTTATGATCTAATCAAGGGGGGGGGGAAATGGCACCCTATTCGATTCGATATCTAGAAGTGCTACTCACTTCGAGGTTAGTCTAGCAGGTGGTGATTGGCGAATGACAGCTACACCGACAAAACGTTACGAACACTTCGATCAACCAACTTCAAATGCGGAACCTGTTATAGCAGGGGTCGGTAAAAAGTCTCAAATGACTATTAAGGGCAGAGTAACCAAATGGGTGCGATTAGCGAAAATGCCCAATGAGCAAGAACAAGACTACCAACAAAGACTCGAACACGATATGGATAAGCTAAGAAAATATCGATCACACTTGTTGTTCGCAAAGAGTATGGACACAGCTGGCGGACGTGTTGTCGCAATAGCGTCGGAACAAAGATACATAGGATATTCATGGATGCCGGTGCTAGGAGAACAGCCTATCTCGTTTAAGTTTTCAAAGGCAATTGTGATTTGGCTAAATTCGACGCTCGGCCGAATTGCGTTTCGACGCGTATCAGGAAGAAAAATCTCGTTTCCACAACTCAGTCCAATCAATTTCAATGCCGTTCCTTTTGTCGACATTCGAAACGCTGAAGTTGTTAACGTACTCTGCGATTGCTTCGAAGACACATGCGATGAACTGGTACCGCAATTCCGAGACGGCCGTGTTCCAATTCGTGAAACATGGG
Source organism: OMG group bacterium (assembly GCA_012267385.1). Classification (GTDB taxonomy): domain Bacteria; phylum Pseudomonadota; class Gammaproteobacteria; order Pseudomonadales; family Azotimanducaceae; genus Bin55. Next base: position 20,853 of record JAAXGW010000015.1, read on the forward strand.
ATGATGCAGTGTCCCAAGCATTGGGAATTGAGCGGGAGCTTATTGCCCGTTGTGCAGACATGTTGGCACGCGATGCGTTTGTATCTAAAGAAGCATTCTATGATCAGATGTGAGTTCTGCCGCGAATCTCACGGATAACGGAACTTTCTACCGAACTTCCTAGTGTCCATAATGAAGTGCACGTTAGGTATATTCTAACTTCGCGGAATGGTGCAAAACGTATTATCTTATTTCATACGAGAAACTTATTTGTAGGGCATAAGTATTTTGTGTCCCGAGATTGTCTGACCTAACAAGATCATTCTGTACAGTAGTAAAATCGCGTTCATTTACTATTAGAATATGAATCTTTACACGCTCGACTGCACCACTTGCAAATAGAAATTTCAGACAAGCTTGACCTCTTGTTGAGCGCGGTAAAAAAGAAACACGCGAAAGAAGCATCGTTAGAGACGGCACTAGTCAATCTCTGTGAGGAACTACAACTTTCCCCCGAGCAGCAGTGGGAAACAGGTGATGGTCCGGTAGACATCTATCTACACGGACATCGAACATTGATTGAGTGCAAACCGACTGGAAAGATAGTGAAATCTCAGCTTCGAACAGGTGGTTCACAATTCGAACAAGTTCGACGCTATGTAGTAAGTATTCGTCGCTTGGAGGCGAGTTACCTAAAACTTGAAAATGCTCGGAGACTCGAGTGGACCGTCGTGCTTACGGACGGTCAGCAGTGGTTGATGTGGAGATGGCAAGATGCACCGGGAGCAATAGAACCGTTGTCGTCAGAACCGGTGCAGCTAGATGTTCGATCTGATCCCGCCTCGATTGTTGAATTTTTGCGGTCTTTAGGTTCGGACGGCAGTAAACCTTTAGCACCCTCTAATCCTCACATTCTTTATGCGAATGATGCAACGCAGTTGCAGACTATTTGGGAACAAGCTCGAGAACTACGCGGTGCTCAAATTCAGTTCAATCTTTGGTGGGATGCAATTCGTGCATCGGGGATGGACTATGGTAACGAGTCAGAAGCACAGACGATGTTTGTACGGCATTGTGCGTTAGTGTCTTTCGCACGTGCTGTACGAAGTGCGCTCATAGATCCAGATGCAAGGGATCCAATCGAACGCGAACGTTTACAAACGGAAGGATTCATCAACTGGATTTGCCAGGTGCAAGAAGGCTACGCTTGGCTCATGAACGTGCAGGATAAAACGGATATGTTTGACTGGCGTAAACGGAAAGGCGATATCCTACAGGTGTTGTATCAAGAGATAGTGCCAAAAGATCAGCGAAAAGTGTATGGAGAATATTACACTCCCGATTGGTTGGCAGAAATGCTTGCTGAAGAACTTCTCGACGAGGAATGGTGCTGCCACGCAATACAGGCTTCCCTGCGGTTTAGCCGAGCGAAAGACTCGGAATTGGTTCGACCTTGGGGGGTACTGGATCCTACCTGTGGATCAGGAACGTTTCTTTATCATGCGGTTCGACGCATTGTAAATCTATCAAACTTACGGGAAATGGAATTGACGCGTGAAGAACAAGCAGATGTCGTGGCTCGACTAGTCTTCGGAATCGACATACATCCTGTAGCAGTAGAATTTGCACAGACTACGTTATTGAGAAGTTTACCCGCTCCGCCAACACTAGGGGACTCTGCATTGAATGTTTGGCAGGGTGATTCGTTGTTAGCCGAATGGGGTCAAGGAATGCAAGAAATGGACTTCATGCGGGTGCGCCCTGGACAAGAGAGTTTTACGTTTCGATCTCCTAAGAGTGGTCGATCATTCACTCTACCTCGCTCGTTTGTAACTCGAGGGGACTTTGCTCGCGACATGAAACGATTCACGGACTTAGCGAATGCTCAAAAATCCTTTCCTTCGGACTTGTTCACAGATCAGGCTTCTGTCGACTACGAGCTATTAGAACGCAGTTTTGGCGAATTAAAGGACATTTGTCATTTCGATGAGAATGGCATTTGGGCTTACCACGTCAATAATTGGATTTCACCAACACTATTGGCCGAGCGTAAAGTCAATCGAATTCTTGCAAACCCACCATGGATTACGTTAAACACCGTTCAGAATCCCCATCGAAAAACGACTTTCAAGGATTTGGCTGAACGTTTAGATCTCTGGGTTGGTGGGAGACGTGCATCAAGCTTTGATGTTGCATGCACTTTTGTTCTTCAGTGCTCAAAGATGTATTTGTCCGAAGATTCTAGCCGAGCTGGTTGGGTTCTAAATGCTGCGTCATTGCGTGCTGGGACTTGGGAGAAATTTCGCGAACGACTCCGAGACGAATATTCTTTAATTTCCTCGCTTGAACTCTTGACTAGAAAGCCACCGTTCATCACTGCGGCGTCTTCAGTGTGGTATATTGGCCTTGAACAAAAAAACGAACTTTTAAGTATGAGTACCGAATCGGCGCGAATCAAACCTAACGATCCTTGGTACGTAGTGCGAGATCGAGTTATTCGTATAGCTCAGTCAACCCAAGGATATGACACAGTCGAGTCAGAGTATATTGAAGATAAAACCGGACAATCAGTTTTTCGCCAAGGAGCCTGTTTTCGCCCTCATGTATTAGTACGTGTTGATCCTACGACGCTACAAGTCGATCATATTGGTACTGCACGAGGTAGGACCGTTTTTTCAAAACAAAGTCATTGGAAAAACTATCCACCCATCGCGTTTGAAGTACCTGCAGCATGGGTTCACTCGGTTGTTCGATCTTATGACCTTGTTCCGTACTCGGTGCGTCCAGTTGTCTCAAAAGTTATCGTGCCATTAGACTTTGCGCAGCAAAAGATGTTAAATGATAAGAGCACAATGCAAGTACCATTTTGGCGAAACGTAAATTCAAAATGGGAGGATAGTCCGAGCAACAAAGGGCACGGAACACCAAGGACATTGATCGAGAATTTGAACCACTATAACAAAGTGACGTCGCAGATACGGTCAGATAGCGATTGCTCGCGTGTTGTCTACAACGAAAGTGGTAAGATTTTGCGTGCAGCACGAGTTCCGAACAATCTGTTAGTAGACGAGTCTTGTTTCTATTTCGACGCAGCAAGTGAAGAAGAGGCTCAATATTTAGTGGGGATTTTGAATGCCGAGTCTTTAAAAGATCGATTTTCTGCCACGAGGGAAACTGATCGTCACTTTCATGCCCAGTTTTGGAAGAAAGTACCAATCCCCCGCTTTAGTCGTGAAAATTCGCGGCATTTAGACCTGATAGGATTAGTTAAACAAGCTGAAGCGAGGGCACTTAGTATCGCCAGTACATATGAAGACCGGAATCAAGTACGGTTGAGTAAGTACGTACGAGAGAACTTATCGACTACGCTTAAACAGGCTATTAACAAGATTGCCATAGCCATAGTTACGGGTGAGCAAAGTTAGTTGAAGTTGTCACTTGTTAGTGGACGTTTAGTCGCAATAGCGTCGAAAACTAGTTACATCGGATACGGATGGATGCCGATGCTACGAGAGGAACCAATCTCTTCATATTCTCAAAAACGATCGCGATTTGGTTAAATTCGACTCTCGGCCGCATAGCGTTGAGACTAGTAACTGGTCGCAAAATTTCTTACCCTATGCTGAACCCCGTACCGTTTAATGCTGTTACATTCTTCGATATTCAAACGATGATTTAGTGCGAGTTCTCTGGCTAGTTACTACGCAACGTGCGATGAGATAGTACTGTAATTTCGGGAGGGACGCGTGCCTATTCGTGAAACATGGGATGATGGCGATGTTCCTATCATTGGGAATTGATCGGGAGCATATCGCCCGTGGCGCAGATATGCTAGCACGGGACGCCTTGTGTCGAAAGAAGTGTTTATGATCAGATGTGATTTCTCACGATTATCACGGCTAAAGGATTTTCTAACGAACTGTCTTGACACTAAGGAGCATCAAACTTACTAACATCTTTACGGCTTGAGGCTCTCAGGAGTTCAAGATTGCGTAGCCCTCTGTGTCAATAGCTTGGCACAAGTTCTTCCAAGTCCAACCAAAGTCATCATCTAGGCTACCCTCTAATACGAAGTTCAATTCCCGTCGTGTTCGGCACATCCTATAGGGAACCCATTTCGCGCAATTCGATGGCGGGATCGGTAAAGACATCAATATCCTCTTTTTCGAGATGCAGTGCGTATCGATATCTCCTATGTTTCGATTTCGGTGAACATAAAGACTGTGCCATTCCGGTCGAACATAAACTCCTCCCCACGAAAAAATCCAAGAAGTTCGGATAGGTTTGCCATCAACTTTTCGGAAACCTTCGAAAGACATAATTTGACGAATTTGGTGTCCAATCATTTGCTTGACCTGATTTTCGTCCCCGCGCGAACGGGCGATTTCCAAATTCTCCCAGACTGTTTCAGCTTCCATATCGAGAGCCGAGACTGCAGGTACGCCCCTTCTCGATAGGATCTTCATCATCGCTACAAACTGGGGCTCATTGAGAGCTTCCCATATCTGAGGATACTGTTTGTGCAAACTGGTAAATCGTCCTGGCCGGTATGTGGTGGAATTCATCAAATAACTCTCCTTTATAACTAATATTATAAATATATATATATTAAATAGGTTTAATACAAAGCTTATTTTGCCAAATTTAATCATTTTTATGTAATACAACCATATAATTGTCATTTAACATGCTAAATGACAATTAAGTTGATATACAAAATTTACCCGCGCGCGTTGGAACTTTCACCTATTCTGGCTTCTAGATCCTGCTTCTTTCTAGGTCCACGTCTGACAGGGAAGTCCACTCTGATTCGTGAATCGATTCCAGACGCTTTAGTTTTTGATCTACTAAAGAATGAGGTCTACTTGGATCTACTCCAAAATTCATTCTCGCTGGAAAATTTGGTTTCTTCCAACACTGAAATCGTGGTTATCGACGAGATTCAAAAAGCACCTCAACTACTTGACGAAGTGCATCGACTGATAGAGTTGAAGGGTATTCGTTTTTTACTCACAGGGTCCAGTGCTCGGAAACTCAGACGAGGAGGCGTGAACCTTTTGGGAGGTCGCGCAGGAACCGTGCACTTTCATCCATTTATCGCCCGGGAACTGGGGGATGACTTCAGGCTTAAACGCGCGTTGCGCTATGGAACTTTGCCAGCTGTGTACTGTTCTGATGAGCCAAGTCGCGTCCTTCGGGATTACGTTGGTAATTACCTTCTGCAGGAGATAGCGGCTGAAGGGATGGTACGAAACCTCTCAGCATTCATGCGTTTCCTCGACCTTGCTTCACACTGTAACGCTACTATTGTAAACTATGAAAATTTGGCTAGTGACGCTCAAATCTCACGTAACACCGTCTACAACTACTTTGATATTCTTAAAGACACACTAGTAGCCTTCGAACTACCAGCTTGGCGAAACTCGTACAAACGTAAACCTATTGTAAGTTCAAAGTATTATCTTTTCGACATCGGAGTGGCGACGGCGATTCAAAGTCGTAGTGCCTTTCGTTTTGCACAATCGGAAGGATTTTCGTTCGAAACTTGGGTGTTACACGAGTTGCGAACTTGGATCGACTACAACGAACGCGACGATGTATTACATTACTGGAGGTCGCGTTCAGGATACGAGGTCGACTTCCTAATCCACGATCATACCGCTATCGAAGTCAAAGCTAAGCCTCATGTCGGTATGCGTGATCTCCGCTCTTTGAGAGCACTTAAAGAGGAAGAGATTTTTAAAAATTTCGTCTGTGTGTGTATGGGCTCTCGACCGATGTACGTCGATGGTATCGAAATACTACCCTATACAACATTTCTGGACTACCTTTGGGAAGGCAGGTACGGTTGAGGACTCCTCACAGAATCTGAATTTCTATATACGATGTCGATGAGGTTTGGTTTCACACAGTGGTGGTACGTTTACTTATTCCGCACTCTCGGGTCAATCGCGTCCCGCAGAGCGTCGCCGATGTAGTTAACGCTCAGTACTGTCAAAGAAATAGCTAGTCCAGGCCAAATTACCCGTGCCGTCGCGCCTTCAATACCAATAAAGTTTGCTCCGTCAAACAGTAGTCGCCCCCAGGTAGGGAAGTCTGGCGGGAAACCTAACCCTAAAAACGACAGAGTAGACTCCGTTATGATCGCGTTAGCTATCCCTAATGTTGCCGAAACCATGATTGGACTCAAGATGTTGGGGAGGATATGCTTTGTAATAATGTGCAAACCGGTTGTACCCATGCTGGTTGCGGCCAATACGAACTCGCGCTCTTTTATCGCTAGAGTTTCACCTCGTACGATCCGCGCGGTTTGCATCCAGCTCGTGATCCCAATCCCCAAAACAATGAGAAAGAAGATCCCCCTTTCGGGACCGAATGCCGCTCGTAATGTGTCCCGGAAGAGCATGATGATGACCAGCAATAACGGTAACAACGGCAATGCTAGGAACAGGTCTGTTAATCGCATCAGTGGTCCGTCAAGTCGCTTGTAATAACCTGCGACCACTCCAATCGCGGTACCGACACCGAGAGAGAGCAGCATTGCCGCAAAACCAACCGCGAGCGCAATTCTGCCACCAGAGAGCATCTGTGCTAGCATGTCACGTCCTAAGTTGTCGGTACCTAAAGGGTGTTGCCAGGACATCCCTTGATTACGTACCGCAGTGTCGGTTAGTTGAGGATCAATGCTGTAGACAAGGGGTCCAATTAGTACCGCTAGCACAATAAATGTGAACACGCCAGCACCAACAAGTGCCCCTTTGTGGTTCTTTAACGCAATCCAAACGATCATCCATGGTGAGGGATGTTCCCGTGCTTCTTGGATGGATTGACCCGCTCTAGCTAACTTATCGAGCTTCATGATTACTCGTACCTAATCCTTGGGTCCAAAATTCCATAAATCACGTCCGCAAGGAGATTGAATGTGACAATTAGTACAGCGAAGAGAAAAGAAAGAGATTGAACTAGAGGTATGTCTGCACTTTGAATACCCGTGATCAGTAGCTGTCCTATGCCGTTTACTCGAAAAACTTGCTCAGTGATGATCGCGCCGGTGAATATTGTCGGAACCCCTAACGCGATCATGGTAATGACGGGAAGCATACTATTTCGCAGAATGTGTTTCAGCAATATCGATCGATCGCGCAAGCCTTTGGCACGGGCGGTACGGACATAGTCTAAGTTTAAATTTTCAAGGACCGAAGCCCGCATGAATCTGCTGAGTTGCGCGGCGTTATAAAACGCTAGTACCATCACCGGCATGGCCATTTGTTTTACTTGGAACCAAAGAGACTGTAGGTCTTTCACCACATGCGTTGTGTCGTAAGTGGAAGGGAACCAAGACAGCGTCACGCTGAATATGATGATCATCACCAAACCGGTAAAGAATGTCGGCACTGAAAATCCGACCATAGAAATAAAGGTCCCAATTTGGTCGAACCAGCTGTATTGTTTGTATGCTGAGATTACTCCAATCGGCAACGCGATCATGATTCCCACAATGTAGGATAGACCCACTACCCAAAGTGTTTGCGGAAGCCGTTCGATTATCAAATCAACTACAGGACTTCGCGTCAACCAAGAACGTACGCGCAAGCGGGAGTCGGAATCTCCAATCTCTAGCCCAGTGACTTCTTCGATCAAGTTCAGCGGTTCGTTGACGAAGAACTGCTGCATCCACTTGAAGTATCGAATGTGAAAAGGTTTGTTGAGTCCGAGCGACTCTCTAATTTCTTCTCGTACTTCTTGTGGTATGGTTTGTGGTAGATTCCCCGTCGGATCGTTGGGTGCTAAGTCCAACAAAGCGAAAAGTACAAAACTGATTACGATGAGCGTGGGGATTGCAAAGAACAATCGCTTGCTCAGGTATTTCAGCACCCGGTCGCTACCCCGTGTACGAAGATGCTAGACCAATCAACGATTTATTCCTCTCGGTACCATTCCGCAATGGTCCAAAGTTCAGAATCCCACCCATTTAACTCGAACCCTTTCAGTGTGTTTGATTTTGCTGACACTCGGGCTCGATGGATTAATGGAATTTCCCAAACGTTCTGCACGACAATGTCGTTGAGCTGTTTGATGATTGCGACACGCTCGTCTACATCAAACGTCTCGGACAGAGTGTCAAGGAGAGAGTCGAATTCCTCAGAACATCCTCGTGATATGTTCGGACCTACCCATTGGTTCTCTGGAACTGGTACATTTCCGCATTGCCATCCCTCGACGTAGTTTGATGGGTCGTTCCCCTCAAAGTTGTTCGTATACATTTGCACGTCGGCAAAGAACTTTTGCAATGTATCGGGACTACCCGGGTCACCTCCGAAAAACACAGCAGCATCGATGTTTCGTAGCTCAGTTTCTACTCCAATTTGTTGCCACATGCCTTTAATAAGCGATTGGGTACCCTGGCGTACTGAATTGGTTGAAGTTTGATAAAGCAAGCTCAGTCGAACGCCGTCCTTGGCTCGAATTCCGTCGGATCCTTTTATCCAACCCGCTTCATCGAGAATGCGATTCGCTTCGTCAATATTTTGTGTTTTACAGTCTTCATTGTTAGTTGACACATACTGTTCTGGTAGAGGTATGACATTGCACGTGGGTTGGCCTGCTATGCCATATCCAACGTCGACTAATATTTGACGGTCAATTGCTAGAGAGAGTGCGCGCCTAACACTAATATCGGATAGAAATGGGTGTGGGTTGTTGCCATTCAGGTAAACCGAGCGAGTGTCTGCATCTAAAGATGGATCTTCATTGGTCTGGTTAACCATGATGCGTTCTACTTGGGATCCAAAAGCTGTTAGCACTTCACCCCTGCCTGCGTTTCTCATATTTGCGAGAACTTCTGGTTCAACTTGTAGGTTCCACGCGTAGTCAAACTCGCCTGTTTGTAGCACGGCGCGAGCAGCTGAAGCAGCGTCTCCTCCACCCTTGATTACCACGGTGTCAAAAAAAGGTCTACCTTCTTCCCGATAATGCGGATTTGCTCTGTACTGCACCGTGTCGTTTGCCCTAAACTCGTCAACAATGAATGGACCTGTGCCAATTGGATAAAAGTTCGCTTCGGTACACTCTTGGGCGCGCAGACCGAGACAGTCTTTGAACTGTTGATACTGTAGAACCGGGCTAACCGATCCAACGAATGGACCGAAGGGAAAAGGAGCAGGTTTGGTAAAGTCTATTCGAACTGTATGGTCGTCAACAGCGACCACTTGTTCCACATCTCGAAATGAATCTTTGCCTGTGCAGCCAGCTTCTTCGTGCGTACAGTATTTCCAAGAAAAAACGACATCAGCCGAGGTGAGTGGCGTACCGTCAGACCAGACTATATCTTGCCTCAAGTGCCAAGTAATACTTCGATAATCTTCCGATATGTCACCGTTTTCTACGGTTGGAACTCTCTCTGCAAGTATTGGTACTTTTTTAGCGTTAGCGTCATAGTGCGCTAATGGTTCAATGACAATAGAAGCGGCTTCAATGTCTTTGGTACCGCTTGATAGGTACGGATTTAGTGTTGACGGTGCCTGCCAATAAAGGAGTTTTAGATTCCTATCTACTTCTGCGATGTTGTCAGCAAGATCTTCATCCGAGTCAACTGAATCCTCGGATGTCGTTTCTCGCGAACACGACGCGAGAAACAATATCGATAGGATGATTAGCGCAATTATTGGGGTGCGTCTCATGGACTGATTCCTCTCCCTATAGGTTCAAAAAGCAGCGAAACGCTAAATTTTGCACGGAGTAATGGATTTCTTCAGAAATTACCTTCTGAGTCGTTGAAACGGATTAGACCGACGTGCTTGACGTTCCTGAAATCTATTAGGATGGATAGAGTCAAAACACTCCTTCCAAAACGGCGCGAGTTCTCCTAAATACTGACTCGCAAGAATCTCTGCACAAAACGGCGTACTTGCCGTACCGGCACTGCCATGAGCAAGATTTACCCAAGTATTGGGGCTAATCTGTCCAACAATAGGTAGTTTATCTGAGGTGACAGTTCGTCGCCCGCGAAACGACCCTAAGTGCTTCCATTCTTTTCTGTCAGTCACTACTTGCAATTTTCTAAGATTTGTAGCCGTTGCTAAGCCAGCTTTCCACTTCGTATATTCATAGGTGGAACCCACCGAACAGACTGACTGGTAGGGAACAACGTAACCGTCTTGAATGAGCGTTAGCCGTGGTACTGCAGATTCACTCGTATGTGCGAAGGTATCGAGTTGTCCCTCAATGGTCAGGACTTCCCAGGCATTGGCTAGATCTCCAAGAAGAGATGCCGAGCCCGTCGCAAAGATTATTGGCTCAACAAATGTTGGCTCTTTAAGTTCTCTCGCGAGGATTTCAATCATCGAATGCTTGGCGAGAGACAGGCACACTTCTGCACCATTGATGACAAAGGATTTCGGAAAGTACGCGCCTTCAAGATAGTGCTGCATACCGGTGAGTTCTGCAAGTTCATCTGGGTTAAGCCACTTGACCCAATTCTCACCTAATATATCAGAAATGTCTTTTAATCTTTTCGCTGACATGTTTTTACCAGTCAATTGCACAGCACCAATACCAGTGTCTCGAACATAGTCGTTCATCATAGTCGCAGACAAGAAGTAGGTTTGCGTTCTGAAATATGCGGGTACATCCATACTTGCACTCAAGCGTGGATGTAGAACGGCTATTGGTAAACCTGACGTTGCATCACCGACTGTCCCCGTTGGAGTAAACAGTCGAACTTGAACGCCACGGCGAGCAAAGGCACGTGCCGTCGCTGTACCTGCAAAACCCCCACCTACGATGGTAATCTGCGTTGGTGAAGCAGTATCTGGAAGACCTGCTTTGTTCAACTTCCCGAGAATGGTATGACGCTTAAACGGAGTTCCTTCAATCCGCTGAACAGAAAATCCGTGTTTCGCTAGATTACGTTGAACACTACTCGCAGAACTAAACGATGTAACTGTTCCATTTGTCGTTGAACACTTCGCCATGTTCGAGAACAGTTCACCATCCCACATTTCAGGATTCCGGTCGGGTGCAAACCCGTCAAGAATCCAAGAGTCGACACCCACAGAGTCTTGATCAACAAACTCATTCAATGCTGTTTTTATATCAGCGAAAAAGAGGGTCAGTTCAATTTGGTCGCTCGTGAATAACCGACGGTAGATGCCAGAGACTAAAGGCGGGTAATAGTCCAACAACTGTTGAGATAGCGTTCGATCAACAGATGCAATAGTGTGCGCTTCGGAGATGAGGGCACTCGAAAGCGGAAAAGCTTCACAACTAATAAAACGCAACCGAGCATTGGAACTTGCATGTTTGAGAAACTCCGCACCTATTGTGAGGAAATTGATACCTGCGCCGAAACCAAACTCAAAAATTGTGAATGTTCTAGCGCGACACATTCGCTCGACAAGATTAGCTGGCTGGATGTGAACGTGAACCGTTTCCTCGACGGGATCTCTCGCCGCGTAATAGTCGTTGAAATTAGGTGAAAAGAGTCTGCCGTCGACAAAACGCGCGACGGCTGGTTTCATCCGGTAACGACGGGTCGAGAGGGATCTTCGATCCATTCACTCCATGACCCTGAGTAAAGCGAGGGTTCTTTGTGTCCGGCAAGGATTATTGACAAGATGTTGTGGGTAGCACTAATGCCTGAACCACAGTAACAGATGACCTTCTCTTCGTCTTTCAGAACGTCAAATCGCGATCCGTCGCGTGTAAATTTGAACGATTTGTCTAAGTTTTTGCTACTCGGTCTGCAGATAGCGCCAGGAATATGCCCAGCAGTATGATCGATCGGTTCAATCTCTCCTTGGAACCGGTTCTCAGCACGTGCGTCGATCAGCACCCCGTTGTGATTTAAGACATCATTGGCGTCGACAAGGCTCGTTAGAGCGGCTTTTGGTGCGAATATGCTACGACTGAGTTTGTTTACATCAGTGCGGAGCGGTTGCCCTGCAGCCTTCCATGCACTCAATCCTCCATCGAGAACTGACACTTTTTCGTGTCCAAGCCAACGAAACATCCACCACAATCGACATGCAAAAATCGCAAGCCCTTGATCGTACGAAATTACGTGAGAATCGTTGCTAACCCCCCAAGAGCGTACGGTCTCAAGGAACTCGTCGAGCGTTGGGAGAGGATGTCGTCCTCGCTCACCTGGCGGGTCTGCAAGATCACCGGTGACGTAGGCGAAAATCGAATTCGGGATGTGTCCTTGGGTATACAGTTTGTGACCGGCATCCGGATTTGTTAGTTCGTAGCTGCAGTCGAAAATTACAGTTTTTGGGTCGTCCTGAATTGCAACTAACTCATCAACACTGATCAGATTGTCTTCTGGTCTCCACATCGGGTCACTTTACCTCATATTCTAGTACGACTCGCTTCTCTTCTTCGATCTCTTCTTTGAAAACGCGCGGATACCGACCGGTACCGTATTTTTCGGTAAACGCTTCAAGAATTTCAGGAAGTTTGTCTTCGTCGTCAAAAATCGAACCTTCTATCATGAGTTCAGGTCCTTCTTTGTACTTTTCCTTTGCTCGAGTCCAAACTCCGTAATCGCCTATCCAAATACGCGCATCTTTTAGATCTTTGCGAATCGCCTCTGTACGCCACGCGTCAGTTGCGGTCGTTACGTAAAGTTTGGAATCCAAATACACGAACCAGACTTCGCCGTGACACTTGCTTTCTTCTCCATCCGTTCTAATAGGCGTGAGATAAATAAGTTTCGCAGTCTCGAGTTCTTCTGGTATTTCAGTCTCTGAAGTTTCTTCTTCTGATTCGGCAACATTGACGTCAGCGGTTTCTTCTTCCGTTTGACCAAACAAAGATCGAGTCAATACGATGGAAAGAGGAATCGTAGTGGATGCGATAGTGAATTTTCGTCGATTTAGCATGACTTTTGACCCTCTAGTTCTTTTCAGAAGTTTCCTTGTTCGATGTCTGGACAACGAAACGAATATTTTAATTTCGCGCAAACTGGCGAAACGTGTGGTCTTAGTTGCGAACGGGAACAACATTAAAGGAAGCAAGTGTTTTATGTCCCGATATCGTCTAAACTAACAAGATGTACTCGACCTGTAGTAAAATCGCTTACGTGTACTGTTAGAATATGAACTTTTTAACACTCGATAGCATAAATTGCAGCTAGAAATTTCAGAAAAGCTCGTTGACTTGTTGAGCGTGGTGAGAAAGAAACATGCGAAAGAAGCATCGTTGGAGACCGCACTAGTCAACCTCTGCGAGGAACTAAAACTCTCACCAGAGCAACAATGGGAAACGGGGGATGGACCAGTAGATATCTATCTACACGGGCATCGGACGTTGATTGAATGCAAACCTACGGGCAGAATAGTAGAGGCTAAACTTCGAGCAGGTGGTACTCAATTTGAACAAATACGACGGTATGTAGTAGGTATTCGTCGGTTGGAGGCGAGCTACCTACAAGTAGCAAGTGCGCGCAGTCTTGAATGGACGGTTATCCTCACCGATGGCCAGCAGTGGTTTATTTGGAAATGGCAAGATGCCCCTGGCGCGGTCGAACCTTTGACGCCTCAACCATCAAAACTTGATGCTCGGACGGATGCAGCTTCCATTATCGAATTCCTCGCGTCTCTCGGGTCTGATGGAAGTAAACCATTAGCTCCACTCAATCCACTAGTTCTTTATGCGAACGACGCGTCGTATTTACAGACTATTTGGGACCAAGCTCGGGAACTGCGTGGAGCACAAATTCAATTCAATCTGTGGTGGGACTCGATTCGAGCATCCGGAATGGATTACGGTAGTGAGACGGAGGCACAAAAGGTATTTGTACTCCATTGTGCTTTAGTTTCATTCGCACGCGCGATACGAAGCGTACTCTTAGATCCTGATGCGCGCAATTTAGTTGAACGTAATCGCCTTCAAACCGATGGATTCATCAACTGGATTTCTCAGATAAAGGAAGGACACGAATGGCTTCAGACGGTACAAAACAAGACCGATATGTTTGATTGGCGCAAACGGAAAGGAGACATTCTGCAAGTGCTTTATCAGGAGATTGTTCCAAAGAGTCAGCGAAAGGTATATGGCGAATACTACACCCCCGATTGGTTAGCAACTATGCTTGCCGAAGAGTTACTCGACGAGACGTGGTGTCGACAAGCGGTCCAAGCCTCTTTGCGCTGCGGTAAAACTCACAATCCAAATGAACTTCGACCATGGGGTGTTTTAGATCCAACATGTGGGTCCGGAACTTTCCTTTACTACGCTACCCGTCGTATCGTCGACATGTCGGGGCTAAGCGACATGGAACTTACGCGAGAAGAGCAAGCCGATGTAGTCGCACGCTTGGTATTTGGTGTTGATATACACCCTGTCGCAGTGGAATTCGCACAAACCACTTTACTTCGGAGTCTACCAGCACCACCGGCGCGCGGCGATACGGCTTTAAACATTTGGCAAGGCGATTCGTTGCTTGCTGAGTGGGGTCAAGGAATGCAGGAGCTAGACTTCATGAGAGTGCGCCCAGGCCAAGAGAGTTTTACGTTTCGATCTCCAAAGAGTGGTCGGTCATTCACACTACCTCGCTCCTTCGTTACTCGAGCCGATTTCGCTCGCGATATGAAACGATTCACCGACTTAGCGAATGCTCAGAAGAATTTTCCAGAGGATTTGTTTGTCGATATGAGTAGCGATGACTATGAACTATTGGAACGAAGTTTCGCTGAATTAAGTGATATCTGCCATCATGACGGGAACGGTATATGGGCATACCACGTTAATAATTGGATCTCACCCACCTTGCTCGCAGAACGTAAAGTCAATCGCATACTTGCAAACCCACCGTGGATCACATTAAACACCGTTCAGAATCCTCATCGCAAAACGACTTTCAAAGATTTGGCTAAAAGGCTGGAACTTTGGACTGGTGGGAAGCGCGCGTCGAGTTTTGACGTTGCGAGTACTTTTGTAGTACAGTGTTCGACAATGTATCTTACCGAACCTTCGAGCCAAGCTGGGTGGGTTTTAAATGCAGCATCGATTCGAGCTAGTACTTGGAAAAGGTATCGTGAGCAGTTGAGGAATCGTTTCAGCGATGTGGCGAGTCTTGAACTGAAGACTCGACTAACACCCTTTGCTTCAGCCTCGTCTGCCGTTTGGTATCTCGGCAATGGAGATTGTCATGAAGTACTTGAAATGAAAAACGATGATGTAAGTATTCAACGCAAGGAAGCATGGGCACTCGTGCGAGAAAAAGTTGTCAGGCGTACCCGGTCCGGCGAATCGCTTAGGCCTCAGCAACCCTCCGAGTATGTGGATTCAAAGGACAAAAAGTCAGTATTTCGAGAAGGTGCCTCGCTACGTCCACATGTTCTTGTTCGCGTTGAGTCAAAGACCGAACCGATTAAGAACACCGAACGCGGGACCGTGAGCGGCAGAACACGAACATCAAGACATGGATATTGGAAAAATTTTTCCAGCATTGAGTTTGAGGTACCGGATCACTGGCTACGCGACATTGTGACTTCGAGTGAGCTGCTCTTCTACACCATTCGAAAATCAGCCGCTCGTACACTAATCCCATTGGATGAAGACAACAACATACTAGATTCACGCGCCGCCTTGAAGAACAAGTTTTGGCGAGATGTTAGTGTACTTTATGAAGACAGCCCAAGTAAAAAAGGTAGTGGTACGCCAAAAACACTACTTGAACGAATTAACCACTTTAAAGGTCTTTCTACTCAACTCAACAAAGCAAATATCAACTCAAGGGTGATTTACAATGCTCATGGAGCTGATTTGCGCGCCGCACGCATTTCCAACAGTTTGCTGGTTGACGATACTTGCTATCGATACGACACGTCTAGTTTAGCGGAAGCCCGTTATCTGGTAGGTATTCTGAACGCGGGATCTCTGCAACAATGGTTTTCGGCTACGCGTGAGACCGATCGCGATTTCCACACACAGTTTTGGTTGAAGGTCCCTGTCCCTCGTTACTCTTCTAACAATTCTTTACATCAGAAAATGTCGAAGCTTGTCAAAAGCGCCGAAGATTGGGCTGTAACAGCGGTCCAACCATATTTAGATTGGGGACAAATTAAACTTTGTAAATATATGCGGAAAGAAATGCCCGAGGAACTTAAACGGGAAATTGACAACACTGCGTGGAAAATTGTTGAAAGTCCATAGCCCCTCTACTTGGTTCGGTATTCAACGTACCAACATGTGTCAACTACTTCCACAGAGCAATGCAACACGAGGGAAAGAGGAATCGTAGTGGATGCGATAGTAAATTTTCGTCGATTAAGCATGATCTAAAGTTCTCCCTCCCTAATTCTGATCTCGAGTTAACTTGCACACAGACAGAAAAAGTTGTGCAGACCTCTGACCTTGATTCCCGTATCGAAACGTAGAGGGAAGAATTGATACGATTCCAACCTTGGTGGCCATGAGCTCGAGGTGTTATTGGTTTTTGACAAAGTGTTGCTGGAACTAAACTCCAATTGAGTTGACTTCCACAACCGGAGTCCGTTGATCGGTTCAGTCGCAGTTTTCTAGAAAGCGATAACGCTAAATTTTGAGTTCGATCAATTCCTCGCTGTTGATGTTCTTACTCACAAGATTTACGATGCCACTGCTGTTCTTTCGGTCGGAAAAAACCAAACAAAAATCCAATACAATGCAAAGCCTGCAAGCATGAATCCTCCGGGCGGAATCATCATCCACCAAGAACTAGTCACGACAGAAAACACACATTCGGACGGCAGGTTGTATTTAGAGAGTTCCCCGATATCTCGATAGAACAACCAGTCATAAACGAACATTGGTATTATCCCCGATGCCGCGGCACATGAGCCGTGAACAAGCATACGCAATTTAAGCGCTACGGCGATTGGAACAGATACAGTTGTACGGGAGCTCGTCATTTTTCCTCCAAACTTGAGCTTTCGATTAAGTCCCTACCTTCCGCTGTGACGCGTTTGGGACGTTTAACTACGCATTCTAGGAACGTCCTCTGCACTCTATCGTCGCTTTTCCATACAATTTCGTTGTTCCCCCAAGCATTCGTGTGTTTGCCATGAGTGGGATCAATTTCACGTTCATTTTTACATTACTCAGCAGGCTTCATATTTAGTGAACTATTTTGACTGGGCATTCGGCGTTGTCGGATTCTCGCCTCTTTGGGCATTGGTATATTTTCTTATATTTACCCACATCACTTTTATCGCGATCACGTTATATTTACACCGACATTCCGCCCACCGGTCGCTTGATTTGCACCCTACTGTAAGTCATTTCTTTCGCTTTGTCTTATGGATGACTACGGGAATGATCACCAAGGAGTGGACAGCAGTTCACCGCAAGCATCATGCCAAAACAGAGACGGATGAGGATCCTCATAGTCCTGTTGTACACGGCTTGAGTGCAATTCTTCTACAAGGCGTTGAATATTACCGTGACGCCATCGATGAAGAAACGTTAAAACGATATGGCAAAGGTACTCCTGACGATTGGATTGAACGTAACGTTTACTCAAAATATGCTTGGCTTGGTGTAACCGCTCTGATATTCATTGATGTCGCCCTCTTTGGGATTCTTGGAGTAGTCGTTTGGGCTTTGCAAATGATTTGGACTCCTTTTTGGGGTGCCGGAGTAGTAAACGGTATTGGTCATGCTATCGGCTATCGAAACTTTGAGTCTCCAGACAATTCTCGCAACATTTGCCCGATAGGAATCTTTATCTGTGGTGAGGAATTACACAACAATCACCATACCTATCCGAATTCTGCGCGGTTTGCAGTAAAGCCCTGGGAATTCGACATTGGGTGGTTCTACATACGCGTCCTGAGTCTCTTCAGACTCGCCAGACCGGTTCACACTCAACCTGTAGCGACGACGATCACTGGAAAGTCTTCGATAGACATGGATACACTTTGGGCCGTGATTAACGACCGGTTTCGAGTAATGTCGACCTACGCACGACAGGTCATTCATCCGACGATTAAACAGGAACGCAAAGGTGCTGACAGTTACTTCCGTAAGTTGCTACGCCGCGGACGAAAAGTAATGAACGCACATGAAGTTGTACTACATGAACGAGATAAGAACCATATCAATCAAATCACCAGGCGCAGCCCTGCACTCAAAAGAATATACGAGCTACGACTATCATTGATCGCTATTTGGGCGAAGCGAAGCGGGAACTCAGACGAGATGTTGGCCCAGTTTCGTACTTGGTGTCGAGAAGCCGAAGAGACCGGCTTGGAACACTTGGACTCATTTGTGCGAGACTTGAGGACCTACACTGTTCCAAAAAGTGTCAAACCGTTACATGCGTAAAGGAAGCGAAATTCCTAAGTTCTCCAGTCCAACTCGCAGAACCTGCGCAGTTTTAGCACAAAGGCGCAGTCTGCTATTCATTAACTGAGGCGTATTTGCCTTGAGTACTGGACAGTTCTCATAGAACCGCATAAAGTGCACTGTTAACTCGTAGAGATAGTTGCACAAATAATGAGGTTTGCGTTCGTCGAGGCACTGTTCCAGAGTCTCCGCAAACCTAAGCAGTCTTAACGCAAGCGAGCGCTCACTCGGATGTTGTAGTTCGATCTCTCCTTCGAGAAACTTGCTCATATCTTTTTTAGCACGAGTAAATATGGAACAAATGCGCGCGTGCGCGTATTGAAGGTACGGCGCAGTGTTGCCATCAAGGGAGAGCATCACGTCCCAATCAAAGCGGTAGTCGTTAGTACGATTTTTCGATAAATCCGCGTACTTTATCGCACCTACCGCTACTTGACGAGCAACTTGTTGCTGTTCCCC
Source organism: OMG group bacterium (assembly GCA_012267385.1). Taxonomy (GTDB): domain Bacteria; phylum Pseudomonadota; class Gammaproteobacteria; order Pseudomonadales; family Azotimanducaceae; genus Bin55. The sequence goes on from JAAXGW010000015.1 coordinate 39,621, forward strand.
GTTGGTCAGATGCTCGCTCTTCGACCGGACTATGTCCAACGCACGTTCAAAGCCTTCTTCTATCAGTTCTCGCAAAAGTACGTTGTCGCCGCTGCGCGTTCGGAAGGGTTCTCCATCTTTGTTCAATACAGAACCAAACACAAGGTGTTCGGTCGAAATATCTTCCGAAATGTAACCAACACGTTTGCCGACAGCGAACAGAATTTGAAAGTGGTGAATCTGTCTAGAGTCCGTGAGATAGATGATTCGGTCTGCACCTAACTCTTGTGTTCTGTGTTTCAAAGCTGCTAAATCTGTCGTGTGATAGAGGTAACCGCCGTCAGATTTCTGGACGATCATCGGAAGTGGTGAGCCGTCTTTGCGTTGAAAACCATTGACGAATACACACTTCGCACCCTCCGATTCCACAATCAGTCCTGCATTTTCCAGATCATGCACTATCGAAGGTAAACCCGAGTTATACGAGCTTTCGCCACGAACGTCCGATAGTTGAAGCGAAATGTCTAGTTCTGAATATATGTGTTGTACGTCTTCAAGTGAAGCTTGAACGATGAGTTCCCACGTCTTAAGTGTATCGGGATCTTGTTGTTGGAGTTTGATAACTTCATTCCGTGCTATCTGGGCAAAGTCAGGATTTGTTTCAAATTCCCGGCTAGCGGCGACGTACAGCTTTTCAATACCACCGATGGTAAGGTCATGAGAGTCTTGATCAGCGTTAACGTAGGCGATTAGCTTGCCGAATGCGGTACCCCAATCACCAACGTGGTTTTGTCGAATAACGGTATGTCCGACATACTCGAAAAGCCGAACTAACGCGTCGCCGATCACAGTACTACGTAGATGTCCTACATGGAGTTCCTTCGCAATGTTTGGAGAAGAATAGTCTACGACGATTCTTTCGGCGCGCTTCACCGGCTGAGACGGCGTCGACTGAGACAAAGCGGTGGCCAAAAAGTTGTCATCAAGGCGAACGTTTATGAAACCGGGTCCGCCGATATCTAAATTTGCGTTGAGTTCGGCTAGCGGTGCTCGGTCGACAATTTCTTGTGCGATACTTCGAGGATTGCGACCAAGTTGTTTGGCAATCGCCATCGCACCGTTGGCTTGGTAGTCCCCAAATTCTTCATTAGCAGTAGCAAATACGAGAGCACTAGGGTTCTCGACCCCGAGACTGGTAAAACTCTTATCGAGATAGTCGGTGAGTAATTGCCTTAAATTAATTGGGAGCTCTCACTGCTCTAACTGTATGTCAGTTGCGACGGGACCTCGATCACTTGGAGTGACTATATAGCTCACGCTGGGTTTCTTAGTCAGATCGCGTTCATTTATGTCTTGACCAACAGCCGACTTATGGAAGAAAATAGTTTGTTTACTCTCGTCTTCTACGAAACCGTAGGATCTGCGAGTGTAGTACACACGTACGCGTCCCTTGACTCGCTCTCCGCTGATCGTTGGCCCTTTAGATGAACTAGATGGATCATCCGTATTTGGAGCTCTACCTGCTTGTGCAGATTGCTTTGAAGGAGTGGTGTTTTTGTTTTTAGGAAGTTTAGAAACCTTTCTTTGACCGGAACGTTCTTGAGTCGTTTTGAAAGATGTTTTACTCCCACGAGTCTGTCTTTTCGTTTGTCGACGGTTTGTTACTGTGCTAGAAGATGTTGTCAGTAGATTTCGTTTAGCTATTTGGTAGGTAAGAAAGGAGGAAGAAGCAACAGCGAGAGAAACAAGCACGAACAGTACTAAAAAGCCGTTTCTTGTTGCACTCGGTGGGAGTCCCTCGGATTCCTCTTCAGTTTCCAAAACGGCATACATACTATCACCGGAACCTGACATGTCGACATACCGAAAGGAAATTTCTGAAATCAACGCCGCCCAAAAGAGCGCTAAGCCAGTGATCGCAAGAAGCAATAGGACGCGTTTAGACATGTACTAGCCTGGGTTATTCAGTGATCAGAAAATGAACAGTTCGAAAACTGGATCTGTCGAATTATTCGTAGGTCGATGCTTGTTTAATCACGACATTGTCAACGGGAAAGTCTTCCCAGTCATAATCGTTTAGGTCTTTGGTTTCCGTCTCAACTTCCGCAATCTTTTCCACTACGTCCATTCCGCGAATGACTTTGCCAAATACTGTATAGCCGTAAGGATTGTCTGGATGGCCTTTGGGATCTAGACCTAAATTGTCCTTCAAGTTGACGTAAAAGTCCGATGAAGCGGAATCAGGATCGTCCCCACGCGCCATGGCGATAGTGCCTTTTTCGTTCGAGAGGTCGTTATCTGCTTCGTTTTTCACAGTGTCTTCAACGTTTTGATGTTCAAGTTCTTGATTAAAACTACCTGTCTGAATGACGAAATCTTTGATAACACGATGAAAGATCAATCCGTCATAGTAATCTTCGTCGATTAGTTTTAGAAAGTGTTGAACGGTCAAGGGCGCTTCATCGGGATAAAGCTCAACCATAAATGTGCCTAAAGAGGTGTCAAACAAGACCTTGGGGTTTTCAGATTCCTCTTCGGAATCTTCGTTGTCGTTTTCTGTTTCCTGCGCGGCCAAGTTACCCATAAGCCCTAACGACAGTAATAAGATTAGCAAGCGATGTGTTCTCATCGGTCAATGTAGTTCCATAGTAATTTAGTTAATCGGAGGCTTATTTTAAGGACAGTAATAGTGCGTGAAAGTTCCCCGGCAAAACGGGTAAGACGAAGCCTCGTAAAACCTATTGTTCAAGGTATCGGGTCGCTTTTGATTGTGATACTGATACACGGGTGCGAATTGTCTTTTTATAAATCATTCCGAGGTGAGACGATGGGCACATACTATCGTGTGGTCGGACAGTGCAGAGATTCGCTTACCAATCATCTCTTGGAGTCTGAACTTCGCTCGCTAACCTCAGTTCTATCGAACTATGATGCGGAATCTGAAATTAGCTCATTTAACCGCTCAGATCGGGTAGGAGAGTGGGTACCGGTACACGAGACACTAGTCAAGGTGCTCGCTATGGCCCAAACGATCAGCGAACAAACTAGTGGTGCGTTTGACGTTACCGTCGCACCATTGGTAGAACTGTGGGGATTCGGGTCGAAGGAAGTAACGCAACCACCATCGACTGAATCAATTACGCGAGAGTTGCATCGCGTTAATTACAAACTGCTTGAGCTAGATGAGGGTAACAACGCACTGCGAAAATTGTCAAATATAAAACTGGATTTGTCGGGAATAGGAAAAGGTTATGGGGTCGATCACATCGCAGAAGTATTAGCAGATCAACGCTGTTCCGATTTCTTGATCGATATAGGAGGTGAAATTCGGGTGCAAGGGCATAACGCGTTGAGTCATTCTTGGCGAATAGGCATTGAAGTACCAGACGGAACTGGTCAAGCAGAAGTTTTTCTTAATCTATCCTCTGGAGCTATAGCGACGTCTGGCAGTTATCGAAACTACCGTATTTTCGATGAAGAGTCGTATCCACATGTCATTGATCCACGTTCTGGATACCCAACTTCACATAATTTAACCGCAGTTACTGTGTATCGTTCGACCGCGACGGAAGCAGATGCGTTAGCGACTGCACTCTTCGTTATGGGTTATGACGATGCTTTAGAATTTGCTGAATCACACGACATTGCCGTGGCGTTAACGACTTGGGACGCGGATTCAGAAAAACACAGTGCTAGTTATTCATCCGCGATGAGAGTCTTGATTAAAGAGGGGAATTGATGCTGCTCAGTGGGAATCCAAGGGATTGTCATGGTAGGTCACGGTGCTTGGAACAACATGATTCGCAAGGTTGCGATTTAGAAGGTGGAATAGGAGGAGAGATTTCCATGTACCTACCACGACAGTATCCCTACCCAAGGAGAATCACTAACAATATTTTGTCGCGCGACATTGCAAGACCGATGAAGAAAAAGTGGAATCTTTCTTGAGTGTTATATCTGCATCGTCGCGTCAGACGAGATCTCGGCTTTAATTCAAGCAATACTTTGATGATGTGGCAATGAACTTTCCTCTAGCACAACGTATCGGCTGGCGATATTTCTGTTCGTCCCGAGATTTCCTTAGGTCTGTGGCATCTATCGCAATGCTAGGATTTGCATTCTCGATCGCAATCTTAGTGGTTACTCAAGCGATACTGTCGGGGTTTGAGACCGAATTAGGAAAACGTGTTCTAAGTTTGGTTCCTCATGTCACCATACAAAGCCAGGGCGGTGCCATGGAAGTGGACGATATTGAAACAGAGCTTGGTGCATTGTCCTATGAATACCGAGGGAGTCCAGAAATTGAAAGTAAAGTCTTACTCGTCGTACAACCAAAGAGTCGAGTTGACGATGACTCGGTACGGCCACCGCGGGGACGCGTGGAGGCCGCGTGGCTGATCGGCATTGATCCTGACAAATACTCGCGCGCTTCAGCTGTGGGACAATTCGTTGATGCTGACGCAATGTCTCGACTGACTCCTGGTTCGTTCCAGATTTTGCTCGGTCGAGATAAAGCTCGAGAACTAGGGGTAACAAAGGATGACTTTATTACCGTAGTAGTGACGGAGGTAACCCTTACACTTGTAGGGGCGATTCGCCGTCAGAAACGCTTTCAAGTTGCTGGAATAGTTGACACCTTTACGTTTCTTGATAAGGAAACTGCGTATATTCACCTTGATGATGCGGCACGATTAAGTCGTATTACCGAGGGCATCACAGCCTACAATTTACAAATAGACGATCCCTTTGAAGCACAAAATTTTGTTAGTGAACTCGCTCCGAGGCTAGTTCGAAGTCGTAGTCCGTATTCCGTTTCGGCCTGGTCGTCTCATCCTCGTTTTATACATCTTGAGAAGAGCATCGTCGCCTCTCGCAATATGCTAGTTTTGATTTTTTCGCTGGTGGTAGCTATTGCAGCATTCAATTTAGTTTCCACTGTCGTCGTGTTTGTCAATGAGCGAAGACAAGACATTGCAGTGCTACGAACTTTAGGTGGCGGGCGAATGTTCATTGGTTCATCGTTCCTAATCACAGGATTTATGATTTCGTCCTTAGGATTGCTGTTCGGGGGAGTACTTGGTGTGTTACTGGGTATAGGTTTGGAGATCGGTTTTCCGATTTTCACTGAACTTTTTGGAAGAAATCTTTTGCAAGCATATTTCACCAAAACGCTCAATGTTGAGTTCGTCCTCTCGGACTTCTTGCTAGTCGTCATCATCGGCTTGAGCTTATCTGTCTTAGCTGCCTTATACCCAGCGTGGCGCGCAATGAAAATGGACCCGGCAGAGATTCTTCGACGTGACTGACAACATTGTTATATCGGCTCGAAGCGTGTGTAAGTCCTTCCACGACGGAAGTCGCACACTGCAGATTCTTCAACAAGTGGACTTAACGGTACAAAGTGGTGAGCAGGTAGTAATTCTTGGTCGCTCTGGTAGTGGTAAGAGTACTCTCCTGCACATTTTGGGAGGACTGCTGCACTTGGACGAAGGAGAGGTGTATGTTGCCGGGAAGGAAATGAGTCGTGCAAGTGTTCGGACACAGGGTCGTATTCGAAATGAATCGATGGGGTTCGTATACCAATTTCATCACCTTCTACCAGAGTTTACTGCGTTAGAAAATGTCGCTATGCCGCTGTGGATTCGCGGAGGAAACGATGCCAAGAACGCAAAAAAGAAAGCACTAGCTCTTCTCGAGATGATGGACCTAGTAGATCGAGCGAAGCACTATCCTCACCAACTTTCCGGCGGCGAAAAACAACGTGTCGCAGTTGCCCGTGCCCTTGTAGGTGATCCCGCTATAGTACTTGGAGACGAAATTACGGGAAACTTGGACTTAGACAATGCAGAGAGAGTTTTACAGCTCATAGTTTCCGTACGGAAGGAACTGAATACGGCATTTGTTCTGGTGACTCATGATCACGCGGTGGCGAGTCAAATGGATCGTCGACTGTGGTTAGATCGAGGTGAGTTACATCCGTATGACGAATAAGTCTCGAGTTCTGTTCATTCTGCGGGTAAGTAGCAGGTACTTATTGTCAAAGCGTAGCGGCAATAGCCGACTCATCAACGTAATATCGTTTATTGGCTTAGTGCTTGGTCTTACGCTGCTTATCGTTGTACTCTCGGTGTTGAATGGAACACGAGACCAAATTGACAAGTATGTATTTGAAATTTACCCACACGCAATAGCACGTGTAAGTCCTGATCAGACACAGTTGTTGGATGAATTAAAGTCTTTATATGGTGTCACGTCTATAGAACCGTTCGTGGATCTATATGGACTGCTCAGTGTGCAGGGTAGTGCTCTTCGAGCAGAATCAGGGATAGAAGTGTATGGCTTTGACCGAGATAGCTCTAATCGTACATTTCGTCAAATGTACTCGGTACTCAAGGAGCAACGCGATCTTCCACTTGCTGGACTGGACTACCACGAGGCAAGTTTCCTCGGACTCGCTAGAGGAGATACGTTCACCGTCACTGTGCCGTTCGTAACTGCTCGCGGTGTGCAGTCCAGAACCGTAGCTTTTCGCTACGCCCGTCCGCTGTTTCTCGGAAACCGAGGGAGGAATTCCAGGATCATGTATGTTCAAATTCCTGATCTCATAGCTCATGGAGTCGTCACGGAAGAGCAAGTCCATCATCGAATCACTTTGGACGAACCTCGACAAGCAGGCGACATTCTGGGCAACTATCCTGAAGTAGTAACTTGGACAGAACGTTTTGGAAGCCTCTATCAAGCCCTAGCGATGGAAAAAACGATTCTGTTCATATTGCTATTGTTTGCAATCGCCTTGGTGCTTATGAATGTGATTTCCGGTCAAGCAATGTTCATCAATAGAAAGAGTAGCGACATTGCGATCTTACAAACGATGGGAGCGGAATTGCGATGGGTATCCATAGTGTTCATGTGCCAAGGAGCTTTTGTCGTTGTTAGTGGCATAGTCGTGGGAACGATCGTTGGATGCGTTGTGGCACACTATTCGCACGACATCATGCAATTCATCCAACGGTTCCAAGGGGATGAAAGAAACGTATCAAACTTAACTCTGTACTTTGAGAGCGCAAACGTCGCCGTACAAGACTTGATTTGGACGATATTCGCAGTATTGTGCGTAGGATTCATAGCAATTCTTCGTCCACTCAATCTCGTTTTCAAGAAAGATCCCGTAGACTCCCTTAACAGACTGGCTTGAATGCGATTTTTCGAGTGATTGAACCGAGTTCTCTTGCGTTGGCCTAGTTTGTAACTTTGACCTGTCAGAACTCATCTAACCATAACCGTGCATTACTAAAATCTTTGAGATTGATTTTTGGCACAGTTGTGAGGAAATAGTGCTCAACAAATGCCTGTTTTTAGCTGGGGGATACGGGACGCGTTTCCTACCCGCGACGAAGGCGATGCCCAAAGAAATGCTACCGATACTTGATAAACCGTTAATACAGTACGGTGTCGAAGAAGCGGTCGCTGCAGGATTGACTGAAATTGGAGTCGTAACCGGACGCGGGAAGCGCGCGATTGAAGACTATTTTGACGTCAACTTTGAACTCGAACATCACCTTCAAGGTTCAGAGCGGGAGACCAAATTACGCGCACTTCAGAACCTGACTGACTCTTGCACCATTGCGTATACCCGACAGAAAGAAATGCGCGGTACGGGTGATGCTATACTTACCGGAAAGATCATTATTGGCGACTCCCCATTTGCGGTGGTTCTGTCGGACGACCTGTGCTTGCATCCATCCAAAGGCGTCCTCGAACAGATGGTGGAAGTTTTCCAGCAACATCAATGTTGCGTCGTCGCAGTAGAAGAAGTACCAACAGAGTTGACCGAACGCTATGGTATCATAGATGGTACCAAGCAAGAGGACGGTACTTACTTGGTTCACAACTTGGTTGAAAAACCTTCCGTGAATGAAGCTCCAAGCAACTTAGGGGTCGTGGGACGGTATATTCTGATACCAGAGATATTTGACGAATTAAAAAGAACTCCCCCTGGATACGGAGGAGAGATTCAGTTGACTGATGCGTTGGGCGCGATTGCTCGGAGCGACATAGTCGTTGCTTGTCGCTTTCAAGGTATTCGTTTTGACTGCGGATCGATTGAAGGATTCGTCGCCGCTACAAACTATTGTTATGAGAAGCTACAAAGATAGCAGCAAGAAATACGCGGATAACCTCGAGAATCTCCTATTTAGTACATTGTTAAATTACTAGAGATATAGTTGATAAAATTTACTATACACAATATAAAATTATATATTAAGCAGTATTATTACTGGTTAATATTTGCACTTATTTTATTGGTATCATTAGCACTATATTTAATGTATTATGAAGACCATATATCTGGTGTTCAATATTATAATATAGTGTCACCACCACCGAAGCATATGCTACTCGTTTTGGGTGGCTATCCTCTCTTAACATTGTCGTGTTTTCTATGCTTCATGGGGCGAAACCTTTTAACGCGGGATCAATTCTTCAGGATACATGAGGTAGTCGATACTCGCCCCGTTTCAAATTTGAGATTACTAGGTTCAAAGATTTTCGCGTTAGTCATTGTTGGTTGGGTACCGATGGCAGTCTTTTTAGGCAGCATCCAATTGTGCGCGTTCTTACAGAACTTCATCGACTTCAGCCTCGCTGAAAGCTTTTCCACCGTGTCGTTGATAGAGTTTTTGCTGCTCACCTGCCCAGTTACGCTCAGCTTTGTTGCTGTTCTCTCATTACTGTTCAATGTGTTGTTGCGGAATAATTTGCTAACGATGTGTGCGCTTTTGACAACAGTTATCGGCGGCTATTTCCTGATTACTAAACTCTCTTTGTCGCAGCATATGTTCTTTGAGGGGTTACCACTAGTCGGGATCATCGGGTCAAGCCTTGATCCTGAACAGCTAGGTATTCTTGATATCGTTCGTTACGCTGGCTACTTCGCGGTTGTTTTACTTTTGTTTCTGTTAGCTGTTGTGTTCTACAGGAGACGAGACGTTTTCAAGCGGCGAGATTCAATTGTTGGATCAATGTGTGGGATAGTCTTTGTCGTGTGTATTGGAACTTCTTCTGCAATTGCTATGCAGCACGCATCTAAGGTACAACAATGGACGGAATTTCGCGATCAAAGTACAGAAACAAACTTTCCTCAGATTGACGTGGTTGAAGTCAATGCACAAGTGAAACTCAATCCGAAACAGTGCCTTACCGCTACGACAGAGTTCTCTGCTGTCGTGTTGGCGAACACAGTCAGTGATTTCTTGACCGTTTGGTTAAATCCCGGTTTTGAAGTGTCTGAGGTCAAGCTCGACGAGGTTCAAGTTGACTCGGAATTGGACGCTAATGGAGCACTACGTGTGGAGTTAACAGAACCACTTGAAGAAGGTCAGAGGATAAACTTGTCGATTGCATATCGTGGCAAACCAGACTTAGCTTATGGTTACTTCGACAGCTCCACCGACATAAGACTGATTCCTTTTTGGGATCAACTATTGTCATACATGGGCAGTGTTCATGGAATTTTCAGTTCAAATTTCGTCGCTTTACCACAGGAAGTTGCGTGGCTTCCTTCTGCGTTCCTACCGTTGTACGAATTACGAGAACGCAAGGACTTCTTTATCTCAAACATTCAATTGACACTACCGAAAAACTGGGAGTCCGCGCTACCTGGTAAGAAAATTTTGTTAGAAGAGGATGACCCGAAACTAACCAGCAAAACTTATGAATTCACAACAGACGCACCGGTCTCTTCTGTGGGATTATATGCTGGACCGCTCAAAGTGTTAAGCCGAGAAATCGGTGGTACAAATTTTGAAATCTTAATGTCAGAGAACCAACTGAATCGGCTGGGTATTCTTGGCGAATCCGTAGAGGAACTAGCTGTCGCACTCGCTGATCAACTAGAAGCAAATACAACTGACGGTTTTGAGTTGCCTTGTAGCGATTACCGGTTTGTTTCAGTACCGCAACACTATCGGGTGTATGCTGGAGGTACGTTTTTAAATTTGTCGCTTTCTGACAAATGTTCTTATTTAGTCCGCGAATTTGATGTACTCTCAATTGACTGGCAGAAGAGTATTCCTGAGTACATGTACCCGTTGTTTGAACAGATGGACACAACTCCCGGTACTTATTTAGTGAATATTCTGAGACAGTATTTTCGATTGAATGTTCAAGGATTAAATTTCCAACTTGACCTATTCAATACCTATTGGGACCATGAAGTCGGTATCGTTGGACCGGAAGCTGAAGCTTTGAGTTTAGTGCTATCCTACCTAAATGACTTGTTTTGGTATTCAAGCATGGAAGGGTTTTCCGCAAGTGGATACTTTCCCAAAGCAATGAAACCGACGCAAAGCGAGTCCTTTCAAAACTTTTACAGTTGGCAAGGTCGGAACAGACTGGGTCGGACCGGTCTTCGCATCTTTAGAAGAGTCAAGCCTCTATTGAGACATATAGATCTCGTCGAGGACATTGTGGGAAGACGACTAAACACCGAGGCGATTCAACAAGTAGCACTAGAATCGTCGATTCAGCAGACTATAACTTCAAATCTAGACCCGTTCCTAGCCGAAACTCTCCGTTTACGTTGTGCTCATTTGAGCTATCAGTTGTTTCAGGTTTTGGGTAGAGAGGACACTAAGTTACTGTTCGACGAACTTTTAGCTCGATACAGACACTCCAACTTCAACCTCGAAGATTTGTATGCGACGAGTGGGGACATAGGTTTGCCAGTAAAAGAAGTACTTGGAGACTGGTTTTCTGGAAATGCACAACCGCAATTTGAGGTCTCTGTCGCTCAGGCTTACAAGCGAGAAGATCCCGATGAGCTTGAAGACGAATATCAAATTTTGTTTCACGTTTTCAATCGGGGTGAAGGTACCGGAGTCTTTCGCACGTCGGTAACTACGGAGTTTGGTGGATATGGTGCCCTGGGTGCTGATATCGCCTTACAAGCAAGCTTTGACGCACAGAATATGAGGATGGGTGGATTTGGTGGGGGACCAGTAGTTTACATACACCCCGGCGAAAGCGTTGAAGTAGGAATCGTGACCGAGCGTGAACCGATGCGCGTGATCGTGGAGCCTTTAAACTTGAAGATTGGCGGGGGACGGCTCGCAATACCCACAAAATTAGTTCAAGACACTCGAAACGTTGACTCAGACCTACTAGAAGAATTTCACGGTTTTCGAACCAGTGACTGGATACCGTCTCCACAAACAGATATAGGGATAGTGGTTGATGACTTAGACTCAACGGTTTCAGTTGAAAACGGCAAGCAAGTCGATGATGTCAAAACTTGGCGGCGCGTCGACTACCCAAGTGCTTGGGGGAGCTCTCGTCGAACCATGGTTTACAGTGAAAGCGAGAACCCAAAGAGCATTGCGTTTGAAACAGACTTACCCAATGCTGGTATGTGGCTATTAGAGTTTCATCTTCCCGATTTTCGAGGTCAATTTGGCGATTATCCTCGCGGCTTGTTACCACGTGGGAGAATTGGCTCGGCTAACTTGAACAATTTTTTCTGGCAGAGCATCGCAGGCGAGTACAAATTTACTCTTGAAGCTGGTGATGTTTCCAAGGTGATTGACGTGAGTGTCAGTGAGAGCGATTTTGGTTGGATCTTCATTACTGAAACTAAGTTGGACCAAGGAACTGCTGTTGTCAGCATCGAGCCAAGCAATAGTGATGGGAAACTGTTTGGCGATGCGATTCGTTGGCTTCAAGTTGATGCCGGAGAGTAACGCTTCGACGTCGAAGCTTCAATCTAAGACTAACGAAGATTGTGATTGACTTGATCCAAGCTGGGGGTTGGCTTATGGTGCCAATTCTCGCCTGTAGCGTAATAGCTTTCATGGTGTGTATTGAACGTGCCTGGGTTTTACGGAGAACAGTAATTGCGCCTACGTGGTTGTTACCACAAATTGAAGCGAGAATACAAGAAGAGGGTTTCATCGATACTGAGTTTCTTGCTCAACTCGAGCAATCACCTTCTGGGAAAATTTTGGCGGCAGGATTGCGGAAGACCGATTTCGGGATAGATGCGGTCAAAAACGTGATGGAAGAGACTGCAAACACGGTCATATTTGACCTACAACGGTTTCTTACTGTACTAGGTACGATCGCTTCCATTTCACCGCTACTTGGATTGTTGGGAACAGTCATCGGCATGATTCAAGTGTTCACTGAACTAGTTTCGACAGGTGGTGGTGATCCGTCCCAACTCTCTGGTGGAATATCTCAAGCGTTAATAACTACGGCGTTTGGATTGGGAGTAGCTATTTTGGCACTCATTGGCTACCGGTATTTCCTTCGTCGAGTGGACCACCTGATCGTGCACTTAGAGTGGCAAGCTAGCAGACTTGTAGACGTACTGGTCGTAGGTTTCGGAGTAGATTCGAAAGAATGAAGTTCCCCAGACCGCAAAGACGAGACGTATCGATTGAAATCACGCCGTTAATTGATGTCGTTTTTCTGCTACTGATTTTTTTTATGGTCACTTCGACCACCGTTCGAGAGAACGTTCTTGCAATCATACTCCCTGAAGCACAGGGTGAAGTAGCCGCGCAAGATCACAACGACATTCAAATACTAGTTTCGAGTGAAGGTGTCGTTATGGTGAACGATGTGCATCTCGAAACTCTATCGAGAGAAGCGGTGATGAACCACATCACTGCTACGTTCCCCAACTATCCGGTTGCTCGTGTCGTGCTCGGAGGTGACGCCGACGTCAGACACGCAACCATAGTATTGGTTTTGGACGCATTGTCAGAACTGGGTATTAAGAGTGTTTCCATTCTGGTTCGAGAAGCAACTCACGATTAGGTTGCTGTTCGTTGCCGCACGGTAGATTCACTATTCTTTGACAACCAAAGGCTTGAGTAGTCACCGTGGGCACTAAATCTGAACGAAACGACTGGCGTACTTACGGCCGGCTTACTTCTTATGTGCGGAGTCGAGCGTGGTACTTCGTGATTGCCCTGTTGGCATTTTTTCTCGCAGCTATTGCAGAAGTATTTTTTGCCCAGATTCTCGGTTCAGTCGTTAGTTCGTTTGAGGCTAATTCGGACGTGCCAGCCAACGATGTCACAACAAACACCCTGTCGACAAAGTCATGGTTTTGGATACCGAATTACTTTCTAGATTACGTTCCTTGGCCGATACCCTTTTTGTTTGCAAGCATGATCGGTGTTGCTGCTCTAGTACGCGCGTTGTCCAACGTTGTGGGCGAGTTTCTGCTGTCCCGAGTGTCGTTCTTTGTGGTACACACGATTCGATGCGAGCTGCATGATCGATTGCTCCTGTTACCTTGTTCGTACTTTGACGAGAGTAGACAGGGGGACATTTCGAACCGTCTTACGGACACGACTTCCAAACTAAGAGATACCGCGACGGAAGTATTGCGAATTCTGATGCAGGACGGAGGTAAGCTTGTGTTCATGTTGGGCGCGATGTTGCTCATCAATCTGTGGCTGACTCTACTGTTTTTTGGACTAGCACCTATTGTCGCCGTGATCGTCCACTATGCATCGCGACGATTTCGAGACTTGAGCATCAGAATTCAATCTTCAATGGGCGAAGTAACTCACTTTGGGCAGGAAACAGTCCTATTGCATAAGACAATTCGGGCCTACGGAGCACAGGATCAACAATCTCAAGCATTTCAGGGCGCAAGCACAAAGAACCGTCAGCAGCACTTGAAAATGGTTGCAACAAAGGCAACCAGTGCGCAGTTCATTCAATTGCTTGTAGCCTTTGCGATAGCTGCGCTTGTCGGAGTCCTATTCATAGATCAAATCAAAGGTGGTATGGATGCAGCCGGCATCATCACTTACATTGGATTAGCAGGCGCGTTGGCCAGTCCTATAAAACGTCTTTCCGACTTGAACGCTCGACTGCAAATCGGACTAGCAGCGGCGAGTGAAATATTCGATCATATCGACCGCGATACCGAACTCGACGACGGGCACAATGAACTTCGTGCAACACAGGCGGCTATTCAGTTCGATCATGTGGATTTTTCCTACCAGAAAGCTGACAAACAAACGCTGACAGACATTTCAGTTGACGTAGCTCCTGGTCAAACCTTGGCGATCGTTGGTGCGACGGGGGCCGGTAAGACGACGCTAATTCAACTATTACTACGTTTTTACGAACCTAATTCGGGACAAATACTGCTTAATGGCGAGCCTCTCTCAAGTTATACAAAAGATTCGCTTCGAAATCACATCGCCTTTGTGAGTCAGGAAGTAGTTCTTTTCAATGATACCATTCGAAACAATATTGCGTTTGGGAGACTTCAAAACTCAACACCTGATCAGATTGAGAGTGCAGTTCAGCGTGCACGAGTGGACGTGTTCACTCAAAGAATGCAGAAAGGATTGGATAGTAATGTCGGCGATCGCGGTACAAATCTATCGCAAGGAGAGAGACAGCGCATACTCATTGCTCGTGCGATACTGAAAGATGCACCAGTTTTGATCCTTGATGAAGCAACTTCATCGCTCGATGCAGAATCCGAGAGATTGATCCAAGCAGCTCTTGATGAAATGATGTTAGGACGGACAACTTTGGTGGTAGCACACCGACTATCGACCGTCGTAAACGCCGATATCATTGCAGTTCTCGAACAAGGGCGAATCGTTGAACTAGGATCTCACCAGGAATTATTGGCGAAGCAGGGTCGATATGCGAGGCTCCATGCATCGCAATTTCGCAACACCGAATAAGTCTGTTGGGGTTGCTAGGCACCAACTTGTATTGGCGTAAGAAAATTGTGGTATTCCAAGCGTAGTTGGCTGAAAGTTTTTACTCCTTTTTCGTGGACGTTGCGAAAAGCAGTCGAGTATCGTCGCTCGCGATACACAAAGGATACTAATAGGGCTTGGCGAGCTCCTGTACCGGTTTGTGTTGTCGGCAACATAACGGTTGGTGGAACCGGAAAGACTCCACTGGTCATTTGGTTGTCGGAGTGGCTTACAAGAAGAGGAGTCAAGGTTGGGATAGTGAGTCGAGGCTACGGCGGTAGAGCGTCACAATATCCAATGATGGTCAGTGAGCAATCTCAGTGTCACGACGTCGGGGAAGAGAATGTCTTGTTGCACAGAAAAACAGGAGCTCCCATCGTGGTAGATCCGAATAGGGTACGTGCGACTCAATTCCTACTGGACGGGCATTCTATCGACCTCATTATTGCCGACGACGGTCTGCAACACTACAAATTAGCCCGGGACATTGAAATCGCGGTCCTAGACGGTGTACGTGGAATCGGTAATGGATTACAGTTGCCATTTGGCCCTTTACGCGAGCCGAAATCGAGGTTGCAAGAAGTGCAATGGCTGGTCGTGAAAGGTGCACGTAGTTGCGTTGACTTTCCTACATCACTTATGCATCTTGAACCTGTTGAATTTGTAAACGTATCCAACAATTCAGTGCTTCCGATTAGTGAGTTTCGGACGCAGCACGCTGGACAAACTCGAGCAATCGCTGCGATCGGTAATCCAGGCAGTTTTCAGGACACGCTAGACCAAATCCAAATTCAAGCGAGCGTAAAGCCCTTCCGCGATCATCATCATTTTCGTGCAGATGAACTTAGAAGTAACGGTAGTGTTATCATCGTAACCGAAAAAGATGCACAAAAAATTCGTGAGTTACCCATAAACACTAGGCACATTTGGTACCTTAAGGTGAACGTGAAATTTCAAGAGGACGTGGATGAATTCCTCACATCAATGTTCTACAAGTACGGAATCAACATAAAGGCAAGAACTTGAACAGTTCCTTTTCTGTAATCATCCCCGCACGTCTAAATTCCACGCGGCTTCCACGTAAGTTACTGTTACCGATCGCGGGTAAGTCAATGCTAAGACACGTTGTCGAGCGTGCGCTCTTGTCCGATGCGAAACATGTTTATGTTGCAGCCGACGACCAGCAGCTCATAGATCCCCTAGTAGCCACTGACGCAATTTCTGTTATGACTTCCTTAGATCATGTGTCTGGTACAGATCGCATAGTAGAAGCAATCCAAGACCTTGAATTTGAACCGAATGATGTAGTTGTCAACGTACAAGGTGACGAACCGTTAATTCCACCCCAAGTAGTCAATCAAGTTGCTCGACTTTTGTTTGATAGTCCAACAATCGGTGTAGCGAGCCTATATTCGACAATCTCAAATGTTCACGAGATTTTTGATCCGAACGTGGTGAAGGTTGTGTTAGATTCCCAATCTCACGCTCTGTACTTTTCGCGTGCTCCGTTACCTTGGGACCGTGACAACTTTGCGGACGGTGAGCCTGCTGAAGTTGAATCTCATTGGTTTCGTCATCTTGGAATCTATGCCTACCGAGTGTGGGCACTACAGAAGTTTGCGTCTTGGAGCCCATCGCACTTGGAACAAGTAGAACGCTTGGAGCAACTTCGATATCTGGAGAACGGGATTTCGATAGTATTGGGTCACGTGAACGAACCAGTATCTGTCGGTGTTGACACACCTGCCGACTTGGCGAGAGTCCGAGAATTGTTCGCGACAGGAATCGAGTAAATTTAACGGGTGGTTGCCACTCTGACGCGTCCCATGTCCGTTTTGCGCAACTTTTCGCTATTCAATTTCAATAGCCTTAAGTTAGAGAGTTATGTCGAAGAATATGTGCATGTTTCTTCACTCGCTCAACTCACCGAGGCTTCAAATTTTTCGGGACCAATAAATTATTTAGGAGGCGGATCAAATCTCCTCCTAAAACCTAAAATCGCAGGACGCTTGCTCCATATTGGTGTCGAAGGGATTGCCGTTACACCGGTCGACGATGATAGACACTTAGTGCGAGTCGGTGCTGGAGAGAACTGGCACAAGTTCGTAATGCACACCCTCAGTTTGGGAATCGGAGGTTTAGAGAATCTAGCACTGATTCCAGGTAATGTAGGCGGAGCGCCTTATCAAAACATTGGTGCTTACGGACGCGAACTCTCGGAACTTGTGCACAGTGTCGAAGTGTTTGATTTATCAACGAAAGATACTCGCGTTTTGACCAACGAAGAGTGTCGGTTTTCCTACCGCGACAGCGTGTTTCGTTCCAAGATCGTACCACATGTCATCATAACTCATGTAACTTTTTGTCTAGGAAAACTTCCACTGATGACTACGTATCGAGATGTTGGCGATACATTGAGTGGGTGTCCACCGGAGGAAATAGATCACGACCTAATAGCGGAAACAGTCATCAAAATACGACAAAGCAAACTGCCCGATCTTGACGAGTTTCCAAACGTTGGAAGCTTCTTCAAAAATCCTACGCTAACTGAGCAAGAATATGATCGCTTAAGAGGCAAAATCGATATTGTTGGATTTTCGCACGGAGAAACGATTCGTGTGCCTGCTGCGAGGCTCATTGATGCACAAAAGTGGAAGGGTCAACAAGTTGGCAATGTTCTTGTCTGGTATAGACAACCACTTGTTTTAGTAAACTGTGGGGGAGCTCGCGCTACAGAGTTCTTAGATGTTGCCGCCCGCGTCTCCGACGATGTAGAACAACATTACGACATCCGTCTCGAACTCGAACCGGTGGTTATGGGAAACGACAGTTGAAGTTGTTCGCAGCTGTACCGCAAACTACTGAGACACCACTGGTCTTGGCCGGTTCTCCTTAGGTTGAATACGAGGATCGTTTGAAGCTCGAGCTTCACCGTCGCTTGAGTCGTTATCCGTAAGTGGAGCATCGACATTTGTGGTCGTTCCTTCGCTCGATCCTTCTAGGTCATTGTTACCACTCGTGTGTTCAGACTCTACTCTAGATGGCGCTAGCGTTTCTGTATCAGGAGATTCCATTTCAGAATTAGTCTTTATTTCTGCCGACGAGTCCAGTGATGTTTGTGAAATTTGATTTACGTCGTCGTTTGGTGATCCTTCGGAAGAAGGGGTATTGTTGTTCTCGACTTCCTGCTCTTCTCGGATGCGGTGACTCTCGGTCTTGACATGTGGTTCAGACTGGGAAAGTGATTGTTCTACTAGTGACGCTTCTGCACGCTGAGTTTTGCTCTGTTTTTCAGGCGCATCGGTTTTAGCGACAGGTCTCTTTTCGAGACCTGGTTTCTCGTCCACCGTTTGTTTCGTTACCTCTTCTGCTACTTTTTGCGGCGCAGGTGTTTTGTTTTTAGTCCTTTCTTTTGAAGAAGGTGGCTCCGTAGCTTTAGTGCCTCTCGCTTTTTTAACACCCTTTTTCTTTGCCTCTCCAACTTGTGGCGTGTCTGACTTAGCATCTCTTTTAGCAGTATCTCTTTTGGAATTACTCTTTACACGGTCTCTTTGTCCGCCACCACTCTTTGTCGTGGGTACGGCCGATGGAAGTGTGCGTTCTTTGATACGCTTTGATTGCGAACTACTTGCGGTAGTCTTGTTCGGAGAGTGTCGCGTAATTTTCTGTTTCACGCGTTGAGTAGTTTTTGCACCGCTTTCACTACGTCCATCATGCGTTCGTTTTCTTCGAGCATTAGTAGTTTTTTTATTACTCTTTGTCGAACGTTCGGACACATTTTCTACTACGAAGAGTCGCTGATAGAGATACGATGGAACTGCGGGAACGAAACGGAAGAATCGATTCGCGCCTTCAAGGACATTAGAGATTCCTGCTTTGCCTTTGCTAGGTTTCGCTTCAGACTTCTTAGAAGGCTCGCGCTCAATTTCTGGACGCTTCACAGCAGCAGTCTGAATCGACTCAGCTTGGGTTTCCCTATTTATCTTTCCCTTTTTACCTTTACCGTTTTCCGGAATTCCGTGCTCGAAATTTTTAGTCTTTACAGGTGTCTTGCTGTAGGTAGTAGAGAACGATTCAACGACAAAGGATGCATCCTCTCCGTCTTGATCTGGGACAATTTCTAATTTCGCGCTGGATCGCATTTCAACCATGCTTAGATGAGGCCGGAGTTCGTTCGTCAAGTATTGAGCCACAGAGGGAGTTACTCTGGCACGGATTCGTGCAATGCGTTTACTATGACTTCTGGCTTCAATTTCACGAAAGATTCGATGCCCGACCGAGTCCACAGTTTGTCTGTAGCCGTGTCCTCCGCATCCATCGCATCGCTGAAAGTCTGTGTCGTATATTGAAGAGCGGGGCCGTCGACGCTGCAATTCCATTAAACCAAACGACGAAATCGGTTCCCATTTCGTTCGACCACGATCTAAGTCACATAAGCGGGCGACTCGATCTTCAAGTTTCCTTATGTCTTGTACTTCGTACAGATCAATAAAGTCTATAACGATAAGACCGCCGATGTCTCGAAGTCGCAATTGATTGAAAATTTCCTCCGCAGCTTCTAAATTGGTGTTCAACACCATGTCGCGAAAGTTGTCGTTGAATCGGAATTGCGCCGAGTTTACGTCGATCGTTAGGAGTGCTTCAGTGGGATCAAGCACAATTTGACCACCTGAAGGTAGCTCAATAGTGCGGTCAAAAACCTTGCTGACCTGTGCTTCAATACGATATTTCGTATACAACGGGATTTCGTCTTCATAATGCTGGATGTCGCCAGAAAAATCTGCCATATAGGACTTCACAAAACTGCGAATGTCCTCGTAGATACCTTTGTCATCCACTATGACACGTTCAATGTTGCTATGAAGATTGTCCCGTAATACTGAATTGACCAAGTTATTGGCCTCGTACAACAGTCGAGGTGCTTGCGAATCGGTATATGCTTGTTGAATTAGTTGCAATAAGTCAGCACATTCTCTTACGTCGGTTTGTAGTTCTTTTTGACTTCGGCCTCTTGCTGAGGTCCGGATTACGAGACCGCATTCTTTCGGAACCTTGAACTTAGGCAGCATCGCTTCAATTTCGGCGCGCTGTTCTCGATTGATTTGCCGGGATATCCGAGTAATAGGACGGTTCGTGTTTAGTACTACATGTTGTCCATGTAACTGAATTTGACCGGTTAAAGCTGCACCTTTTTCTACTCGAGCATCTCTTTCGACCTGAACTAGTACATCATCATTGACACTCAATACATCCGCGATGCGTTCAGGTGTGTTGCCTTCATCACTACTACCACGACGACCGTATTTGTAGTGAATCTTGTCGAGGGTCAATAGTCCGTGTTTCAGATCCCCAAAGTCGACGAAAGCCGCTTGTAATTGGTCATTGATTGAAACGACCTTAGCTTTGTAAATATTGCCTTGAGAACTTCGATTTGCGAACTTCTCAATGTGCAGGTCATGTAGAACTGGTGCATTCTGAGCACCATTAGAATTGACTATTGCTACGCGTACTTCTCGAGATTTGAGTACGCTAATTAGCATTATTTTCATGATATCGAAACTTCCTGTTGGTCGAGTTTCGACTCCGAAATGTCAAAAAGTCAGCTACATCGTTTGTCGTCCGAAGACTCTAGGTGGTCCTGCTTGCAAACGTGGTTCACGGAGTGTTCTACTCCATCGACTGATACAACGGGGCGCTATTGGTATAGTGGCTCTCGTGGGTGTCATGGAATTTTGCTAAAGTTTGATTGATTCCATTGGCGTCGTGGTTACGAAACCACGGCTTGATTTAAACGGCACGTTTAAGTCTTCAGTTACTTCGGTTTAATGTAGTTGTTCTGATTGACTTCGGGATCGAAATCTTGATTGTTACTGCAGTAAATACTTCACAACACTCGGGTTTCTGAAAATTTTTATGAAACCAAAAATGTCATCTATTCACCTAGGACAATTAGTATTCCATCAAAGGCCTGATCGGAGCTTCTGAGTAAATGTCTTGAAGCGACTTCACGACCAGATAGATGCACATTCGAGTGTACTTGAAACTATATGATACACACATTAGACCAATCTGTAAAGTAACAAATGCACAAAACACTGTATGACTCCTGTACAACATTTCACTATTAGCAGGCACGCTGGACAGCGCTTGGACAACTTTCTGTTACGGGAATTAAAGCCGGTTCCACGAAGTCGGATAATGCGAATGATTCGTAGCGGTGAGGTTCGAGTCAACGGGAAACGCGCCAAAGTTCACTTAAAACTCAGCGAAGGAGACCGTATTCGAGTACCTCCTCTAATGATTGAAGAAGAGAGTACGGCAGAAGTACCCAGTTGGCTCATTGACATCGTGAACAACAGTGTGATTTACGAAAGTGATCGCTTAATCGCGGTGAACAAGCCTAGTGGTGTGTCGGTTCATGGTGGAACTTCAGTTCCTGTTGGATTAATTGATGCTGTTCGAGAGTACTTTAACGACGACGATATTCAATTGGGACACCGCATTGACCGCGACACCTCTGGTTGCTACTATTTGCGAAGACAAGAGTTGCTCTATTGGAAATCCACCACGCGCTACAGCATCATCAGTTCGTGAAGCATTACGAGGGTATCGTAACAGGCTGCTGGCCTCAAGACGTTAGCGAAATCAAGGTACCACTTAGGAAATTTCGACTACCTAACAATGAACGTCGAGTAGAAGTGCATGAATCTGGAAAAACCACGGCGACAAAATTTGAGATCCTACGCTCTTCAGACTCGTTTAGTTGGCTTCGCATCGAACCCATAACTGGACGAACACATCAGATTCGCGTACATTGCCAGTATCAAGGACACGCGATTGTAGGGGACCGTAAATACGCAATACAACAGAACTTCAAACCACCAAAAATGTTTCTACACGCACAGAGTGTTCAGTTCGCCGTTGGACTTACTATTGAGGCGCCGGTTCCTCCATATTTTGAAGAATTTTGGCATCAACAAAATCCAGAGGGTTGATCCCACATTCTCGAAGAAATTCTGAGGTTCGTATTAATGGAAGCCCAACGATAGCAGTGGGGTCTTCAGAACGAACTGATTTGAAGAGGAGAGGTCCGTGCGCTTCTGACCTGATCGCTCCGGCGCAATCCAATGGTTGATCAAGAGTTAAGTAGGCAGCCACTTCACTTTTGGTGTAGTCGCGGAACAGAACTTCTGTCTTAACAACATCGCACAAGGTCTTACCGCCTGGATCGAGCACCGCAACAGCGGTATAAAAACAGACTGATTGTCCCCTAAAGCTAAGCAGCATGTCTCGGGCTCTCTCAAAGACTTTGGGTTTGACTAGTAGTCTACCATTGCACATCCCGGTTTGGTCGCTACCGATCACAACGCACGTAGGAAATTTCTGCGCGACTACCCTCGCTTTCATCGTAGCAACTCGTTGTGCTATTGCACTGGGAGTCTCTGAGGGAAGGGGCTGTTCGTCGATATTGGGCGTTGCTATGCGAAATCTATAGCCTAGAGAAGCTAGCTGCTGTTGGCGATACTGTGAAGATGACGCTAATACAAGATCAGGCATGGACGATTACCTCGGTGGTAGCAAGCTATTGTTCAATTTGCGAACATTGACAGTATCTTGCATTGTCTCTATCATCTTGAATAGCGAAAGCGATTTGGATATTCATGATTGTATTTTGTCCGAGCGAATGCGCCCGTGCAAACCGCAACTGGCAACGCAGTCTCTCGATGCCTACGTTTCCACGGTTGTATGAAGCAGTAGGTAAGCTCAACGAAGCTGTAAGTGTTCAACTAGAGTTTTCGCTTGATGAAAACGATCGAGTACGTGTTTTTGGTCAAGTAGAAACCAAAGCTAAGCTTCGGTGTTATGCATGTTCGCTGGAAAAAGAAGTTCCATTTACTGTGAATCTTGACGTTCGGTTGGTACGATCCGAGAGGGAAGCTCGAGAGATTTTTGGCGAATTTGATGCGATTGTCGTCATAGATGATAAAATTACCCTACAAGAACTCATCGAAGACGATGTTCTAATGAGCATTCCTTCTCGAGTTTGCGACGACAAGCAGGCCTGTCCGCGACGACACACGGACACAGAGGCAATTCCTCCGACAACGCATCGGCCTTTCGCCAACATTGGGCGGTTGATGAAAGCGAGTAGGTCGTAAATAGTTTCACTCAAATCGGTATTTAGTTTATGGCAGTCCAACAGAATAAGAAGACCCGTTCCAAACGGGACCATCGACGAGCGCATGATCGAGTAGTTACTCCTACGCTCACTGAAGACCAATACACCGGTGAGATTCATCGTCGACACCACGTCTCCTCAGACGGGCGATATCGTGGTAGACAAGTGCGAGAAATTAAGATACCCGAGGAAGATCTACAAGAGGAGTAGAGCTCCATAGCTATTGCTGTGGAACACTTCCATGGTTGCCGCTCGATTTCAGATCGCGGTCGATACTCTCGGCTCAGAATCACCCACAGCTCAAATTATTGCTGGCGCACGGGACTTTATCGACGCCAACGTTGATTGCGATTTAACTCTCATAGGACGCAGTCGTGATTTTTCTTGCTTTCCAGAGAGCCGTTGTCGAATCGTAGATTGTGCCACTGCGGTGCCACAGCATGCGACACTCCTCGACGTACTTCGAAAGAAAAGTGATTCCTCGTTGCGATCGGGATTGAGTCTGCTTGCTGATAGCAGTGTCGATGCTCTAGTGTCCACTGGGAATAGCGGGGCACTGATGGTACTAGGAAGACAAATCGTCTCGACTTTACCGGGGATTACTCGTCCGGCGATGATAAAACAGTTTACTCGAACGACTGGGTCCTTTTGGATGCTAGACTTGGGGGCTAATCTCGCCCGTCGTCGTGGCCTGCTCAGTGAATTCGCACGTATAGGGAGTGCCTACGCAAATTCCATCGGTGGACTGAAAGAAGCCAAAGTCGCGTTGTTAAACATCGGCACTGAAGCGCACAAGGGACCGCAATACTTGCGCGACACAGCAGTGGAGCTCGCTCGAGATCCGCAGGTTAACTTTGTTGGATACATTGAAGCTCACGCGCTATTTGACGGTATCGCCGATGTTGTCGTAACAGACGGGTTCACGGGAAATGTCGTATTGAAGTCCATCGAAGGCGCATTGGGGATTGCACGACAACATGTACAACATGCTTTAGCTAGTTCAGACGACTCGAAGCATGAAGCTGTTGTCAACAAGGTTAATTCAAGCTTAAACGCTCAGACTTACAATGGCGCGAGTCTCGTTGGTTTACGCGGCGTCATTGTGAAATGCCATGGTAATACGAACCACATCGGCATTCGGTCAGCCCTAGCGTTGGCGAAGCATGAAATTGTCGCACAAGTACCGCAACGTCTAGAAGCTCAATTTGAACACTTACCGGATCTACATTGATGTCGAATATTGGTTATCTATTTCCTGGTCAAGGTTCACAGTCGGTAGGTATGCTTGCTGATCTCTCCGAACTGGGTACTGACATTCGGGAACACTTAGCGCGAGCGTCCGACGTAATAAAAGTAGATTTAACGACGATTGTCGCGAACGGACCTGAGGAGAAGTTAAACAAGACTGAAGTTACACAACCTGCTATTCTGGCGACATCAATTGGCTTGTTCTCCATGACTCGTCGACTTGGTTTAGAGATGCCCTGTGCCGCGGCTGGGCATAGTCTCGGCGAATATAGTGCCTTAGTAGCAAGCGGTATGCTTAATTTCGAATCCGCAGTGCAGTTAGTGCATGAACGCGGAAAGATCATGCAAGCCGCGGTACCAGAAGGCTCGGGTGCTATAGTAGTGGTGCTTGGACTGAACGATGAAAGCGTGCAACAAGTTTGTGATTCAGTTGGCGAAACAGTAGAGATAGCCAATTTCAACTGCCCAGAACAAGTAGTTATCGCGGGTTTGACTTCAGCCGTCGAACGAGCTTCGGTGGCCTGTATGGACGCTGGAGCCTGGCGAGTTCTTCCGATCCCAATGAGCGTGCCAAGTCATTGCTCTCTTCTTCACAGTGCCAGAAGACAGCTCGAAAAAGTACTTTCACAACTAGAATTTCAGCACTCGAGTTTTAAGATTTATCAGAACATCAATGCGAAAGTTACCGACGATCTAGGTGAATTCAAACAAAATCTCGTCGGACAGATCAGCTCCAGCGTATTGTGGCATCAAAGCATCAGAGCGATGATAGATCACGGTATAAACACGTTTGTAGAATGTGGTCCGGGTAGAGTCCTCACCGGACTAATGCGACGTATTGATCGTGAGGTTACCGCAACGGCTTTGAGTAACCGAAAAACACTTGAAGAATTAATCAGAGCGTGAATATGACACAAAAATCGGCACTAGTAACAGGTGCAAGTCGCGGAATCGGACAAGCAATTGCTAGTCGCTTAGCCGCGGATGGCTTCTACGTATTCGGCACTGCGACAACCCAAGCTGGAGCAGATCGCATATCGGAGAGTCTTGATTCAAACGGTAGCGGAGTCCAATTGCAACTAACCGATGCACCATCGATCGAAAACGCTTTACAAACCGTTGCTGATTCTGAAAGAACGATTTCGGTATTGGTAAATAATGCTGGAGTCACGAAGGACAAGTTGTTGCTTCGAATGTCAGAACCTTTGTGGGATGAAGTGCTCGACACAAACCTTACCGGATTTTTCCGCATTACCAAGCCCGTGTTACGCGGCATGTTTAAGCAGCGCTGGGGGCGCATTGTGAATCTTGGGTCAGTCGTTGCACGAACGGGAAATCGTGGACAAGCGCACTACTGCGCTACGAAAGCAGGAATCGAAGGATTTACCCGAGCTCTCGCAATGGAAGTCGCATCTCGCGGCATCACTGTGAACTGTGTTGCACCAGGTTTAATTTCGACCGACATGACCACAGATATTTCCGAGCGCGGTGAGGAAGCTTTGTTAACCGTTGTGCCCTTAGGTCGAGCTGGAACCCCAGAAGATGTTGCTAACACAGTCGCTTTTCTAGTGAGTACCGAAGCGAGTTACATCACTGGTCAAACTATCCACGTTAATGGTGGTATGTACGCGCCTTGAGAGGCCTGTCAATTACGAGCCCGGAACACAGCGAGTAGGGATTGGAAAAAGTCGCGATACCGGGCAGAGTGTTTTGTGAGTTCCGTCGTTCTGCCTTCATTTTCTATGTACAGCAAAAGTAAAATACGTTGTCCCGCTAGGGATGTTTGTTTTTATAACACCGAGATACGGAGACCCATACACGAATGAGTTCTATTGAAGAGCGCGTAAAAAGACTGATAGCCGAACAACTTAAGAGCGAGCTGAAAGATGTAACTGATGAAGCTTCTCTTATGGACGATCTCGGTGCCGATTCGCTTGACACGGTCGAGTTAGTTATGGCATTAGAGGAAGAGTTTGAAACTGAGATCCCTGATGAAGATGCCGAGCGTATCGCGACGGTGAAACAGGTAATCGACTACATCAAGGACCAGATATCGAATACCTCCGAATCCGATAACGATTAGAGCTCTCGGTGTTGTTGCATTATCGCGTACCCTTTTCACACATTGAGTCGAACTTCCACCGAAACAGACCGTAATGTCTAAGTCACGAGTCGTTGTGACCGGCATGGGAGCTTTAACTCCCATCGGGAACACGGTTGAGGAGACTTGGAAGAACGCAGTTGCAGGTGTCAGTGGCGTAGCTCAAATTGACGCATTTGATACCACCGATCATCGAGTTACGATCGGCGCGCGGATCAGAGACTTTAACGTTGAGGAACACTTTCCCTCCAAAAACGCCAAGCGATACGACGAATTCATTCAGTTAGGATATGCGTCGGCTGTTCAAGCCATTGAACAGTCCGGGATTCATCTTAGCAACAACAGATCCAATGTCGGCGTCGCTTTTGGTTCCGGTATTGGTGGTATCCGGATGATCTGTACCCAGCACCAAGTGCTGCTTGAACGAGGGCCACGTCGAGTTTCTCCGTTCTTCGTGCCTTCCAGTATTGTCAATATGATCGCTGGGCAAGTTTCGATCGACTACGGGTTCGGTGGTCCAAATATTTCCATCGTAACTGCTTGCACTACGGGTTGCCATAACATTGGAGTCGGCGTTCGAATGATTCAATGCGGCGATGCCACAGGCATGATCGTCGGTGGTGCTGAATGGTCGACTTGTCCTTTGGCGATCGCTGGATTTGCTTCAATGAAAGCTTTGTCGACCCGAAATGATGAACCGGAACGCGCAAGTCGTCCTTGGGACAGAGATCGAGACGGGTTTGTATTGGGGGACGGTGCTGGTTGTTTGGTAATCGAGTCTTACGAGCACGCTGCGGCGCGCGGAGCCGAGATCCTTGCGGAAATTGTCGGTTTTGGCATGAGTGCGGACGCACACCATATCACTGGTCCGCCAGAAGACGGAAAAGGCGCGATCGCTGCCATGCAGCGAGCACTAGCAGACGCAAGCATGAACCCAGAAGAAGTTCACTACATTAACGCTCATGGTACGTCAACACCGCTGGGTGATATCGCGGAAACAAAAGCTATCAAAGCGGTTTTTGGAGAAGATTGTGCTATTCCCATCAATTCTTCGAAGTCGATGTTTGGTCACTTATTAGGTGCCGCGGGTGCAGTTGAAGCAATTGTTTCAATTCAGACACTCCGTGACCAACGGGCGCACCCAACCATAAATTTAGAAGTTCCTGACGAGGAGTGTGACTTAGACTTCCTTCCAACGGAAGCACGAGATATTTCGGCTGAGTACGCACTCAGCAACTCCTTTGGTTTTGGCGGTACCAACGGCACGCTGATTTTTCGCAAAGTGTAATCGTGGGACCACTGAATCGTTCTCGAACGATAGCGACTATAGTGGTCTTAATATGTATTTTGGGTGTGGTAGTGTTCTGTCACTTCGAGGCGTGGAAACACCATGAAATTGAGATCGAAGAACCACAAAGACTAGAAATTCAGCTAGGTGACAACTTTACTGACGTTGCTTCCAAGCTCCATACTCAAGGAATAATTCAAAACGTCAGATACTTTGAATTGTTGGCTCGATTGGCAAATTCCACCGGTTCAATCCAGGCTGGGGAGTATTCGTTTTTAGGCACATACACACCTGTAACAGTACTTCAGAATATAGTTCAAGGGAACGTAGTAACACGTTCGCTCACTTTCCCGGAAGGCGGTTCCTTCGCTGAGTTTCTGCACATTTTGGAATCTGCAACTAAGATTGAATTCGATCTAACAAACCGAAGTGTCGAAACCGCCTTAGCAGGGTTGAAAATGGAACAAACTTGGACACAAATCCCTTCAGACCACGCCGAGGGTTGGTTCTTCCCGGACACCTATCAATATACAACGTCCATGCGGGCATCTGAGGTCTTGAGTATCGCACACGGTAAGATGCTCGATGAACTTCGTGAAGTGTGGTTACAACGTGATCCTGCCACTCCATTGAGCACACCCTACGAGTTGCTTATATTGGCGTCGATTATTGAAAAAGAGTCTGGTGTAATTGAAGATCAAAAACAGATCGGTGGAGTGTTCTCTCGACGATTGAATAAGCGTATGCGCTTGCAGGCCGACCCTACGGTAATCTATGGTTTGGGGGGCTCATTCGACGGAAACCTCACGCGCGCACACCTCAACATGGATCACCCTTACAACACGTACCGAAACTACGGACTACCGCCGACGCCGATCGCTGCACCTAGTCGAGCGGCACTTCAAGCAGCGGCTAATCCTGCTCCTGGTGATGCTCTATACTTTGTTGCTCGTGGAGATGGTACGAGTGAATTTTCAGCAACTCTTGAAGAACACAATCGCGCCGTGCGCAAGTACCAGTTAAACCAGAACGACTGAATGACGAAGGGTCAGTTTATAACACTGGAAGGAGTCGACGGGGTTGGTAAGAGCACCGTCGTACCGAACATTGAGCAAGTACTACATTCCCACTCAATACCCTACTTTATCACTCGAGAACCCGGTGGAACACCGCTCGCCGAAGGAATCCGAAAGTTATTGTTGTCCGAATGGGAAGAAACGGTAACCGCTGAAGCCGAATTGTTTCTTATGTTTGCCGCCCGCGCGCAACATGTGGCCGAAGTAATCAAACCGCGATTAGAAGCAGGAACCTGGGTGATCTGCGAGCGCTTCACGGACGCTAGTTTCGCTTATCAAGGAGGTGGTCGAAACCTCCCTCTCGGCCTCGTCGCACGTCTTGCCGAGGCGGTTCATGCGGAGTACTGGCCTGATCTCACTGTATATCTTGATATAGATGTCGAAACTGCGCTGCAGCGAAGGGCACATCGAACCCAAGACCGCATCGAAAAAGAGACCATCGATTTCTTTGAATTCGCTAGATCCACGTACCTGAGCCTCGCAGAGAAAGAATCTCGGATTGTCAAGATTGATGCGAGTGTACCGTTGGCAGAACTCACTCGGTCGGTTTCACAGGTGGTGCAGAACTTCGTATCTCAAAGATCATGAGTCAAACTTATCCTTGGATCGAGAACAAGTTACAGCAGATCTCGAGTGAAGCTTTTTTTGATCGCTTACCTCATGCGGTGTTGATCGACGCATACCCAAGTTGGGGCGTTGAGGAGCTGGCGTGTCGATTGACACAGAAGATTGTCGGTATGGAGGGAGATCCTAGGGAAATTCCTCATCCCGACGTATTGTGGATTCGACCCGAAGACACAAAGCTGAAGATTGAGCGCGTACGCGACGCTATAGACTTTGTCTACTTATCCTCTCAAGTGGCGTCGCGGAAAGTTGCAATATTGGAGTCCATTGAGCTGGCTAGCATTCCAGCGGCAAATGCCTTACTCAAGTCGCTTGAAGAACCACCCGATAATGTACATTGGATATTGACGACTACCGCGTACGATCTGTTGCTACCAACCATTCGAAGTCGATGTACACGAATACATTTACACAATGCTGCTCGGGATGATACCGTGCAGTGGTTGCTCGAAAACGAAGTACCACAGCAAGAGTTAGAAAACTTCTTGATCGAGTTCGGTGACGCGCCATTCGCAATCAAAGAAGCATTTGAGTTGAAACTTCCATCGCTTCGAACTTACCTTTTACAAGGATGGCGCGATAGGTCCGTGGATTTGAGCGTCGCTACGGTGCTGAAAGACCAGGACTTTTATGAATTACTAGCCCGTTGGTTGCGGATCACTGCACGGGTTGTTCACAAAGAAAAAGCTCCCGAGGCTATGGGATTTTGGGACGAACTCATCGCTACTCGTCGAGCCGTACACGACCAGAGCAACCTCAACCGACAAATTCAGATCGAGCGTCTATTGATTCAATGGTTTCGTATGAAACAGAAAATTAGAAGACGAAAAGCGGCGACCAAGATCATGCAGCACTAAATGCGGCGCGAGTGAAGTTTCGGATACCGTTCGATTCGACCAGAACATTATCTTCTATCCGTACCCCGCCGAAAGGTACAAACTGTTCGACCAGAGACCAATTGATGTCCTTGTGACCGCGAACTCGGTCCAATAAAACAGGAATAAAGTAAATTCCTGGCTCTACAGTGAATACTAGATCTGCTTCAATTCGACGAACCAGTCGTAGAGATGGGAATCGTGTCGGTGGTTTCCCTTCGGTACCATCCGGACCGACTATATGACCTCCGATGTCGTGTGTCTGAAGACCTAATAGGTGCCCGGTACCGTGGGGATAAAAGATGTCGGTTAGTTGCCGTTCAAACGCAGCGTTCGCGCTGCAAGTGACAATCCTCTGAGCTACCAACACTTCTGCCATCGCAAGGTGTGTGCGCTCGTGAAACTCGACAAAGTCTGTTAGATCTGGTAGCTGTGCGACGAGCGACCGTTGCGCTTCGTCGACGGACGAAACTAGGTCGGCAAATGCGTCGTTCGGATTCGCACTGTATGACCGGGTGATGTCGGAGTGGTAGCATCGTTTTTTTGCGCCTGCATCAATTAAAAAACTGAGTCGCTTAGCCGGTGGGTCTCTGTCGTAGTGTTGATAGTGCAACGTACTGCTATGTTCGTTCAGTGCTACGATGTTGGGATAGGGAAGGTCATGATGAACGTGCTTTGTCCTTTGCTGGTATGCGAGATGGATTTCAAATTCACTGCCTCCAGCCTCAAAACAATCGTAAGCAGCTAGATGACCCTGAACCGCAATAGCAGTTGCTTTTGCGATTTGCGTAACTTCAAACGGAGTCTTGTAACCACGAGCGTACGCTAGTTGGTTTTGAAGGACGGTTGACGGAAGTTCTACATTGGCAAGGTCAATGTATCTCGCGGGTGTAATCCCAAAATAAGCCACCCGCGATAACTCGGTTAAGTGTTGAAGGCACGCTTGTTCTAAATCCGAACGTGTCGAATAGCTTTCGCAATCAAAGTGATCCAACAACCAGTCAGGAGCGGATGAGGGGAGATACCAATAGTCAGCAGGACAATACCACAAGAGCTTTGGTTGCGCATTTCCATTCAGCAAGAGTAAACAATGTTCGCTGTTCTCTGCAACGGTCCAACGAAGGAAATGAGGATTGGCATGAAATGGTGGTGATTGATCATCGTCGTAATAGAACGTGTTCGCGCCTGCCGCGATCAAAGCGCTATCGAACTGATGTTGATTTAGTTTGTCTGACCACAAAGAGGAAATCGTTGCTAGATGGTCTCTAAATTGAGCTTGTGTGTTCGCGTCCATGGGTGAGGAAAGTTAGATAGTTCGACTTGAATCTCACAGGGAATTTTAGCATTCCCGCGCATTGGGGTCTCTTCGTACAGAATTGAGCTACAGACCAATTTTTTAGAGTTCTTACAAATTCACCAGTTCGATTTCCAAAGAGAAAATTGACGTTGAAGAGTACGTAAGTTCAAGTGCATCAATGACCGATCTAGACAAATGGTGTTCAATAAAATTTGCATCTCTGTCCACCCTTGCTATTTCCAGTTTCAGGAGAATACATGTCCAATTTTGGTTACGTAGCCCCCAGCACTGTTGAGGAAACACTCGCAGTGCTTCAGCGGGCAACGGATCAAGGTCAACGAACTCAGATACTAGCAGGCGGAACAGATGTAATCGTGCAATTTCGATCACTCGATAGTTCACACCGATTGTTTGTTGACATCAAATCACTGAAAGAAACAAATGATGTTCGGATCGAAAACGAGCACATTTTTGTCGGGGCGGCCATACCATCGGGCGTACTCAACGAGAATGCTGAATTGAAGGCTTTATTTCCAGGATTGCTCGAAGCGGCTGATCTAATTGGATCGACTCAAATCCAAGGACGCGCTTCCATCGGAGGGAATCTGTGCAATTCATCTCCAGCTGGAGATACCATCCCTGCATTGATTGTGAATTCCGCTCTTTGTGTGATCGCGACGAGCGAGGGTACGCGAACCGTGCCCTCTGAAAAATTCGTTACAGGCGTTGGACGCAACTGCTTAGCGGCGCATGAATTTCTACTCGGGTTTCAAATACCAAGACCTTCTGCAGGTACCGGAGATGCATATTTGCGCTTTATTCCGCGCACTGAAATGGATATCGCGGTAGCTGGCGCCGCGGTGTCGCTTTCGTTAAATCATGAAGGAATTTGTGAACGCGCACGCGTATCGATTGGTGCAGTTGCTCCTACACCCTTATTGGTTTCCTCAGCTGCCGAGGCACTTGTCGGTACTACCGCTGATGAAGATGCATTACAGCAAGCCGCCCAGGCTTGTAGCGACGCAGCACAACCGATCACTGACAAAAGGGGTACTGTGGAGTATCGTCGTAAGGTCGTCGGCGTACTGTGTCGGCGCGCTGGTGCGATAGCGAAAGATCGAGCCTTGTCGAATAGGAATTGAGAGTGAAACGATCCATTAGTAGAGAAATATGAGCAAGATTTACGTTTCCGCCACTGTCAATGGTAGGCCCGAAGATGTGCTGTGTGAAGCTCATCAGACCTTACTAGACCTACTGCGCGACGAAATCGGACTTACAGGCACTAAAGAAGGGTGCGGTACGGGCGACTGTGGAGCATGTACGGTTCTTTTGGACGACCGGTTGGTTTGTTCGTGTTTAGTTCTAGCGCCGGAAGCAGATGGAAAAGAAATTACCACAGTTGAAGGTATCGCGGATTCGCAAGACGGTTTGCACGTGGTTCAACAAAAATTATTAGAGCACGCCGCATTACAGTGTGGAGTCTGTACTCCTGGATTTGTCGTCGCTGCTAAAGCACTACTTGACAAAGATCCCAATCCAGACGAGAAGACTATCCGATACTGGTTAGCTGGAAATCTTTGCCGATGTACCGGCTATGACAAAATCATTCGCGCGGTTCAAGATGCCGCACAAGAACTAACCCCGACTAAGTGAGGAACACAAACGTAAATGGCAGAAGTAGCAAACTTTAAGGCAATCGGTACTCGGCCAATACGCCCCGATGGAGTCGAAAAAGTTACCGGTCGAGCAAATTTTGGTGCGGATTTAAACCTACCCGACATGTTGCACGGCAAGGTTCTTCGAAGCCCGCATGCACATGCTCGGATCAAGCGAATTGATTTAACCAAAGCTCAGGCAATGGAAGGGGTCTACGCAGCTATTTCGAGTGCCGACTTTCCTCAAGAAGTCACCTCGAGTTTGAGTCGAAACATCCTGGCGCGGGACAAAGTGCTGTATCACGGTCATGCACTAGCCGCAGTCGCAGCTCGAACACCTCGCATTGCCGAGGAAGCATTGGCACGGATCGAGGTTGAGTACGAAGTGCTACCACCTGTTCTAACGTTAGACGACGCAATGCGCGAAAAGGCAACTCTTGTGAGTGAAGACTTGCGTACCAACGATGACGAGAATAGCCCACCGAGCAACATCGCTGCGACACAAAGATTTGAACGCGGTGATGTAACAAAAGGTTTCGCAGAAGCAGATGTGATAGTTCAAGAAGAATTTAGAGTCCCATCAGCACATCAAGGATATATAGAGCCGCATGCTTGTGTTGCGACAAGTAATCCTGGAGGACGCGTGACCGTTTGGTGCACAACTCAGGGACCCTTTGAAGTACGAAGCGCTACCGCTGGAGTGCTGAATAAGACAGTTTCCGACATTAAGGTCATACCATCGGAAATTGGTGGAGGTTTTGGTGGTAAGACAGTGGTATATTTTGAACCAGTTGCAGTACGACTATCAGAGTTGACAGGCAAACCAGTGAAAATGGTGATGAACCGAGAAGAAGTCTTTCGTGCTACTGGCCCCGCGTCGGCGACTCTATGCAAGATTAAAGTTGGCGCTAAAAAAGACGGCCGGATAACCGCAGCGACTGCTTGGTTGGCTTACGAGGCCGGGGCTTTTCCGGGTTCTCCTGTAGGGCCTGGTTGTATGTCCGTTTTTGCTCCCTATGACATCGATAATTTCCTAGTTGAAGGGTACGATGTGTTGGTAAATAAGCCTAAGGTCGCGGCTTATCGTGCTCCTGGTGCACCTCAGTCGATGCACGCTATGGAGTGTGCAATCGATGAACTTGCCCAAAAACTAGACATGGATCCAATCGATTTACGGCTTAAAAATGCCGCTAAAGAAGGCACTATCGCTCCATACGGTCCGAAGTTTCCTCCTATCGGGCTAGTGGAATGCTTGGAAGCTGCAAAGCGGCACCCGAACTACGTAAACAAGACGAGTGAAGAAGTAGGGAGAGGAGTGGCGGTCGGATTCTGGTTTAACATCGGTATGCAATCGAGTGCTGAAGTTAACATCGCAGAAGACGGAGCGGTGTCAATAATGGAGGGGAGCCCTGATATCGGCGGCTCACGAGCATCAATGTGCTTGATGGCCGCAGAAACTTTGGGTGTTCCCTATGAAACGATAAACGCTCATGTTGGCGACACGGAATCCACCGGGTTTTGTAATCTCACTGGCGGGAGCAGAACGACTTTTGCCACTGGGTTAGCGGTCGTGAAGGCATGCGAAGATGTCATAGCTCAATGTAAAGCGCGTGCGGCAATGACGTGGGAACTTGATGTTGAACAAGTGGATTGGCGAGACGGTCAAGCCGTACCAAAACCAGGAGTGAACATCGATGTCGAACCCTTATCCTTGGCGGACATTGCGAAGACCATGAGTCGCACAGGTGGTCCGTTACTGGGTCGTGCCAGTCTCAACGCACAAGGTGCCGGCGCTTGCTTCTCGGTAAACTGGACCGATGTGACCATCGACCGAGAGACAGGTAAAGTTGACGTTAAAGCATTTACCGCGATACAAGATGCAGGACGCGCGATTCATCCCGCGTATGTTGAAGGTCAAATGCAGGGTGGCGCGGTACAAGGCTTAGGTTGGGCACTGAACGAAGAGTACATATACAACGAAAACGGCGTTGTAGAAAACGCCAGCTTTTTAGATTATCGAGTACCGGTTGCTTCTGATATGCCGATGATCGATTGCGAAATTATTGAAGTACCGAACCCCTCGCATCCTTACGGAGTTCGAGGAGTAGGGGAGACACCAATCGTTGCTCCACTAGCAGCGACCTCAAATGCTGTAAGGGATTTGCTTGGATTTCGAATTAACGATCTACCCTTATCTCCACCTAACGTACTCGCGGCTATTGACGCTGCAGATTGACACTCGGTCGCGTTGCTCTAGGTTCTAAGACAAATGGCGCGCGTAGTTTTTCCCGATCATTTACATCGGTTCACTGACGGGACCCATGAATTGGAAGTAGACTGTAGTTCGTTTCGCCAACTCGTCCGAATACTCGAAGAAAAGTGGCCCGGAATTGAGTCGGTCTTAACTTCTACGATGGTTGCGATAGACGGTCAGTTATTCCAAGACGCGTGGTTCGAAAAAATCGCACCTGATAGTGAAGTGTTTTTCTTACAACGGATCGAAGGCGGTTGAGAAAGGCTGATTCACTTACTATCAATTTCCAAACAGTAGCGAAACTCCTAAGGAAAACTGCCGTCCTGGGGTGTTGTACCTATGGACTTGGTAGTAAGTCTCGTCGAGTAAATTGAAGACCTCGAACGATGTCTCAATCATATCATTCCAACGGTAAGTGATCACACTGTCAACTACCAAGTAAGAATCCAAGATAACGCAACCTCGCCAACAAGCATCAAGAGCTTCATCGACCCATCGAACTGTCAAGTTTGAAGTCAGACTAGTCACGGAGTAAGAAACTGTACCAGCCAAAATGCTTTTCGGTCTTCGTTCCGTTTCCCGGTATGGTTGGTCAGCTCCGCGGCGTGCTTCAGAATTGATCCGAGAAAAAGCAAAGTTTGTTGAAATTTGTCGGTTCCAAAATTGCCGCCAAAGTAACTCAAAGCCGCGGTTGCGACCATAGTCAACATTCTCACTCACGTTCCTACCAAAGGAAATTTTGTCGCGTAATCGCGTGGTAAAACGAGTAGCTTGAATCGTTGAAGTTGGAGATGAGTATTTAGCTCCAAAACTAAAGCCGGTGCCGCGTTCAGGTTTGACGTCTGGATTAGGTAACCACTTTTGTCCCCATCCGTAGCGATCAATCATCGAAGGAAAAGCTATGGTCTGATGATCAAACTCGAAATAAATAGCAAATTGAGACTCCGCTGCTCCAATGTCTCTCGCGATCCAAGCAACTTGCGTAGATTTTGACAGAATCGGTTCATCTTGAGTCGAGTCTATACGCGTGAGCGTAGCATTCCACGATAGATTTTGGTATGTTTGTTCGTACTTCGCGCGCAGGTAATTCACTCCAATTGGTTTGCGTGTCGGTTCTCCGCGAACTTCGGACTCATTGACGTCATACACTTGATCAAGTTCCCATGTGAACCAATTCCATACGGGAGTTGACAACGATAGTTTTGTACGAGTACCTGTGGTATTGTTATTGAACGACTCAAACCAAGTAGCACGGTTCAGTGAAGTTGAAAAACGCACGTTTATCCGATCCAACAGTACTCCGTTAACTCCGACTAAGCCTTGGTCGATTTCGGCGCGACCTCGGTCGTATCCTTGCGTAATCGTCGCGTAGCGAATCGTCGATTGCCACTTTGCACCTGCAAAGTGATAGTGCCCAACAACGTGCTCAATTCCATCCAGATCACCATCCCCCAGTATGTCGATTCCGTCCCAGTTCTTTCGCGAGATTGAAACATTGTGATGGTCGATTCCATACACTAAATGTGCTTGGTTTCCAGCGGTTCCGTAGGCTAAATTTAAACTGCTTTGTGAGTCTTCAGTAGATTCGAGATTAATTACACCGCCGATCGATCCAGAACCAGGAGTAGCTGAAAAGTGTAGTAAATCTATACCGGTACATGAGATCGTCGCGAAATTGAAATCTGAAACTGAATCGGCAATGTCGTAACCATCAATCTGAATTCCGAGGTGGTTTGCTTCGGAACCGCGGCTTCTGATTTGCCCGATACTATTGTCAAACGCTAGACTCGAAATTGGCTTGAGCACGTCGGTTGGGGACGCAAACATCTTCACGGGACTTACACTGTGTGAGTATTTCACAAAAGACGGTTCAACTTTTACGTGGATTTCTTCAATCTCACTTTCATCCGCGTCTTCGTCAGCGTGAATCGTACCCGATGAGCCGAATAAAAAGAGTGCGAGTGTAACTGGAAACGATATGGTGCTGCTAAATTTCAATTTTGTGTCCTGTTTCTGAAATTGGAGGAATGTGCTAAGAATTTAAACCACCAAGACGTAGCAAAGTCGTCTTGGATGGATCAGACTCCAAAAAAGATCGTAGTCTTGTAGTTCCGAGTTTTGAATCAGTCGAAATCAAAAAAAATTTTATGTAATGTTGTTTCGCTAGTCTTCGACTCTCACAGCAACCTTAGTGCCGCGAGTTTGGGTATGAGCAGGAAGAAGGAATACGCGGTCTATTCGAACAAGTTGTGAATGATCATCTGACCATGCACTAAGTACACTACAGTTTGGCAAATGTTCTTTGCGTGATCGCTAATTCTTTCCAACGATCGTGCTACCCAAATGATCGCGAGTGAGTTTGTAACTTTTTTCGGTACTTTCTTCATTTCCTTGGTTGCATGTTTAACGACGGAATCGTAAAGTGAGTCTATTTCTCGGTCTCCCGCAATAGTCTGCAGTGCTTGCTCAACATCAAGTCGTGCGAAGCAATCCAATGACTCTCTAAGGGCTATCGAAGTACCGTTGCTTAACTCCTGCAGGTAGTCGTGGTACGGTCGATTCGAATCGTAGACGCTCAGACGATCAGCTAACTTGGCAATTCGTTCCGCTTCGTCACCGACGCGTTCAAGGTCGGTGCTACTCTTCAAAATACTTACTAGCAAACGTAAGTCAGTTGCTGCTGGTTGCCGTCTGGCGATAACGAATTCCGCGCGTTTATCGAGTTCTAATGCATGTCGATTAATTTGCAATTCAGTGCTTTTTACCGTTGTTGCTAATTCTGAATCATTAGTAAAAAATGCCGTCATCGCGTCAGCGACTTGTCGTTCGGCTAGACCTCCAAGCTCGGTGAAGGTTGTTTTAAGTTCTTCAAGTTCGGTGTCGAATGCGCCCGATATGTGTTTTTGCATTGCTTACAGCTTCATCACGAATAAAAATATTATCCGTATCTTCCGGTTACGTAGTCTTCTGTTTTACGTTCGGACGGATTGGTAAAGATTTTTAGAGTGGCGTCGTATTCGATTAGTTCTCCTAAGTACAGGAACGCTGTAAAGTCAGATACACGTGCTGC
The DNA here is from genome assembly GCA_012267385.1 of OMG group bacterium. Taxonomy (GTDB): domain Bacteria; phylum Pseudomonadota; class Gammaproteobacteria; order Pseudomonadales; family Azotimanducaceae; genus Bin55. Next base: position 78,008 of record JAAXGW010000015.1, read on the forward strand.
TTGTTGCATGTTATGGGTAACGATCACAATCGTATAACGCGTCTTTAAATCTGCGATCAGCTCTTCAATCTTGAGCGTGGAGATTGGATCCAGAGCGGAAGCTGGTTCATCCAATAACAGCACACTCGGTTCCACTGCGATCGCTCTCGCGATGACTAATCGTTGTTGCTGCCCCCCAGACAAACCAAGCGCTGAATCATTCAAGCGGTCATGGACTTCGTCCCAAAGCGCCGCGCTTTTTAACCCCCACTCGACTCGATCATCAAGTTCAGACTTGGGGACTTTGCCTGCCAGTCTTAAACCGTATGCAACGTTCTCATAGATCGACTTGGGAAATGGATTGGGGCGCTGAAACACCATTCCGACCTGTCTGCGTAGTTGCGCGACATCAACGTCTTGGTTGTGAATTTCCAAGCCGTTCAGTTCGATACGACCAGTGATACTAACGCCGTCAATGAGGTCATTCATGCGATTGAAACATCGAATCAACGTGGACTTACCACAACCAGAAGGACCGATCACTGCTGTAACGCGCTGCCGTGGAATGCGCATATTGATTTCGTTAAGCGACTGATTAGAACCATAGAACAGAGCAAGATCGGACACTTTTAAACAGACATCGTCCGCAGGGAGTTCGCTGGGGCTCCGCGTGTCTGTGGAACTTACCAACTTGGCCGCGAGTTTAACACCACTCGGTGATGCGATTACAGATTCGGAGGGAAGAGAATTTTCTGTCATCAATTCAGAGCCTCGCGATAACGTGCTTCAAGTCGATTTCGCAACGCGATAGCGGTTAAGTTTAGTACGATAATGATTATCACAAGAAGCAGTGCTGTGGCAAAAACCAGAGGGCGCGCGGCATCAACGTTTGGGCTCTGGAAACCCACGTCGTAGATGTGAAATCCAAGATGCATGAACTTTCGGTCTAAGTGAAGGAATGGAAAATTTCCATCTATGGGTAGAGTTGGTGCAAGTTTAACTACTCCTACCAACATCAGCGGGGCTACTTCTCCGGCGGCCCGAGCAATAGCTAGTATTATGCCCGTCAAAATCGAAGGACTTGCCATGGGTAGGACGACTTTGAACAACGTTTCCGCTTTCGTTGCACCCAGCGCGAGACTACCTTCTCGCAATGCCTTTGGTATCCTAGTTAATCCTTCTTCAGTCGATACGATCACCACCGGTACGGTAAGAAGCGCTAGCGTGAGCGACGCCCAGATTAGACCGGGTGTGCCGAACGTTGGTGCCGGTTTTGCGGCCTGAAAGAACACGCTATCGATTGTCCCACCAACCAGATACACAAAAAAACCTAAGCCAAATACGCCGTACACGATTGATGGCACGCCAGCAAGATTGTTGACAGCGATGCGAATCAAACGTACGAAGACACCTTGCCGAGCGTATTCTCGCAAATACACCGCTGCGATTACACCGAACGGAGTAACTAGCACCGACATTAACAAAACCATAAGGACTGTTCCAAATAGGGCGGGGAACACCCCTCCTTCGGTATTTGCCTCTCGAGAACCCTCTGAGAGGAACGCCCAAATGCTCGCGCAATAGTGTCCAAATTTGGAAAAAACGTTCATCGCATTGGGTTGCCAAGCTCGCACTATGTTCCTGACCGGTATCACAGACTGTCGCCCACCCGCGATAGCAATCACCACTTCATCCCTGTCCAGCTCGATACCTATGTCGTTGAGTTCGCGTTCCTTTATTGCATATTCTTGGTTCAATTGCTCGCGTTGCTGGTCTAGATCGGAAGTTTTGAAGTTTCCTTGTAATTCGCGTTTTCTTTGCTTTAAACGCAACTTCTCCAGTTTGTAGTTGATCCGGTCTATGGATCGATTTTGAATTACCTGAGCTTGGCGTCGTAGATCAACGACACGACCGATGCGTGCTTTCAGTTCCCGCCACGGATTCGTTGCAGATACAGCAACACCATCTTGTCTTAGTTCGACAATAGTCCCATAGGCGTTACCCCATTCCAAACGTTCAAATGTAATCAACTCCTGTTGTTTTTCTCGTTTGGTGATGTCGTGAGCGTAGATCCATCGAAAATCTGGTGCGTTAACTTTGCGATTACCGGACTTGATCATCAGACGCGTAGGATCCCCAGAAAAGTCAAGCACACGACCAGTACCCGATTCTTCAAATTGTTCACGAGGTACGCGTTCGCTTTGTACAACTTCACCCGCGATCATCTGTGCTCCAAGCTCATTCGCGTACTCGAAGGTGATTACGTCTGCAGGCCAAAAATGAGCCAAGCCTTTGACGGCAATAATGCCGATCAAACCTAGGACTGCAACGATTGAAGTACCCACTGCTGTGGCTGTCAACCAGACCCACGGCTCGCCGGACTTAAACCAGAGACCTAGGCTCATACGTTCCCGAAAGAGCTTCCGGTGTTCTTGCGGTAGCCGTTCAGAGGTTTCCATAACGTGCTCTTAGGCGTTGGCGGACGACTTCTGCGATCGTATTAAAGAGGAAAGTGATAATGAATAGGACAAGAGCGGTTAAAAACAGAATCCTGAAGTGAGTTGAACCAACTTCGGACTCAGGCATTTCTACGGCGATATTTGCCGCAAACGTCCGCATGCCTTGAAAAAGATTAATGTCCATGATTGGCGTGTTTCCGGTGGCCATCAACACGATCATGGTTTCACCCACGGCGCGACCCATGCCGATCATCACTGCTGAAAAAATTCCTGGACTTGCCGTCAGCAGTACCACTCGCACCAACGTCTGCCATCGAGTCGCACCAAGGGCAAGAGAACCTTGAACCAAGTGTCTTGGTACTCCGTAAATGGCATCCTCGGAGATGGAGAAAATCGTCGGAATTACTGCAAACCCCATCGCAATACCTATGATGAGGGCGTTCCTCTGGTCGTATTCAATGCCTTGGTTTTCAAGCCACATGCGCATATCTGTCCCAAAGATAAACTGCCATATAGACTCACCGTAGGCTAGAGTTAGCCAAGAGAGAAGTAAGATTACGGGAACGGTGAGGGCACCAAACCATCCCTCAAATCGGGCGGTGACACGACTTGGTAAAAAGGTCGTGAGGTATGCACAGAAAAGTACCCCTACCGGTGGAATGACGACCAAGAGCATGATTGCCGTTAGGTTCTTTTCTACGATCGGAGCGAGCCAGAGTCCTGCGAGAAATCCGAGAATCACGGTTGGCAGGGCCGCCATTATTTCAATTCCCGGTTTTACGATCTTACGCATACTTTCGGACATGAACACGGCAGTGTAGATGGCACCCATAATGGCAAGGGGAGTTGCTACCAACATCGCATAAAACGCAGCTTTGATGGATCCGAATAGTAGTGGAGCAAGCGAGAACTTTGGTTCAAAGTCCGTATCCGCGGACGAACTTTGCCAACTATAAACGGGCTTTTCGTATCCTTCGTACGCGACTCTTCCCCACAACGTGCCCCAAGATGCTTCCGGATGCTTGTTGGATACCTTAAAGATGTCGACAATATCATCTTGGAGTGCGATTAGACGATCTGCTCGAGGGGAGAAATGCACCGATTTCGGCACCTCATTCATGGGCTGCTCTGCGAGTTTTCGCTCAGACGTGGTGTAGCCGAGATGCGCGGTACCCAAAGTATCAATTGCCAAAAAGCCTTTGCGACGGTGTTCAGAGACGATTTGAACAATGGGTTCTTGAAATACAAATGAGCGAATCTTGCGTAGACCTTGCCCTTCCGCGACCGGTCCTAGCGTCCAGTGGTCTAAAACACCTTGGTCGTTGGCGACTAAGAAAGAGTAACGACCAAGTACTGGAGCAACCAATACAAAATCTCCGTCGGTGTCGTCGAATGAACCGGTTTCTTCGACGCTGAATCGGCGAATCGAAGCAACGTTAAGAAGACGATAGTCTCCCGTAGATTCTTCGAATTCGTACAGCCACCTTCCCCCTGGTCCGAGCATAACGGAGAGTTCTTCTGGATTACGATTCCAAGAGTCAATAGAGAGTGTTCGCGGATCCTCCAGCTCGAAGTAGTCATCGACATCTTGGTATTCTTCCAACAGCAAGCTCCCGTCTTGCTGAAGGGTAACAACCCGTAATTTAGTTTCACTTCGATAAACGTCGAAGTCAACAGCACCTGTTAAGTCGATTGCAGTCGCGTCGAACAAAAGCTCTGCTTTATTCTCGATACGACGTTCGTCCTGATCAAATCGCACGTTGTGTGTAATCTTGAGAAACAACAATTCATCTGCGGTCGTTCGGACAGCAAATGTGTCCGCAAGTGGGTAGAGGGGTTTAAGTTGCTCAATCGACTCCGAAAACACTTGCAAACTGAACACAGTCTTGTAGTCCGTGGTGTCTAGAAATTCGACAGAACCATCAGCATTGATCAAGGTCAGAATTTCAAACCGGTCGTCTGATGTCGTGAATATCACTTCGGCGGTTGGTAGTTCGACACTGTTAACGAGCTTGATCGACGCGGGTGCAAACATTGGGACTATGACCCACACGAAGTAGCACATGATGAGTACGATCGCGGCAATAACTGCAATACCGCCGATCCCAACAGCTACTTTAGTTAATCGATCAACTAGCGCACGCCCAAACGCTAGACCAGGTAATTGCTGAGGGGAGGTCGAAGCCACTGGCCTAAGTAACAGCTACGCGAAAATACACTGTGTTGAGTTGCCTATCGGCGAACTTCATCATTCAATGCGCCGAAGCTCACGCTCGACAGTTTTCAACGGAAGAGGTACGTATCCGTCCTTTTCCACAATCTCCTGTCCCACTTGAGAAAGAACAAGCTTGAAGAATTCTTGTTCGAGTGGAGCTAAGGGAGTGTCCGGTTTTTTGTTCACGTAGACGTATAGGTATCGAGTCAATGGGTAGGATCCGTCGGTCGCGGTCTCAAAAGAAACTTCCACTGGATCATCTTCCGGTACTTCAGCCACGGGTACGGCACGTACGCTGGAAGTCTTATAACCGACACCTGAATAACCGATACCGTTCAAAGAAGCCGTTACGGATTGCACAACGGAAGCGGAACCCGGTTGTTCATTGACGGTATTTTTGAAATCTCCAGAACACATTCCCACTTGTTTGAAGTATCCATACGTTCCAGAAACCGAGTTGCGACCATAGAGTTGAATCGGTCGAGTTTTCCAAGACCCTTCTAGACCAAGATCGCCCCACGTTCGAATGTCCTCGGGATATCCGCAACGTCGAGTTGAGGAGAATATTGCGTCGATTTGTGGAATGGTCAGGGACTTTATCGGATTGTCTTTGTGCACGTAAATAGCCAAGGCGTCAATAGCGACCCGCACACCAACCGGTTTGTACCCAAATCGAGACTCAAAGGCTTCTATCTCTTTGTCCTTCATTTTGCGGCTCATTGGACCGAAGTTGGCTACGCCTTCAGTTAATGCAGGCGGTGCCGTCGATGAACCGGCACCTTGAACCTGGATCTTCACGTTGGGATACTCTTTTTCAAAAGCTTCGGTCCACAACGTCATTAAGTTCGCCAAAGTGTCCGAACCAACACTTGACAGATTCCCGGAGACTCCACTTACTCGTTCGTATTCAGGTAGATCGTCAATCATCCACGTGCTAACTGGAAGCATTGAAAAGAAAAATGCTAAGATGGTTGCAAGAAATCTATGCAATTTCATGTTCTAAGTGCTCCTCCTCAACATGATTGATTGGTAAGTCACAATAAAAGGTACTACCTTTTCCCAATTTACTGTTCACTTGAAGCGAAGATTGATGCCGTTTCAGTACGTGTTTAACAATTGCAAGACCGAGTCCGGTGCCGCCGGTTACACGTAAACTCGCCGGATCGACGCGGTAGAATCGTTCCGTGATTCGAGGGAGGTGTTGGGGTGCGATACCGACGCCTTCATCTTGGACTGAAAAACGAGCCATGCCATCGTGTTGATACCATTTGATGGTGACCTCGCCTCCGTTTGGGCTATAGCGTAATGCATTCGTGATTAGATTGAGAAACGCGCTATGCAACTCTATATGGACACCACGGATGGGGACACCAGGCGACGCATCGACAGAAATATGATGTTTTGGGGTAACGAAAACTTGCGCTTCTTCGACAATGGTAGAAATTAAACTTTGGCCATCTATTTCCGACAACGAACTCAATTCGGGCAGCGGCGAAGACTCTAATCGGGTTAGCGTGAGCAAGTCTTCGACGAGAGATTTCATTCTTTGTGCCGGAGCGTCCAAGCGCCGCACCACATCCATTAAGGTAGTGCGGTCGAGATCGTCAGTACGAATACTCTCGATGTAGCCGATCAACACTGTTAGCGGCGAGCGAAGTTCGTGTGAGACATTTGCAATAAAGTCTTGGCGTACGGCGAGCAGGCGACTCATATCAGACACGTCTCTCGCGATGAGCATCGTTTCTAGATCGCTGACTCGAAACAAACGTAATTCGAGACGAATATCACTATTCACTGGCGACGGAATGTCGTCACACACCAAATGTTCAGTTTCAGATTTGAACAACACTTGAGCATCCGGGTGCCGAATCAGTGTCGCGATGGGTTTTCCAGCGTCTGCAGGTTTTAAACCTAGCAAAAGAGTAGCACTTCGGTTGACAGTTTCGATCATCATTTGGGCGTTGAGAATCACTAACCCATCAGGAAGGTTATTTGCAATATTCTTATATTTTTGTGCTGCTTCGACGAGGTTACGCGTCCGTGTACGCTGGGCAAGAATAGCAGCATGCATTTTCTCAGCTGGATGGTGATACTCACCAAGAGCATTAGTTGGCGGGGCTATCGGTCGCGAGATCCACGACCTAAACAAATTTCTCCGGCGTAAGTTTAAAGCCATCATTGCGACACACCAAAGAACGGCGACAATTCCACCAATAAGGACTTGATCAAGTAGCGCACCGACTAGTATCAACGTGCCTGCGACGATGACTGCAAGAAATATAGTTGAGAAGCTCACGCGTTCGCGATTTGATGGTCGAGTCTGTACCCTATCCCACGAATTGTCTTAATCACGTTTTGTTTGTTATATGGTTTCAACGCATTGCGTATTCGAAGTACGTGAACGTCCACGGTTCGTTCATCAACATAAACGCTCCGACCCCACACTTGGTCTAGAAGCTGGCTACGCTGAAAAGCGCGATTGGGATTGCGCATCATTATCGCAAGTAAGCGATACTCTGTTGGGCGTAAATGCACAGGATTCCCTTCTATGGAAACTGAATGGGCGATGGTGTCTAGCTGAATGCCATTCAAGTTGATACTTCCATCTTGCAGTTTACCGGCGCGCCGCAAGAGGGCTCGGACCCGTGCGACAAGTTCGCGCGGAGAGAATGGTTTTGTGATGTAATCGTCGATTCCTAGATTAAAGCCTTGTAGTTTATCGGTTTCACCACTCCTCGCTGTCAAAATAATGATTGGTAATTCGCTAGTGGACTGATCCGATCGAATCCTTTTTGCAAGTTCGATTCCACTCATTCCCGGTAACATCCAGTCGATAATTGCGATCGAAGGAAGGGGGCCGTCTAGTAACCGGATAGCTTCTTCAGAATCAGCGGCTGGAAGTACGTTGAACTGTGCGCGATGGAGCGTGAAACGCAATAATTCCCGGATATCCGGTTCGTCTTCAACGACAAGAATGGATTGTGATGCCAATACTTTGCTACCTGTGTGATGCAACTGTGGGTGAATTAAGCTTACGAACTATTAACGTTTTGTTAAATTATGGTTCTTATTTTCAAAAAGCTTGAAAATTCGCATATCGTTGACTCATGCGTGCGGGGTTTGTTGAGCACCTGTCGAGAGACTATTCATACGAAGATTATTGAAATCTAAGAGTACGCTAATAAAATCTTGTGCCTGTGTATTATTATGTACCGATACTCGACGGCACTGTTCCGTCATTTTGGTATTGATACGTTACATTCGCAAACGTTTACGGCAAGCCTTGGGAGGGTCTTCGTTTAGGTTGCGTTGAAAGAGCATTCGTCAATCGTTGTCTTTGATTAGGCAAAGTGCTCGAGTGCTTTTGAACGGAAACGAATGCTGGAAATGTTTGATCAATTTGGAGAAATTGAGTAGGAGTCTCTATGACCCACGATATAGGAAAGCTATTACCCCGCAATCTTCGATACATAATTGTCATTGTTGCTACATTGGTTTGTGTCACCCTAGCTACACAAACTACTCTTGAAGATGTATTTGAGGAAATCAATTCCTTGAATGAACTTGCGAACGAAGTTCAATCAAAGATTAATGGTTTAGAACGAGAACATTTGGATGCTAAGTACAACTATCGCAACAAGCTAAAGTCAATTGATGGCTTAAAGGTTCACAACTCAAACCTACGGTTGAAGATTAGTAAACAGGAAGATGCTATAGAAGTCTTGCGCGAGTCCATCGCAGAGGTTGATTTGATCGAGGCACAAATTACTCCTTTGATGTGGCGGATGATTGAGGGACTGAAACAGTTGATCGAGCTTGACAAGCCGTTTGAATTAGAAGAACGGAAGCAACGAGTTGCGGATTTACGTGAATTGATGGAACGCTTTGACGTTGAAGTCTCAGAAAAATTTGCTCAGGTCTTGCGCGCCTATGAAATTGAGAGCGATTTCGGACGTACCATGGACGTATCTCAGAAAGAGCTACAACTTCCGGATGGCAACGTACACAACGTAAATATATTGCGAGTTGGTCGGATCGCATTGGTGTACCAAACATTGCAAGGGGATGAGACCGGTTGGTGGAACCCGAATACCTCAGCGTGGGAGAAACTTCCGAATAGTTATAACACGCCAATTAAGAATGGAATAAAAATGGCGAATAAGCAGCTCACAAGTGGGTTGTTTCAGGTACCGATACTAGCTCCGGAAGATTCGGACGAGGAGAATTAATCGTGTTGAATAGGTATTTATCAAACAAAGCCTCGACTATGAAATGGGTGGTTGTACTGGGGACGATCTACATGTCCGTCTTAGGTATTGCACAAGAAGACGACTCCGAGTCTTCTGGTAGCATTTTGGTGGACGAGGGGCTCACCATACACAAAGCTAGAACTTTGGACGACTTACTGGAGAGTATTAGAGAGCGTCGCGATGTCGAAAATCTCGCCCATCAGCAGCGTGTCGAAGCTTTTGAACGACAAGTAGCGGATCAGGAAAGGTTGCTCGGCGAAGCAGAACAGCAATATGAGGCTGAGCAAGATACGGCAAAAAGGCTAGAAGAACAGATTAGTGAAAATGATGCCACAATCGCGGACCGACAACACGAATATGACGAAAAACTGGGGTCTTTACGCGAACTTTTTGGTGTGATACAACAAGTGGCTGGAGAAACTCGAGGTACCTTTTTAGGTTCGGTGGTGAGTGCAGAAATTCCAGATCGCGACATTTTTCTCAACGATCTAGCGAAAAAAATGGGTACCGCCATGGAACTCGCATCGGTTGACGAGATGAACGAACTGTGGAGTTTAATGCTGGAACACATCATCGAAACAGGAAAAGTAAAACGTTTTCCTGGGACGGTCTTAACTAATGCAGGGGGCACCAAGTATACAGATCTTGTGCGCGTGGGAGCGTTCAACCTCGTATCAGAAGACGGATACGTTAACTATAACTTTGATACATACCAGGTCGTAGACTTATCCAGACAACCATCGGGTGAATTTACAAGTACGGCTAAGAAATTACACCGTGCAAAGCCCGGTGCGGATAAACCAATACCTTTCGCGATCGATCCGACTCGAGGGTCAATACTTAGCTTAGAAACAGGCCGCGCAACTTTTTGGGAAATGGTTGGATCACCTTTTGGCGGCATGGCAAGCGGTAAGTGTTGGCTACCATTCTGCGATGGACAAGGCGGCATGGTTGGCTCAATCATCATTATGGTGGGTATAGTGGGTGTCGTACTAGCCGTCTGGCGCATGGTAGTGTTATTCTTCGTCCGTCAGAAAGTCAATGCGCAGCGTGAAGATTTCGATAATCCACGCGACGACAATCCACTTGGAAAACTGCTACAGGTATACACCGAAAACAAAGATGTAGATAGTGAGACTCTGCAATTAAAGATAGGTGAAGCCATTCTCCATGAGATGCCTGCATTAACGCGAAATATATCTCTCGTCCAGGTCATCTCTGTGGTGGCACCACTCATGGGATTACTTGGTACCGTAATCGGTATGATTCAAACGTTCCAAGCGATCACGCTGTTCGGTACTGGCGACCCGAAGATTATGGCTGGTGGTATTTCTACAGCTCTTATGACTACAGTACTCGGACTTTGCGTGGCGATTCCAACGGTTCTACTTCACGCGTTAACGTCTCAATTTAGTCGTTCAGTGATTCATGTGTTGGATGAGCAGTCCGAAGGTCTGATTGCTGAACATGCAGAGTCGAAGGGAACACCTGTGCGTGACGTAGCACGGCAAAGCGATTAGGGGTTAGAGGCATGGACATATACCTGCTCATTTCTCGTTTTTTTGATCAGGGGGGCGATGTCCTCTACCTAATCGCAGCGACGACGTTCCTCATGTGGGTGCTAATTTTTGAACGTGCCTATTACTTTTTCTTCGAACATAAAAATGTAGTAAGCGACGTTGTCCATAGATGGGAATCTCGCGAGGAACGAACAAGTTGGACAGCACGTGTGATCCGTACCACCATGCTTTCACAGGCAAACTCAAAGATTCGTGGGAGTATGCCAATTATTTTGACTTGTATTACTCTGTGTCCGTTGTTAGGACTGCTGGGTACCGTGACTGGAATGATTCAAGTCTTTGATGCTATGGCAACGCAGGGTGGAAATGCGCGTTCGATGGCCGCCGGGGTGTCGGCGGCCACGATACCAACGATGTCCGGGATGATATCTTCATTGTCTGGGATTTTGGGAGCTACTTGGTTGAAGCGAAGGATTGTGCACCACTCAGAATTACTCAATGATGTCCTTACAATGGAACACTAGGGTGGTATAAATATGGCACTAGGAAAACAACGTAGTAATACCGAAGACGACAGCGACATTAACTTAACACCAATGTTAGACGTGGTGTTCATCATGTTGATCTTCTTCATTGTCACTGCGACGTTTATTAAGCAACCAGGTTTGGATGTATTTCGTCCCGAGGCTCGTTCGGCGCAACCAAAACCTCTAGTCAGCGTTTTAATCGCGGTAGGCAAAGGAGGCGATGTGTGGATTGATAAGAAGCAAGTGGAACTTGACAAGGTTCGGTCTCACATTGAGCGGATTCATGCAGAGAATCCGAAGGGCGGCATTGTTATTCAGGTCGATCGTGAAGCGAAAATTAAGGCTGTGAGAGCGGTTCTTGAAGCCGCGAGAGATGCAAAAGTCTTAGATGTCGCGCTCGCGACGGAAGACTGACGCCGTTCTGGAGAACTTGTAGTTAACTGTATTCGACGATTCTGTAGCGGTTCGTCTAACCGAAAGTAGGTTAATCCTAGGTCAGACAATTAAGCCTAGTATAGTCTCGACGTGTCGAGTTGACATGGCATTTGACATCTTTGTCGTACACTGAAATATTTGGCGCCACTTGTTGTGTTTGTCCACTTCATACGCGGCAAGTGAGTAAAGGACATCGTTGGAAGGTTCCATACAACATGTAGGTTTTGCCTGATCATCTTCTATGGAACAAAAGGAAAAACTTCGGTTAAGCAGTTACTAATTCGGGTCTGGGTACTAGGTCGCAACCGATGGCGTGGGCTTGACGTCGGATGTGGGCGAGTTTGCGTTGCAAGTACTCCTTTTCAAATTCCTCGATCGAGCGTTCGACGTACTCGGTGCCGTCGCGCAACATCGCATACACTAAGCGGGCGATTTCATGGGCGGTAGCTTTGACGGCTCGGGCTTTTTCCATGCGTGCGAGTCGGCGGCGATGTTTCGCGCCTAACCACGTTTCCGTTCGTCGCACCGTGACGGCAC
>JAAXGW010000020.1 GCA_012267385.1 OMG group bacterium
GCGCTGGATTATCAGTCTCCAGTAGCGTATGAACGGGGATATGCTCTAGAACACGGTTCTACAGCAAATCCTAAAATGAACTGTCCGTCAAACTGAGGCAACTTCACTCAGACCCGCCCTTACAAGCCCCGGGTTTTTGGGTTGTAGCGGGAATTTTTATTTGTTTAGAAATTCTTAGGGAAGAATTTTTGGAGCTAATTTCGTTCCCGTTGGTTCTGACAAAAACTCAGACCAGTAAGCATACGACCTTCGGCCTTATTAGCTCCAAAGGTGATGCGAAGGCTGAATCTATAATTGTTTGATTGATTCTTTTGGATGTAAACTAGCGTTCTGAAATCTGAACCGCAAACTATCTACGACAAAATTTGGTCCAGCCATTTAGTTGGAACTCGCTCCGACGGTATGGATCTGTTGTACATTGATCGGCATTTGTTGCATGAAGTAACCTCGCCGCAAGCTTTTGAAGGCCTTAAACTCGCGCATCGCCTACCTTGGCGAAGGACAAATAATTTAGCTACTGTCGATCACGCAATTCCGACAACTGATCGTTCTAATGGGGTGTCTGGAATTCAAGATCCTATCGCCAAAGAGCAAGTAATCACACTCGATCAAAACTGTCGAGAATTCCAAATCGAGTATTTTGATTTACTAGATGCACGTCAGGGTATTGTTCATGTAGTCGGTCCTGAACAGGGGGCAACGCTTCCTGGGATGACGATCGTTTGTGGTGATTCCCACACTTCGACCCACGGAGCTTTTGGAGCACTCGCACATGGGATTGGAACCTCGGAAGTCGAGCATGTTCTTGCGACTCAGTGCCTTGTGCAACAGAAGAGCAAGAATTTCAAGATCGAAATATCGGGGGATTTGGGACCAGGTGTTTATGCGAAAGACTTAATTCTTGCTCTTATCCGAATGATCGGTACAGCAGGAGCGACTGGTCATACCATCGAATACACCGGAAAAGCTATAGAAGATTTATCCATTGAAGGTCGCATGACGGTGTGCAACATGTCGATCGAAGGAGGTGCCCGCGCTGGATTGATGGGCATTGACGATAAACTCGTCGAGTATTTAGAAGCACGACCGTTTGCACCAAAAGGTGGCCTGTGGAACCAAGCAGTAGATTACTGGTTTACGTTGAACACTGATGACGCCGCCATTTACGATCAACACCGAGTTTTGGATGTGTCGAGATTGTCTCCGCAAGTTTCTTGGGGTACGAACCCCGAGATGGTTGTTGATATTGACGCGACGATACCAGCACCCACAGACTTCAACGATGCAAATAACGCCGAGGTAGCAGAACGATCGTTATCGTATATGGGTCTCACTCCAGGGATGGCGGTCAATGAGATCCTGTTGGACAAAGTTTTTATTGGGTCCTGCACTAACTCCCGCATTGAAGACTTGAGAGAAGCCAGCAAGGTCGTGAAAGGACGCAGAGTAGCCTCACGATTGATAGGTGCTTACATTGTGCCCGGCTCAGGATTGGTTAAACGACAAGCAGAACAAGAAGGATTGGATGAGGTGTTCAAGAACGCAGGATTTGAGTGGCGCGAACCTGGGTGTTCCATGTGTCTTGCCATGAACGACGATCGGCTTTATCCCGGTGAACGATGTGCCTCTACCTCGAATAGAAATTTTGAAGGACGACAAGGGCATCAGGGTAGAACTCACTTGGTAAGTCCGGCGACCGCAGCCGCGAGTGCGATACGCGGTACGCTCACGGACGTGAGAGAATTCTTGTAATGGTTAGTACCGCCTTTCCTGTTTTCACAAGTCATACCGGAATTGTGGTTCCCCTTGACCGTGCTAACGTGGATACCGATCAAATCATTCCAAAGCAGTTTTTGAAATCGATCAAAAGAACCGGATTCGGTGAAAATCTTTTCGATTCTTGGCGGTACCAAGATGAAGGAACCATCGGTAAGACAAATCGAATAATTAATCCCGATTTTGTTTTAAATGATCCAAAATACAAGGAAGCGTCAATCTTACTAGCTCGTAGAAATTTTGGTTGTGGTTCCAGTCGAGAACATGCCGTATGGGCGATTCTTCAATATGGTATTCGTTGCGTTCTTGCACCATCTTACGCCGACATTTTTTACAACAACTCGTTCAACAATGGACTTCTACCCATCGAGCTAGCAGACTCTCTTATTGATCGTCTATTTATCGAAGCATTGCAGCCGTCCCCCATGACCGTGGACGTGGATTTAGCACAACAATCAATCAGCTCTAGTGGTGGTATCACTGCGACATTTGATATCGATTCAACTCGTAAACATCGCCTCATGACGGGAATGGACAATGTTGCTCTCACTTTAGAGCACCAAGTGCTTATCGAAGAGTTTGAAGTAACACATAGACAACGGATGCCTTGGTTGTTTAACGACTAATGGTAGCACGTAAACACTGGCAAATATTGGTTTTGCCAGGCGACGGTATAGGTGCAGAAGTCATGCCGCACGTACGTCGTGTCTTGGACATCGTTTCAACGTCGGACGCGTCCTTCGACATCATCACTCACGATTTCGGGGGAAAATCTATTGATCTGTACGGAACACCCTTAACAGAGGACACTCTAGATCAAGCGACTAGGGCGGATGCTGTGTTGTTGGGTGCGGTTGGAGGACCTCAGTGGGATGATTTACCGATGGAAAGGAAGCCGGAGAAAGCCCTCTTAAGTCTCAGATCAGAATTAGATTGTTTTGCTAACTTACGTCCAGCTCTAACTTTTTCCCCTTTGATTGAAGCATCCACGCTAAAACCTGAAGTAGTCGCAGATCTAGATGTTCTTATTGTGCGAGAACTCACGGGCGGAATCTACTTTGGTACTCCTCGAGGAGTAGAACTTCACAACAATATACGTCGCGGCTTTAACACATTGGTGTACGATGAAACGGAAATTGAACGGATCGCAAACGTTGCCTTCGAATTAGCTCGAAAACGAAGTAGAAGGGTTTGCTCGGTCGATAAAGCGAATGTACTTGAAGTGACGCAACTCTGGCGAGATGTTGTTCTAGAAGTTCACAAATCATTCACAGATGTTGAACTAACACACATGTACGTTGACAACGCCGCGATGCAACTGGTTCGTTGGCCCAAACAATTTGACGTGATTCTTACAGGTAATATGTTTGGAGACATTCTTTCAGACACCGCAGCGATGCTAACCGGTTCAATCGGCATGCTCCCGTCAGCATCAATTAACGCTAACGGCCAAGGAATTTATGAACCAGTACACGGTAGCGCTCCCGATATTGCCGGGAAGAATGTAGCGAATCCACTCGCGACGGTACTGTCAATTGCTATGATGTTTCGATACAGTTTAGACCAGCCGCTTCTTGCAGATCGTATCGAATACGCTGTAGAAGCCGTACTTGGTCAAGGGCTTCGAACCGCGGACATCATGCCACCAAATCCCTCCGATGAAGTTCGCTTGGTCGGTACAACTGAAATGGTCGACTCCGTAATCTCAAGCTTAGTGGAAACAGATACTTGAAGAAATTTTCTATCGCAATTGTCGGTGCAACCGGTGTTGTTGGCGGTACGTTGATTGAGCTTTTGGAACAACGACGATTTCCCACAGACCAACTACATTTACTTGCTAGCGAGCGTAGTTCGGGTCAACGGTTCTCGTTTCGAGGTAGCTATTTACGTGTTCAAGCACTTGAAGACTTCGACTTCGCTGGGATCGACATTGCATTTTTCACAGCTGGAAGTGAAATTTCCGCCCTATATGTTCCACGTGCGACTGCTAACGGCGCGATTGTGGTCGATAACACGTCCAAGTATAGGTTGGAACCCAACATTCCGCTCGTCGTAACTGAAATCAATGCTGAACAAGCCAAAAGAGGTTTACAAACAAGGCTCGTTGCCAATCCAAATTGCTCGACGATCCAAATGGTTGTTGCGTTAAATCCGATTCATAATGAGGTAGGGATTAAGAGAATCACTGTATCAACGTACCAATCAGTTTCCGGCGCTGGCACTCGGGCACTTGAAGAATTAGCAATGCAAACCGCGAATGTACTCAATGCTAAATCCATAACGCCGGAAATTGCGCCAGTACAGATGGCATTCAACGTCATTCCTCAAATCGGCGAGTTCCAGGAAAATGGATTCTCTGAAGAAGAAATGAAAATGGTACAGGAGACACAAAAGATTTTCGATGATCCCAATATCGAAGTCAATCCTACCTGCGTTCGAGTACCGATCTTTTTCGGGCACTCGTTAGCATTGCACGTTGAGACTCGCCGAAAAATTCAGGTAACAGAAGTAAGGCGATTCCTGAGTGAAGCACCTGGCGTAGAACTCATTGACTCAAACGCTGATGGTGGATATCCAACTCCGGTTACGCACGCAACGGGTCAAAACGAGGTATTCGTTGGACGTGTTCGTGCAGATCTTTCCTCTGCGAATGGTCTAAATTTGTGGGTTGTGTCTGATAACTCTCGAAAAGGCGCGGCACTCAACAGTCTTCAAATCGCGGAGGAACTGGTACAACACTTGCATTAGTTTAGCTTTGTTGTAGCTGAGCGTAGCAGAGCAAAGTATGAGCCACTACCTAGCGCTAGGGATCGAGTACAACGGAACTGGGTTCTGTGGATCCCAATCACAACTGGAACAGAGAACTGTACAAATCGAACTTGAAAAAGCGATCTCTCAAGTTGCAGCAGAACAAGTACGTTTAGAGTTTTCAAGTCGAACGGATAGCGGGGTGCACGCAACCAATCAAGTGATTGGATTTGAGAGTGATTCATTCCGTGAAAATTACAACTGGCGACAAGGCATCAACTCGTACCTTCCCGACGACATTGCGGTGCACACTCTTGTAACGGTGGCTCCAAACTTTGACGTACGTAGATCTTCTCGTTGGCGTCGCTATTTGTATGTCTTCGGCGAGTGTGATCACATACCTGCGATTGGAAGAAATCTCGCCACTTGGGTCGCACCAGGTTTAAACGTAGATGCGATGAATTCACAAGCACAATCACTCTTGGGTGAGCATGACTTTACGTCGTTCCGCGCCGCAAACTGTCAATCTCTGTCACCGCGTCGTTGTGTACACGCGCTATCCGTGGTGCGTATGTGCGATTACGTAATAGTCGAAATTATCGCTAATGCGTTTTTATTGCGCATGGTGCGAAATATTGCTGGTGCATTGCTGGATATCGGACGAGGAAATGATCTAGATATGAACACGTTGCTTTCGTACAGGGACCGAAATCTGGTACCCACGACGGCACCACCGATAGGTTTGTACCTTGTGCAAATTTGCTATGAAGAGTACCCCGAGTTGAGTCGGTTACGAATCCCTCGAATTCTAGGTTCTGATTGTCGACTACACGAGTGGGAATCTGACGATTTTGTAAACGTGCGTGAGCTCATAGAGCCGCACGAAACGCTTGCAGAGTAATCGTCTGGCTCAACACCAAGTAGTCTCACCCCCGGCGCGGTATTCAGATCTTCAATCTTGGCTTGCGTGGATTGAATTTGCTCAGCAAACTCGTCGAAGACGGAGTTGGTATCATGTGGTTCGTGTCGCACGACGATTGGACTTGTTGAAACCTGCATGTCAAGTAGTGGTCATCGCGGGAACGAATGGCAAAGGGACCACGGTGAATCTCACAGAACAGTTACTCATTGCGCAGGATGTTAAAGTCGGAAGTACTTACTCTCCTCATCTTCAACGATACAACGAACGAATTCAGATCAATGGTCGAGTCGTCGGAGACCGAGAAATTGTTTCCGCCTTCGAAGCCATACATGAAGTGCAAGATGACGTCCATTTAAGCTATCACGACTATGCGACATTGGCTGCGCTGTGGACTTTCAAGCAACACCAAGTAGATGTCGCTTTGTTGGAAGTTGGTGTCGGAGGACGATATGACGCTACCAATGTCGTAGTTCGAGACGTTAATGTGATAGCCTCGATCGCGTTAGATCATCAAGAAATGTTGGGACCGGACCTAGAGGCTATTGGATGGGAAAAAGCAGGAATTGCACGTTGCGGCGTACCGCTCCTGTACGGAGATCTTAAGAGCATACCTACGGTGTTAGGTCGAGCTCGTGCTCTTGCTTGTCCAATACTTCGCCGTGGTCCTGTCTTTGACGTTCAGTTGCATGACCAAAACAAGTGCACCGTCTCTATTAGTCAGGGAGCTAGTGCAAGACGTATTAAGATCTCGGGAGTACTCAAGTATCCCTTATCGCTCGCACTGGCAGCACAAATTACAGTCATCTTGGGGTACTCGGTGAGTGATTCGGTCGTATCCGGCACTCCTGTCGAGCAATTACCTGGTCGAATGGAACTGATTCACCACAGGGATCGGGTGTGGCTACTGGATGTCGCGCACAATCCCGATGCCGTCGAATATTTGCTGCGATTCTTACCGAAATTGACCGATAAACAAGTTGCTAGAGTGTTGTTGGGAACTTCGAAGCGCAAAGACTTTGCAGGTATTGTCAATGCGCTAAAAATACCGACGGATCGCATCTTGGTAACTGCCACACAGGGAAGACGAGGAACAACTTGGAAGACTCAAAGTGCTGACTTTGGCATACAATGTATCGAAGAATTGGATTTCGCCTACCAAGAATTGGTAGCCAATACGGTTTCAGGAGATTTGATCTTAGTCGTCGGTTCTTTTGATGTCGTAGGTCGACTCCGGGCAAAAGTCGCGAGTTAATGGAATGAAGAAAAACAGAATGGATGCTAAAAAGCGAAACATTGTCGTGGGGATCATTTTCTTAGTCGCAGTGTTGGTCATTCTTGTACCAATGCTGTTCGATAAACCCGTACAGATCACCACCGAGATCGACGATTTTGAAAATCCTGAAATCGAATTACCCGATCTAACAATTGAAGAACCACCCCTAGATGATGTACGCGAAGCGGGGGCAAAACTTGACGCGCTCGTTGATGCAGACGGTTTTGATAAAGAAACAGGTGTTCGAATCGGGGAACCAGCCCTTTCTTCCGAAGTTGCCGAAACCAAACGGTGGGCAGTACAGCTCGCTAGTTTCGCGAACGAGCAAAGTGCTCAAAACCTAGTCGATGAGTGCATCGCTGCTGGTGACCAAGCATGGTTGTCGGTAGCAAAAGTTGACGGTAAAACGATGCATCGTGTTGCGGTCGGACCATTTCTCCGGCGAGATGACGCGGAAGGTCAGTTGTCGACTCTCGAGACGAAATACGACATCAAACCGATGATCGTCGCCTACCGAGATTAGGACTCATGTCGCCTTTCGAGATTAGTGTCGTTGATATTGCTATCTGCGTGATATTGCTCATCGGTGCGCTAGTTGGGAGATTTAGCGGGTTTCTCAAATCCCTCGTTGGTTTGGCTGCATGGGTCGTGGGAATCGTGCTCGGCATCATGTTTGGTACAACCATTGGAAACTTGATTTTTCCAAAAGGTTTAGAGTCGATACCTTGGTTGCCTGAAGTCATTGGATTTGCTCTCTTGCTGATAGCAGTTTTAGTCGTAGGGGCGTTTACGCAACAAATTGTTAGTAAAGCTCTGGACATGACTGGACTAAAACCCTTGGACAGGGTGCTCGGCATGGTTTTAGGATTCTTGACTGGTGCTTTCGTGGTGATCGCGATTGGTATAATTTTCGAACTTGGAACCGCTCCAGAAGCGCTCTGGAAAAACTCACGATTGTTACAGTTTTTGATGGAGTTTGAAGTCTTCGTTCGAGACATTCTCGGATCTTTTTCTACGCCTGCAAGTCCCCCGACAAGCACATAATGTGTGGCATCGTTGGCATAGTCAGTAGCGACCCAGTCAGCCAAGAACTATATGACGCGTTATTGGTGCTTCAACACCGAGGGCAGGATTCCGCAGGAATCGTAACTTCCCACGACCAGCGGTGTCACAGCTATAAGCAAGCTGGACTCGTCAGCGAAGTTTTTGATGAACAACATCTTCAAGGACTCCGTGGCAACATGGGAATCGGGCATGTTCGCTATCCGACTGCAGGTACCAGCAGTTTTCACGAAGCACAGCCTCTCTATGTGAATTCTCCCTACGGCATTGGTCTAGCTCATAACGGGAACCTCACCAACGTACGCGAACTGCGAGAACAGTATTTTCGCAACGTCCCCCGACATATCAACACCTCGTCGGACTCAGAATTGTTTCTGAATGTGCTTGCAAATGAATTAGATAGCACAAACCGGTGCGTCGTCGAACCTGAGAACGTATTTGATGCAGTGAGAAAGCTACATTTAGCATGTCGCGGCGGGTACGCTGTGGTCGCGCTAATAGTTGGTTCTGGAATCGTTGGAATTCGGGATCCCCGAGGGATTCGACCACTCATTGTGGGCATCAAACGGGGTGTAACCGATGACTACATCATTGCTAGTGAGTCTGCGGTTCTCTCGGTGTTGGGGTACGAGATTTATCGCGATGTACGACCGGGAGAAGCGATTTTTATCGATCGCCAAGGGCAACTTCACGCCCAAGTCTGCCACGATAATCCTAGTCTGACACCGTGTATTTTCGAGCATGTATACCTCGCGCGTCCAGATTCTGTCTTAGACAACATCTCTGTGTACAAAGCAAGACTTCGAATGGGTGACAAACTCGCTGATCAAATCTTGGACCGGTTTCCCTACGGCGAACATGATATCGACGTAGTGATTCCGATTCCGGAGACTAGTCGAACCGCGGCGATTCCAGTCGCGAATCGATTAGACGTGAAACTACGTGAAGGATTCGTCAAGAATCGTTATATAGGTCGTACTTTCATCATGCCTGAACAAAGTATGCGACGAAAGTCGGTGCGTCAAAAATTAAACGCGATTCAGCTTGAGTTTGAAGGTAAAAATGTACTGCTGATTGAAGATTCCATTGTTCGTGGAACGACTTTGTCCGAGAGTATTCGACAAGCACGTATTGCAGGTGCTAAAAAAGTGTATGTAGCGTCTGCAGCGCCACCGATCCGATATCCGAATGTATACGGCATTGATTTACCGACAAGTAGCGAATTCTTAGCGAACAATCGCAATGAAGAACAGATTGCGAACCGCATCGGAGCAAACATGCTCGTGTATCAAACGCTTCCTGACTTGATTGCCGCGGCGCGCGAAGGAAACACCAGCGTCGACGGTTTTGAATGTTCGGTATTTGACGGCGAATACTACAATCCAGACATTAGTCCGGATTACTTGATGGCACTCTCGGAAATTCGTAGTAACGCTTCAAAAGTAGCGACCGAAGCAGCTTTAGCGTTTCAGAATTTCTAACCTAACGTCGTAGCACAAAAAATCATCAATATGGCGGCACTCGAAGCGGCTGAGTTTCTCCACGTCAGCACCCCAAAGTCTTGGGTCGGACAAGCTTCGAACTGTCAGCCTCTGTTGTTAATCGATCATGCAAACTGTGAACGCAAAGCGGCGAGTTCTGCATTGTCAATGATTTATCGATACGAAGAGCGGTGTGATTTTGCGGTCCAACTCTCGAGGATTGTGCGCGAAGAAATGCGCCACTTTGAACAGGTGCATGCCTTACTGAAAACATTGCAGATCGAATATGTACATCTAAGCCCGAGTAAGTACGCAAGGGCACTGCACAGCTACGCACGAGAACATAGCCCCACCAAATTCGATGATTTATTAATTGCCTCCATTATTGAAGCCCGAAGCTACGAGCGATTTGAACTACTGGAGGAAGTTCTTGAAGGAAGAGTCGCGAAGTTGTATGGCAGATTGAAGGAGTCCGAACAAAGGCACTTTCTGGCGTATCTCGATATGGCCGTACGTCTAGAGGAGGAAACTGTGATTAATGTGCGAGTGCAGGAACTACTAAATCAAGAAGCGCAATTAATCACCCATTTTGACGACCAGTTCAGATTTCATAGCGGTGATCCGGGCGACACTAAAGGCTAGTTAGAGCTTAGCTAGCTGCATCTTGCACAGGGAAACATTCTAGGCGAATTTGCGGCGTTGCATATATTTGCCATCCACATCGTCCCCAATCTCCCAATACGTAACGTGTAAGTCCGTTTCCCATTCGATGTTGACCAGGGCGATGTGTGTGCCCGTGAATCATTGTCTGGCAGTCATAACTTTGAAGCGATTCAACTATTGCATCTTCAACAACATCAGTTATGTACTCACTTTTCTCAGCGACCGCTTCTTTGCTTTGCGTACGCATTGTTTCGGCGAGATGTCTGCGTTCATCTAAGGTCTTAGAGAGAAACGACTGTTGCCATTCTGCAGACCGAAATTTCGTGCGAATTTCTTGATAAGGAAGGTCGCTAGTGCAATACACGTCCCCATGAGAGAGTAATACTCGTTCTCCTTCACTCTCAATAACAGTTGGATCGTCAAGAATTTTCGCACCGACCTCTGAAGCAAATTTATGACCGAACAGAAAATCTCGATTACCGTGCATGAGATAGAGTGGGACTCGTTGAGATGGAACTCGAAGGGTCTCACGAAGTTGATCGGCGAACGCAGAGTCGTCATCGTCTCCAATCCAAGTCTCTACTAGATCGCCGAGGATGTAAATTTCACAATCTTGTTTAACAGCATCGGCTAGCACCGTTTGTAGCTTAATAAGTTTTTGAGGTGCCGTTGAGTCTAGGTGAAGGTCGGCGATGAAGTAGCGGTTCAATGTAGTGTCTGTTCGACAGTTGCTAGTAAGTTCTGCAGTATCGAGACTCGAGTCATTGGACCAACACCACCAGGTACCGGTGTAATCCAAGACGCGATTTCTTTCACTTCCTCATATGCGACATCACCTTTCAATCGCCCATCTGGTTGAGTTTCTATTCCAACATCAATAACCACCGCACCAGGTTTTACCCAGTCTTTTCGAATGAGACCGCCAATACCTGTTGCTGTTACGAGAATGTCAGCTTGCCGTGTGTGAAATGAGGTGTCTCTCGAATATTTGTGGGTACAAGTGACCGTGCATCCTCGTAGCAACAGCTCCAAACACATTGGCCGACCGACGTGATTCGATGCACCCACAACCACAGCATCCAATCCCAACAGATCTAATTCAGTATGATCGAGTAACGTCATTACACCTTTCGGAGTACAACAACGATGGGCCGGCTCTCGTAGTGCAAGTTTTCCCATGTTCAAGGGCGTGATGCCGTCTACATCTTTGCTTGGATCAATACGGTCAACAATTCTCGGAGCATAAAACTGTTCGGGTAATGGTAGTTGTAGCAATATTCCGTGAACACTGGGGTTTTCGTTTAATGAATCGATGGTATCCGTAAGCTGTTGCTCTGAGATGTCGGCAGAGAAATTCTTGATCTCGCAACTAATTCCAGCGGCTTCACAGTCTCGTTTCTTTAGTCGTACGTAGAGTTCTGAAGCAGGGTCACTACCCACTAGAATTACCGTTAGGCCGGGGCGAACGTCGTGTTGTTCGACAATTTGTTGAACTCTGTTGCCAACTTCCTGTCGAATGGACTTAGCAATTGTTAATCCGTTAAGAACGCGCGCGGTCATTTATTGAAAGAGAATCCAAGCGAGGGGGAGCAAGCAATTTTGCACAGTGTTTGCGATGTGCGTAGTGTCAAGAGATCATTTGATTTGTCGATATCTGATAAGTAGCATATATCGCATCACACCATTTAGAAGATCGGGGTATAGCGCAGTCTGGTAGCGCACCTGCNNATGCAAACGCTGCCACCACGGGGAATTCCGATGACTCGGGGGAATCCTTATCCGGGTACCAGGGCAGTTCCCCCCGCGCAGCCGAGTTGGCCGAACGCGGAGCTAGCTACGCTGAGTTGAGTCAGTGCGGCGCCAACAGATGCGAGCCCGTCCGAATGCTAAACTTGAGGACCACTACCAGCCAGAGAGCGTTGTTGAACGCAGACTCGATGCCTCCTTCCAGCCGACACGCGCCTGTTGAATGTGGCCCGACGTTGCGAGGCTCAAACATGGCCGTCAGCGGACGGCACACAGCCAGGCAAACCACTCGCGCTGGTTTTGATTTGAACGAAGTCACACGCCGCCTTCTTGAACACGCCAACGGTCAAGATACGCCCTTGATTGCCAGGGCAGATCTTCGTGCCGTATTGCTCCACGCATCGGAAAGCCAACTTGATTCGTTGACGGCAAGGCTTGTGGAGACCGGCGTCCTCGTGCGTGTCAGGCCAGGCCTGTTCATCAACGCGACCATGGACGCGGAGCCGTTGCGCGGATTGTCGTGCCTGGTAGCCGCGCTACGCCCGCACTCGCTGTGCTATCTGAGCTTCGAGTCGGCCTTGTCGTATTGGGGGAGCATTGACCAGGTGCCGATGGCTTCGACCTTCATGACCAGTGGCGCTTCCGGCACCTATGAGACGCCGTGGCGCAATATCGAGATGCGGCACACTGAGCGAAGTCGGGCGGAAATCGTCGAACGCACCGGTTGGCTCGATGATGAAGAATTGATGATCGCCTCCCCGGACCTGGCTGCCGAGGACTGCACCCGGTGCCGGCGACCTACGGTTTCCCTGATTCGGCCGGAACATCACGCCCTCGCCATCGACGAATGGAGGGAACACTGGGCCGGAAACGGGAACAGGGGCGCGCCTGGTGGGTGATCCGAGCGGGTCCCGTTTGCGCTCCCTGTCTGCGCAGGCGGTCGGGGAAGCGAACTCGCCCCAGCGACTCATCCTGGAAAAAGAGCTGCTGCACCATGAGGTGCTGGCCACGCTGGACGAGATTGGGGCGCTGGACTCGCTGGTATTCAAGGGAGGAACGTGTCTCCGCATCTGTCATGAGGGTGCGCGATTCAGCGAAGATCTCGACTTTTCCGGTGGGAGCGAATTCGACCCGAACGTGCTCGAGGGGCTCGAAGTCGCGCTGCGGCGGCGAATCGAACGGTTTTTCGGCGTGACGGTCCAAGTTACCGGTAATTCGTCCCCAGCGGCAGAAACAAGGAAACCAGGGGATGTATGCGGCTGGGGCATCCGGGTGGCAACCGAACCCAGGCGGCCTCGCGGAAGGGCGCAACGGATCAAGATTGATGTCGACCGACGCGCCTATCCGAACGTCGTGCGCGTTGCGCCGGAAGCTGTCCACAGGACATTGACCGGGCCGAGGGGAGTCTTTGAGGTTTCAACCGCCCCAATCGATGCGATCTTGGCGGACAAGGCCGTTGCTCTCGCGGCTTCAATCCGAGACCGGCGGACGCCGCGGTAGCGTTGTTCTCCAGAGTCTTTGATGACCCGAAGCGTCGATCGGCCATGTCGGCTGCAGTCTACTGCATGATCGAGCACGCCAAAGTCCTGGTAGAGACGCTTGAGTCGGGGGGATTGAATAACGGTTGAGCGTAATCGGCGGAGCCGGACGCGCCTACTCGGCAATCGCCTTCCCATCCCATTTGACCGTCGAATGGCTCGTCAGTATCATCCGCGCGCCCTTGGCGGGGAGCATCCTGCCGGGTGGCGGTTCTTCCGGGGTATGGCGCAGTCTGGTAGCGCACCTGCTTTGGGAGCAGGGTGTCGGGAGTTCAAATCTCTCTACCCCGACCATCTCTCCATGCAGAAAGGTCTGATTAGGAGGGAGCGTGGTTTCTTGTATTGGACACCCGAATCTAGGAGTGAGCCTGAAGAAAGACCATCCGACGCAATAGTTCACTTGGTCCGATGGGTGAAGTGAATAGTGTAGAATTTTGGCGTTTGATACTGATGATAACACTAATTTAAGCCAAGACAATTCAAAGTGTCGACGAGAATAACAATACGTACGCTTGAAATCGTCGCTTTCGGTTGGTTGTTCCTTTCCCACTTTGCGCTTTGCTTTTTCGGGCTAGCCTTTAGCTGTTTCTTTCTATTATCAGGTTTCATACCTAACCTGCGGGGCAGTCTATTAATGACTTTGCTCACTGTGGTCCCAGCCTTTTGTTTATCGCTTGGATGGTGTGTTTATCGTGTTCGAAATAGAACGATCTGTAAGAACGTTTTGTATTTCATTTGTGTGTTTTTAAAAGCCTGGTTACTATGGTTTTTCTTTTTTCTTATAGTAACTTTGTCTTTATCGGACGTTAATCCATCGGTGAAGGCTTTGTTTTTGAGGTTGCCGGATCTCTTTGTTTGGTCTTATGTACTAGTAGCCTTGTGCTTATCGATTGGATGGTTATGCTACAGCTTTAGGAAAGGATATCTTGCTATCGCCGAATATCCCACCAAAGATTTCATGGAATTTCCCCAAAAGTTCTTGGCATTTTTTGTGATCACCGATACGAAGCGCTCGTAGCTCAACTGGATAGAGCATCGGCCTTCTAAGCCGAGGGTTGAAGGTTCGAGTCCTTCCGAGCGTGCCACTTTTTCTCGCTGAGCATCCGTTAAATATAGGTTCAGACCAGTTAAATCATCCGTAAAATTTATCGATCATTTCTATTGGGTTAGAGCCTACTTACTTCCAAGCTCTGGCGCGAGCGCGATGAAAGTTCTTTGGTGGATGTAGCTCAGTTGGTAGAGCCCCAGATTGTGGATCTGGTTGTCGTGGGTTCAAGCCCCATCATCCACCCCAACGACAAATCCCATCAACACCAAATTTGAGATAACTGTTCTTGATGCATACGACGTCAATCAAACCACTCAGTTCACTCGAGCGAAGACTCCGCTTCAAACTGAGCGAGGACGAAATCAATGACCGATTCGAGCGTAATGCTGAAGAACTGGCTCAAGAAGCCCGTCTTCCCGGTTTTCGACCAGGTAAAGTACCTCGCAGTTTGATAAAAGATCGATATCGCGATGCGATCTTAAAGAACATACACACGGAGGGTGTTCGAGAAGCAATGGAATTCGCTGAGAGTCTTAATGATTTTGATGTTTGGAAAATTACCCACGCTGATATCGACCACCCGGACGACTTAAGCCAAACGGAGTACATAGTTGACTTCGTTGTGAGACCAGTTCTCGACCTATCGCAACTAGAGTTGTTAAATCTTTGTGAACCAAAGATTTCAGCCGATGACGACTTTCTAAACCGTAGTGGTTCTCTTTATCGGTTTGAGCGTGCTATCGGCTCAGAGGTCAATCGACCAATTCAGACAGGTGATCGGGTGATCGTCGAAATCGAAGACATTGCGTCAAATTTCACTGGAGATATTAGAAGCACATATGCGGAGTGGGCGCAAGACTATCTAGGAAAACACCAAGTCGTTATTGAGAAGTGGTTATACGATGACGACCTATTGGGTTCAGTGTTACACGATGAATTACTGAATCGATCAGCCGGGGACGAGTTTGAAGTTGATGCACAAATTGCAAGTGTTCCGTTGTCATCACTTCAGAATGGGGACGAAGAATTTGTTGAGAGCACGAACTCGAACGAAGTCAGCGAAGTGGACGAATATGAGTCTGACGATTCGACGGAAGAAAGTGAACAAACGGAGGTACCGGCCACAGAACCGATTTTCTCGTGGCTCGACGTGTCAAGGCTACCAGTGCGTCATTTGCATGCCAAGGTCAAGATATTAAAAGTAGAAGAAATTTCGTCCGACGCCGTCAACGAAGATTTTTTTACTCGAGAAGATGTTCCTTACAAGAATATGGAAGAGCTGAATGAGGAGCTGAAACGATATGTCGAAGGGTCGATACAGCAAGGTGCCCGAGACGCCAAGCAAGCCCAAGTAGCCGCGCAGATTTGTGCACTGAATCCAATTGATCTACCTTATCGCATATTAGTTGGCGAGCATCACGCGCCACCAGTTGAAGACAATTGGACTGAACTTGGAGCCACGTTTTTACCGGACAAAAACGGATTAAAACCGTCATTACTAACTCGAACATATTTCGGTATTCTCGAAGGTCTTTTTATTCGTCAATATGCCGAGGAACATAGTCTTGAGCCGACCGATGACTTAATAGCCGAATACACACGCGTCGAGTATGAACGGCTGAGGAAACTCGGACTAGACTCTGACCGAGTCTTTGACCCTGAATACCAAAGTCTCGTTCGAAATAACGTCATGCGAACGCGCGTGATGAATGACATTTATGAACGCAATTCGGTTCCTGAAGTGTCAGTGAGTTTCTTCGACTTCTATTATCTGAGTCGGAGTGGATTGTGGACTCTACCTCCCGACGGAGGTCCTTTTAGTTGGACTGCACCAGTAAGTTCTGAGGAAATTGCCCAAACACTTGAAGCTGAAGAGAGGGCCAAAAAAATGAAAGACACGTCCGAGTCTAGCGACGAACACAGTGCCCTAGTTAATCCGAACGTAGCAGACGTGTTAGACGATTCTGAAATAGAAGAGTCCCAAGGCAATGCTTTTACCAATTGGTTTAGAAATAAATTTCGACGCTCCAATGTAGCGAAAACAAGCGATGATGACTAAGTTTGGAGGAATTCAAAAAGATGGATGAAGTTCAAGGAATGAATTTTGTACCGATGGTCTTGGAACAGAGTGCACGCGGGGAGCGCTCTTATGACATCTACTCAAGATTGCTGAAAGAACGCATCATTTTCATAGCAGATGTCGTAACCGACGCTGTCGCGAATGTCGTTGTGGCACAACTACTTTGGTGTGAATCAGAAAATCCTGAAAAGGACATTCACGTTTACATTAATTCACCGGGTGGTTCCGTATCAGCGGGACTGTCGATTTATGACACTATGCAGTATATCCGATCAGATGTAGCGACCACTTGTATCGGTCAAGCCGCGAGCATGGGAGCTTTTCTTCTCGCCGCCGGTACCGCCGGGAAACGGTCTGCTTTACCGAATTCCCGAATCATGTTGCACCAGCCGAGTGGTGGGACTGAAGGTACAGCAGCGGATATAGAACTGCAGGTCAAAGAGATACTACACTTACGGGAGACACTCAACCGCCTACTAGCTCAGCATACCGGTCAGAAGCAAGAACAAATCGCGACAGACACAGATCGAGATTTCTGGATGTCGCCTGATGATGCGAAAAAATATGGCCTTATTGATGTGGTAAGGAACACTCGAGAAACTAAAATGTCCACTTAACTAACGTGTTTGCATTCTTCTTCAACACTTTGTTTGTACGTTTTAGGAATTTTGCTCTATACTTATTCCCCCGACAATGAAAATCCCTTCGTTTTCACAACTACATTTGTGTAGTCACGCTCCGTTCTTGCTAATTCGATTCACTACAGCCGGAGCGCACATTTAATGGGTAGCGGAATTTCCGGGCGCGCCTTCTGTTCATTCTGTGAGAAGAGCCAGTTTGAAGTGAGGAAACTCATTTCTGGTGGACCTTCCGTATTCATATGTAATGAATGCATTGATGTGTGTGTTGAAATGGTACGGGAGGAATTCAAAGACCCAACCGAACCACCGGGTCGTTTGGCGCGGCTGCTCCTTCCGCACGAGATCAAAGCTAGACTCGACGAGTACGTCATCGGGCAAGAACATGCAAAACGAGTCTTATCAGTAGCCGTATACACGCATTTCAAGCGTATTCGTTCCAAGGATCGTAGTAACGTCGAGATCGCAAAGGCAAACATTCTCTTGATCGGTCCCACGGGAAGTGGAAAAACGTTATTGGCTGAAACCCTTGCTCGACTCATGGATGTTCCGTTTTGTATCGCGGACGCTACGACTCTAACAGAAGCAGGCTACGTAGGTGAAGACGTCGAGAATGTACTGCAGAAATTACTACAAAAATGCGATTACGATGTTGAAAAAGCTCAGCAGGGCATCGTCTACATCGATGAGATTGACAAGATTTCTCGAAAATCTGACAACCCTTCGATCACTCGAGACGTATCAGGTGAAGGCGTTCAGCAAGCTCTCTTAAAACTCATTGAAGGCACGACTTCCTCGGTGCCGCCCCATGGATCTAGAAAACATCCACAGGGCGAATATATGCACGTGAATACGTCCAACATCTTGTTCATTTGTGGCGGTGCGTTCGCGGGTTTAGATCGTGTGATTCAGGCGCGAACCGACGATAGTGGTATTGGTTTTGAGGCAACTGTTTCAGGTCCAAATAGTCCGGAAAGCATCGACACGATACTGAAGAAAGTGGAACCCGATGACTTGATTAGATATGGCTTAATCCCAGAGTTCGTGGGTAGACTGCCTGTTGTTGCTACATTGGATGAACTAGATGAAAGTGCATTAGTGAAAATACTTACAGAACCAAAGAATGCGCTTACAAAACAATATACCGAACTCTTTCACATGGAGGATGTCTCCATTGAGTTTCGGCAGGATGCTCTCAGTGCAATCGCTAAAAAAGCGTTAGATCGAAAGACTGGGGCACGTGGACTTCGGTCCATCATGGAAGAAATTCTCTTAGATACGATGTACGACATTCCGTCGAATAAAGAAGTGGAAAAGGTCGTTATCGATGCTCAGGTCGTACTCGGCGAGTGCGCACCTTTGCTCATTTACAAAGACGATGACACTAAGAAGCCTCTTTTGGTGAACGGTTAATGCGTATTCGTTGTTTCTGCCATTTGGCGAAACCGGTTGTTTGGAGAATCAGTATTGACCTGATTCTCTAATTTTTATTTGTCCTTTATTTCATACTCGAGGTAATCACATGCAAAAGCGAGATTTAGTAGAACATGTCCGACACGAAGCCGGATTGACACGCAAGGAAGCCAAGTCAGCCGTTGATGCGGTCTTAAGTGGTATCACTCAGGCGTTGACCAACGGCGACTCTGTTGTATTGACCGGTTTCGGCAGTATGAGCGCACGCCATCGCGCTGCCTATACGGCACGGCATCCTCGCACGGGAGAACCCGTTGCCGTTCCAGCTAGGAAACATGTTGTCTTTAAAGCCGGCAAACTCCTCAACGAATCTGTCAACGGGTAGTTTCTTCGGTTCTGCCTGAACTTTGCTTTTTTACTAGTTAGTAACTCAAGAGCGTAGCGTGCTTCAGCGATTACGAGTACGAGCACAAACCACTGGTGCCAAGATTATTTTTGGACTAATCGCGTTTGTGCTCGTCGTCTTCGGGTTTGGTGCATTTAATCTATTTGCGACGTTTACCCCACCTGGAGTTGCGGTAGTAAATGGCTACAACATACCCGAAGCGGCGTTTGCACGAGCGCTTCAAAACGAAAAGATGAGTCTTTTCCAAAGATACAACGGCGAGATTGACTTAGAAACAATCGAGTCGATGGTGAATGGTCGCGCCGTCCTTGAAAGGATGATCGAGCACCAGCTGTACGTACAAAAAGCAGCAGATCTAGGTATGGTTTCTTCGAGAAAGCACTACTTAGAGACCATCTATGCGAACCCCCTGTTTCAGGTCGATGGCGTATTCGATCAGGAAGCTTTCATTACACGCGTACCCCGAATCCTAAATTATTCTCTTGAGGCATACGAAGAAGAACTGCGTAAAGACCATCTTGTCGAGGCATTATGGAATGTTCAACGTCTCACGTCTTTTTACACCGAAAGAGAAATGATGGATGCGGCCCGCGTAGGGCGACAAACTCGAGACATCGCATACTTGTTGTTCGATGCTAATTCCTATGTTGGCGAAATTGACCCCCCCGAGGAAGATGTCACTGCTTATTACGAAGAAAACTCTGACGAGTATATGACAGATGAGGCCTTTGAACTAAGCTTCATAACGATTTCTAAAGCGGACTATATCGACGGACTCGAAGTCTCCGAGGAAGACATATCGACAGCGTTTGAGGAAGAGCAGCGTTTAGCTCAGGAAAATGCAGAGAGAAAGTCGCAACACATTCTCATTAAGGTTGACGATACGCGTACTGAGGAAGCAGCCATGGAGTTGATTAAGGACATTCGGCAACAAATTGTCGATGGAGCGAGCTTTGGAGAACTGGCGGCAGAACACTCCGAAGACGAGTCCAATGCGATCTTTGGCGGAGATTTGGATTTTGCTGGGCGTGGCCGGTTTGTGCCAGAATTTGAGGACATGTTGTTTTCGTTGGAAGTCGGTGAGCTTTCTGAACCGGTAGTCACCCAGTTTGGTGTTCATCTGATAAAGTTGAACGAAATTCAGGAGGTCGATTTAGCCTCGTTGGGGGCTCGTTTTGAGGAAATACGACAGGAGATGCTAGAGGATTTAGCTACTCCTGAATACGAAGAAGCGAAACGGCAACTAGGAATTGTAGCCGATGAAAACAGCACACTGGAACCAGTGGCTGAAGAGTTCGAGAAAGAAATCCAAACTCAAGCAAACGTAACCCGAACCCTTGGGGAAGGGGCGTTGGATTCGTTCGATGTGCGAGAACAAATTTTGGGACCGGACGTATTAGAGAACGGTTTCAATAGTCGAGTCATCGATGTTGACGAGCGGCAAGCTATAGTTGCTCGATTGGTGTCTCGAACACCACCCGAATTGAAACCACTCGAAGATGTTCGTATACAAGTGCTAGCTGTCTTAAGGCGAGAAGAGGCTGCACGACGGGCAGGACGTGATCGCGATGCTGCCTATAAACAGTTGTTGGAGACAGAAGATTTCAACCAAGTCGCAAGAGATTACGGTGTAGATTGGGTCACTGTGGACCGATTAGCTCGGCGAGATCAGGACGTTCCTCACCCCGTACGAGATGAAGCATTCAAGGTTCAAGTATTGGACGAAGGGGAGCGAATAATACTAGATGTTGATGGAGTGTTTAACGACAAGGCAATACTTGTGGTTACCGGAGTGCACGCCGGCCAGTGGGACGAATTACCTCAAATAGATCAACAGTCGATCCAGACCGATTTAGAAACATCTCACGAAAACCGAGACGTGCGCACTTTCGTGCGAGCACTTCGCAATAACGCGCGAATAAAGAACAATCTCGCGCCGGATCCATAACTTTCCCAATAGTTTTAGTTCCTTAAGGGCACCTCAATGATGAGGACCTGTGTAATCTATACTGATGGAGCCTGCCTAGGCAATCCGGGACCAGGAGGTTGGGCAGTTCTAGTAGTCATAGATTCTGAGTCTACGACACTCTCTGGCAGGGATCCTTCGACGACAAACAATCGAATGGAAATGCAAGCAGTGATTGCTGCTCTAGCTCATCTTTCCGAACCGTTTGAAATACAACTGTACACAGACTCTCAATACGTTATCAACGGGATCAACGATTGGATTGACACCTGGAGTATGAACAATTGGCAGACAGCCAACCGCAAACCAGTGAAGAACAAAGAGTTATGGCAAGAACTACAAGCATACACACAGAAACACAGTATTACTTGGCACTGGGTGCGTGGGCACTCCGGGGATCGATTTAACGAACTGGTAGATCACCTCGCCCGCGAAGAAGCGTTTAGGATTCAAGCACTCGAAGACTCTGAAGAGAATTTGACTTGACTAGCCGTCGCTTAGTGGTAGTTGACACCGAGACCACCGGTCTTTACGTGGAGAACGGAGACCGTGTAATTGAGATTGCTTGTGTTGAGATCCAGGACTTCGCGACGCTTCAGACTCGATTTCACAGGCACTTAAATCCAGAAAAAGAGATCGACCAAGAAGCGGTGAGAATACATGGACAAACTTGGGCTGATTTAAAAAACGAACCGAAATTTGCAGAAATCGCGGGAGAATTTTTGGAGGTGATCAAGGATGCGGATGTCGTCATGCATCAGGCAGAATTCGATAGTAAATTCTTAGATTCCGAGTTAGAGAGAGCGGGACTAGATGTGCAACTACAAGACCTATGTAACGTCGTCGATTCTCTAGCCATCGCACGTGAAAAATATCGAGGTGCACACAATGATCTTAATTCACTGTGTAAGAGATTTAAAGTAGATCTCAGTAATCGAGAATTACATGGTGCGCTGATCGATGCGGAACTACTAGCACGCGTTTACATTCGAATGGTGTCTGGGGAACAAGAACTGTTCAATAGTGACGATGAAGGAGCTTCTAATACCGCACAAGTAAGACTTGGCGCGTCAATTCCAAAGCAACGTCAACCAGTCGTAGTCCATGCGACCTCCGAGGAACAAACGGCCCACGACGAGTACATGCAGCGATTAACGGGCAGCAGTACTTAAATCTATCTCACTTGGGCCACCACGTTCGACTACAAGAAGAAGTGCACCATAATCCAGCCAGTCACGCCTAGCGTAATCGTATATGGCAAAGCCATAAACACCATTCGCATGTATGACAGCCGAATACGTGGTGCTAAAGAAGAAGTTAGTAAGAACAAAAATGCGGCTTGACCGTTTGGTGTCGCGACGCTGGGAATGTTGGTTCCCGTATTGACCGCGACTCCGAGCTTATTAAACAATTCTCGATTGATGCTTTCATCAACAAAAGCAGCATGAATTTCGTTTATATAGACCGTTGCAACAAACACATTGTCACTGATCGCAGACAATATTCCGTTGGCAATGTAAAACATCCCGGGTTGGATTGACGGGTCAAGGTTTAGTATGTAGGCTAAGACCGGCGAGAATAGGTGTTGATCATGAATAACTGCGACTATCGCAAAAAATACTACGAGAAGAGCTGTAAACGGAAGTGCTTCTTCAAATGCTGGCCCTAGATCGTGTTCACGAATCACGCCGTTGAATGCAGTTTGTAACACAATAATCGACAGTCCGATTAATCCCACTTGAGCCCACTGTAACGAAAGACCGACGACGAGGAAAACCACAGCTATAGCTTGAATTATTAACTTTGCTTTATCGCGACCTGTAAACCGTGAACTCACTTCGTCGTCGTATTCCTTCAACACTTGAAGTATCGATTCCGGAGCCTTAGCACCAAACGAAAACAACCGAGTTGCCTCCAAGAAGATGCAGGTGATGATGCCGACTGCAAATACTGGCATGGTGACTATCGCCATTTCGATAATGAACTTGATAAATCCCCAATCTAGCCGGTCTGCTATTAATAGGTTTTGAGGTTCGCCAACCTTCGTACATACACCACCTAACGCAGTCCCTATAGCAGCATGCATCATGATGTTTCGCAGAAAGCGATAGAACTGTTGCCGGTCTTGGTTAAATCGTTGTCGACTCACTTCATCTTGCAAGTGACTCTCATCCTTCAGCAATCCGTCAATTACGTTCGCAAACCCCACGCCGATGGTTATCACTACCGCTATTACGGTCAAAGCATCCAGGAAAGCAGAGAGCACTGCCGCGACGAACATGAACAACACCGAGATGACCAGCTTGGACCGAACATTGACAAAGATTTTTGTAAAAATCCACAGCAAGAGATCTTTCATGAAGAACACACCTGCCACCATGAACATTAACAGCAAAATCACCTTTAAACCAGCTTCTACTTCGTGGTAGACGGTATCTGCCGAAGCTAATCCAATTGCGATTGCTTGAATCGCGATCAATCCTCCTGGTTGAAGCGGATAGCATTGCAACGCCATTGCAAGCGTGAAGATGAACTGCAGGACTATGACCCAACCAGCGACCGTTTTTATGGTTGTTACGTAGTCTTCGATTCCAAACAATGGCGCTAGCGTCCAAACCGCGAAGAACATAAGATTCAGGATTAAGAAGCCAACGATGGTCTGCTTATACCATACAGGAGCATCACCCATGAAGTTGAGTACAAAGTCCCTGAGACGCAGATTACGAGCGCTCGTGGGCTGACCAGAATCGAATGAAGTTGCCAAGATTAAATCCTTTTGTCGATTGGATTGTGAGGAAGAATGTCGCACCGTCCGTGTTAGAAGTACGACATAATTGTTAGGATTCGAATTTTAAGTACGGACTAACGGTAAGGAAGTTGCAAATTATGAGGGTCTTAACCCAATTGCTAGGATGAAATTCGTCCTCTGCTTAGTTGCAGTGGTTCGTACAATACCTTGCCTTGACATTAGTCGGTTGTACAACGTTGTTCACCACGATGAATTGTTCTGGACGTCTAGGACCTTGTGCGACAAATACTCAATTCGGTGGAAATTCCACCAACATCAACACTGAATTAGGACAGATTCAATAATGGAACTACTGTGGGACTACCTCACTTTTTTATTGCAAACTATTACCGTAGTCATTGCTATAGTAGTGGTAATTGCGGTTATCAGTTCAGTCGCTATGCGTCGTACTACTGATCGTACACAAGTGGGACACCTAACAGTTCGTTATTTAAACGACTTCTACGATGCAATGCGTTCGACGATTGAGCAAGCTTCACTTAGTCCCGGTCAAGTGAAAAAACACCGAAAAGCAGAGCAGAAAGAAAAGAAACAAAAAGAGAAAACAAAGGCTAAATCCTCCTTGGAGAAGAGTGCTTCGGATACAGGCGAAGAAGCTAGTAGCGCGGATGAGGAATCTGAAGCAGGAGAAAACGGTAAAGACGAAAAAGGAAAAAAAGAAGAGGCGGAGCAAAAGAGTGTTTACGTCCTCGGATTCGAAGGGGATATGGAAGCCAGTAAAGTGGAGCGACTCAAACACGAGATTTCGGCTGTTTTGACTCAGGCCTCGAAAAACGATGAGGTTGTCGTCAGAGTGGAGAGTCCAGGTGGGGTGGTGCACTCCTACGGCTATGCGGCTTCTCAATTAATGCGCGTTCGTAAAGCTGGAATCAAACTTACCGTTGCAGTGGACGAAGTCGCCGCGAGCGGGGGGTACATGATTGCCGTAGTCGCGGATCAGATTCTTGCAGCACCTTTCGCGCTAGTTGGTTCAATAGGGGTTGCTGCTGAAATTCCAAACGTCAATCGTTTACTTAAAAAGTACGACATTGACTATGAAATCCTTACAGCAGGAGAATTCAAACGAACACTATCGGTGTTCGGCGAAAACACGGATGCGGCTCGAAAGAAAGTCTTAGAAGAAATAGAGGATGTCCATGAGCTCTTCAAGGAGTTTGTTTCACACCATCGACCAAATGTTGATTTGTCTGTCGTTGCGACTGGCGAATCCTGGTATGGTGAGCGTGCTTTAGCCCGCAATTTGATTGACGAAATCATGACAAGTGACGAATACATTATGAACGCGTGCGACGACTCTAGAGTATTTGAACTGACTTGGCATCCACCGAAGAAACAATTATCCGATTTATTGACTCAAACTGCTACGTCTATGCTCTCTATCGCAAGATGGATGCGACGAAAACTTCCTTGAGTAAATTTCGAGCACTGCGTGTTTTCCGAGAAGTTGACGGTACCTATCGGCACGAGATCGTTACCAGATCGGTCGACGAACTCCCGCCCGACGACCTTCTAATCGATGTAAGGTACTCGTCCCTTAATTACAAGGATGCGTTGTCAGCGACCGGTGCCCCGGGTGTAACTCGCCACTATCCTCATACTCCAGGGATTGATGCGGTGGGAACAGTACTCGAATCAAGTACTGACGAGTACCGGAGTGGAGACATCGTCATCGTTACTGGTTTCAGGCTTGGTATGGACAGAGACGGTGGTTTCGGGCAAAGAATTCGAGTACCAGCTAATTGGGCTGTTCACAAACCTAACGGTCTGTCTTTGAAAGAGAGTATGATCATGGGTACAGCCGGTTTAACTGCATCTCTATGCGTCGAAAAACTAACCCGGTTGGGAATGTCCCCCGATGGTGGTCCAGTGGTAGTCACCGGTTCTACAGGAGGAGTGGGAAGTTGTGCTGTTGGTTTGCTATCTCACTTGGGGTATGAAGTTCATGCGGTTACTGGAAAAACGACACAGCACGAATTTCTACGATCTTTAGGGGCGCAAGCGATATATAGTCGTGAAGAATTCATGGATGGATCACAACGCGCATTACTTTCTGAAACTTGGGGAGGAGTAATCGATACAGTCGGTGGCGAGATGCTCATGCACGCGATCAAAGGACTAAACTATGGATGTAGTGCTGCTGCGTGCGGGTTAGTCAGCTCCCCTAAGTTTACAGGTTCTGTTTTTCCATTCATACTTCGCAACGTAAACTTGTTAGGCGTCGACACCGCCGAGACTCCGACAGCCGAAAGAAAGCGAATGTGGGAACGTTTAGCTGGCCAATGGAAGTTTCTACAATTGGAGCAACTACAAAGCTTGTATAACCTCGAAACCGTAATGGCAGGTGTAGACAGACTTTTAAAAGGAGAAATGGTTGGTCGAGGTGTAGTTGAACTTGTCCGATAAACAATCTTCAGCTGACTCTCAGTCGGTCTGTCAATGCAATTGGATTTTTGAAATTAAACACTACGATATACGAAGAAATCAGAATGGTTAACACCGTTGCGCCTAAGACCGCCAGGGAAGCCTGTTCACTCATTTGAGCAGCTGCAACATAGAGTATTAATAGCGAAAACTCGCTATTCTGACCTAGTCGATATCCGACCTCCCAGCTGGTTTGTCGGTCTTCTCCACACCAACCTATGAGATATCGAAAGACCAGCGGTTTGATTAAGACACATACCAGCGCTAGTAATCCTGCTTGCCATGCGACACTCCAAAGAAGCACAGGGTCAACGGTCGTCCCAACATAGAAGAAAAACAACACTAGGAAAAAATCTTGTAGCGGTTCGAGTGTTGACGCTACGGCTTGCGCGGTAGCAGAGTTGGCGAGCGAAACTCCCGCTATGAACGCACCAATTTCAAAGGTCACGCCAACAGCTTCGGCACAAAAGGCTACCCCCATGCACCATCCCAAGAACATTAGAAACGTGTACTCTGTGACGACATCAAATTTTTTCATTAGCGGCCAGAATACAAACTTCGCTCCGATCACAGCACCGATGACGATTAATGGTGGTACACCAAAGACTTTCAGCCAGGCTAACGGAGAGATCGGTTCTCCGGAACTAGCTACATAAATTAGGGCTAGCACAGCCAAAATGTCTTGCAGAATGAGTAGTCCAATGACCAACTCCCCAACTCGTCGATGGTGTAACGCTGTTCGTGGAATCAATTTGACACCTACGATCGTGCTAGAGAACAAAAACGCTAATGCGGTGATCATCGCTTCTCGAGAGTCGAATCCCAGCAAGAAACCGAGCCCAAATCCAGCACCAAAGAACACTACCGAACTCACAAGTACAGTAAGGATCGATTGGCGAAATACGTTCTTTATGCGATTCGTAGGAAGATCAAGCCCGACAATAAAGAGCAGGAAAATAATTCCTATATGACCCAGCTGTTCAATTGCGTGAGATTCGCCAATCCAACCGAGCGCGTATGGACCAAGCACGCATCCTAGTACGATGTACACAATGATGAGAGGTTGGCGAGCGAACATACCAACTGTTGCAGCTACGGCAGTGAGCGCGAACATCAACGTCATAGTATGGAGCAGTTGATCCATTATGAAATTACTTTAGTTATAAGTATTAACACTCTTGTATATATAAATTTATGCACCAGTAAGTTTAGTCTTAAGGTAACTCTATGTCTTAGCTTGACCCATCGTTTGGTAGATGAGCTCATTCCTTTGCTTTCCAACCATTTCGACCACACCGCACCGACGTAGACAATAGAGAGATTGCTGTGCCAGTCTACGTCCAATTCCAACGCGGTGAGCAACCTCCTTAGAAGTAAACGTTTCTGGGAGTAGATCTGAAAACAATGACCAAAGATCTTCTTCGTCATTGAATATGTGAGTATTAATAGGCTCAATAAGGCGTCGTTCGACGATCACCCAGTGACGTCTCCGCCATGCTTTGTTGTTGTCGAAAACACGGATCTGTTCCTCGTGAATCATCGGCACTTCTAAACTGAATTTTGGGTGTGAGATAATCGTTGGTGCGGATACTAGTGCGCCAAATATGTCATAGATTGTTCCTCGTTTTGGGGACTTCCTTCTCGTGACACTACCATCAACTAGATTTTTCGTTATCGTGGTTTGTTCAGCAATGGGATAGACTAAATGCAGGAAGTGATTGCGCACAAGATCCTGGATTTTTTTTGCGACTCGATGCAAATTGCTAGTTTGAATCTCCACTATTTTGTCTGCTTTCTTGACATCTACGATGTAACCCTCAACGACGCACTCAATCTCGTCTCCCGAGTCTACTTGGAGTTCTTTTAAGCTTCTATGTAAAGCGCTCTCGTTAAGGATGCCAATATTGCTCGTCATCACAATACCTAGTTTCGAAGCTTGCTTGTCAGAGGGCCCAATTTCCTAGCTCCGAGTGAGCGTACTCGCCGCGATGGAGTAATATCTGCATTCGGTTCATCTGTATGAATGCCTGCTCACACTATCTCTATCATCTATGACTGATTTGAATCACTGTAGGTTGACGTAGAAGAAACTATCGCGAGTGAGTTTGGTGGATTAATCATAGCGAATATACTAGAAAAAATCGACATTCAAAGTTGACTACTTATTAACGTTTAATCCTTTATACAACTCTGCGAGAAAGAGCAATGAAAGTACCTGAGTTCATGTTTTGCTTCATCAATCCCATGATGCGATTTTCTTTGCGTTCGCCTTTTCACGTGTTCGTCAGTCACAACATCATGTTAATCCGTTACGTTGGTCGTAAGACAGGCAAGCACTACGAAATCCCAGTTCGATACGCTGAGCGTGACGGAGTCATTAAGTGCTTTACTGACAAAACGGCAAATTGGTGGCCGAATCTTCGAGACAATTCAGAAGTCTCACTCGTTGTACGCGGCTCGGTGATGAAGGTGAGCACTCAAGTTGTCGTGGATGATACAGAGCTATTGATTTCGGAACTCACGAAACATTTGAATGAGTTTCCTGGAGATGCCGTCTACAAGGACGTTAGACTTGACCATCAACGTAGCCCTGCCGCCGAAGACATTGCAAAACACGCAGAGGTAGCAGTTTTAGTGATCTCGACTCCCCTCGTCTAACTTTCAGAAATTTTTGGTTAGTCCGCCACAAACTTGAGAACTCTTAGTTCGACAGTTTAAATCGCTCTTGAACCTTCCTTGGCGATGTCCGGTAGTATCCTATTTCTAGTTTTCTAGTTGCGAAAATTGTGGGCAACTTTAAACAACCAAATTTGAAGTTGAGAAACTTAACCATTTTGTCACGTCATCAACTTGCACACCTCGTCGGTTGCTGTAATCCTTAAGTTGATCGGACTGGATTTCCTTCACATTAAAGTACTTTGATTCGGGATGCGAAAAATACCAGCCAGCGATGGTAGTGGCTGGGTGCATCGCAAAGTTCTCCGTCAAGTACACGTTGGTATATTGCGTTGCACGAAGCAATTCAAACAACGGCTCTTTCTCTTGATGATTTGGACACGCAGGATAACCGGGAGCTGGTCGGATACCACGATACTTCTCTTTGATTAACTCTTCAATCGTTAATGATTCATCGGGATCATAGCCCCAGTACTGCACACGGATTTGGCGATGTAGGTACTCGGCAAAAGACTCCACCAAGCGGTCCATTAAAGCTTTAAACATGATTTGGTCGTAGTCATCGTCGAAAGGAAGCGCATCTGGCTGTTGATCAACGGAGACAAGAAACCCACCTAGATAGTCTTTGGTTGGTGCATCAGCTATAAAGTCGCTAAGACAATAGTTGCATCCTTCTTGTACGTGCTGTTGTCTTAAGTGGAAGATTGTTTGTAGCTCGTCGGTTCTAGTCTCGTCTCGCCACAACACAATGTCATCTCCGAAGCGATTCGCAGGCCAAAATCCGACTACTCCTTTGATGACAACCAATTGTTGGTCGACAATCTTCTGTAGGAATGTCTTGGCATCGTCGAACAGCTCTCGCGCAGTCTCACCGACCACTTCGTCCTCAAGTATTTGAGGAAATTTTCCCGCAAGTGACCAGGTCATAAAGAACGGTTCCCAGTCTATAGTCGGTACTAATACTTCGAGTGTTGGAAGCTCCACTTGTTGCACTCCAAGAAAGTTGGGTGTTGGAGGTTCATAGTTACCCCAATCCCATTGGAATCCATTAGCCCTAGCTTCTGCAATCGTGCGATAGTCCCTTTTTTTCGATTGGTTACGACGATCTCGGATAGTTTGATATTCAGAACTGATACGATCAACATACGTCGCGTAGTCTTGAGAAGACAGTAACGAAGCCATAACTCCGACGCTTTTGGACGCATCGGGAACGTAAACCACAGGACCCGAGTACGCAGGATCGATTTTCACAGCTGTGTGTGTCTTCGAAGTCGTAGCACCACCAATTAGTAACGGGACTGTGAATCCGAGTCGTTCCATCTCACTGGCCACATGAACCATCTCGTTGAGCGATGGTGTGATGAGCCCGGACAGTCCTATGATGTCAGCGTTTTCTGTACGCGCTGTTTCAAGAATTTTTTCGGCGGGTACCATGACGCCAAGATCAATGACTCTATAGTTGTTGCACTGTAATACGACTCCCACAATGTTTTTACCGATATCGTGCACATCTCCTTTAACGGTCGCCGTAACAATCGTACCTTTTGTTTGTACTTCGCCTGATGATGACTTTTCTTCTTCGATGAAGGGAACCAAGTATCCCACTGCTTGTTTCATCACCCGAGCACTCTTAACCACTTGAGGTAGAAACATTTTTCCAGCCGCAAACAAGTCTCCGACGACATCCATCCCCGCCATCAGTGGTCCTTCAATCACTTCAATCGCGCGGGAAACTGATTGACGAGCCTCTTCGGTATCCTCAACGATGAATTTGGAGATTCCCTGTACTAGGGAGTATTCCAGCCGGGCGTTGACCGATTTGGCGCGCCACTCAAGCGCGTCCGTCTCGCGCTGAGTTGCTTTACCAGAGTACCGTTGTGCCACCTCCAGTAGCCGTTCACCTGCTTGTGGGTCTGTGTTTAGTACTGTGGCTTCAACTACATCTCTTAGTTCAGCGGGAATATCCTCATAGTTACCGAGCTGACCAGGATTGACAATACCCATGGTTAGACCCGCTTTTATCGCGTGATAGAGAAAGACCGTATGTATCGCTTCTCTAACTCTGTCGTTACCACGAAAAGAAAACGAGACGTTGCTGATCCCTCCGGATGTATGGCTGTGAGGTAAGTTGTCAGTCACCCATTGACACGCTCGAATGAAGTCAATCCCGTAGGTGCGATGTTCATCTAGTCCCGTTGCGATTGCGAACACGTTGGGGTCAAAAATAATGTTGCATGGATCAAACTCTGCTTCACGTACCAGTAAATCGTAAGCTCTTTGAATAATTTCGACTTTCCTTTCGTAGCTATCGGCTTGACCCGTTTCGTCAAACGCCATGACGATTACTGCCGTACCGAACCGCTTGCATGTACGGGCGCGGTTGAGAAATTCTTGCTCACCGTCCTTCAGTGAAATCGAATTCACGATGGCTTTGCCTTGAGTACTCTGCAGTCCAGTAAGAATGATTTCCCAATCGCTTGAGTCAATCATCAGAGGCACTCGTGAAATGTTGGGTTCGCCGGCAACCATGTCAAGAAAGATCTGCATAGCTTTCTCGCCATCGAGTAGGCCTTCATCCATATTTATGTCGATAAGCTGTGCTCCGTTTTCTACCTGTTCACTTGCGATTTCTAAAGCATCTGCGAATGCGCCTCGCATGATGAGGTCTTTGAATTTACGCGAGCCCGCTACATTGGTACGTTCACCGACGTTGACAAAGAGAGAATCCTCATCGATCACTACTGGGTCTAACCCCGACAAGCGGAGAGTCTTTTTTGCACCGTCAAAATTTCGAGGAGCACATCCTTGAACCCGGTCGTACATGGCTTTCGTGTGTTCTGGTGTAGTGCCGCAACAACCTCCCACGACGTTCAAAAACCCTGCCTCGACCATTTCTCCGAAAATTTCAGCCATTTCTTCTGGTGTGTCGTCGTATTCACCAAATTCATTCGGCAAGCCCGCGTTCGGATGTACCGTGGTGAACGTCGAAGCTACTTGAGAAACTTCTTCGACATAGGGTCGGAGTGCTTCGGCTCCAAGGGCACAGTTGAATCCTATTAGCAACGGTTGAGCGTGTTCGATCGAATACCAGAACGCAGTACTTGTCTGTCCTGACAGAGTGCGACCACTCGCGTCAGTGATGGTGCCGGAAATCATTAACG
Source organism: OMG group bacterium (assembly GCA_012267385.1). GTDB lineage: Bacteria > Pseudomonadota > Gammaproteobacteria > Pseudomonadales > Azotimanducaceae > Bin55. The sequence continues at coordinate 31,828 of JAAXGW010000020.1, forward strand.
GTAAGGTGGAATCAAACTCTGCAAATACGTCCTGAACCGCATAGATTGCTGCTTTGGCGTTCAACGTGTCAAAAACCGTCTCGATCATGACGAAGTCCACACCTCCCTTGATCAAAGCTCTTGTAGCTTCTGCGTAGACTTCTACTAATTCAGTAAAACGCACGTTGCGCGCAGCGGGATCGTTCACGTCTGGGGAGAGACTGGCTGATCGCGTGGTTGGACCTAAAACTCCACCTACAAATCGAGGTTTGTCCGGTGTCGTACGATCATCGGCTGCTTGTCGAGCTAATTTAGCACTTTCATAGTTCAGCTCATATACACAGGACCCGAGGTTGTAGTCGGCTTGTGAAATTCGGTTCCCAGAGAACGTATTGGTTTCAATGATGTCTGCTCCGGCATCTAAGAAAGCGAAATGGGTGTCTAAAACCACCTCTGGGCAGGTAAGGGATAACACATCACCGTTTCCCTTCAACGCGACTGGATGATCCGCAAATCGAGAACCACGAAAGTCATTCTCGCTTAGATTCAATCGTTGCTGCATGGTACCGGTTGCACCATCCAGTACCAAAATCCGCTCTCTGAGACACTGTTCGAGGGGAGTTGTCATAAGACTATAGGGCACGCCAAATTGGAGTCAGAGATGTTCAAGCTTACTGAAGTGTTGGATGTTAGTTTAAGTTTTCAGGATTTAATTCGATAAATCTTGTTAGTGCAAATTGGTGCTCATATAGATAATTACATGTATGGAACAATCAGTTGTAAACATTTCTCAGGCAGCTCAGGACTATCTGGTCAAACTCCTTGAGAAGGAAGATCCAGGTTGCGGCGTTCGAATTTTTGTGGCAAAACCAGGTACACCAAACGCGGAAACTTGCATCGCCTACTGCCGAGAAGGCGAGCAACACCAGGGCGACCAACCATTTCACTATGACGGTTTTACTGTCTGGTACGACGAACGTAGCATTCCTTTCTTAGAAAATGCTGAAGTCGATTTTCGAGAAGATCGAATGGGTGGTCAGATTACTGTCCGCGCCCCTAACTCTCGAGTCCCACAAGTTGGACCAGACGCTCCGATTGAAGATCGAATCAATTATGTACTGTATAGTGAAATCAATCCAAATCTGGCAGCGCACGGTGGAATTGTATCGCTCGTCGAAGTCGTTGACGATACCGTTGCCGTCTTACTGTTTGGCGGGGGATGTCAAGGCTGTGCTGCTGTCGACATCACATTGAAGCAAGGCGTGGAATCAACTTTGTTAGCAAGAGTCCCAGATTTGACGGGCATTAAAGACGCAACAGACCACTCCATTACGACAAATGCTTATTACTAATTAATACCTAAAAATGACTGAAGGCGTTGTAAAGCAATCGAACCCAACGATCAATCCCTTGTTGCGGCAACAGGGATATTTGGGCGTTTTACTAGTGTTTTTTACTTGTGCGGGTTGGACTCAAACCGAGAAATTGGAGTCCATACGACTCGATCCAGAGGAAGAGCACGATCTTTTGGTGATACCAGTTGTTGAAAAAGTTTCGAAATCCACCTTTGAACATGACGAATTTGAAATTGAGATTGAAAGCGAAGACGACAAAGTGAAATATGAAGTGCGCGAGAAAGGAACCATCGATGAACCAATAGTTCACTGGGAGGTCGAGTCTGACGAACCGGTGCATTTGGTATTTGATACCAAACAGAAGAAATTTCAGCGATTAACTAATAAGGTCAGAGTCGTCCTTCACGACTTTTTCGAGTTGAATTCGTTGATTGAGGAAACTGATGCTGAGAGTGGTAAAGCTTACCCCAAACTCGGCTACGCGATATTGGAATTACCGGCTGAAAAACATCCTGCGATGTTCATCAAGACGGTAGAGAAGAGAGCTGAGGTCGATTCAGCCTTTGTAATAATTGAACGGCCACCAGAAGTACCGCATTAAGTAGTCCTCCGGCACCTACCAGTGCTACCGCGCTAGTCGAGGGTGAATTTTCTTTGGAACCAAAACCAAAACTTGGTCACGTCGTTGAATGATGTGCCGTCTACATTACCAGTGTCGGCACTGAACGCCGTGAACTTTCCGCCCATACTCCAGCCCGCTAAGTACCTGCTTTCATTTGGCCAACTATAAGAAAGCATCGCGCCAAATTCGGTACCGAAATCATATCCACCTTCATCGGAAGAATAGGTATTGAACTCTAACGTGTATTTCACTTCCGATATCTTACCGCTAGCGTTTATCGAAGTATTTGAAACACCCTCGGCAGGTGTGCTTAAAAAGCGATCTGTCCATCCTTGATGAATGTGTAGAGTTGCTAATGGAGTCTGAAACGCGTTACCGTTACCGGAACTGAGAAACTCGTTTTTAAATTTGATGGTATGGCCGTTCGTCGTGATCCCTGCGGAGAGCATACGATAGCTGGTATCGTCGAACATCTCTGTGTCTGGTTGTTGCCAAGCAAACTCACCAGAATAAAGAAAATCGAAATCTGTATTCGTTGGCCAAGTACCATCGACACGTAAGCCAATCGTCTGGCTAGATAGAGTGGTGGCTTCATCAAAAGCAAGATCAAACATAAACAGATCAAGATCAATGTTCTCCTGAACTTTCACGTTGCTGGTGAGCATGAAGCCATCTAGTTCAAAATTCGCTCGGGTTGGATTTGGATTGTCCTCACCGAATATACGATTGACGTTCATGATGTAAGCGCCTTGGAACTCGAACTTTTCGTTAAATGGATAGCGCAATGCAATTGCATCCATCGTCTGTTCGTTTTGCCGCCACGAAACGGTACCTGCATAACGTTGCCAAGGGTAGGAACGGTGTGCTAGTTCCTGCCGGCCAAGCAATAACTCCCACGGTTCATCAGCACCGATGTGTACATAGAGTTGATTGATTTCAGTTCCGACTGGGTCTGCGATCACGGCATATTGTGACTTTCTATTTGCACCACCATCGTTGTATTCCTCGCCCAAGAACGCAGATATGTGCTCTACTTCTACTACCGGTCGAATCATGCCATCGCCAACGACCCATTTCAATGCAAGACGTCCGGTATAGGCGTTGGCATCGTCATTCACAGAATCTTCTGCTGTTTCGTACCGAAGTCTGAGCTCGGCACTAAGGCCCTCACTAGGAGCTTCTGCACCGACAGCGATAACCCATCCAAGAGCACAGATCAAAAGAAAGATAGCGATTCGTTTTTGCATAGACTTCCCGCAGGTATTAACCGATAGTTTGATTGTGGTTAGAACGCGCTTGAGACACTTTGTGGTCAGAGTACGCGGATCCGCAAAAGAGAGCTCATAAACGGAGCTCAGACACCAAGATGAACTCAGTGTATTTCGTCAGTCATTTTAAGCAAACGGACTGTAGGGGAATTTTCAAATCATAGAAGAGCATTTTTGTAAATCGGAACTTCGAAACCGTGATGGTGCGCCTGTTCGTCAACGCATCGGGGTATTGGAGTCTCTATTTCTTGTCCTTACCGATTGGATATTTGAGAGTTTGGTCGAAGCTCAACTCAGCGACACTTCTTGTGTATTGTAGTATGACCCAACGGTGTTTGATCCTCTCTAGAGACGATAAAAGCTCCATTTCTTAAATGTATTTCACTCCTCCATCTGAAGGATGTTTAGGGAGTTCACTGAGACGGGCAAAATTCGAGATTCCAAATTGCTTGTATGCCCGATGTATTCGAGACTGAGTCTAACTTCGTTCAAGCAAAAGGATCATTGTCTTGCGATCAATCTCGGTGTACTGATTCCAACGCTTACGCACCTTCGAACAAACAGGTGAAATGACATTCAGCGAATACTTTATATATAATATAGCGAGTAATATATTGACAAATAGCGATGTAATAAATGATATTCAGCCGTAATATTTGCGATTTGGTGGTTTAGGACGCAATCTTGATAACCGAATTGTTAGACAAAAGTTATGTTCCTCGATTTCTTCTTTCGAGTCTCCTAAATACCCTATCTTGGGCTCCGGTTGTGCTCTTAACTGGTCCAAGGCAAAGTGGAAAAACGACACTTTGTAAAGCAATTCAAGCTAGTAACAGCCATCCTCACAAGTACGAGTACATTTCTTTTGACGAGCAAGCTAATCGAGACTTTGCTCATAACGATCCGGTCGGTTTTGTTGAGCAACTACCGTCCCATGTGATACTTGATGAAGTTCAACTTGTACCTGAAATTTATCGTCAGCTTAAGGTAGAAGTAGATTCACATCGAGTACCAGGTAGATTTTTGCTTACTGGGTCTGCACGGCTCTCTCTAATGAGTGAACTCTCCGATTCATTAGCTGGACGTATGCAATTGGTTGAACTGTATCCCTTCTCACAGGGTGAAATTCATCACTACTCAACCGATCGATACAAACACGTTACGGTTGGTGAAAGTGAAAATTTGACAGGATCTTCAATACTCAGACAAATTTTTGATAACAGATTGAATGTTCGTGAAAGCGAACAACATCCGCGATTAATACGCGAACTCTCAAGGCGAATCGTCGAAGGTGGGTATCCAGAACCGAGATTGTTATCTACTCTTGATCGCCAGAAATGGTATCAAAACTACCTCAGAACGATCACCTTCCGCGACGCGTACGAAGTGACCTCAGCGCGTCGCTTAGAAATATTACCAAGACTTGCTGGAATCGCTGCGGCTCACTCAGCACAACTGTTTAACCTCGCTGACTTGGCCGCGACACTTAATTTGAGTCGAAATACTGTTAACGAGTATGTGTCGATTCTGCAGAACCTATTTTTGTTTCAGTACGTACCTTCGTGGTCTAACAATCAGTTGAAGCGATCGGTCAAAGCGCCGAAATTACACTTTTTAGATACTGGCTTTGCCTGCGCATTACTCAATCTATATGAGGATAGTTTGTGGAAAGATCGTAAACTACTGGGACAAATGACCGAAACGTTTGTGTTTCAAGAACTGTCAAAGCTTGTATCTTGGTACGATAAGAAGTTGACGATTTTTCACTATCGTGATCGAGATCGACACGAAGTAGACTTTGTGATCGAAAAAAGAGGAAGCGGAATCGTGGCGATCGAAGTAAAAACACGGGCGACGGTTAAGGAAGCAGATTTTCGCGGAATTCGCAAGTTGCAACAACACTCCGAAAATTTCATTGCTGGTGTCGTTCTGTACGATGGCGAGCGGGCTCGATCAATTGGAGAGAGCCTGTACGCGTTACCAATAGCTTCGTTGTGGTTAGGTGTGTAATGTGATCGAGTCTAAGGAATCATTGGATTCTTCCACGTTCTGGAAATGTTCAATGGGTATTCAAATCCGAGTTTGTACACTGACGACTGTCTAGACCCGTATTTCTCCATTAAAAGAAGTTTTCGACCGCAGATACAAGGAGAACTCACGAACACCCGCCCGCCGGCTATTTACATCACTACAGTCCGGACAACTCTCTTATTCGTATCGCTTACTACAGGACGGAGCATTAGTAAATTAATTAAGAAATACTCTTCACCACACTTAGCGAGCAAACCAACTCACGCTCACGACCTAGAAGTCTTGCTCCAAGTACACCGGTTCTAAGCAATCATACGCCTGCCGATTTCAAGGAAAACGATTTGAGTTAGTTAGGGCACACCCTCATGTAACTCAATAATTCCATGATGGATATTGGTAACAACGACAACATAGCGATCCCGACTATCGATAAGATCGGAATGGCCAGTACTGACCACATAACCACATACTTATTACGCTCCCATCTTTCTAGGACAAATTCTTTGGGAATTATATACTTGTTTACATCCTGTCACGCACAAGCAATTAGCCAGAAAACCTCGACAGAGACGAGGTTTCTGTTTAGCGTTTAACGATGATCAAACAAGTCCGAGTTTCGACTGATGAATTGTTTCAGATCTGGTCGACCCTCTTCGTCTGCGATCTCCATCAATTTGAGCGTGATAGGGAAATCTCTGCACATTTCGTGAAAGGTTCTTGGACGTCCCCAACTCGTAGGAGGCAATCGAAAAACGCGAGATTTATTGTTGATATTGATATTTATTGTCAGTGTTGGATCAGACATATGTCTTGCCCTCAAATGTTAGTGTATGTTTGATTTAACGCCAAAATCCTGGAGGGGCGACATACAAACCTTCAGGTTTTGAGCCGGGCGAAAGCACTCGCCCGGCTCTCATATTTTAGCCGAGGGCACAAACTTTCGAAATATAAAGTTTAACCTATTAACTTACTGATACTATTGACTTTGCTATCGTTTTATGATATACTGTTAACAAGATGGCAAAACGAAGAAAATCGAAAGGATCAGGTCAATATCATCGAATGGGATTGACGGTCAAACAGTTGTTCGGTATCGTTCCGAACGCGACAATCGCAGAAGATTGGTTCGAGAAAATCATGTGGGGAGTCGACCACGAAAAAAGGTGCTGCGGTCATTGTAGTGCGATGGATACGGTTCGATCAAAATCAGGTCGTCCGATGAAGTATCGTTGTCGCACTTGCAAGAAATATTTCGATGTTAAAACCGGCATGATGCTCCAAGATACGTATGTTCCGTTGGACACGTGGATTCATACGAATTATCTGCTCGTCACGAATATTAAAGGCATATCAAGTATGAAAGTTCACCGAGAATTAGGGATTACTCAGAAATTGCTTGACATTTAATGCACCGAGTTAGAATGGCCATGGACATTGCTCGGACGATGGTCGGTCACCTGCAAATGGACGGCACGGTGCAGATGGACGAAATGTATGTCGGTGGTCGAGAGCGAAATAGACATTCTTCCAAGAAACTTCGTTTAGGAAGAGGAGCGGCTGGTAAACAAGCGGTAGTAGGCATCCGACATAACGAAAGCGGATTAATCCGAGCGAAAACAGTGGAGCACGTCAATCAACAGAACGTGTATGGATTTCTTCATCAAAACGTCAAATCGGGTACTGGAGTCCATACCGACGACGCTCGCGTCTATGACAATTTAGAGCAGCAAGGTTTCAAACACAAATCGGTCAAGCATTCCGCTGGAGAATACGTCAAAGACGGTATGACTACAAATTCCATCGAAAGCTATTGGGCGTCGTTCAAACGCGGAGTCTACGGCACGTACCACCACTTAAGCAAAAAACACCTAGATCGGTATTTAGAGGAATTTTCTGGACGACACAATAATCGAGCTATGAACACTTGGGTACAGATCGTGTTAGTTATGAGCAACATAGCGAACACGCACCTGCCGTACAAAGATCTTATTGCGGATCCAGTAGCAGAATAAAAACTCGATTGAGTAATTTAATGAAGATTGACTCTATAGATGATTTAATAGTCCCTGTGTATATTGTCTTGGTGACAATCCTGCCGGTGCTCTTACTTTTGGTCGGTTTGGAACTTTTTTGAGTTTTTGATAGAATGTTCCCATTCAACCAGTCATGGAACGCCCGAAGTCGGGCTTCTGTGAATACAACAGCCCGAAAAACGGATGAGAGTAATTAACTCGTCTGGGGTGAATAAGCAGGGATTTCTTCTCCATGAATGGTTGATAAGCCCGGCATCATTTGTCGGAAAATCAACAACCTATTGATGGAGATTGAACGATGTTTAAGAAAACAGCATTTAACCTTAGTTTAGTAGCTTCATTTATTCTCATTTTTGCAGGAATTCCTGAGGTAAATGTGAATATGTCCTCTGCCGACACTGGCACGAAGATAGAAGTACGTACGATTGGATCAGTTGCACATGCTGATGGGGAAGACCACGCTTGCGGTGATGATGTGATAACATGGAAAATATTTAAACATGCTTTCTCACATTGCAAGTGGTGGAGTTGGGCATTCTTAATAGCTCTGTTGGTGGCTGCTTTTGCTGGTGTCGCGGCGCTTGTTGCTGCAAGTAAGGGATCTTTTTTACTTCTCGCCGAAAAAATCTGGCGATGGATACAAGCGAGCGGTGTCGCGGCCAGTGCTGTGCTAGCTGTCGTAAATTTCATTTGCTACCCCGGTTCCATGTGCGAGAATGAAGACGATGATGATGAAGCATCAGAAATCTTGGAAGCATTGCTAGCGTTATGACTAAGAAAACAGAAATCTTGAATCCTAAAAAGTTTTTATTGCTCGTTGCGGTAGACTTCGCGCTTCTTGTGTCGGTTATTGTCTTTGTTATGAGACCAGTGGGAAATTACTTTTATGACTGCGGAATGCCTAGCTGGGCTATAACGAGTATTTTGGGACCTTTTTTGGTAGCATATTTGGTAGTAAACGGAATTGTCTGCCACAAGTTGTGTTGTAAATTTTCTATTTATTCCTCAGATGACTTAGATTAACTACCTGTTCATAGGTATTCGTTTTTTGTTCTTTTGGGTGCTGTATCACATAGGAATATCAATAGTTCTTGGACTTATGGTAGGGTTTATATTCCTAGTACCAAGCCATCCGGATGTAGAACATTACCATACTCCAGAAGAATGGATCGAGGTAATGAATAACGGCTATATTGTCGCGGCTGGTTTTGTATCTTTAGTCGTTTCAGCTTTGTTATCAGGATGGCAGCAATTTCGGTACTACAAGCGCAAAAAGGAGAGTAAATTACAAGCTAGCTAGCGTAGTGAAGTATGCACGAGTTAGTGGACAACAAAGAATTTGTTGTTGAGCCTGTGGGGATGTGGGGAACTCGGCAGAGTTGTCCACATTTCCATGGGCTACGTACCTTCGATTGTTTGAACGATTATTCATACTAAGCTGCTTTCCTCTCGGTATGCGCATGTTCAAATTCCACCGGCGATCGAAAATCTAAGGCCGAATGCAATCGTGTTCGGTTCTAGAAACCTTCAATATATTCAAAGATTTTCAATGCCGCTTCCGACCGCGTCGCGACGCGCCGTCGCCGTTGCTGGTGAATCAACTCCTTTTCCAACGACGCGAAGAAACTCTCGGCCATGGCATGGTCGTAACAGTTTCCCACTGCGCCCATGGACGGTGTGATATTAGACCGCCTGAAACGCCGTTGAGGTATACTGCGAACCGCGATTTGAATGATGCAGGACACCGCCTTGAGGACGCCGTTCCGAGATCGCTGTTTGCAGTGCTCGAACCATCAATTCGGTACCCTGTCGCGCACGGGTCGACCCACCCACGATCCGGCGCGCAAACACATCTTTAAGGACCGCTCAATACCACGTCCCTTCATGGTCGGCACATCCGTCGCCTCTGCCACCCAGATTGGGTTTGGTCGGTCGGCTCGAAATTACCGTTTGACGAGATCGCTCGCCACCGCCGACCCGCCCGCGCTCACTTGATGATCTGCTCTCGATACTCTGCAGGATAATGCTTCCTGGACATAATTGACTCCTCCTAAAAAGAAAATTTAATTATGTCCACTAACTAGTGCACACTCCATAGCGACTTAAATCTACCAATGCCCCGTGTTAATCGGGGCATTTTAATATCCGGATACAACACGCTCTCTGAGTTCATGAGAAGTTGTAAATAGTGTGTATAATCACAGTGAGATTTAATCTCGAAGGAGGTCATAGTGTTCAGCCCATTTAAGCGTAAATCCAAGCCCCTACCGCGTGAAGTAAGAGAGGCAATGGAAGACCCGAATTTCAGAAACAGGTGCGGGACTTAATGCTCGCTTAGCAACAGACGAGTTGGTAAGAAAACATTGAAGTTGCCTCAGTTTGATAGACGGTTCATTTTGGGATTTGCCACCGAACCATGTTCTTGAGCAAATCTCTGTTCATATGCTACTAGAGAGCGATCATCCAGCGCTGAATGAATTCGACGTGGATTGTAGAAGCCGTCCAAGTAGCTAAAGACTTCTCGGCTCGCCTCCGCACGGGTGCGAAAACGGTGTCGCAGTTGGCGATCGATTATCTCGGTCTCCAAGGTCGCAAACAAGCTTTCCGCCATCGCGTTGTCATAGCAATCGCCGACGGATCCCATGGACACTTTCACGTTCGCCGCGGCACACGCTTGTCGAAACTGGAGCGACGCGTATTGTGAACCATGATCCGAGTGATGAATGACTTGCGTGGGACGTCGAGTTCGGATCGCCATCTGCAACGCACGCACCATCAACTCGGCATCCTGCCTAGCAGACATGGACCACCCGACGACGCGACGGGAAAAAACATCTTGAATCGCCGCCAAATAGACCGTTCCTTCCGCGGTGGGGATGTACGTCGCATCCGCTACCCAAAGTTGATTCGGTCGCTCAGCACGAAAGCTCCGACGGACTTGATCCGGTGCCACAACCATCGTTCCCGGCCGCTTCGGCTTACCCTTACGACGACGGCGACAGACGCCTCGCAAACCCAGTTGCAACATCAAACGCGCGACCCGACGACGACTGGTGCGAACCCCTTGTTCACGTAACGTCGCAGGAATCCGCGGGGTGCCGTACACCCCGCGGGAAGCGGTATAAATCGCCTTGATCTGTGTCATTAATGCTTGATCGACGTCGGACCGTTGCGACGGTAACCGATCTCGCCAAGCATAGTAGCCGCTCCGGGAGACACGAAGCTGGCGACACAATGCACTGATCGTAAATTCGGCCTGGTGCACGTCTAGGAACTCGAAGACCGCGGTCGGGTCTTGGTCGTTTCCGTCGTCGCGAACCAGGCCGCGGCCTTTGCCAAGACGTCTCGCTCTTCTTCTAGTCGAGCATTCTCACGGCGTAAAGCGCGCTCGCGTTCGCGCCAACCTAACGGTCTCTCTTGAGCTTCTTTCAGCCAATTCCGAACCGTTTGATCAGCGAGACCAAATTCCTTCGCCACCGACGTGATCGAACGCCCCGACTGCACCAAGGCGACTATCTGTTCTCGATACTCCAAAGAGTAGTGCTTTCTTGCCATAATATGGACTCCTTAACATTTTCTAATTGTAGATGTCCATCAAACTGAGGCAGCTCCACTATTAGCCATACCGATTACTTCTAGCCCATAGGAGAGTTACTACTGCCGTCGCGACTCGACCTGTAGTTATCTCGTTTCCTTTTCACGCATTTCCAAAACCCTAAGAGTCCGTATCGCAGTTGTTTTGCCGGAATGTTCTCTGGCAATTTTGCGAATTGGCGTAAGTTTCGAACTGTAACGGATTCGGTAAAGTCCAAATTAGAAATTCTGTGGGTGGGTCGCAACCGATCAAGCGTCTTCCGTTCTGTCGCAACGCGAATCCTATTTCTCAATATGTACTAGAGTCCTAAAAACGGCATAGTAGGTATTGGCATCGATTCTAATTGTTCCAGCCCTTCCTCTAAATCTTCCATGTCTTCTTCGGAAATGTACTCCTTCAATGACTCTATTTCTTGATCGCTGAAGGAACTACTCAATTGATCCATAATTATTGCTTGTACCGCGACCTGGGAACGAGCTTCTTCGTGGGGTATGGCATCAAGTGTTGCAAACACGTCCATTTCGGGTTCATTTCCCGTGAGCCCAGACAACATGGTCCCGGATAAAGACATCGCACCAACAGTTGTGTAGTAATTCAATTGATCTTCCTCAGACAATTCTTTTCCGAGCTCAATAGCTTCAGTGATCCTACCTTGCATAGCTAAACCACCACCAACGCCCGTATAAGCAGTTTTTTTGGACGCTCCTCCTGCACGAACTTTAGGAAGCAGTTCTAAAGCTTTGTCGACGTTCGTATAAGACAATGTTGCAAGGACGCTCGCCTCAAATCCTACACCATCTTCATTCAGCGGGAGCTCCAGGGCTATGTTAAACGCTTTCTCAGGATCTTTACTCGCTAAGGTGGTTAACATCGTACCAATTACTTGGGACCTGATAGCTTCTGTATTCGGGTTGGTCTGTGCCCAATTCAGTGCAGCCTCGGGGTCTTTTTCAGCCCAAGAGAACGCAATGCTCATGGCTGCTTGACCCTTCTTCGTATCGCTCTCAATATCATCAAACAGAGGTAGTGCATCGTCTATAGATTCTCGAGACAAATGAGAGATACCACTTACTCGAGCCGCATCCTGAACCTCAGAAGGAAGATGTGGTATTGAATCTACCATCCCTTTTATATCGTTACGAGCCCAAGATCTAAACACGTCATCTACGTACTCGTTTCTTTGTGAAGTCGAATCGATGGTTAGTACTTTATTCAACGCATCCATAGGGCTGTCCTCAGCCCACTCGTTCAGTATCGAATACATGTATGGGTTATAACTCATACCGAACAAGCCGCCACCCCCGGTATCGAACTGTATTGCATAGTCAAACGCTGCTTCAGGATTGTCTTCAGCGGCAATTTTCAGGCCATATCGAGTAATACTTTCTTTGAACTCTTCGTCTTCAATAGCTTCGGTTACCGTATCTAAAACTAGGACACCTTCTTCTTTTATCCAAGCATTGACAATATTGTTTATTCTCGATCTGTTGTCTTGGGTTAGCATGTTCGGGTCTGCAGAGAGTGTTGCCCACGCCTCTGCTGGATTCTCCGCTTCCTCTTCTCGTAAATTTCGATCGACAAGGTTTTGTATGTAGTTTGTGTCTCCAAGACGATTTGCTAATGTTCTCAATTCATCTATGGGAAGAGTTTGATTCAAGTCCAGAATAGCCCTCTTAGCCGCAGGAACATAGATAGAGTCATCCAAACTCGTGACAAAATCTACTGCACGATCGAGATCAAAACTCGCCCACTCACGGGCGAGAGTATAGGAAAGGGAAGTTTGTTGCTCAGACTCAAGATCAAGAAATAGAGAACCAGCTACTTCGTCGTTTACATGGACCAGCCGAGTCAATATAGTTCTACGGATGCTGTCTGACAACCAAGGATCATCCGACTCGCTGTATTCGTAGCTCAATGATTCATTAAACAGCTCGACAAGTTGATCTTCTTCGGATTGAGAAACCAAGGAATACAAAGCAGCAAATCTATTGAACGTCTTTGAATAGTTGGTGAGTATGTCTGCTAATGAATCAACTTCGTACACCCCCTTTGATTGACTCTCTTGACGAGGAGACGGTTTACTATTGTCGTCATTCTCTGCGATCGTTGAAGAATTGTCTTCGGAAACAACTGTAGGATCAGCTTCTCCCAACGGTAGAGTGTAGTAGAGGACTATCAGTACGATCACCGCTAATCCTGCGCCGAGTAGGAATACGATGGTGTCTCGTACTGATCGATTTGAGGTTGCACTTGTGTTCATCGAAGTATCTCCTGTGAATTGTTGATGTGAATTTGTGGAACTTTTAGTTTTTGAGACTTGCTATGTGTTAGCTGTTATTGTCATATGCTGGTATGGAACAATCAAGGTATATTGACTCGAAATTCGAGACTTTGCAAATCGAAGTATGATCTTTTCAGTTGTGTTATAGATACTCGTAATCGCTCAAGTCTATTAGTGACAGCAGCTTGATTTGGCTGCGTAACTGATGAAACTTAATCGACAGTGATTCTCACTACCTCTCGTGACTATTAGGCTTAGCACATGTTTAGTAACAATTATAAACTGAGGACAACATTCAAGATGATCTGAAATAGAGTTGAAAAACCTCGTGGTCAAGGATTAGACTAACCTCAGTAATACGCATCGAGTTTCAGTTGTGGAGTGTGCACTAGTTAGTGGACATAATTTAATTTTCTTTTTAAGAGGAGGAATCAATTATGTCCAGGAAGCATTATCCAGCAGAATATCGAGAGCAGATCGTCAAGTTAGCGCGTGCGGGTCGCAGTGCGGCATCGTTAGCCCAAGAGTTTGAGCCGACAGAGCCGACGATCCGTAGTTGGATCGCTGCTGCCAACGGTACCGTGACCTCAGAGGAGGTGGAACTGCGCCGCGAGTTGCGGCAGGTGAAGCGGAAGCTGGTTCGGGTCGAAGAAGAGAATGCGATCTTCGCAAAGGCCGCGGCCGAGTGGGTCACCTCAACGGTGGAATGAGCACGGGCCAAGCGACCTCTGAGCCATGGTACGATCCGGCATTCTGATCATGGTAGCCAGGACACGAGCGATGCCTATCGTCAATGTCTGCGACGGAACGGTTTGAAGATCGATATGGGAAGAGTTCGGACCTGCGCGGACCACGCGTCAGCCGAAAGTGTATTTGGACTGCTCAAACGAGAGCTCGTGAATCGACACCAGTTTCGGACTCGGCAAGAAGCGGTCGACAAGATCAACCAGTACTTCTTGAACGCCTACAATTCTTGGCGACGAGTTCCTTTCGTGAGCAACCAAAACAAGAATGGTCAGCAACATCACTATTCGACCTCGAACGGTGTCGCGCAATGATCAAAATGTGTTTAAGAACCTGTCCCCCAAAACGTGCTCAGACCC
>JAAXGW010000002.1 GCA_012267385.1 OMG group bacterium
TAGTAACTACTTCGGGAGACGCGAAGCTGGCGACACAATGCACTGATCGTATGTTCGGCCTGGTGCACGTCTCTGAACTCGAAGACCCGCGTCGGGTCCTGGTCGTCTCCGTCGCGAACCAGGCCGTGGCCTTGGCTAAGATAGCTCGCGCTTCTTTGGTCCGAGCTAACTCACGGCGTAAGGTATGCTCGCGTTCGCGCCAACCTCACGATCCCTGTACCATGACACGTTAACTTTTCGAAAGCTAAGGATGAACCATTCGGTGTGCGGCCGTGAGCAACCATTCGGACCCCGTGACGTTTGATCACCTCAGGAGGAATGGTGCCACGGCAACGCACCCTTGCCGTGGAGACCCAGTAGATGGTGCGCGTCTTAGCACGCCGGTACAGGGAAAGGTCAGTATGGCAATTTACCGACTTGAATGGATAGAGTTCTATGTTGGAGCGTTACGATGGCATGGCCATGGTATGTCGGTGTGGACTGGGAAAAGCGGAGCCTCAAGTCGGCCTTCTGAACACGACTGGAGAACATGTTGCCGAGCGGAAGCTATCGCACCCCGGCATGGGATTTGCCGAGCTGACGACGTGGTGGTCGGAACCAACGAAGCCGGCTGAGACCGCGCGCCTTGGCATCGCCTGAGAAACTTCCACCGGACCGGTGGTTGATGGTTTGTGAGCCTTGGGTTCTGGCGTCTTTGCCATCAATCCGAAACCAGCCGATCGCGTTCGAGATCGCTCCTCACCTGCGGGTGCGAAAGACGACCGGCGCGACGCTTTGGTGCTCGCTGCGGCGTTCTTCTTAGAGCCCCCAGCGTTACAGACCTTGGAAGCACCGGATACGAACATGCTCGAGTGGCGCGCGCGACCGCGCATGCGCGCACACTTATGGCGCACCAAACCAGGCTGAGCACGCAAGATTCGGCAGGGTCTCTGGAGCTATGATCCCCGAGAGTGACTCGATGCCGCTGGAGATTCCGCGAGCTCGTCAGGGTACCTTTGAACCGCAGCTGGTGGACAAGTATTGTCGGTGCTTACCGGGCTTTGACGAGAAGGTGATTCAAATGTTTGCGCGCGGCATGTCCACACAGCGCATTTGCGAGCTCGTACGGGGTGTCGGTGTCGGCAGATTTAATTGCCCGGGTCACCGATGTGGTGATGGAGGAATTCACCGAATGGCAGCATCGGCCGTTCGCGAGCACGTATGCGATCCTGTACTTAGATACGATTCACGTCAAGGTTCGAGAAGCCGGTGCGGGCACCACGCGCGCAGTGTATTTAGCCCTGGGTATCGATGAGACCGGTCAGAAGTCCCTATTGGGACTTTGGCTCGGTGAGCACGAGGGTCAAAGTTCTGGCTCAATGTTCTCAACGAACTGAAAGTGCGCGGTTTGCAGGATATTCTGATTGCGGTCGTGGATGGCTTGAAGGGTTTCCGGAGGCGTTAGAGACCGCGTTTCCGAACACCACGGTGCAGACTTGTATCGTGCATTTGATCCGCCACAGTTTGTCTAGTGCTTCCTCTCAGGAACGCAAGGCTTTGGCAGCAGCTCTGAAACCGATTTATCGGGCCGAGAGTGCGGACCGAGCCGCAACGTTGCTGGATGAATTTGAACGAAGCGAACTGGGGCAACGGTATCCGGACGTGGTGCGTTCGTGGCGTCAGAAATGGACGTTCGTGATCCCTTTTTTGCGTTTTCCCCCTTAATTCGCAAGGCGATCTACACCACCAATGCGATTGAGAGTGTGAATGCCACGGTGCGGCGCGCGGTACATGCGCGCGGACACTTTACCAGTGTGGGAGCTGCGAAAAAACTCATGTATTTAGCCTTACGGGAGGCGAGTGCGAAGTGGACCGCGCCGATGGCTCATTGGCAATCGTTCAAACGGGAATTTGCAATTCATTTTGAGGGGCGATTTAATCCTGATAAAGGATGGATCTCAAAATAGCAAAAGAGACTACAATAATCATGCTGAAACCAAATTTTTCCTCTCTTCGGGGAGGTATGGCAAATCTTCCCATACACAAAATTTATGACAGTCCCTTATCCCCATTTCGAAAGCTTGCTTGGAGCAGACGTAGGGTTACCCTTTGTCCCAGCGCTGTGGCAGCATATGCCCAATCCAGACGTGGCCCCACGCCGGCGAAAACACTCGGTCGAGAACATCCTCAAAGGCCACCAGATGCGGTGCTTTCAAGCCGCTCAGGTCCTCGAGCAGCTGCGTGCTGACCGGTTACCGATCGCAACCACAACGGCACGGTTATGACCAGAACACATCACGCTCTGGTTTCAGCAATTCACCCTCATCCAACAACAACTCCAAGAGGTGACGCACCCGCTCGAAACGAAATTGGAAAGCTGGTCGACCCAGGCGGCCACTACCAGTGCTTCAAGTGCGAATCCCCCGAGACCCACCGAGCGCGACATGCTCGCCGCCATACCGGGTGTGGGCATATTCGTGCTCGCGAATTGGTTAGGGAAGCAGGAGTCGTGATCCGGAACCGGGATGATGCGGCCTTGCGCGGATCGCACCCGTTACCAAAAGATCGGGGAAATCCTGTCGAGTTCCACGGCGTCGAGCAGCGAATCCACGGCTCGTGGACAGTAGGTACCACTGGGCTCGCGTCGCGTCACCTGTGGATCCTATCGGTCGCCAACGATACGAAGCACTGAGGACGCGAGGCCCTACCCAGGGTCGAGCGCGACGTTCCGGTGCCGATCGTTTCTTGGCCGTCGCATGCGCGATGCTGAAAACCGGCACGTGGTACCGGCGATCCTACGCCGAAACCGAACGCCCACCTTGTTGCGATTAAGATGCGGACCATCCACTTCTGGGTTCCGCAGGAAACATCATCATCAACCCGCGGTTTCGTGAAAGGTCCCGTACTTCGGGGGGGGGGCAGA
This sequence comes from OMG group bacterium, assembly GCA_012267385.1. Taxonomy (GTDB): domain Bacteria; phylum Pseudomonadota; class Gammaproteobacteria; order Pseudomonadales; family Azotimanducaceae; genus Bin55. The sequence continues at coordinate 2,903 of JAAXGW010000002.1, forward strand.
GCCCCCTAAGACAACGCAGCGAATCGGCAAAAATATGAAAATTCTCAATAAAGAACCTTGCAAAACGGTAGATTGTCCTCTTGAGCTTCTTGCAGCCAATTTCGAACCGTTTGATCAGCGAGACCAAATTCCTTCGCCACCGACGTGATCGAACGCCCCGACTTCACCAAGGCGACAATCTGTTCTCGATACTCCAAAGAGTAGTGCTTTCTTGCCATAATATGGACTCCTTAACATTTTCTAATTGTAGGTGTCCATCAAACTGAGGCAACTTCAGGGAGCTCGTCGCCAAGAATTGTAGGCATTCAAGAAGTACTGGTTGATCTTGTCGATCATTCCGAAACTGGCGTCGATTCACTAGCTCCCGTTTGAGCAATCCAAACACACTTTCCGCCGACGCGTTGCCCGCGCAGGTCCGGACTCTTCCCATACTGATCTTCAAACCATTCCACCGCAGACATTCACGGTAGGCATAGCTTGTGTAATTACTACCATGGTCGGAATGCAGGATCGTACCAAGGCTCAGGTGTCGCTTAACCAGTGCCAATTCCGCTGTTGAGGGCACCCACTCGGCCGTTTGCCGAGTACTAGTCTTCCATACCGCGATCGCACTATCGTACAGATTTTTGGTCACACACTAGTACAACGTACCTTGCCCCGTAGTCAGTTCGGTGATGTCGGATATCCAAACCCGCTTCGGTTCTGTGGCCGAAAAATCGCGCGGCAACAGGTCGGGGATGTTTAGACCGATTCGTCCCGGTCGCCATTGTCGCCGACGTTTTTTCCGAATGCACATGTTCCCCGCTGCACGTCGCGAACAGAAGTCAATTTGCCGATGCCCCAAGAACCCATCCCATTCCTGGTGCAGACTCCGAACCATCATCAATACACGATAATCCGAACGGGTTCGATTCGACTCTCGACCAAGGTCGCGCCACGCGCAGTACTTGCTCCGCGACACGCTCAACCGCGCACACAATGAACACGACTGGATAGTGCTTGAGCCATCGACCAGTGAACCAATACCGGTCGATTGTTGAGGCGCTACATCGCTCGAAGCTTTTTTAAAAATCCAACTCTCGGCACAAACGACCAATCCTTCTCGTGATCCTCGTCCGACGGACGCTCCTCAGACGCATTCGGGTTTGATCACTCACGAGACCAGCGACACAAAAGCAATGAAGACACACCTAGTTCGGCACCCACCTGTTCCGCGGAAACATCAGAGCTTCGGTACAGTGCTACTGCTTCGAGCTTGAATTCGTCGCTAAATCGCATCCGCGTTCGATTTTTCTTCGAATCAGTATCGATCTACTTCTCCTGGAATCTGTCTTACCGACTGTCCCAGCAAACACGCTAATACTCTAGTGTCTATTCCTTCAAGTATAGTATGTAGGGCAAGTCTGTGATCCAAGAGACTAGCAACAAATTTAGCAATGCTAACACAACGGCTTCAATAAACAATGATGTATCGAACTTTACACTAGAAACAGTATATACTAGGATGAGACCAACCCCCGATCCGATAATCAGCAGTGCAGTTCGCGCTCTACTCTTCCAAGAGTTCATTGACACTCCGTCAAGACCAAAACACAAACACTGTGCTTCAGTATCCGATGTCTTTCTTTGTTTAGAAACAAGGAACATCAACACTACCATCACAAGATAAATCCAAAGAAATATCTCAGGCAAAAAACAGAAAATGAACCCAAGACCGAGTGCTAGCTCACAAACAATAACGGCAAGCACTGTCAGTCCAATCACTTTGTCTGGTACGAGTTCGAGTTCGCTCACAGCTGTACAAAATGCTCCAAACGACTTAAGTTTCGCGAGCCCTGCGAACACAAGAGCGATTCCTAACGACAAACAAAGAACGGAAAGGACTTGACTACCCACGTATTGACCTCTTTTGCCATTGCATATCATTGAGAAATCCAATTTTTCTGACAACACCTAAGTCGTCAAGTTCAACAAAACTTGGAGTCGTAGAGAAACCCATAGTTTTGCGCACTAGTTGGTGATCTCCAGCTACACCAATTACCACGACCTGTCCAACATCTGTTGTAAGGATTTCGGGACGTGGAATCTTACCTTTAATTTTGTTGATCTCATCAAGAAGAATGATGTAGATATTACCATCTATCTTATACCAACTACTTTGGAGAAATGACATTAAGAAATCCACAGGCCAATGCACAAATTCTTCTTTTGTACAAAATACAATGATCGTCGAATTTCCTATCAAAGATTGATGATCGAAGTGATGTTGGCGTAGCAAATCAATTGCCTTAAAACCGGGCAACTTTTTCCCATGTTTAATCCGTGTTGGTAAGGAAGCTTTATCTTCCTTGCTTGCAAAGGAACTTTGTTGCTCTAATATTACTTGACAACGAGCAGACACTCGGTTAATGTGTAGAACTGCGCGTCGACAAGCAAAGTGACACAGAACCACAACAACGCTACTGAACACAAGAAACCAATGCACAATCAATTAGGATTCGTGCGAGGACGGTTCAATACTTGATTCGTAAAGCAGTGTGAGTATATCTTGAGCGGAAAACGGATAGGTATGCCGAGTTACCCGATTCTGAGAGTCGATTTCCAGTAATGCAGGAACCGAACCAATGGGTAACAACGCAGTCAGATCCTCGTTGTGCGCTACCAAAGTTGTAACCCGGTCATTCATTCCATCCAAAAGGCTAACACTTCCACGTGCTGAGCCCTGACAGTAAATTATCAATTTTGGTGACTTAGCATCATTTGCGTTTTCAAAGGCGTGCTCTTGGAGCGCGTGAATTAGTTTCTGGCATAGATAGCAATTACTGCTTACAAACAAAATACAAAGGCGTGAGGCTACATTTTTCTCGACTGTAATGATTACCCCAGTCCTACTGTCGACTGCTTCAAACCGAGGGACTTCAAAACCAATTAAACTGCGTCCGCCGCCAACTGACACTAACTTTTCTAATTTGAATGTTCGAACATATAGAACGCAAATAGCTCCTACAATAATAAGCGTTGCGAGATACAATCCAACATGCAAAACAACAAGTAACGAATTCACACGAACTGGGTATAAAGTGTTGCCAAACTTAGTAACAACAAACTAACCATTCCACAAATGGAATTCATGCGAAAAGCACTTGTCGAACTTTCAATCGCTCTACCGATCGCTACACCATTGGATGTTGAATCCATTAGAAATGGTGTCGCCCAAAGAAAAATTACGCGACCAAGCCAAAAAGAAACAAAAATCCACTCGCCATTCCCAAATCCTGCACCAAACACAACGAGTAAGAGACAATATAACCCACTGTAGGTGACCACCGTAGATAGAGCCAAGCCGATATGCGCTCCCCACATTCCAACTCCCGTCAGCCAACCAAACATCACGACCCACTCTTTGTAAGTTTGACGATCACATTGAGGTGGATTAAATCTTACCAAGTCTAAATCTCTGACTAAGAATAACAGACATACAAAGCACGTCAAACCGAGATAAATTAGCGACGTTCCCAGGGAAAACCAAGAACCTATCCCTGCGATAAGCAAGCCCACGAGATATGCGGTAGCCAAACCACATCCTGTATACGCAAGACAGCTTTTCACCCACATCAGTGAATCGATCGGTTTGATAGGTGCGATCATCCCAATATGAGACATACCACATCTACCTCGAGACTCTGCCATTCCGCACAACAAAGCCGCTACGATATAGCCTACAAAATATAGTTCCATTAGAATCGAAATCAAAACTATCGAACAACCGGCGACCGCGGCCCATCTACCAAAAAGAATCATTGACCGATGAACAACTCGATCTGCTGAGGGTTGAACGTACTCGTGTGTATGCGCCATGTCGTGTCCTGCGGTGTGATTAAAAAAATTTAGTCAATAAGTCGACTAACAACTATTTTACTAGAGTACTCGCATGTAAGTGGAAACCCTAGCTAATCAATTGGGGTGCCATAATCAGTGAATTGCCCTCGATCCACGCCGTCTAAGAGTTCAATTCGTTCTATTTACTACGCCTCATGATAGTATTGAGTTTTATATTCCGCGGTGAAAGCCGTCCTAGCGCGGAGCGTCGGCGATAAGGATTGTGTATTCCTTCCAAACAGTCAAAGATCTTTATTTGTGCTTGAACTCAATTCTGAAAGCACCTTTAGAATTGTTGCTCGATTAAGTCTATTTCCAAGGTCGCGAAGAAACTCTTCACCATCGCGGCGGCTGATCTTTCACCCACGGAACCCGTTGACACCTGGACAATCGCTCGTTGTCAGACGTCTAAGAAATGCTGGGATGTGTACGGTGGACCGTGATCGGAACGATGCACGATTTGTTTGGATTGATGGTAAACAAGATAAATTCCAAGGACAACAAACAATCAACCACTGGTTCGCTGTGAGTTTTCAAGGCAACGATATTGTTCGTAGTCTCAGCCTGACCCATCTGTTCCGACACGCACTTCGCCAACTCAGCACACCCAGTTCCCGTGTGTGACACTTTCCGTTCGTCAACATGCTCTTCAGTCGTGTTCAGAAGGCACGTCTGATGCTCTGATTTTCCGTAGTCCACACTAACATGCCAACGTAATACCATCATAAAACTCCAAAATGGACCACTAAAAAGTCAATTCACCGAGTTATGATCTGGATCTTTCCTTCTACTGGCGTTCTAAGACGCGAACAACTTACTGGACCTCCCTTGCACGGGCGCGATGACGAGGCACAAGTCCGTCGTAGGTGATCTAAAGTAGTGAGAGCTAGCGTGGTAGCTCTGGTTTTAAAGTTCTAGGAATCGAAACCGATCGATTAATGAGACATGAAGTTGCTCGAAGCATTTTTTTAACGCCAAATCCCGACGCAAACATCAAATCTCCCTTCGAGATCCTTGTACGTTGATCGCTCGTCTAGGGCTTTCGAGTCCGACAACGCGCCAGACCAACGATACAAGAGCGATGAGGACGAGGACAACCCAGCTCCACATTCACTTGAGCGACCGAAGCTCCAGACCTTTGACACAGGCCTACCTCTTCCCTTTCAACTGGGTCACTAAATCACCATCGAAATCGTTTTTTCTTAGTTTCATTCATTAGTAGTGATCGGTTTTAATTTTTCAAGAATTGCGGTAGTGCTAAGTTTTGAAAAAATTAAATATTTTCAAGGGTTTCCTGCCACAGACTAGCTTTTTTGTAAGGGCCACGCCGACGGCGTAAGGCATCACTTAGTTCTACAACCTCGATTGAGGATTCTAGATTTTCTATCAAATTTATAATTCTCGGTCGTGTATTTGTGATAAAGTACATGCATCTTAATTGGAATTCTCTTCCTTCAGATAGATGTTGAGGTTCCCGATATCATGATTCACTTTTACTTCTTGCGAATGTTTTCCGTAATTTGGATGCGTTATTTCTATCGTGTATGTTCCTTTTGGTATCCCGTCAAATATGAACTCTCCGTTTGCGTCTACGATATTGAGAAGCCTAAGTGTTAATTGTCTATCCGTTGGTTCCCCCGTTAGATGTACTTTCGCGTTGAGAACTGAGCGGGCAGCTTGTATCTGTCCCGATACGGAGTAGTCACCAACCGATAGTTCCAAGTTAGTTTCCCCCTCAATTTCTACTTCCTGTACAAACGCCCGTCTTGGAATTTTCACTTCATACGTCCCGTGAGCTAGAGCTCTGAAATTGAAAAAGCCGTCTTTGTCCGTTTCCGATCTACCAGTTGGAAGTGCGGGGTCACGCGGTTCTGCGAGCACGGTATATTCAGCCAGCGGCTGTGCACTACCCAAGACTCGCCCCGTCAGTGAACCACTGCTTGGAAAGTTTAAATCAACCCGAACTTCGTTAGAAGCATCCATGGTTATTGGAACTTCAATTTCTCTATTCAAACTCGTTTGACTTCTAATTACATGATCGCCGGGTTCAAGACCGAAAAACTCGTACGGTCCGTCTTCGCGCAGTGTCTCAGTTCCCGATCCGGTACCTATAGCCCACACGCTTACGGTCTCTCCATCGACTAAACCCTCGATCTGGCCGTGCACACGTCCCACGATGTCAATTACTATGCGGATGTCCTCGACTACTTGCCCAGTATCGACGGCTATTTCTACGACTTTAGATCGACCAGCTTCCGCTACTGCTCGATATCGATGTACACCTTCACCGACATCAAAATGAAAGTTGCCATCCTTTGTAAGAAAACTCCCAGCAGCGTGATGAATCTGCGCTGTTACTGGTCTTCCAGCAAGAGAAACAACTTGACCACTAATCGAACCTAATTGATCCAAAGCACACTCTATGAGTAATGTGTAATCCTCGATGGTGAATCGTTGAGGGGAATACCCCTCGGCACTCACCTCAATCGTACCACCGTTTTTTCTCATTCCTCCGAGCTCAAACTCGCCCTCAACGTTTGTAGTAGAGGTCGCATTCATAAAGTTCCATCGAATTATGTCCATGTCTTCGCCGTCTTCTGTCAACTTGAGAATCTCTGCGCCTTCGATTGGTTTTCGTGTTAATCTATCAAACACTTGGCCTTTTACCGTAACAGATCGTTCTAGCTCAATCGTACCCAAATCGAATTGTTTGAGACCTCTTAGATTGATTCGCGACCCGCTGTCCCAATAAATATAGTCCGGAGAATCGATTGACAAACTTGACACCGTATCACGAACGTCTTCAACAAATTCACCGGTTGGATCGTTGATCTCGGACAAAGGGTTTATGTGATCCGCGACAAGTGTAAATTGCGGAATTGGTTCGCCTGTAACTTTGTCTTGAACGATACCAAATATTCGAACCCAATGGGAGAGCCACAATGTAACATCGTCCTCCCAAGGTACCTTGATGTTCTTGGGACGAGAGCGTTCTCCACTAGGTAGATTCGCACTTAGTTCAACCTCGGCATCTTCTGCAAATGGACCTACGCGAAAACGTTTACTCTCGTCAAATTCAATCTCGAACTCTACCGTCTGACTCTCCGGTGGAGTAACGTCGACCTCTAGTTCCGCGGTGACACTTGTCCTGTCAATGTAATTTACTGTTTGGCCTCTAATATACTCCGCTTTACTTAAGAAAAAGTCAATTGTATATTCATTGTGACTTTTAGAAACCAGCACGGACTCAGTCGCCGGCATAAAACTAGGTGCAACTACAGACACTGCGTGTTTTCCTAGGGGAACTCCACGAATCTCAAACGTGCCGTCCTCTTTTATCTCCCATACGTTCCAATCTGAATGTTGTAAGGAAAACTTGTACTCGTTTTCGTCTAAGATGATAGAAAGAGCACCATCAGTGACCGGTTCAATGTTTCGTTTACTAGCAACCTTTCCAACAATGGTCATTCCCTCCTCAAACTTGACCTTGACTCCTTTTGCTAAGATTTCTGACGTAAGCGGATGGACTATTGGGACACAGTTTTTTTTCAAAAACACTAAACTAATCTTTGACTGTGTATCCGGCACTTCAATGTAAAAATCAGATTCCGTTGTTGTGAACCAATCAATCGCATTGGATTCCGTCCCTTCGACAACTACTCCAATCCAGATTTCGCGATAATCATATTCGTCTGCTACTTCCACCAGAATAGATTTAGACTGGGCTGCAGACACAGTGTTGATACCCACCATCAAAATAAACGTGCAAATAAGTGTTCTGTTCATTTGTTGAACCTCTTTATTAAATTTCCTTTCAAAATCGTTCATCAACTATGCTTCAGCATCGACAACTCACAACGACACTGGTGTTTCGAGTTGCAGAACAGAAAATTCCCGTTTTCACCGATAAAGGTTGAAATCAAGCCCTTGTACAACAACAATCTTTAAACTGTATTTTTAATTTTAGTAATGTCACCACGGTTGATGGACAAGTCAATGTCGTAGTTGCTTAAGTAGTATTAGTTTGAAAGACAGTTTATTTTGGGATTTGCCGTGGCACATTTTCCAAACCAGTGATCAAAAGCCTCAAGGGACACATTGGTTGCTCACGGCCGCACGGGTCTGAGCGCGCTTTAGGGGACCGTCATTAAGATAATTTACAGGAGAAATTTATTGCTGACTGACTCTAAGAAAAAACGGACTCGGAGAAGCTTTAGCGAAGAGTTCAAACGCGAAGCGGTGGAGCTGTTTCAAGGTTCTGGTGTTTCCGCCGAACAGGTGAGTGCTGAACTGAGGCCTATCGACGTCGCTATGGTATCGCTGGGTGCGAGATGCTCGTGACGATCCATCAGAGGCAGATCAACCCAGTTACCAGGAGCTGCAGAAGGAGCGGCGGCGTACGCGTCGGGAATTGGATTTTTTAAAAAAGGCTTCGAGCTACTGCGCGTCTCAACCGTCGAACGGTATCAATTCCTAGACCCGTGGCGTCAGCACTTTCCCGTGGTGTTCATGTGTCCGATGTTGCGTGTGTGCCGGAGCCAGTATTACGCTTGGCGATCACGCGGTCGACGGTCGTCAAGGGCGCGTTCAGACCGTCGCTTATGGGTGCTGATTCGCAGTCTCCACCAGGAGTGGGACGGGATCTTGGGCTCTCGACGCAGGTGCGCTCGGTGGCAACGGGATCATGGCGAATCGATGGGTATCCGGCGGGTGCTACGGTTCATGCGAAGTGCGGGATTGTCGGGCGTTCCGAAGCAACGACGACCCTACCGAAAACCGGGCCGAGCCGACCAAAACATTCCCGATTTGTGGCCACGCGAGTGCTCGGAGAGGCCACCGAACCTCGCGTGGGTCACCGCCATCACCGAGTTCAGAACGGGAGTAGGTAAGTGGTCCTGGTGTGTAATTAAAGAGCTCTACGAGGGTACGATTGTGAGTTGGAAAACGCACGCGCGACCGACTGCTGAACGAGTGGTTTCCACAGTGCAATGGGCGGTCGAGAAGTCTTCGCGTCCGGACGGAAAACCGACGATACTGCATTCCGATCATGGGAGTCAAGACCCCAGCAACGCGTACCGAAAATGCTTGCCACGTGATGGTTTGAGGATGAGCATGGGGCGGGTTCGGACCTGTGCCGACAATGCTTCTGCCGAGAATGTGTTTGCGCAGTTGAAGCGAGAGTGGGTGCATCGCGGCCGATTTCGCACGCGGCAGGAAGCGACCGAAAGGATCCATCAGTACTTCTTCAACACCGACAATCCGTGGCGACGAATGCCAATTTCAACCCCCAAACCGAACACGAAAGAAGTACTCAATGAGAGGACAAACGGTGCAGTTTGTCGATCAAAAAGTGACTAAGAATGTGTCCCCTGTACCATTACTCGTAACTTGTCGAAGGACGAGGAAATGCCATTCGGTGTGCGGCCGTGAGCTACCTAACGGTCCCCTGTGACTTTTGATCACCGGTTTAGGAATCGTGCCCCGGCAACGCACCATTGCAATGGAGACCCCGTAGATTGTTTGCGTCTCAGAACGTCGGTACCGGGAAAGGTCAGCATGGCAATATACCGAATTGACTCTGTAGAGGAATATTTTGGAGTGTTACGATGGATTGGCCATGGTATGTCGGTGTAGACTGGGGAAAATCGGAGCATCAAGTCGGCCTTCTGAACACGACTGGAGAGCCTGTGGCCGAGCGGAAGATACCGCACTCCGGTATTGGGTTTACCGAGCTAGCGACGTGGTTGTCAGAACAGACGAATCCGGCTGAGCCCGCGAGCATTGGCGTCGCCTTAGAAACTTCTAGCGGACCGGTGGTTGATTGTTTATTGGCCTTGGGTTACGGCGTGTTTGCCATCAATCCGAAACAAGCGGATCGCTTTCGGGATCGCTATTCACCGGCGGGTGCGAAAGACGACCGGCGTGCCGCGTTGGTGTTAGCATCGGCACTATTCTTAGAGCGTCCAGCATTACAGATCTTGGAAGCACCGGATGCAGACATGCTTGAGTTGCGCGCACGACATCGCCTGCGCGCACACTGGTTGCGCACCAAACAAGGCTGAGCACTCAAGATTCGGCAGTGTCTCTGGAGCTACTATCCCCATTTCGAAAGCTTGTTTGGTACCGATATCGGATTACCTGTTGTCCAAGCGCTGTGGGAACTATGCCGCATCCAGAAGCCGCACAACACCGGCGAAAAAACTCGGTCGAGAAGATCCTTAAAGCCCACAAGATTCGGCGTTTCCAAGCCGACCAGGTATTCGCGCAGCTACGTGCCGAACGGTTACCGGTCGCAACCACAACGGCAAGGTTATTACAAGAACAAATAACGCTCTTGTTCCAGCAATTAACCTTCGTCCAACAACAACTCCAAGAGGTGATGCATCAGCTCGAAACGAAACTAGAAAGCTTGTCGACTCAGGCTCTCACCACCAGTGCTTCAGGTACGAATCCCCCGAGACCCACCGATCGCGACATTCTCGCTCCATACCGGGTGTAGGCAGCTTCGTGCTGGCCAATTTGTTCGGAGAAGCGGGAGTCGTGATCCGGCACCGTGATTATGCTGCCTTGCGATGTCTCGCTGGGATCGCCCCCGTTACCCAAAGATCGGGGAAATCCTGTCGAGTGCAACGCCGCCGAGCCGCGAATCCACGACTCGTGGACAGTATGTACCACTGGGCTCGGGTCGCTTCACAAGTGGATCCCATCTGTCGCCAACGATACGAAGCACTGAGCATGCGCGATCCTACCCATGGTCGGGTGCTACGTGCCGGTGCCGATCGTTTATTGGCCGTCGCGTGCGCGATGCTGAAAGCCGGTACGTTGTACCGGCGAACCGCCGCCGAAACCTAACGCCCACCTGGTTGCGATCAAGGTGCGGACTATCCACTTCTGGGTTCCGCAGGAAACATCAGAACCAAACCGCGGTTTCGAGAAAGGTACCATACTTCGGGGGGTATGGGGGCAGAGCCCCCAAAAGAAGAATAAAACAGAGAATGTTTAAAAATTATGAAAAATTCTTATAGATACCCTTGCAAACGGTAGATTGTCCTAAACCGTGCTCAGCCCACCTTACTGTAGCAAGACAGTACACGTCTAAATAATCCCGATCGTCATTGAATTGTGTTAGATGAAATAATCTCCAACTTCTTTATGAGAGCTTCCCAGATCGCGTTAGCGTTATGCTGAACCCCTCGTGTCGTTAACTCAGCTAAGACCAATCGCCTTTCTTCAAACAACCGGTGATACTCGCTAAAAAGTTTAGAGATTTCTTCTCGCTCCGGCAAAGAATCCGATGAAAAAAAATTCCACTCACCTTCATGAAACGGATCGAAAAAATCTTTGCCTTGACTTAATAACGAGCGATATTTATCTGCTAACTTTTCCCACTTACGAAGTATCCGTAATAGATCAAGTTCTAGTCGTCTATTCTGGTTGAATAAGTCGTCCGTGGAAGCTTTATTCATAAGGTTCATCTCCGATAAATAGTTGAAACTTAGCCTTATTCAGACTATAGTGATACTCTATCAAAACTCCAAAGAATCAGGGTTGCACGCTTAGCCAGACACGCTAGAGAAGTATACATCTGTTAGCGGACAACAACGAATTTGTTGTTGAATCTGAAGGATTGTAGCGAACCCAGCTTGGTAGTCCACATTTTCTGGAACTACGTACGTTTGATTTTTTTCCGTGAGTCATACAAACTTTTTTCACTTCAAAATGAGATTGTTCAAATTCTATTAGCCACCGAAAATCATAGGTTGAGTGAAATCGTCATTGGTTGTAGAATCCTTCAACGTACCAAAATATATCGATCACGTTTCAGCGAAGAGTTTAAACGCGAATCGGTGGAGCTGTTTCAAGGTTCTGGTGTTTCCGCCGAACAGGTGAGTGCTGAACTGGGCATATCGACCTCGTTGTTGTATCGCTGGGTGTGCGACTCTCGCGACGATCCGCTAGAGGCTGATCGACCCAGTTATAAGGAACTAGAGAAGGAGTTGCGGCGTACGCGTCGGGAGTTGGATTTTTTAAAAAAGGCTTTGAGTTACTTCACATCTCCAGTTCGAATGGTATCAATTCCTAGGCCAGTGGCGTCAGCACTTTCTCGTGGTATTAATGTACCTGATGTTGCGTGTACGGCGGAGCAAGTATTACGCTTGGCGACAACGCGGTCGGCTGTCGCCAAGGACGTGTACCGATCGCCGTTTATTGGGTGCTGATTGACAGTCTCCACCGGGAGTGGTACGGGAGCTTGGGCTATCGACGCATGTGCGCTCTGTTACGACAGGATCATGGCGAATCAATTGGCATCCGGCGGGTGCGACGGTTAATGCGAAGTGCGGGCTATCGCGCATCCTGAAGAAATGGCGACCCTTCCGAAAACCGAGACGAACCGACCAGAACATTCCAGATTAGTTGCATGCGAGTTCTCGGAGAAGCAACCGAATCTGGCTTAGGGCACGGACGGCACCGAGTATGTCGAACGTTCGATCGCGGACTGTGAAAAGGAGTATCAAAAACGCAAATCGCCAACATCCGACGTCAAGCGCACGCCGTCGGATGCGTCCTCGTTCCCATGCAGTCTCTAGCAACCGGATGACCGAAGCTTTACTCTATGTTCCATAGAAGAAGATCTCTACGATAGCACGGTCGTGAGTTGGCAAACCCCGGCTCGACCGACTGAAGATTTAGCGGTTTCCACAGTGGAATAGGCGGTCGAGAAGACTTCGCGTCATGACGGAAAACCGACGATTTTGCATTCCGATCATGGGAGTCAATACACCTGCAACGCGTACCGAAAATGCTTGCCACACTATGGTCTGAAAATGAGCATGGGACGAGTTCAAACCTGCGCCGACAATACTTCAACAGAGAGTGTGTTTACGCAGTTGAAACGAGAGTTGGTGCATCGCTGTAGATTTCGCACGCGAAGAGAAGCGACTGAAAGTATCAGTCAGTACTTCTTGAACACCTACAATCCGTGGAGAATAATACCAATTCCAACTCAACATCCGAATACGAACGAATCGATCAATGAGAGGACAAACGGTGCAGTTTGTTGATCAAAATGTGACTAAAAATCTGTTCCCAAAAAACGCGCTTAGATTAGCCATCGAATCACCAGAATTACTCCCTGATATTAAAAATTCGCGTAATCTGTATCTCGAGGATGCAACGCTCTCGAACATTCCACCATTGAACGTAGCCTTCCATCGCGGCAACCTTGAAATAACTGTGTTCCTTTCTTTCCATGATCCCCATGTAACATTCAGCACAAACGTAAATCACTCCGTCGGTGTGAGGACATGTCCAAAATAAACTTGAAACACACCTCGATGGAGTACAGGTAGGATCGTGAGTGTCGAAAAGAGTACAACATTTATAGTCATGAGTCTGAAACTCATCCGTGTGAAGAGCTTGTGCTTTTTTCAACCTTAGTACCCCAGTCAAAAATACACCTGACAAAAGTGCTGCCCTTTGTAAGAATCCACGTCGTGGTAATGTTAGGTCATCGTTTACACTAGAATTAGTTTTCTGTTTTTCTTCATTCATAGGTACTAAACACCTGGGTCTGAGCGCGCTTTCGGGGACAGTGATTAAGATAATTTTCAGGAGAAATTAATTGATGACTGATTCTAAGAAAAAACGAACTCGGAGAAGCTTTAGCGAAGAGTTTAAACGCGAAGCGGTGGACCTGTTTCAAGGTTCTGGTATTTCTGCCAAACAGGTGAGTGCTGAACTAGGCATATCGACGTCGTTATGGTATCGCTGGGTGCGCGACGCTCGCGACGATCCGCCCGAGGCAGACCAACCCAGTTACCAGGAGTTGCAGAAGGAGCTGCGGCGTACGCGTCGTGAATTGGATTTTTTAAAAAAGGCTTCGAGTTACTTCGCGTCTCAACAGTCGAACGGTATCAATTCCTAGACCAATGGCGTCCGCACTTTCCCGTGGTGGTAATGTGTCCGATATTGCATGTGTGCCGGAGCAAGTACTACGCTTGGCGACAACGCGGTCAAGAGTCGCCGCGGGCGCGTTCCAATCGTCGTTTATTGGTGTTGATTCGCAGTCTCCACCAAGAGTGGAACGGGATCTTGGGCTATCGACGCATGTGCGTTCGGTTGCGACAGGATCACGGGGAATCGATTGGTATCCGGCGGGTGCGACGGTTCATGCGAAGTGCGGGATTGTCGGGCGTTCCGAGGAAACGGCGACCCTACCGGAAACCGGGCCGAACCGACCCAAATGTCCCCGATTTGTTGCAACGCGAGTTCTCAGCGCAGCAGCCGAACCTGGCATGGGTCACCGACATCACCGAGTTCCGAACGGGAGAAGGTAAGTTGTACTTGTGTGTGATTCAAGATCTCTACGATGGTACGGTTGTGAGTTGGAAAACCCAGTCTCGACCGACTGCAGAATTAGTGGTTTCCGCGGTGCAATGGGCGGTCGAAAAGTCTGCGCGTCCGGACGGAAAACCGACGATTCTGCATTCCGATCATGGGAGTCAGTACACCAGCAACGCGTACCGAAAATGCTTGCAACGCTATGGCTTGAGGATGAGCATGGGACGGGTTCGGACCTGTGCCGACAATGCTTCTGCGGAGAGTGTGTTTGCGCAGTTGAAGCGCGAGTTGGTGCATCGTTGCCGATTCCGCACTCGGCAAGAAGCGACCGAAAGGATCAATCAGTACTTCTTAAACATCTACAATCCGTGGAGACGAGTAGCAATTTCAACCCCAAAACCGAACACAAAAGTAGCACTCGATGAGAGGACAAACGGTGCAGTTTGTTGATCAAAAAGTGACTAAAAATGTGTCCCCTAAACCGTGCTCAGACCCCCTCCTAGTAATTTGTCACTATGTTTTCAACGTTGATTTTGCATTGTAAACAAAAATTTAGGGAATTATGTAGCAAAATCCGTAAAGCGGTAAGACGTACTACTTTTCGACTCCATCGACAACACACCAAGCTTGTGCTCCATGTAACACTCTTGACTATGTAGACTGCCTAGTCCTTTATTAAACAGCCTACACGTTTTGTTTCCGCTCGGTGGATTGTAGGTATGCCAAGTTCTACGGCCACATAGGAGGGGCATTTTCTTCGAGGCATTCAAAGTAGGCATCTGCGCATGCGTCCTCCTCGTCTTGAGGACACTTGGCATCGTTATAACAATCTTGGTGTTCTCTCAGAGCCTGTACTAGTGCGTCACGGTCTTCAGCATCTATTGCAGCTTGCTCCGCTGCTTCAAACGTCGTTTTACAATCCGCTCGTGCTGGATCTTTACAAGGCTCCATACATTCGTGCAATTCCTGCGAGCAAGAATAAACACATCCGTCGAATTGGCCCGGCATATATCCACTACTCGTTACTGAACTCAACACAAAGCACGCAACAAATAAAACAACGATTGGCGTAGTCATTGTTTTGAGGTGAGAGAAAACGTTCCTACCCGAAGATTCACTCGTAGGCTTCGTGAATCTATCTGACGGATTCATTAGTCTAAATTTTTTCCTAAACATAAACTCGACTCCTTCATGTTCTTGGTTAACGATTAGTTCTAGTTCGAATAATCAAACACAATTCCCAATTCGGACAATTCAACTCATTGTGAAATCAAATTTGTAGACTTGAACCCAAGGATCCGCGTACGGTTTGGGACAATCTACCATTTGCAAGGCTTTTTTCACGTTTTTTCGATTCTTCA
>JAAXGW010000001.1 GCA_012267385.1 OMG group bacterium
GTAATGTGTAGATTCGAAAACACTTGCAGAATCGTTTCGATAACTACCTGAAATTTCCCACGAGTAGTCGGCGAGACAGGTGTCAACAACCATACTCATGACCAGTACGAAACCACACGATTTAATCAGGGTGTAAAAGGGATGCGTCATTATCGCTCCTATATAGACGTGAGTGAATTTTAATTTATGTCCATTCTGGAGTTGTCACATGTTAATTAATGGACACCTTAGGTAATTAATTTGGGTGCCACGATCAGTAAATCGCATATGATCCAATCCGATCAAAAGTTCAACTCATTCCACTTATTACGCCTCTTGGTAATAACGAGAATCCTAGTCGACCTGTGAGATCTGCCCCAACGCCGACTGTCGTAGGTACAGATGGTCGTAAAGCCTTCCAAATAATCAAAAATCTTCGTTTGCGCTTGTGCTTGAGTCTGAAACACCGTCTCGATTGTTGGTGGATTCATTCTGTTTTCAAAGTCGCGAAAAATGCTCCGTACAGCATTATCATAACAATCGCTTATAGAACCCACCGATACCTGTACCTGCGATTGTTGACAGATTCCTAAGAAGTGAGGGGAGCGTATTACGAACCCTGATCGGGATCTGTCGGGTCATCTGCGCGTTAACGCCTCTTCAATACGCCGACCATCAAGTCCGAGTTTTTTCGACTGATTTCGACGGTTAGTATTGGTAACTAGTTGGTATGTATTTGGTCAAATCACTAGGCACAACATTCTGCTCTTTTTCTGCTGGGGCACTTTATCAGCTTTCCCTATGTCATCATGGTGTAAGAGTACGGTAAAATAAGCTCTTCAATCACTCAAGTAATAACCATCAATAACAAATCATAGCGTGAGTGAGATTACGCGATCTTGGACTCAGATAAATGACGACACCCAACTGGGTCAATAAAACTATTTGGACATGTGATAATCTACCGATAATGCGAGGCATGAACTCACATTCGATAGACCTCGTTTACCTAGATCCGCCTTTTAATTCCAAAGCCGATTATGCTGCACCCATAGGTAGTAAGGCAGCTGGTGCTGCTTTCAAAGATACATGGTCTCTTCAAGATGTAGACGTAGCCTGGCTTGATCTAATCGAAGCAAAACACAAAGTACTAAACCATATTCTGAGATCTGCGATGACTAAGAGCAACATGTCATACCTAATCTACATGGCTGTCAGATTGCTCGAATTGAAGAGACTGCTCAAACCCACCGGAAGTATTTACCTTCATTGCGACCCGACGATGAGCCACTACTTGAAGCTGGTCATGGACGCGATATTTGGTCACCAGAACTTTCGAAACGAAATAGTGTGGCAACGTCGCTACGGACGAGCCAAAGGCAGTCAGCATCAACCAAAGACCTGGGGAGTGCATAACGATAACATTCTGTTTTACACTGGTGGTCCTAAAACGCGGGTGGCACCATTCAGACAATTAAGTGAACAGGAAGCTCGAACAAGATTTCCCAAAGTCGACGATCAAGGACGTCGATATACAACCATAGCTCATTTCAGCGGTAGGAATATGAGTGATCGCCCGAACCTGTGCTACACTTGGCGAGGCTTTACCAATCCACACCCGTCGGGTTGGAGGGTGTCGAAAGAAAGATTACAAGAGGAATATCGACTCAGGAAAGTAGTGATCAGGGAAGATGGTAAGATGGAACGACGTAGGTTTTACGACCCAAACGTCGGTGTAAAAATCAGCAACCTTTGGTTTGATATAAAGCCACCCGAAGGCGAAGAATTAACCGATTATCCAACACAAAAACCATTAGCACTTCTCGATCGTATTATTCGTGCCAGCTCGCGTGAAGGCGATACGATCTTTGATCCCTTTTGCGGTTGTGCTACGGCAATGGTTGCCGCAGATCGAATTAATCGTAAATGGGTGGGAATCGACATCTCGCCCAAAGCCGTAGAGTTAGTCACGACTCGAATTCAAAAGGATCAAGGGCTATTTAAAGAGATAATTGCAAGGACTGACATACCGAATCGTACGGATTTAGGTCCAATCGCTTTATACAGTTCCCTAGCGAATAAAAGGAAGTTGTACGGAGAACAAGAAGGATACTGTAATGGATGTGGGGAACACTTCGCGATACAACACTTTGAAGTTGACCACATAGTTGCTCGTCAATCGGGCGGATCCGATCATATCGAAAATTTACAATTACTTTGTTCGAATTGCAATCGAATCAAAGGTGCTCGAGGGCAAGAATACCTGATTGCTAAACTAGAGGGAAAATCAACAAAACGATATTGGAAATCCTAGAACAGTTCCTCTAAGGTTTCTAATTTACGATTGTCAAGTTCGTTATCGGTGCATTCTGTATAGTGGTCTGAGCGCGCTTTTGGGTACAGTCGTTAAGATCATTTACAGGAGAAATTAATCGATGACTGATGCTAAGAAAAAACGGACTCGGAGAAACTTTAGTGAAGAGTTTAAACGTGAAGCGGTAGCACTGTTTCAAGGTTCTGGTGTTTTTCCGCGGAACAGGTGAGTGCTGAATTGGGCATATCGACGTCGTTATGGTATCGCTGGGTGCGTGACTTTCGCGATGATCAGCCAGAAGCAGATCGACTCAGTTACGCGGAGTTGGAGAAGGAGCTTCGGCGTATGCGTTGGGAGTGCGATACGCACCCGAGAACAACCCCAAACTCATCAATTGCCGGATCCATTGACAATCCAACACGTCTGTCTTGCGACCGTCCGGTCGTTTCGTCGCGCGTGAATCTACCAGTCGCACTTCAAAGCCCGCGCGTTCCATGATTTCATACACGGGAATCCAATAGACTCCGGTCGCTTCCATCGCGACTTGTGGCCCGCCACAGTCGCGCAACCAACTCGACAGCTGTTTTAAGGCGATAGTATACGTACCAAAGGTCCGCACATTTGCCGTAGCCGCGTCTTCCGCGACCGCGACATACAGCTCCTTCTTGCCCACGTCAATACCCGCACCATGTGGATAGCGGATCGTCAAAGGGGTCTCTCGACGACGTTCTTTTTGCATAATTTTTCTCCAGAATTTTTTTCTTGTTGAGTGCATGGGCCCGGGTCACGCAAGCGTACGAATCATTCTTCTATGCGAGGTCGTGAGGTCGGAGCCATGGGCTCGCCCTCGCGCCATCAGTGAACTACGCCGAATGCGTGACTGACCAAGCTAAAATGCGGGTCGCAAGCGACACCATTGGTCAAACGGTCTCTGGCCGAGCCGGCTCACTCTATCTTACGCTTCTGTTCCCTTCGTGAATACGAACTCGTTAGGGCGAGTGTGGAGGCTAAAATGAACAATCTAAAAATATCAAGTGTTTGCAAGCTAAGTATAGAACACAATCCGTGTCACATAAATCCAGAAAATTACCAGCATTAACAGTAGTATTTAAATTTCTCCAAAAATTTGTCACAGAGCGAGAACACACTGAGTGGTTGGAGACGGTAATAGAGAGCAAAGAATTGACGAGAAATGCTTTTTTCCATGAGGCCTATCGAGCTATACTGGTTTCAGGCGTGAGCTTTACTGTATCGTTGACGGTAGAGAAAAAAGCCGTGCAGACTCTCTTTCCGTTTGAGTGGGAACAGTTAGCGGAGTGGCGGGAACGCGAGTTCAACAGTTGGTGCAAAAAAATGGCAAGGTCATTACAACAACCTAGATCTGATCTCGTCGGTAAGTTTCGTTTAAAGTGGAGGTCAATATGGGATCTAGCACTGTGGCTAGCTGATTTTGAAAACGATCAAAAATTCCAAAGCGAAGTATTCGGTGATAAAAACTATGGAGATCAACTGACCGAGGATGACATCGAACGTCTCACTCTGATCAAACAAGAGACGAATAGACTTCAATTGATTGGTCCTGCAAACCGATATTACATTCTTCGAAACTTAGGTGGTAATTTTTTAAAACCGGACACATGGGTGAAAAAATTTGGCAATTGGTATGCTCGTACAAGCGTCTCGGAATTAGCAAAGCTTTTGAGGGACGAAGGAATTCATTGTGGTAGGTTCGATGTCTATCTTTGGAAATACTGCCAGTCAGAAATCCGAGAGTCCAAACACTTGATCACTCACTTTGACAATTTGTTTCTGCACCACCGGTACGGCTCTCATGTAGTGAACGAACGCATGGTGAGCTTAAAGGAATTTGAGGAACAGGTTTGGGAGCTAGAGGGTATAAGGATTGTGGTTAGAGACGACGAGAGTACTTTGCGCATTGAACCTTACGCGTGTGTCAGCAAAGCAAACCACAAATGGACACTTACAAAGTGGCTCAATCTTCGCGTCAATCGGTACATCGGAGTTGATCGAAGCGTAGTGGTAGTGAGCGGAGACGGCAATCTTTCACACGGGAACACGCGACTTCAAACGGTTAGAGATTCGTACTAGAATCAACATTCAGCAGATCGATGTGTTCGATCGACGAGGTGGGACATTGTCCTTTCCTGCAGGAATCAGACCGAGACCCTTATAATACAGCTCGCCTTTCAATAACCCACTCAAGGCACGTCTTACGGTACTCTCACGTCTTCTAGTACCCAATAGACCGGTCTGGATCACCTGTATCAAATCTCCAAAAAATAAATTGACCGTTAAGCCGAGGCCACTTCAATCCACTAGCATCTATGTTTGTGCCTTCAAACTCCTATTGAGACTCTCTTCATCGACAAAGCATAACTGTGACAGGTTAACCCTTCTTAAACAAACTTACTAAAATCCCTGTTCGTTCGTCTTCATGCGACGGATTCTCCAGCGGTACAACAATATGACTGAATCTGCAGAAAATACGAAAGCAAGGCCAAAGACTAGGGATGTTCAGGATGTGCAGTAGTTGCCCTTGTGCTTTGTGTGCTAGTTGTAATTGGTGTGATGATTTCATTATCAGACAACTCTTCGAGCATCGAACCCAAAACATCTACCACTTCGACGTCAACAACACCTGCCTATAAGCTCTCTGTTATTGCGGATCTTAGTTCGGAAGCAAAGAGAAAAGAAGCTGAAACAAGGTTTGCCTTTGTTTTACCACGATTAGCTAAAAGATGTAAGGATGTAGAGGAAGAAATCAATGTCGCTGATATGCTGGTGGTAGGACACAATTCTTTGAAAGATGCCGGTCTAGGAAGTAAAGAGCCGCTAACTGATTTCACCGACACTATCTACAGCATGGTGAGCGAGTTGTACCCCTTATCTGAAACAACATTTTTAAATTTAGCGGAAGTAATTGCAGCGTACGTGACATTACGCCAGGAAGGGCAGTCACAGGAAGATGCTAAGGAAGGGTTAACCGAACTCTACAAGGCACTATTGGGACTGTAATGACGTGGATAGCGAGTCCTAGCATCAGCTACGTGGTTGGACACATCTGTGCATCCATTCACTGCTTAAATCTAGCTCTTTACCTTATGGAAATCCTTAGGTTCGAGCACTTTACATCACCCATCTCCACTTTTTCAACGTAGGGAGGGGAGTACTGCAACCCACACTCACATGGCTTGATCTCACCGCAAGAGATCGCGACAGAATGCAAAAACTGCTGAACTTGTTCAATGAACAAGGTACAGTAGACGAAATGGGTCTGGGGCTGATTCGAGATGCTTTTTCAGCTGAACTGTTTCCGGGGATCACTTCGTTACAGACACACTTACGTTATGTCCTATTTATCCCTTGGGTTTACAAAAAACTTGACACCCAATGCAAAGCCGGAACAGATCTACCCGAAAATCTTCGACGCGCTGAAGTCAATTTGATAAAACCGCTTGCGGAAACCGGTGAGACTGGAGTGATCGGTATAAACGCAGGTGCGAGTATTCAAAGACGACCTAGTTCCATTTACTGGAATTGTTTGCGCACGTGGGGAATTTTTCAGTACCCACGATCACAAAGTTGGTATCACTCCCAAATTTCACGCAGGAAAGATCGAGCTTCATTGCACTCGAACGTTCACGATGATCTAACCTCTGACCGGCCTTTTTGGCACCCAAAATTACCAGATACCGCTCCAGATTTTCCCTGGTCGGTTACCTTTAAACTTAGAAACGAGGAAGCTGTTTTCGTTCAGGAGCAAATAACCACGCACTGTTCCGGCTCTTTGTTGGCGTTCTTAGCGATCCATCCACGGAAGCAACTTGATGCGAGTTTCTGGGACCTACCAGTGATAAAGATTGCGAGCGCATCTGTGAGAGAGACTGTGGAGCTCGCTCGACGGTTTTCGTTGTTTGCGGAGAGTATGCCGCTCGTTTACAACTTGATGCTCGCTGAACGACAGTCGAAATTAGCTGAGATCGGTGATGAAGTGTCGTTTCGAATGGAATCGTATCAACAGCGACTCGAAAAATGGATCACACAAGAGAGTGCAGAGGATGAGCTATTCAAACCGAGTAATCTGTGGGATTTCCTAGCTCGGGTTCGAGCTAATCTCAATCATCCTACCAGACAATTCATTAACGCTTGGGCGGAAAGTCTTGAAACCCACGGCGTCTCCAACATCAGTACCCATCCTACTTTTCGAGACCTTGTAGAGAAGCGAGAAGTCAAGCTAAAGGGGAAGGTACGCGCCCGACTCGCAAATACTGACCGATTACGAGACTGGCCTGGTGGTTCTGGTCTTGGCCGACTCGATTTCAACTGGTTTCGTGCTAAGGAACTATTGTTGGAGCTCTATCAAGGATTACGAAATTGCTAGCGTACGACAATCGGGCGGTCTCGCTAGAACTATTGCGACCTCCTACGGGATCTAAACTCGATTTCGCCGTTGTTCTTTCTTACACGTTGAATCTTGAGGCTCTACTAGCACTACCTCTCGCTGTCGTTTCGCATCAAGAGGCCAGTGTTGAGGAACTGCTACTAGATCCTATACGTTTATTACAGAGTCTTCGTGAAGTAGGAGACAAGATTCATGTGTTTGTTGACGAGACTGGCGTACACGTTCCGCAACGACGACATCCGGTTTTTGTAGCGTTGGAAAGTTGCGTACATCTCGTTCGCGCACCCAACGGTGGTGTATTTCATCCGAAATTGTGGGTTGCACGTTTCATTCAGTCTGATGGCACTCCATGTATTCGAGTCGCAATTCTTTCGCGAAACTTAACCTATGATCGATCTTTGGATCTAGCTCTCGTCAGCGAAGCATGTCCGGGGGAGGAAAGTGTTTCGGGATCTGAACCCATTCGTGATCTGCTTGAAGAGCTCACTTCGATGAGCAGACCGCGAATTCCAAAATCACTGTCAAATAAATTGATAGCACTGGGTGAAGAGATTTCTCGATGTGAATTTCTACCACCAGAAGGTTTCTATCCATCACCTATTGAATTTCAACCAATCGGAATTCCAGGATACCCTCAATTGAGTCTCAATGTCGAACACGGAAAACGAGTGCTTGCAGTCGCGCCCTTCGTTAACAGAAGTGCTTTGGACGACGTACGAGTACTGGGACCGAACGAGAGTCGGTTGATTAGTCGCCCCGATGAACTTGATACCGTACCTGTGGAGTGTCTGGAGGAATGGAATTCAGTCAGTGTATTAGATGACGATATAAACGAGTCAGATGAGGAGATGGTCGATGAAGATAAAGCCGAGGAAGATTCAAACAGTTCACTATCAGGACTACACGCGAAGTTTGTTGTTGTCGAACATCGGCGTTCAACAGTAAGTTGGACTCTTGGGTCAGCAAATTTAACTGCCGCTGCGTTCAATGGATACAACGTTGAAATAGTCGCGCAACTGTGGGGACGAGCAAGTCGAGTAGGGATCGACACGGTTTGGAAGGAAATCGAACGCTTTTGCCAAGACTACAAGTCGCCTAACGAAGAAAAAGAGCGTTCCGTGGAGGAACAGAACGCTCGGAACTTACTGAACCAAGCGAAACGAGATTTTCTTGATTCACAATCACTCCGAATTTCGTGTACGCACGAAGATTCAGGGGGACTTTGGGAGTGGTCACTGAGCGGCAAGTTCAAAATTGATCAGAAAGTGAAGGTTCACGTATGGCCAATCTCTGTCAACAAAGACGAGTGCAAGGAACTTCAGCTTCCTGTAAGCTGGAAGAGTATGCCAGAGGAGCGATTGATTTCGTTTGTCGCGTTTCGCTTCTCAGTTCAAGATTTTCCCGATCTTGATGAATCGTTCGTACTGAATTTACCAATTTCTGGTGTCTCACACGAGCGAGTAGACAAAGTACTTAGGTCCGTGATTGACAGTACCGAGAAACTACTGCTGTTTTTGCGATTGCTACTCGGAGAAAATCATGATGACTGGTTCGTGTCCGCTGAAAACGGAACCAAAGTCCACGATGTGTTCTACGAAGCAGGCTTTGCTTTGGAGACTCTACTTGAAGATCTTCTACGGGTAGCTTCACGTCAACCCAAGCGTCTTGAGCCGGTTCAGAAACTGATTTCCAACCTGAAGGAAACTCCCGAGGGTCGCGCACTCATTCCCAAAAAACTCGAGACTCTTTGGCAAGCCGTAGAACAAGCGCTCGCGAAGTGAAGGAATCTCAATAATGGACGAACAATCCCTCAACCAAATACTGTCTCCACTAAAGCCGTTTCAACGTCGAACAGTGGATCTCGCCTTTGAGCGGTTGTTTGAGACCGAGGACGCATCGTGCCGTTTCCTCGTAGCAGATGAGGCAGGTTTAGGGAAGACCATGGTTGCGCGCGGTGTTATTGCCAAGACGATCCACTATCTATGGGAAACCGTCGGTCGGATTGACATCGTGTATATCTGTAGCAACACGCGTATTGCGCACTCAAATCTCTCGAAGCTCGGCGTTGGAAAGGAGACTTCAAAAGCACTGGCAACAAGACTGACTCTTTTGGTTTCAGAGATGGCTGGTTCCGGCCTATCACAAAACAAAGTCAATCTTGTGAGTTTTACACCTGGGACTTCCTTCAACCTTCGTAGCCACGGAGGAATCTATGAAGAACGAAGAATTCTGTTCCATCTGCTCAAGGACTATTTCCCAACAACCACCGGCCTAAGGAATTTCCTCCAATGTGGAGTAGGGCAAGACAATTGGGCGAATATATTGAGATGGAACTATAAGTTGGACGAAGAAATCCAGCAGAGCTTTCTGAACATGTACGACAAGGACAAACTAAAGGATGAAGTCGAAGAGTTCATCGAGTCCTACTGTAAGCGGATTCGTAATACGTGGCCGTATGAATTAGATTGTGAACGATATAGTCTCATTGGCAAGTTGCGAGAACTCTTAGCTTCCGTGAGCGTAAAAGCACTCGAACCCGACCTCGTAATCCTGGATGAGTTTCAACGCTTTCGAAATTTGTTGAATCCCGCAGAACAAGATTCCACGGCCGAATTAGCTCAAAAGATGTTCACGGCAGTTACGCCAGAAGGTAATGATGTGCGACTACTACTGCTCTCAGCAACTCCGTATCGATATTACGCGTCCAACGCCGAACTCGCGTCTGAAGATCACTACGAAGACTTTCTTGAGACTAGCAAGTTTCTGTTTCGCAACGATACAGCCAAAGTGGATGACCTTAAGAAGGACTTCAACGAGTATTGGAAAGCGATCAACACCGTTGGTGATGAGTTCGACGAGAAGAAAGTAATGTCCACCAAGCGACGCATTGAATCCATACTATCGAACGTGATGTCCCGCACCGAGAGAGTGAGGGCGACCGAGAATCGGGACGCGATGGTGGTCGAACGTAAGAACGCGTTGACACTCGAACCAAATGACGTGAACCAGTATCGACATGCAGACGCGATGTTTGATGTAGTAGGGGATACAGATCCCATGCAATACTGGAAGTCAGCATCCTACATCACGCAATTCATGCATGGGTACAAGTTTGACGAGCACTTAAAAGATCTCTTAGACGACGAGACAGAATCTGATCCCGATTCATTTCTAAAACTTCTACGCGCCAACAGAGCGAACGTACTTCGACGTTCAGACATTGAACAGTGGAAAAAGATAGACCCAGGTAACGCCAAAATTCGAGACTTGATGTCTGAATTCTTCGATTGTGGTTGGGAGAAACTTCTCTGGGTCCCTCCTACAGTTCCCTATTGGAGGCTCGAAGGACCGTTCAAGGATATGGAGAAACAAACGAAAGCGTTACTTTTTTCAGCTTGGAACGTAGTACCAGACGTTGTCAGTGGTCTATTAAGCTATGAAGCAGAGCGTCGCATGGTGCACGCTACTCATTCCGAACACGATTTAAGCTACGAAGGACTTTCAAAACAAACTGCTACACCCTTGCGATTGGATGGCGATCCGAATCGAACGAGTCATCGACTGTTTGCACTGTTTTTACCTTGTCTCGCTCTAGCGAACCTTCATCCACTACAAGCATTAAAGTTAGGCAAGAATCCCAAGACTTGGGTGCGATCACAAATCGCTGAACTACTGAAACAGTTACCCAACCCAACCACAGGAAAAATTGATCGTCGTTGGGAATGGGCGGCGCTCGTACTCTTGGACCCTGGTTTGCGAACGCTGTTATCTGATTGGAAGAATCTGAGTCTCCCCCTCAGTGATTCAACACACATAAAAGGTTACGTAAAAGACTTTCTAAACATAGACGCCAACGAACTCGGTCGTCGGCCAAAGGGCTTACTCAACCTGCTCACCGACATGGCGTTGGGGTCTCCAGCAATCGTCGCGGCTCGTAGTTGTACTTCATACGAAGACTCTAAGGATGGGGAGGTTAGAAGAAGAGCAGGGGCTCAGATTGCGGGAGCATTCTGGCACTTGTTCAACAGACCAGCAGTAACCTATTTATTGAGAAATCTCTACAAACGATCAACTGGTCATGAACATTTTTATTGGCGATTAGTCCTGAGGTATTGTCGGCAAGGAAACCTACAAGCAGTATTAGACGAGCATTGGCATTGGCTATGGGAACAAAAGTCATGGGATGAAACTAAGTCGACCGAAGAAAGAGTAGATGAGTGCGTCGAGTCGATCAAAGATGCAGTCGTCCCCAATCCATCTCGCGTACATGTACGGTGTTTTGACCGATTGATTAAGAACAAGAAAGGCAAATTGGAAGAGTTGAGATTGAGAACTGTGTTCGCATTGAGATACGGAAAAAATACTTGGGAAGAGGGTGGTCGCATTCTCACAGATGACGTGGTTCGAAATGCTTTCAACAGTCCGTTTCGACCATTCGTTCTCGCAAGTACTTCGATTGGACAGGAGGGACTAGATTTCCATCCTTGGTGTCACCGCGTAGTCCATTGGGATCTTCCCAGTAATCCCATTGATTTTGAACAGAGAGAGGGAAGGGTGCATAGATACAAGGGTCATGCGGTGCGTCGAAATATTGCATCCAAGTGGAAGAATGAAGCACTCAACTTGTGGGAAGAGAACAACGACTTGTGGACATTAATGTTTGAACTCGCGCACGATGAAGCGCGAGTACTTAATTTAAGTGATATGGTGCCTTGTTGGGTTGTCGATGGAGACTGTAAAGTGGAGCGACGGGTACCGATGTTGCCTTACACGAGAGAGAACACTTGGTATAGACAACTTAAACACCAACTTGCAGCCTACAGGGTTGTTCTTGGCCAATCCCGTCAGGAGGAGTTTCTGCAGTGGTTGGCTGAGCCAAACTTTACCCCTGAACAACTAAAGAGTTGGTCAATCAATCTTGAACCTCCGTGCACATGAAAAAGGATTACAACTCTTTATTGGTACCCGCGGAACATTCGAATCCTTTAGCAATCGAAAACATTCTTCAGTTTCATTTCATCATCAAGGCACGGCGGTCACTGAGCGCTGACGTACAAGTAAAAAGTGCTGAATATGTCGTGGGTTCTACAATCCCAGTCGACGATACTAGTTGTAGAGACAAATCTATCTGGTCGCGTTTGTAGCTCGTTCCGCAACCACAATTTCAAAGTGCCAATTCTGTGTAGTACTGAGTGCCGGATATCGCGAACGAATCACTAATCTCTGTTCAAAACTCTATTACTTGGTTGTCCACAATCTTGTGAAAACTCCACGATCGCGACTGATCAGTAATCATCCAATAAGTGGTGGTGGTGCTCGTTGTTTGAGTAGTTAAATCGCTTGAAATATCCAATTGAAGTTGCCTCAGTTTGATAGAC
>JAAXGW010000017.1 GCA_012267385.1 OMG group bacterium
TTGGAAATCGAAGCGTATGCCGGGTCGTATGCTAATTATGTAGCGATACAGGGAGCTCCTCCACCCGCTCCCAATCTATCGATGGATGATTGGAACGACTATCTAGGCGACGACAGATCCTTGAGACGACAAAACTGGGATGACGCGGTAGCGATTTACGATCCACTTGAGGCGACAGTGATCGACGAGGGCATTAATAGTCTTACAGGATCCGAAAAAACAAAATATTACAAGAACCGAAACATCTTGGAAAGCATGTGGTCTGATTTCTTCAACACCGAAGTTGATAAACTCAACGCTGCCGCGTATGACAAGGACACAGAGACAAATCTCTCATGCGACTAAAAAATTTGCCCAATCAACGTAAAAGGCTCGCCGTCGCGAGTGGTGCTATTGTTTGTGTTTTCGGGACTGTTTTTATTTTGTATTTTTTGTCTGACGGACAACTTCAAGAAAGGGAATCTGTAAGCAATGTAGAAACTGATTTTGATCTTGGAAGTAGTGAAGGTGTGGTGGTTCCTACAGACGGATTGAATGTAGAACAGCACTCTGTGGATATAGCATTTGAAGAGAACCTTTGGCAAGTGTGTCCGGTACACGAATGGTCAGAAAACTATAGTGTCAATGAAGAGATCCCAAAAATTTCCGAAGAGTGTTTATCGGCTTTCGGTGAGTATATGAAGCGCGAGCCGAGGGTGCTCGGACGCAACAATATTTTGCAACTGGTGCTTGTCGATGACCCGATGACCCATGAGCGGATTTTCCGTGATCCCCATGGAGATCGTGAGAAAGTTTTGGAGGCTCTATCACGACCAGAGTGCCAGTTTGCCGACGGTGAGTTGACTCCTCGATGGAACCTAAAGGAAACCTGTCACGCCGACGCATTCGCGAATTACGTCAACTTCCTCAGAGTTTGCCGGTATTCAGGGTATCTAGGTAGGTGGAATAATATTCATGAAATGGATCGAGAGCTTTTTGGAAATAGTCCAGAGCCAGGGCGAATTCTATGGTACGACTTAGAAGAAGAAGATAGAGTTTCCCTCCTAAAAAAGCACCTGGAGTATTCGTGGATGTTTGCTCAATGTGAACGTTCTGATCTGCCTAATTTAAGATTTGAACCAGATGCAGGTGATCAAGATCTTTATCAGAAGTTGTCAGTAATTGGAGAACGAATAAACAAACCGAACCGCTACTCGTGGGGGGATGAAGGATTAGCAGAACTGTACCTACTAGGTATCGCCGCCTACCTGGGAGATGAATGGGCGATTCACGAGTACACAGGATCATATCCTTTTTTTCGGTTGGATTCTTGGGATCATTACGTGCAAGCGCACCACCCTTGGCACGCTGAAACTGAGCATCTCAAGGAGTTCCAGAGTAAACCGCTGAGTGTACAACAGGTTATCGACGCAGTAGATTTAGTATTCGCATTGGAAGATGACGAGGTGAACTTTGATTGGAAGTACCTAGTAGATGCATTGTGTCGGTACACTCCTGAAGAAACGGGTACGAGCACAAACTGCCAAGCTGTTATCGAACAATTAGATCAAACGTTGGATCCTGTAATCCATCAACGGTATTTCTCAGTATTAGCAAAATTTCGGTCAGTCGCTTTGGAGTTGGACGTATACAGAAATCCTTCTGAGAAACGAGTCGAATTCGTTCTTTACGGGGATTATTAAATTCTCAAAATTCAACACTGAAGTTGGATTGAGATAAACAAGTAAACGCTGATAACCTCCACTCAGAGTTAGGCCTTAGGTTTAAAGTAGGCAGGACGAATAAATACTCAATCATCACAGAAAATCAGTGAGAGTTTAGTGTCTGTGCCCTAGTCTAGTGTGAATATCGGCTGCTAACAATGAAGCGATCTGTCCAGGTGCAGAGTTGGTGGTGGATTGTGATTTTAGGACTCGGACTATGTGCGGTATTCGGTGTTTGTGGGTTTTTAGTCACACAAAATCGATCCTCGCTAAACTCTTCCGCATCAGAGACAAGAGAGCCGAGCGTGGTTGTACCGTCTTCATCACCAACTATCTAACCTCCAGTGGCAGTGGTTGACACCCCGACCCATCTACCGCGTTTGGATGTCGCACTGGGATCTGTGGAAGAAGCGTGTGGGTTGCAGGAGTTTCCACCTTATTGGGACGCTATCGAGGCAGGAACAAGCACACAGTTAAAAAAAAGCTCTCGATTCTGTTGAGTGTCAGATCGCATTGGAAAACCATGTCAAGACTATCCACCCGTATCTCTGGGCCGACCTGGATGACTATCAAAACCGACCAGTCACGTTTATATTGGTGGATGAACCCCTAACGTTCGAACGAATTTTTGCTGATCCTGCCGGCGATTTGCTTCGCGTAGAGGGCGCGCAGTCCCGCCCTGAATGTTTGCTAAAAGGAGACGAAAGTAATTGGGAACTGAAAGAAATCTGTCACGCAGGCTCGTTTTTTAACTATGCCCTCATCAATCACTTTTGCTTTGGCGGGGGTGTTAAGAAACGACAGTGGAAGACGTCGTCCAGTGGGGAAGACAACTTCACTTCGAAACAAAATCGTTCTTTGTGGAAACAATCCCTTGAAGGCGACTGGATAGCAAAGAAATGCGAAGGGCTAGACCCGACGCTGGCACTCACGTCGGAGCACAAGCCAGAACTTTATGCACTAGTAATGTCGTTGCGTTCAACAAACTGGCCTCATGACTTTCAAGAACAGTTGATTAAGCTAGCAGCACGATTGGGCGATGACGCGGCTGGAATGACTTGGACAGCGTCGCAGTGGCGCCGGATTGGCGGAGATCTTCCCAGTGGTGGGTACCAGTTTGGGCGATTTACTGAATTGTTTGCTAGTGAAGATTGGCAATCTTTGATTACGACCGGTACTTTCTGGCGAGGTTTTGATACTGAACATGAAAATAGACAGTTCAGCATCGTAAACTTTATAGAAGCTCTCAAACTGCTTGCGAGAGACAGTGGTCACAGTACCGAACAACACGAAGAGCTTCGGTTTGATTGGCAAGCTGTAGTGCAATATGTATGTGTTCCAATCTTCATACATCCCAACGACGCCGAAGCAATGGGCATTGAACCGGTCGAGTTTCAAAGTTGTAAGGAAATCGTCGAGGAAGTAAGACAATTAGGCATCAATTCTCCTACCGTCCTATCTGCTGTAGACAAGTTTGAGAAGGTCGCGAGAGAACTGGGAGTGTACGAGTAGGTATATACGCGGTCTTCCGCAACTATAACTGAGAAGGTCGAAAGAGACCATGCCAATCCGATCAAAGACGACCTATACTCATTCCTTGGTTTAAAGTCGCTGAATGATTTTGTTTCAATACTTTGACGGTAGAGTTCCAAGAGGAAGCTATTCTGTGAGTGCCGCCGAACTGTCTTCAAGGCTTGTGTTTTTCTTATAAAATCAAGTATCAGCGATATCGAAAAATTTTTTATACGGATTCATAGAAAGGACTACTTCAAAAAGTTTTAGAATGCAAAGAGAAGTATTGGGTAGTCGGAAGCTACTTATGGTAGGGTGGCTTTGGGGTAGTGCTATCGGGCTAGCGGTTGTAGTGATTGTAGTGTTCGTACTTTTGCGAGCCCCTAGTAGCAATTCGCGCACATCTTTGAATATTGACCAACCCCTATCGGAAACGGAGCTCGACGGCACTACTCCCATAGACGCGACTGAAGTTTCCCAAGTCGTTATGAAGACAGGACTAGCATTACCGCCTTTGGACTTCCCGCCCGGTTCGGTAGAAGAGGCGTGCGGCTTTAATGACTTCCCTCCCTACCATTCCACCACATTCGAATCCGACTGGGATTCGAGGATACCGTTAGCATCCGAAAAATGCTGGTCGGCTATGGAAACGCACATCAATACTATCAATCCGTTACATTTAGAAAGAGACCACGAAAGAAGACGGACGTATCTGTTCGTAGTTTTAGAAGATCCTTTAACGTTTGAGCGTATTTTTACCGATCCGAAGGGTGATCTGCTCCGTGTACAAGATGCATTATCCCGTACCGAATGCTTGTTAACCGGGGATGAAACTAACTGGGAACTGAGAGATTCCTGCCACGCTGAGGCACTATTGAATCATGCTCTAATCAATCGCATTTGTTTGGGATCTGGATGGAATCGGGCATATACGTACTACCCAAACTTCGATGACCTAACACCGGAGCAAGACCGATTGAGATGGAAAGAATCATTAGAGCGCGAGTGGGTTGAAATGAAATGTGAGGAGTTAGATCAGACTTTGGAGTTTTCGTCGGAGCAGTACCCGGAACTTCATAAATTAGTGATCTCTTTCCAGAATCCCACGACGAAAATCAAAAAGAACGCTCTAGAGCTCTTGATTGAACTTTCAGCACGTCTGGGGGATGAGGCAGCGGGGCTGAGCCTGCCTCAACGAGTCTTAATCCCCCGTCCGGGCAGCAACAAAGAGGAAGGCTACAAATTTGGACGCTTTACCGAGCTCTTAGCTAGCCGTACGTGGCAGGAGCTGACTTTGAAGCAAGTTCCCGATGCGGATCGTTTTTATCAGATATTTCATATGTTGGCGAGAGCAGAGAGTCAAAATGTCGACACACTAAAAGCGATTCGATTTGATTGGGGTCAGTTGGTACAACATATGTGTATACCACCATCTACGAAGACACTCGAATACATTAGTAAGGATGGCGTAGTTGAGAGGTTTACCGCACAAGATTTCGAGGTGTTGTTGGAACTTGAGCCGGAGGAACTGGGAGAATTGGAACTTAAGCCGGAAGTTATTGAGGACTTTTTTGAACCGAAAAGCTGTCAGGAGGTCGTCCATGAAATACGTCAGCAAAGAGGGATCAAGTCCCCTACGGTCTTAGCTGTGATAGAAAAGTTCGAGCAGGTGGCGTTGGAAATGGGAGTGTACGAGTAAACTTAAACTAAGTGCGCTAAAACAGGTTCTGTTTCGTCTCTTCTAATTGGTCTATTGTGAATAGCGAGTACTAACAATGAAGCGATCTGTTCAAATGCAAGGTTGGATGTGGGTTGTAAGCATCGGACTTGGACTATGTGTGGTAGTCGGTGTTTGTGTGCTTTTGGTCATGCACAATCGAGCCCCGCTAAACACTACGGCATTAGTGACAAGCGAGCCGAGTGTGGTAGTCCCTTATCCATCACCTACGATCGAACCAGCAGTAACAGTTGTTGACACGCCACCTCAGCTACCACGTTTGGACTTCCCGCCGGGTTCAGTGGAAGAGGCGTGTGGATTGAATGACTTTCCACCGCACTGGGCTTCTGACGAAAATCGTGAGTCCAGAGACCACCCAAAAGCACTAGTAACCACAGCCTGTTGGACGGCTGTAGAAGAGCACATCTATGCGCTGAACCCCTACTCTTTCTTGTGGGGAGAAGAGCTCTATCAAGAGCGTCTCGCCTCCTTTATCGTGTTGGAGAATCCCTTAACATTCAAACGTATTTTTGTTGATCCCACAGGGGACCTAGCGCGAGTACAAGACTCGCTCTCACGCCCGGAGTGTTTGTTGACGGGAGACGAAAGCAACTGGGAATTGAAGGAAAAGTGCCACGCCGATGCGTTTCTCAACTACGCCCTAGTCAATCGATTTTGCTTTCACGAAGGAAATAGTGTTCAGACTAAGTATTACTGGTGGACGGACAACCCAACCCCAGAGCAAGACCGATATAACTGGATGCAGGATTTGAAAGAAGATTGGCTCAGAATGAAGTGTGAAGAATTAGCTCCCTCGTTGGAGTTTACCGAGCATTACCCTCAGCTGTATGAGTTGGTGATGTCCTTTCGCGATCCAAAGAAGTATCCCCGTTTGCAGGAAGAAAGTGCAGCAGAACTTCTTTCGACATCTATCATCGCATCTCGTAGTGGGGACACTTATGTGTTAGGAGGAGGTTGGCTCAAGAACTCTTAATTGAACAAGCAGCACGTTTGGGAGATGATGCGGCCGGGCTTACTCAGTCTTCTGATCCTTTTATGAACAGGTACAAAGAGGAAGGTCACAAATACGGCCGTTTTTCTTGGATATTTACGAGGCCTGAATCGAGGATATTAACAGGGAAGAGACGACCACCAACCACAGACCGCTTACTACAAACTATAAATATGCTAGCGTTACTCGACGGTCCTAGACCGGACCCCATTCACGATATTGAGTTTGATTGGGAACGGGTGGCACGACATTTGTGCGAACCACCCTACTTCAAATTTGATCCATTCATATCTCTTAGTGGCCCCGTGCTGGTAGAAAACGAAGAGCATTCAAGTTGTAAGGAGATCATTCACGAAATCCGTCAGCGCGACATTAAATTCCGACCGGTGTTAAACACGTTGGACAAGTTCGAGCAAGTCGCGATAGAACTAGGAGTGTACGAGTAAGCGAAACTCTGTAAAGTCGAGCAAAGAATCCCAATAACAGCCCCGTTTCGAACGGAGTTTTTTTACAACAACTACTGACGCCTTTGGCTCTAGTTCCAACTAATGGGACGGGTAGTCCAAAGAGGAAAAATTTTTAAAAAACTCGCCGCTAGAGTCCAAGATGGATTCTCAAGTGTCCAGTAAAAGAAGTCCGTACAGGACACCTTTTAGCTGGGCGACTTTCAAGAGCTTCCGCGATAATTAGGGTATACGATGACGAAGGACACAGAAAGGAAGTTGAGATAGGTTTCCTGACGACAATCTTTCTAAGCGCGTTGAGCTAAAGTTTGCCACATGCTTTCATTTTTCGATTTTGCCACTATATAGAACAGTAGGAGACTTTAGGAATGACATCAAACAATAGCCCCCAGAGCTACCAAAAGGGCCGAGTTGGATTGCTTGGTACCAAATATTTAATTTCTGTTGCCAATATGGATAGAGCCGTAGAGTTCTACCGTGACGTGATTGGATTGGATGTTCAAGTTTTTTCACCTTATTGGAGTGAACTGACACACGGAACCGCTACAGTTGCTCTTCACGGCGGAGGAGATGGATCGTTTGCGGAGACAGGATTGTCGTTTACGGTCAAAGACATATCTGAAGCGTGTAGGGAAATTATCAAAGGTGGCGGTTCGGTGCGATCTGAACCCGAAGACAGAGGCGATGAAGGAATCTATCTCGCTTTCGTGACTGATACCGAGAACAATGGAATCATGATCAGTCAAGTGAAAGAATCTGAACCCGAGAATTAAAGACGTTGACGAAACCTCATGCTAGTAATACATAAAATTTTTTGAACACAATGGAGAATCACCATGAACTGGATTGAAACAGTTGCGTATGCGAGTGCACAGGGAGGTGAAAGAGCCAATCCTCTGCCAATGCTGCTCATTTTTGCGGGCTTGATAGTAGTCTTTTACTTCTTTTTAATCCGTCCGCAACAAAAGCAACGCAAGCGACACCAAGAACTAGTTTCTGCTTTACAACGTGGGGACGAAGTCATAATGGCTAGTGGAATGATGGGAATCATTTCAAAAGTAGAAGACGACAACGTAACAGTCAGGGTCGCAAAAAATACAGAACTCCGTTTTCAGAAACAAGCTGTAAGTGCAACTCTCCCTAAGGGTTCAATTACCAATTTAGATGGCTGACTCCCGATTCGTCGGTCAGAACATTTTCGGTACCCAAAGTACCAGCCGATCCAAAAGTCGTTATGCGCCTTGGCGATATATAGTCTCGCTGCTTGTCGTCATAGTGGCAGGACTATATGCGGTACCGAACTTATTCCCACCAGACTATGCGATTCAGATACAGACTGATAATAAAAAGAACTCCGCCGGACTGCCTTTTAATATTGGTAGTGGTTTTATCGAACAGGTCGTAGAAGAAATTGAATCAAACGAAGTTAGCGTTAAAGCCAATGAAGAGTTAGACGATGGTGCCTTAATCAGATTTAATTCTGAAATTGATCGCGATCGCGCAAAGTTGTTTTTAGAGAAATGGTTAAATCCAGAGGGTCAGGATAGACAGTTCGTAGTGGCTTTGAATCTCGCGGACACTACACCCGATTGGCTTCAAAGAATCGGTGGACGTCCGATGACACTAGGTTTAGATCTTGCCGGCGGCATCCACTTTGTGTTACAAGTGGATATGGACACTTCGATCAAGAATCAGTTGACCGACGAATCTGAAAAGGTCTTAGGCCGATTGAGAGCAGACAGAATTCGATATGTGAGTGGTCGGGACATCGTCTCGGGACAGTCTCTTATTATTGAATTCGAGGACGATGAAGTCCGAGACCTTGCGATGTCCACGTTGAGCGAACATTACGGATTGCCAGACTACGAACTTTCCAATACACGAACTGCGGAAAACCCAGCGATTCAATTCTCCTTAACCTCGGCACGATTGAGAGAAATGGAAGATTTGGCAATTGAGCAGAATCTTGAGGGAATCCGAAACAGGGTTAACGAACTAAATGTGTCCGAACCATTGGTACAACGGCTAGGCAGAAATCGCATCGTTGTCGATTTACCTGGAGTGCAAGACAGTAGTGAAGCAAAGCGTATCTTGGATAAGTTCGCGACTTTGGAGTTCAGGTTGGCGGCCAAGCTAGATGACCGACCGTCGGAAATTGAACAATTTGAGTATCGTGGAAGGATGCAGGATGTACAAAAGGAAATCATAATTGAAGGTAAGAACGTCATAAACGCGACCCCTGGTCGAGATGAACATGGGTTTCCTCAGGTAAACATCACTCTTGACCGAGCTGGTGGCGATCGAATGCACGACGTAACGAAGGACAACGTCCACCACGACATGGCGATTCTATTTATAGAACAGAAACCAATCGTCACCTCAGAAATAGTCGATGGAGAGCGGGTGGAAACCACACGAATTGAAGAAGATAGGCGACTGATTAGCGTAGCGAACATTACCAGCGCACTCAGCTACAACTCGCGAATCACCCATTTGAATAGTATGCGAGAAGCCTCGGATTTGGCTTTATGGCTGCGCGCTGGGGCCTTAGCGGCTCCGATGTACTTCGTCGAAGAACGAACAGTAGGAGCTTCTCTAGGGGAAGAAAACATTCAGAGAGGCTTTGCCGCGGTTGTAATAGGATTCTTGTTGGTGTTAGCGTTCATGTTAGTCTATTACAAAGTTTTCGGTTTTGTGGCGAATGTTGCGCTAACTTTAAACTTGATCATCGTGATCGCCGTGATGTCGAGTATCGGAGCGACTCTAACGTTACCAGGAATTGCAGGAATGGTTTTGACGGTGGGTATGGCCGTAGATGCCAATGTGTTGATTTTTTCTCGAATTCGTGAAGAACTCAAGGTATCCAAACCATGGGCTGCCATTCCGGCAGGGTATGATCGGGCATTTCGCACCATACTTGACGCGAATCTTACGACACTTTTTGTTGCGTTGATTCTGCTCTTTCTAGGTAGTGGTCCGATCGCTGGTTTCGCAGTCACGCTTTCAATTGGGATCGTGACCTCTATGTTCACGGCAATTTTCGTGTCTCGAGGTATAGTTCATCTCATTTATGGGCGTCCTAACGTCGAAAAGGTGTGGATCTAATGAATATCGATTTCATGTCGAAACGCGTATACGCGCTCACCGCTTCCGCAGTACTGTTCGGTGCCTCGGTCGTATCCCTGTTGGTTATGAATTTAAACTGGGGACTAGACTTTACCGGTGGTGTGTTGGTCGAAGTCGGCTTCGACGAACCAATGGATCCAGCACCAGTTCGCGTACTGGTTGAGGAAGCTGGTTATCAAAACGCCGAAGTTCAGAACATCGGATCGGAACGGGATATTGTTATTCGAGTGCCTCCTGTTGAGGGTGTTGATCAGTCCGTAGTTGGGGACGAGATATATGCACTGCTCGAGCAAAACTACTCTGGAACAGAACTGCTGAAGTCCGATTATGTAGGCCCTGCTGTAGGTCAGGACTTAACCCAACAGGGTGCTTTAGCATTACTCGTTGCGCTGCTACTGGTCATGGTTTACATCATGTTTCGATTCACCGGGAAGTTTGCGCTCGGAGCAGTGTTCGCTCTCGTGCACGATATTGTGATTGTCGCGGGGATATTTTCAATCATGAGGTGGACTTTTGATCTTCCCGAACTTGCGGCGCTCTTAGCGGTAATTGGTTATTCGCTGAACGACACGATCGTTGTATCCGACCGAATTCGCGAGAATTTTCGCGCGGTTAGACGCGGCACTTCGATGGACGTCATTAACTATTCACTAAACCAGACTCTTGGTCGAACTTTGGTAACTTCGTTAACGACACTACTTGTGTTGGTAGCTTTGTTGATCGCGGGAGGTGAGCAACTGTTCGGTTTTGCGATCGCGCTCACGATCGGTGTAATAGTAGGAACATATTCGTCGATCTACGTGGCTGCGAGTTCATTACTTTTGCTTGGAATCAAGAGTCAGGAACTTGCACTACCAGAAAAAGAGGGTGCTACTGCGATGCGTTCGTAGCTGCTTCCCAGCGTCTCTTAAGTGAAACTGGGCGGTTGATTCAGTCTATGAGTTTGGTTTTAAGAACGGTAAAAATTTGTGGGTTCCCTGCGATGAAGATCTCTTTGTTTAGATCTGCAGCCGAGAATCCGCCAGCTTCAGTGACCAGTAAGCTAGCGACTGACGATATCATTTGATTTGTACCAATTGAGACGCACGAATCTAACTTCCCTTGAGCGACTCTTGCGAAATCGAGTGCGATGCACCCAGAACACCGCAAACTGCGAACCAGATTATCCATTTTTACCTGGAAATTTGATGAGCTTGCTGTCGAGTCTTGTCGAAAGTAAGCAACCACAGCCCGAGTTAGGGAACTAGTACTAGAGACTCGAAGTCTGACTTTGTTGACAACTGCACCCTCGTCTTTGGTCGCGTAGTACTCCGAATCGTCGAGATAGTGGTAGATCGCAACGTGTTGCGCTACTCCGTTGTGAAATACGCCGATTACCGCACAGTAATCGTACAGAGATCGTAGGAAGTTTTCTTCGCCACAAAGTGGTTCGATAAACCAACAATACCCTGACTGTTTCGTAAGGTCGGTTGATTCACTTACGATCTTGTGCTCTGGGAATTGAGTGTGCACCATTTCGTGGAAAGCAGATGTCAAACGTGTTCTCAACTGGAGAACGTACTCCTGTAAGCCTTTCGGGGAAAAACGGCTGACGGGTGGTCGGTCGTGTACTTGAATGAGCTGCTGTGCTTGTTGTCGCGCGGTTCGGAGCGCGATACGGACTAGGCCTTCCAAAAGATTGTCGAAGTCTCGAGGTTAAAAGTGAGTGGAATGGTGTGAAGTTTTACCCAATTTGACATCAAATACAAATGACAATCTACTCGCTTTTACAATACACACGATGAATAGTCGGTTTGAAGTTGATCGAATAAGCTATGCCTGAAGTCCGCATTGTGCTGGTCGAACCATCGCATCCTGGAAACATTGGTGGTGCTGCAAGAGCTATGAAAACCATGGGATTGAGTTCGCTTACTGTGGTGAATCCCAATCGATTTCCCGATCCACAAGCTGATTGGCGTGCTGCAGGAGCATTAGACATAGTTGAAAGGGTTCAGGTATGTGACACGATTAGCGCAGCAGTAGCAGATAGCGTACTCGTAGCTGGCACTAGTGCACGTGCTCGACACATTCCTTGGCCCATGATGACATCGGCTCAGTTTGCCGAGTTCGTACACACCAAATTTAAACCAGATGAATGCATCAGCGTCTTATTTGGTCGAGAAGACAATGGATTGACTAACGATGAGTTGAATCTCTGTAATAAACATGTTCGCATACCCTCCAATGAACAGTATGGATCGTTGAATCTAGCGATGTCAGTGCAAGTCATTGCATATGATCTGTTCTGCCAATCGTTAGCAGAGAGGCAGGAAGATCCAGACGAGGAGACGTGGGATAAGCCACTTGCGACCTTCTCGGAAGTCAACGACTTTTTCGAGCATTTACAGTCTGTGCTTCTTAAGGTAGGTTTCAGTGATCCAGAAGAACCACGAAAAGCGGAAATTCGACTTCGAAGACTCTTCGGTCGTATACACATGGACCACACAGAGGTACAAATCCTGAGAGGGGTATTAACTCACATTGAAAAAGAATTAAGGAGTGAGTCCCATTTGCAAGACGATGCACACCGGAGCGACAATGGATAGCTTGCTGAAAGGCAAACAGTTTCGATGAAGCGACCACTTAAACCAGTGTATCTAGACTATGCCGCGACCACTCCGGTTGATCCTCGTGTTGCGCACAAAATGAGTGACTGTCTCATGTTAGATGGTTGTTTTGGGAATCCAGCGAGTGTCTCACATATATACGGTTGGGAAGCGGAAGAACTGGTGGAAGAAGCAAGGGTAAGTCTTGCTCAACTCATAGGGGCAGATCCCTTGGAAATTGTTTGGACTTCCGGTGCAACCGAGTCCGACAATCTGGCGATTAAAGGGCTAGCCGCAGTCTCTGACAAAAAACACATCGTCACTTCATCGTATGAACACAAGGCGGTGCTTGATTCATGTCGATATCTTGAAACATGCGGTTACCAAGTGACTTATGTTCCTCCAAGCTCTGAAGGACTCTTACGACCTGAAGACGTAGAAGCTGAGTTGAGGTCAGATACTCTGCTAGTATCAA
The DNA here is from genome assembly GCA_012267385.1 of OMG group bacterium. Taxonomy (GTDB): domain Bacteria; phylum Pseudomonadota; class Gammaproteobacteria; order Pseudomonadales; family Azotimanducaceae; genus Bin55. The sequence goes on from JAAXGW010000017.1 coordinate 12,595, forward strand.
TCATGCATGCAAATAACGAAATTGGTGTTGTCAATGACATCGCTGAGATCGGTAAAGTTTGCAAAGCTCATGAAGTCACGTTTCACGTAGATGCAGCACAGAGTGTAGGGAAGATCCCGGTGGATGTAGCAGCTCTAGAAGTAGACCTATTAAGTATTTCTGGTCACAAAATCTATGGTCCCAAGGGAATTGGGGCACTGTACGTACGCCGAAACCCACCAGTAAAGATCGAGTCGACCATACATGGTGGGGGACACGAGCGAGGTATGAGATCTGGGACCCTTGCGACCCATCAAATAGTCGGACTTGGGACAGCAGCCAGACTAGTAGAGCGAGAGCTGACTCACGAAAGCAGCAGAATTCTTGAGCATCGAGAACGATTGTGGTCTCACTTCAGTCAAGTGCCACAAGCTGAATTGAACGGTCATCCAACCGAACGGGTACCAGGAATTCTGAACGTGTCATTTGAATCCGTGGACAGTGAAACTTTGATCGCGGCTCTGGACGACATTGCAGTTTCGTCTGGTTCCGCTTGTACGTCCGCTGTAATTGAACCATCTTATGTGTTGCGCGAACTGGGATTGTCGCATGAGCGTGCGGCAGCTTCGATTCGGTTTTCTATTGGACGATTTACGACGACCGAGGAAATCGATTACACCGCCCAACGTGTTGCAGAAGTAGTTGGTGCGCTACAGAGTAACACCTAACTATCCATAAAATTTTGCACCGTGAAGAGTAGTGGAACACTACTTCTTCATGTCAGTGGGAAGTACGTCGAAACTCAAGTCGTATCCAAGTATGATTCTGACGGGAACTAGCTCACCTCCAAGTTCCCTTGTCAAACCATTAGTTCTATTCGAAGCCGGATACAGCTCGGTCAATCATGCGTTTAGAACAAAGAGAATATTCGCGAGGAGATCATGATTTAATGGCTGTTGAACGAACACTTTCGATCATTAAACCAAATGCCATGCAAAAAAGTGTCATTGGCAACATATTCAATCGCTTCGAGACAAACAACTTAAGAATAATCGCGCTCAAAATGATGCACTTAACCAGACAGCAGGCTGAAGATTTCTATCAAGAACATTCGAAAAAACCTTTCTTTGACAACCTCTGTACTTTCATGTCCTCGAGTCCCATTTGCGTTCAAGTATTAGAGGGTGAGAACGCGATTCTGCTTAATCGTAAGATCATGGGTGCGACCAATCCTGAAGAAGCTGAATTAGGCACCATTCGAGCAGATTTCGGTGATAGCTTGGATGCTAATGCAGTGCACGGATCCGATTCACCAGATTCTGCACGACGGGAAGTTGCGTTCTTCTTTGCAGAAGAAGAGATTTTCCCACAAACTTGATATGGAAACCATATCTACTGACCGGAAGACGAACTGGTATAGTCTGACACGGCAAGGTTGGCAACAATTCTTGAGTGAATTCGACGACCGATCCTTTCGCGCACAGCAAGTGATGAAATGGATTTACCACGAGCGCGTTCCAAGTGTTGAATCGATGTCAAATTTGTCGAAGAGTCTACGAGCAACTCTTAGTAGTGTTACTGAAAATGCTCTTCCGAAATTGATTCACACTAGTACCTCTCTTGATGGCACCGTGAAGTGGATTATCGAAACGGAAGCAAACGGTGCGGTCGAGAGTGTATTAATTCCTGATGGACGACGGAACACGCTTTGTATTTCCTCACAGCTTGGTTGTTCGTTGGACTGTGTCTTCTGTGCTACTGGAAAACAGGGGTTCGCCGGCAATCTCTCGGTTGCAGATATTGTGGGACAAGTAGTGATTGCCACGGATTGGTTGCAATCAAATTCCGACTACGGTGAACTGACAAATGTCGTTTTCATGGGTATGGGTGAACCGCTCATGAACTTTACAGCAACAATGGAAGCTTGCGACATCTTCATGGATGACTTGGCATTCGGAATCTCTAAGCGCCGCGTGACCATCAGCACGGCTGGAGTGGTCCCCCGCATTCTTGATATGTGTCAGAAAACAGAAGCGTCGCTAGCCGTCTCATTGCACGCCGCGAACGACGAGCTCAGAAATTTCCTCGTCCCATTGAACAAGAAGTATCCAATTGCAATGTTGTTGGATGCCTGTCGGGAATACCTGTCGTCTCTTAGTGATCGCCGAATAGTTACTTTCGAATACACCTTGATTGAAGACATCAATGACAGTGACCAAGCTGCAAAGGAACTTGTTCAGCTGCTTAGAGATTTTCGCTGCAAGGTCAATCTCATTCCTTTCAATCCATTTCCGCTTAGTACGTTTCGTCGTCCGACAGAACTCAAGATCTCACGTTTCTATAAACAATTACGCGACGAAGGGATCATGGTGACCAGCCGCACGACCAGAGGGGACGACATTGATGCTGCTTGTGGTCAACTCATTGGAAATTTCCAAGACAAGACGCGCCGGCGTGCGCGTTATCGATCAGCACAACTACAAGCTAGTATTGTGTAAAATTTTTTTGTTCAAAATACCGTTAGCGATCAGATCCAGCTGTTTCGATCTCTCGGTAATCCAAGCACGGTGAATCGATCATTCTCGGATGGTTGGACCCGAATAGATATTGAGTGACTTCTAGGTGTGAACGCTTCCGACCAAGAACAACAAGCAACCGAAACCACTTCTGCGTCCTTTGGCGAACGGATTCGGCAGGCGCGAGAAGCACGGCAACTTTCGATTGACGATCTTGTTGGCGAAACTCGGATCAATCCCCAACACCTGATTGATTTAGAAGAAGGCAAAACCTCTGGCATCAGTGCACCTGGGTATATAGTCGGATACCTGAGAACCCTCGCGAAGGTGTTGGGTTTAAACGCGGAAGAGTTGATCAACGATTTCAAGTCTTCAACCAATCAATCCCAACATCAAACGATTGACCCTGAACATGAACTATTACCGCCTAAACCAAAGAAAAACTCGCTCGGCTGGAGCACTATCGTTGCGACTTCGATCATTGTGCTCGCGGGAGTTGGAGCTTTAATTTATTATTGGCTGGAAATTGCAGGAGACGAAAATTCGAACTCTTCACATTCGGAGATTGTGGATGATGAATCGTCAGAGCTCGATAGCTCAGAACAAGCAAATCCTACACCCTCTGAGGAACGCAACACCTCAGGACCTGCTCGCCAGCCCTCAAGAACGGAAGATAGTGACTTGGAGTCAACAGTCAGTACAACAGCAAATTCGACCGAAGAGGAGAGTTCGGAGAATCGCGATGAATCGACAAACGAGGGAGAGTTCGAAGTCCCAACAGACTTAGAGGGGACAAGCTCGTCTAGCGAACATACGAGTACAGACTGGGAAGAACTGATGAATCTGACTCAACTCGCGCCTGGTGATGAATCTGAAGATGCCGATACAGAACTATCGCAGGGAGACTCGAACGAGATCGACGACTCTTCACAAGAAACCGCGGACACCGAGGAGACTGAGGAAGCAACTCAAGAAGAACCGACGTTGTTGTTTGAATTTAGCGATGATTCGTATGTTGAGGTCACCGACGCGGACGACAACCAGCTAGTCAGTGAAATCAAACAAGCAGGTACCAAACTCGAATTGGACGGAACAGCACCATTCACCATTAAATTAGGTTCTGCGCGAAGTGTAACTTTGTTTTATGAAGGGGACGAAGTAGATTTGACACCCCATACACGGCGTAACATTGCGGAACTCACGCTACCGCCGTGAGTTCAATTTACCCGTTGATACGGGGTATGCGCGACAGCTTACCACAAGAAGCCGCGCGTCTGTCCCGCGTCGAGGCAATATTCAAGGATGTATTTCGACGGTATTCCTATGAGGAGATACGCATCCCCGTTCTCGAATCCAAGGAACTGTTTTATCACGGTTTGGGTGAGTCCTCTGATGCCGTAGGAAAGGAGATGTACAGTTTCATTGATCGAGATGGTAAAGAACTCGCTCTCCGACCTGAAGGAACAGCCTCAGTAGTACGGGCCCTAATACAGAACAATCTCTGTTATAACGATAGACCGCGGCTGTGGTACGAAGGACCAATGTTTCGACACGAGCGTCCACAGGCGGGACGATACCGTCAGTTTCAGCAATTAGGTGTTGAGGCATTTGGGTTTGCTGAACCGACGATTGACGTGGAAATCATTCAAATTGGAAATGAAGTATTTCGTCAACTGGGGCTCAGTCCCTTGGTAACTTTGAAGATCAACAGTATCGGTTCAGTTGAAGCTCGTGCGCAATACAGAGAACGACTAGTTGAAGCGCTTACACCGTTGACCGCGGAACTAGACGAAGACAGCCGTAAACGCTTGCAAACCAATCCACTACGCATTCTCGATTCAAAGGTTCCAAAAACGAAGGAACTATTGAAAGATGCACCAAAGCTACGAGATTCACTTAGTGATATCGCTAAGGAAAGGTTTGACGATGTGCTCGAACTTTTAGCTTCAGCAGGTGTCGAATACACCGTTGATCCTCACTTGGTTCGGGGATTCGATTACTATTCAGACACGGTGTTCGAATGGGTCACGGATCACCTAGGGGCTCAAGATGCCGTGTGTGCTGGTGGACGATACGATGGACTGGTTGAACTATTAGGAGGTAGCCCAACTCCAGGCGTAGGTTTTGCTGCGGGGATTGACAGGATTGCAAAATTGTGCGAACAACAAGAAGAACCTCGGTATGGTGCGGCTGATGTCTATCTTATACCTATGGAGGAGGTACATCGAGAATTTGTCAACTCTGTGGCACAACATTTACGGTGCCAAACGGACTTGCGCATCAGGGAGCACATTGGTTCCGGAAATATGAAAAACAAAATGCGTTGGGCAGACAAATCCAGCGCTAGCTGGGCACTTATTGTTGGTGACACTGAACTTCAGCAATGTACGGTCACAGTGAAGTGGCTACGCTCTGAACGACCGCAAGTCTCGACAACTGTGGAAAATTTAGTAAAAGTCTTACAAGAGAATTTGGAGTAGAGCAATTTGGCTGACTTTTTATCCGAGGAAGAACAAGCGGCAAGACTACAGAAGTTGTGGCGTGATTACGGGCTCATCTTAGTACTTGCACTCGCCATTGGAATTAGTGCGGTTGTGGGGTGGAATTATTACCAGAAGTCTCAAGCACAAGCAAAAGAGGATGCCGCGTATAAGTACCAAGAGTTTCTTCTGCAACGTGCGTTTGAAGGTGACTTAGATGCATTTCTCGAAGAAATGGGCAACACGCGTGCGGGTGCGAGATATATCCCCTTAGCATTACTATATCGAGCAAAAGATGCAGTAGAAGCCGAAGAGTACGAGACTGCTCTGCAGTTTTTGGAAGAGTCGTTGGAGAGGTCAAAAGACAAAATTCTTGATGATATGATCTTGGTACGAATCGCACGGATCCAGATGCAACTGCAACAAGACGACAAGGCTCTGAACACGCTAGCAAAAGTGGGTGAGGACTACAAGTTCTTAGTGCTGGAATTGACCGGCGATATCCACCGAGATGGGGGCAACTATGCCGAAGCGACAATTGCCTATGAGCAAGCGATGGAACTAACAACGTCTGGAATCGATCGTGAGCGGCTAGAACTAAAAATAGCACTAATGCCTAGTCAAGAACCTACTTCTGACCAAACCAATACATCGTCGTAACGTAAACGGGATGAAAAACACATGATCAGACTTAATCGACTTCTTTGCTTTCTCTTACTGCTCACACTTGTCGGTGGTTGTAGTATATTTCGTGGTAATCGAGCTGACAAAGCACCAGACCCGGGTGATCCTTTACCGCTCATTGAGTTCACACCCGAGATTAAAGTTGAACGGGTATGGTCGAAGACTATCGGTAAAGGTCTTGGACGAAAATACGTCGAGATAACACCTGCGATTTTAGATGATCGAATTTTTGTTTGTGATGCCTATGGTTTAGTACTTGCATTAGACCGTTTGACCGGCGACGTGATTTGGCGGAAGCATATCGGGAACCCAGATCGCCGAAGTCGGCTCAATGTCTCTAGTCGCAGTGATCCTTCCTTTGTGTCTGGAGGAATCGGTGTTGGTGCTGGTAAAGTTTTTGTCGGTACAGTACACGGAGAACTCATTGCGCTGGACGTTAGCGATGGGACGGAAATTTGGCGCGAGACTTTGAGTAGCGAAATCTTAGCACCTGCAGCAGCATCTTCAGACGTAGTTGTAGTGCAAACAGCAGACGGTACGATGCACGCGCTAGAGAGTGATTCGGGCGAAACGCGTTGGACTTTTAACACCCAAGACCCTCCTCTCTCACTCAGAGGAACAGCATCTCCAGTACTTCGAGACGGTCTTGCTTATGCAGGATTCGCAAACGGATTGCTCGCGGCGGTCGACCTCGACAGCGGATTTCCACGTTGGGAAGAGCGTCTAACAATCCCAGACGGAACTTCTGAGCTCAAACGAATTAATGATGTTGACGGTCGTCCGTTAGTACTCGGTCAAGTGATATTTGCCGCGAATCATCAAGGGATTACGCAAGCCCGCCGGCGTAGCGATGGGTTCATGTTATGGGAAAAACCAAACCCATCTTTTCACGCACTGGCGGAAGGCTTAGATTTAGTTTTTGTTGTTACAGATGATGATGTTGTTGTTGCAGCACAACAAGAGAGTGGTAACGAAGCGTGGATACAAGAAGCATTCCAAAACCGTCTTCTCACCGATCCCTTGGCGTTTCACAATTACATAGTGGTTGGCGACGATGACGGATACCTACATGTAATCGCTCAGAGCGATGGTCGGCACTTGGGTCGATATAAGATGAGATCTTCGATCCGATCGCCTATGGTAGAAGAAGACGGTGTTTTCTATGCGCTCAGTAACAAAGGACAATTAGAAGCTCTCAGGATCTCTCGCATTGAATGACCGCGCCTCGCAGTGGCGTTGTCGCACTAGTCGGGCGACCGAATGTCGGCAAATCCACACTCTTTAATAGACTTTGTCGCACCCGCGACGCACTTGTCTTAGATCGACCTGGATTAACTCGAGATCGGCAATACGGCCGTGCTCGAGGAATCGCCGATGCCGATGTGACTCTAGTCGATACTGGTGGGCTTCATGACAGTCTAACAATATCGTCGGCGATTGACGATCAAGTGATGCTTGCGGTAGAAGAAGCCGATCTTGTCGTCTTTGTTGTGAATGCTCGAGAAAACCTCACCAACGCAGACTTCGAAATCGCGGATGAACTTAGGAAATCCGACACTAAAGTCATATTGGCAGTCAACAAGATCGACGGCATCTCCGCTGGGAACGAATTTGGAGTAAGTGAGTTTTCGCAACTTGGATTCAATCCGGTGTTTCCAATATCCTCTACCCATGGGCATGGAGTGTATCAGTTGGTTGAGTCGCTCGTAGCACAACTCCCTGTTCAAGACACCGTCTTTTCTGAAACTACATCCGACAGTATTTCCGTTGCTGTAATAGGTCGCCCAAATGTTGGAAAGTCAAGCTTAGTCAACGCCTTGGCCGATGACAATCGGTGTTTGGTTTTTGATGAACCAGGAACTACACGTGATGCCGTGCATGTTCACATTGAAAAGGACGAAAAAGTTTTTGACTTTGTGGACACGGCGGGAATTCGCCGAAAGGGCAAAACAACTGACGTGGTTGAAAAATTTTCTATTGTGAAAGCACTCGATGCCCTTCGAGTGTGTCACATCGCGTTATTAGTAATAGACGCTTCTGAAGGGTTAGTTGAACAAGACCTGCATTTAATCGATTATGCGATTGATGCAGGTACGGCGGTGACTCTTGTTGCGAATAAATGGGACAAACTTGATTCCACAGCTCGGCTAAAGTGTCAAGAGCAAATTCGAAGAAAACTCCGGTTCGCCGATTGGATTTCGATCAAGTATGTATCAGCGTTAAAGAAAACCGGTCTTGCACCACTATTTGACGCAATCCATGTACTTTTCGAACGAGGAACTTTTGAAATCTCAACACACGAATTGAATGAGGTTCTCAAGCAAATCACCACCGCAAATCCACCTCCGGCGTCTCAGAGACGATTGATTCGTTTGCGATATGCTCACAAAATAGCATCCCGACCACCCACAATTTTGATTCACGGCAATCAAACTGACCGGTTGCCCGCGAATTATGTCAGATACTTGGAAAATGAATTTCGTCGTCTACTGGGCTTGGACGGATGGCCCATTGTGGTTAACTTTAAGAAGTCAGTAAATCCTTTTTCTGGTCGAAAAAACGAACTCACGCCGCGGCAACAAAAACACCGAGCGAGAATTATTCGTCATCGCAAACGTAAATAGTCGAAAACAATTTATTGCGCTTAATCGCCAGAACTTTTTTCGAGTCCGTTGACCACTTCCATGAACATCTCAGGATCGATCTTGGTCCCCTGCAAACTAATCGTCCAGTGTAAGTGAGGTCCGGTGGAGCGGCCGGTAGAACCAACCGTTCCGATTACATCCCCACGTTCTAGTTCGGAATCTTTCTCTACTTCGATTTCGTCAAGATGACACATAACTGATATAAAACCAGAACCGTGGTCGATTACTACAGTTTTCCCGTTGAAGAACATATCGTGAGTTACTACTACGGTTCCCGGTGCAGGTGTGGAAATTGGCGTCCCGGCTGGAGCCGCGTAATCGACGCCCGTATGGTAATTCCGCTGTTCCCCGTTGAAGAACCGTTTGGTGCCAAAAACGCCGGTAACTTGACCTTCTACTGGAATAACAATTGGCAGAATGTCCTCAATCGCTGGAGAATGTCGCGCGTACGCTTCTCGCATCATAGCGGCTTCCTCCTGACGCCTTTTTATGGTTTCTTCGGGTGGAGTAACGTAGTCTTGATTTTCGAGCGTGATATGTTGTTCTTCATAATCTTTCGATTGCACCTCAAAATCAATTGCTTGGAATGAGCCATCTTCAAATGAAACGATCAACTTGTGCTTTTTTGCTTCGGCTTCATGTGGAATCGCGACAATCGCATGGTCACGAATAATTAGCTGATTTTCGTCGTTGAATTCAGCTTCAGTGGCACCTTTGGGCAATTTAACTGCTAACACCCCACCATTGACTCCTATATGTTCCGCTGATACGGAGAAGTTCACTGAGAAGCAGGAAAACACAAACAGAACATAACGAAACAATCGGGTAGAAAACATTAAGGACTCCTGTCGGGTATTTGCTTGATGCAGTGTCTATTCCAAATTCTAACTTGAAATGGTGAAAAAAATTATTTTTTCTATCGTACAGTTCCTGCAAAACACGATAGAAGCAATCTGGAGTTATCTGACTACACTCTTTTAAAGTTTCGATGCTCTTTTTTGACGACCCGAGTAATTTTGGAACTGACCGTACCATCCGATAAATGTGTCTCGATATTCTCATTGGGACTTAAGTCGTCGACGCTCTTGGCAATCTCTCCAAAAGCTGTTCCTTCCTTCGGTTTGGAGACTACCGCGTATCCCCTACTCAGCACGGCTAGAGGACTCACAGCCTCAATATTCTTCACGATACTTGATACTTTATTCTTCGCGGACTGAATTTTCTCCCCTAGACGAATTTCCAAGCGAGCTCTCGTACCTTCGAGCTGCGTTTCAAGGTGTTTAACGTTCGTGTCCGGACGTACTTGAACCAAAGTCTTCCGGAGAATTTGAAACTTCGTGCCAGTCCGTTCGCGCATCTGAGCTTCGAGTTGTAACAGTCTCTTGAGTGCAAGGGTAAAACGAGCTCTGTTCTCTCTGTTCTGAACACTTACAAATTGACGTATTTGTGACTGAGCACCGTGTAATTTCGTGCTATAGTGTTGTAATCTAACACCGGGTTTTGCTTGATTTAATGCACGTTGTAGTTGAAATAGTCGTGTTTCTTGTGCTGCGAGAGTTTGGGTTTGAGTTCGCAAAAAACTTCTGATACGGTCATTTAGCCGTAGCCGGTTATTCGCTAAATCTCGACGAGGATCTCGAACTCTGCGTGTTATGTGAGCAACAACAGTCTGGTGTCGAGTCACCATAGCCCGTGTATCCTTCTCGAGTCTCATCGCGTACTCATCGAAACGAATTCCAAGGTCTTTGGCGTCAGGAGTGACTAGTTCCGCTGCAGTCGACGGAGTAGGTGCTCGTAGATCTGCCACGAAATCCGCGATCGTGAAGTCAACGTCATGTCCGACGGCGGACACTATCGGGATTTCACTTTCATGGATCGCGGCTGCGACTTCCTCAGAATTGAACGCGGCTAAGTCTTCAAGTGATCCACCACCGCGAGTCAAAATAGCGAAATCGGGTCGTTCTGTCAGTTGATTTATCTTTGTTATCGCTCTACAGATTTCGCTTACGGCGAGTTGACCTTGCACAGCGGTTGGTTGTAGCGAGAGAGCGATCGGTGGATAGCGCCGCCACAAATTGACATATACATCGCGTGTAGCGGCCCCTTTCGGCGAACTCACAATCACTATTCGCTTCGGGAAGGTCGGTAACGGTTTCTTCAATTCGTCCTCAAACCACCCCATACCCTGGAGTTTTGCTCGAAGTCGCTCCATGGCTAAACGTAGTTCTCCTTCACCATGTGGTTCCATGTGTTGAATTACCGCCTGGTACTGACCATCGCGTTCATACAACGAAATTTCAGCGCGCACGAGCACCTTTAGACCGTCCTCTGGTTGAAAGGGGAGTTTTGAAGCACTTCTCGCGAACATCACACAGCGGAGTAGAGCTCTTTCGTCCTTGAGATTGAAGTAGTAGTGTCCAGAAGCTCGATGGTGGTGCAACCCAGAGATTTCGCCTTCAACGACAACAAGTGGGAAGTTGTTGCTGAGCAACTTCTTGACTTGCGCGTTGAGTTGACTCACGGTCAACACGCGTTCATTTAAGCCTAGATTCGGTGAAAGATATTCGGACAAGGTTGAGGATTCTACAACTGATGACCAGAGACTGAAGTGCGTTTTTCTGCAAACAAATTCTAAGCTCTTCCGGTTGTGAGTTTTTTCCGTTGCTTCTAGTCAGACAATAAAGAGTAAAGCATTTGGGCAGACACAATCTTTATAGGGCGTGCGGTGCTCTGTATAAAATTCTTTCTTTGCAAGGAGCTAAGATTGGTCACCGTCACTGGAGAAGCCTACACCTTCGACGATGTGCTGCTTCGTCCTGCGTACTCCGAAGTACTACCAACCGAAACATCCACCCACACCCAACTCACTCGCGAAATTAGGTTGAACATTCCCCTGATTTCGTCTGCGATGGATACAGTCACCGAGTTTCGCCTGGGCATCGCGCTTGCTCAAGAAGGTGGCATTGGCATAGTTCACAAGAACATGTCAATTGAAGCTCAAGCCCAACACGTTCGACAGATCAAAAAGTTCGAAGCCGGAATTATTCGGAATCCGATATCGATCAGTCCAAATGCGACGATTCAAGAGCTTTTATCTCTCACGAAAGTTCACAACATATCCGGGGTACCGGTCGTCAGTGAGAACGATCTTGTCGGCATTGTGACCCACCGAGATATTCGTTTTCAAGAAAACTTGGAAGCACTTGTTTCGGAAGTCATGACCCCAAGATCTCGATTGATTACAGCATCCGAATCGGCTTCGTTTCCTGAGATTACACAGCTCTTACACGAACACCGAATTGAAAAGATTCTCTTAATTGATGATGAATTTAGACTAACCGGTATGGTCACCGTGAAAGACATTGAAAAAGCCAAGACCTATCCGAATGCCTGTAAAGACGGACACGGTCGATTGCGTGCAGGTGCTTCAGTGGGTACCGGTGCGGGTACGGATGAGAGGGTCGCTGCTCTCGTGGAGGCTGAAGTTGATGTGCTTGTCGTTGACACCGCGCATGGGCACTCTCGTGGCGTGCTCGATCGCATTCGCTGGATTAAACAGTCTTTTCCCCAGCTACAAGTGATAGGCGGTAACGTCGCAACTGCAGAAGGCGCGCAAGAAATTATCAATGCTGGTGCTGATGCAGTTAAAGTAGGTATTGGACCTGGGAGCATTTGTACTACGAGAATAGTCAGTGGAGTTGGTGTCCCACAAGTTTCTGCTATCAGTGAAGTTTCCGGTGTCGCTACGAACGAAGAAGTGCCCGTAATAGCGGATGGCGGCATACGCTATTCCGGAGATATCGCAAAAGCAATCGCGGCAGGAGCTTCGGGAGTTATGATTGGTTCGTTATTTGCAGGAACGGACGAGAGTCCTGGCGACGTGGAGTTGTTCCAAGGACGCACCTACAAAAACTATCGTGGTATGGGTTCTGTAGGTGCGATGCAGGATCGTCATGGGTCACGAGACCGATACTTTCAAGACGATACCAAAGAAATTGGAAAGTTAGTACCTGAGGGTGTGGAAGGCCGCGTTCCTTATCGGGGACCGATCGGACCAATCATCGGTCAACTTATCGGAGGTTTACGCTCCGCGATGGGCTACACAGGATGTCGGACCATAGATGAAATGCAACAAAAAGTGTCCTTCACAAAAGTGACTCAGGCATCGATGGTTGAAGGTCATGTCCACGATGTCACCATCACTAAAGAGTCACCGAACTATCCAGGTACATATTGAGCACCGAGCCAGCTCGATGGGATAGTGGCATCGAAGTTTCTCATCGACACCACGACGTTATTCTCGTCGTCGATTTCGGATCTCAATACACACAATTAATCGCGCGTCGACTTCGGGAACAAAACATATACTGTGAGATTGCTCCATTTGATGCGGACCTGAGTCGTCTGCTTCTCGATCAGCACCCACCCAAAGGTATTGTTCTATCTGGAGGACCAGAGTCAGTAACCACAGATGATGCACCGACAGTAAGTACTTCGCTTCTTGGATCAAACATTCCGATCCTCGGTATTTGCTATGGCATGCAAGCGGTTGTGTCTCAGCTGGGCGGCAAAACACAGTATTCTTCAAAACGCGAGTTTGGTCATGCCGCGCTGACATTACTAAATGACAATCCGTTATTGAATGGATTTGGTGGATCGGCGCAGGTTTGGATGAGTCACGGTGATCAGGTCAACGAATTACCTTCAGAAATCTCTGTTTCTGCAAAAACTGAAACTTGTCCGATTGCCGCGTGCATGTCCACGGACAAAAAGTTCTTCGGTCTACAGTTTCATCCTGAAGTCACTCACACAGAACACGGTGCGGAGATTCTTCGGCGCTTCTCCATCGACGTTTGTGGATGCAATCCTACTTGGACTCCACGACACATTGTTCCAGAAAAAGTCTCGCAAATTCGTTCCACAATAGGTAGTGAGCGAGTCTTATTAGCATTGTCAGGTGGAGTTGACTCTTGCGTGACCGCGGCACTACTCAACCAGGCTATAGGCGCGCAATTGGAGTGTGTGTTCGTAGACACTGGGTTGTTACGAAAAAATGAAGTAAACGAAGTATTGAATCAGTTCTCGGAATCAGGAGCATTGAGTTTGAACCTCACAGTGGTTGACGCAAAAGAACGTTTCTTTCGAGAACTGGAAGGCGTTGCAGACCCGGAAGAAAAACGGAAACTAATCGGTAAATTGTTCATTGACGTGTTTGAAACTGAAGCGAAAAAACACCAAGGTGTTCGATGGCTTGCTCAAGGCACGATTTATCCCGATGTCATTGAATCTGCTGCATCTAAATTCGGTAAAGCACACGTCATAAAAAGCCACCACAACGTCGGCGGATTACCTGACCGGTTACAGTTGAAGATTCTGGAACCCTTGCGTGAACTGTTCAAAGATGAAGTTCGGGCACTCGGAGTAGAACTTGGCTTACCGCATTCGATCATCGGTCGTCATCCGTTTCCTGGTCCTGGCCTCGCCGTACGTATTCCCGGTAAATTTCGATGCGAGTTTATTCCTACTTTACAAGAAGCAGACGCGATATTCTTGGAGGAATTGAAGCAGAGTGGTTGGTACGATCAGGTAGCACAAGCTTTTACTGTCTTTCTCTCGGTGAGGTCAGTAGGTGTCGGTGGGGACCAGAGAGTGTATGACTATGTGGTGGCACTGAGGGCAGTTACTACAGTGGACTTTATGACTGCAGAGTGGGCTCGCCTACCTTATGATTTGATCAGTAAGATTTCCAATCGTATCGTCAACGAAGTCCAAGGGATTTCACGAGTGGTTTACGATGTGAGCAGCAAACCTCCCGCGACAATTGAGTGGGAATGAGAGTTCTGACTCGTTTAATCTTCAATTTTCTAAAATTTCAAGCCGCAGAATATTCCTTACCACAAAAAAGACAATTGGGATCAAAGTATGACTCACGAAACTAACCAAATCTTAAACGTAGCGCTTATTGGTTCTGGCGGTGCGGGTAAGACACTTCTGAGTGAGGCAATACTTCATGCGGCGAAGGTAACGACTACGAAAGGCAGTGTTGATGCTGGTACGACAGTTTCGGACTACTTGCCTCGAGAGAAGTCGACTCAACACTCGTTTAATCCGAGTTTTCTGAGCTTCAGTTTCAACAATAAACAGTGCACGTTCGTCGATACGCCGGGTTTCCACGACTTTGTAGGTCGCACACTTTCGGTACTTCCTGCCGTTGAGACAGCCGTATTGGTTGTCGATGCGACTGCTGGAATTGACACATCCACGCGCAGATTGTTCGCTGCCGCTGGCAGTCAGAATCTGTGTCGCGCAATCATCATTAACAAGATTGATGCGGATAACGTTGATCTCGAAGGATTAGTCGATCAAATTCAACACGTGGTTGGCTCAGAATGTCTTCCAATAAACCTTCCGACTGGAGGTGGAAGTAAGGTGGTAGATTGTTTCGGCGAAAGCGATGAAGTTGACACCGATATCGACGACATTGCGTCCGCTCACGAGAAAATCATTGACCAAATCGTCGAAGTCGACGAGGAACTAATGGAACTATATTTGGAGGGTGAAGAAGATCTGCCGGAAGATAGCGTCCGCGCGGCATTTGGATCCGCACTCAGAGATGGACACTTAATTCCGATTTTCTTTGCGTCCGCACACACTGATGTTGGGGTCAAGGAATTTTTAGACACTGCTACTAGCTTGTTGCCAAGTCCTGCCGCTGGTAATCACCCTACGTTTTCAGTTCGATCAGCTAAAGGTGAACGAGAACTCGTACTGGATCAAGATTCATCTAAACCGCTATTGGGTCAAGCTGTAAAAATTGCGATCGATCCTTTCCGCGGTCGTATGGCTATAGTTCGTGTCCACCAGGGCACACTTAAGGCTGGTACTCAGGTGTTTGTAGGGGACGACAGGAAACCGACTAAGGTTCCACACATTTACCGACTTGTGGGGGAAGAACAAGTCGAAATCAAGCAAGCAGTTGCCGGTGATATATGCGCATTACCGAGAATGGAGACTTCGACTTACAACTGTGTCCTTCACGATACAAAAGGGGACGAAAGCGTACGCGCACCTTCGGTAGATGTACCCACTCCAGTGTTCGGCCGTGCGATTCGTTTTGAAAACGATAACGAGGCTCAAAAAATTTCCGAAGCGCTTCAAACAGTTGCTATTGAAGATCCGTCGTTTCGAGTGGTTCACGTCGCAGCTCTTAATGAAACCGTAATACGAGGATTGGGCGAGTTGCATTTACGGGAAGTGCTTCAAGGAGTTGAAGCCCAACACGGTATCAAGGTTGCTACTGACATCCCTTCGATCGAATACAAAGAAACAATTACGGCATCCGCCGAAGGACACAATCGACATAAGAAACAAACTGGTGGAGCTGGTCAGTTTGGCGAGGTTTATTTGCGGATTGAACCCATGGAACGAGGTGGTGGTTTTGAGTTTGTCGACAAAGTCGTTGGCGGAGTAATACCGGGTCAGTTCATTCCAGCGGTCGAAAAAGGTGTAAAACAAATTTTGGATAAAGGTGCTATTTCGGGTCATGAACTTCAGGACGTGCGAGTAACCGTGTACGACGGCAAACACCATCCAGTGGACTCGAAAGAAATTGCTTTTGTCCAAGCTGGAAAGAAAGCATTTATAGATGCAGTGGCAAAAGCAAGACCCATCGTCATGGAACCTGTTGTCAGCGTCAACATGAACGTACCCAGTGACTGTATGGGAGACGTAACAGGAGACTTTGCGTCCATGGGGGGTATTGTTAGCGGCTCGACTGTACTACAGGATTCAACGACGGATATTTCCGGGCAGGTTCCGTTGCGAGAACTACAGCAATATCACGCGCGACTCAGTTCGATTACAGGTGGAAAGGGTAGTTACACAATGGAATTCAGTCATTACGCAGCGGTCCAACCACAACTACAAAAGGAATTAGCTTCTGGCTTCGTTGCTATTGAAGAAGACTGATATTTGTGTGTGAACCACGAGCTTCACATGCACCAAGCGCTTGCCCTAGCAAAGGAAGCCCAAGTTGCCGGTGAAGTACCAGTCGGCGCCATCGTCGTACTCGAAGATGTAGTGGTAGGGACCGGCGTTAATAGATCTATTCAAAACAATGACCCCACTGCACACGCTGAATGTGAAGCATTGCGCGAGGCTGCGCGGCGACTTGGAAATTATCGATTACCTGGTACGACTCTCTACGTTACAGTTGAACCGTGCATGATGTGTGTTGGAACGATGGTCCACGCTCGAGTGAGTCAACTCGTTTTTGGTACGAGAGAACCAAAAGCTGGTGCCGTAGTGAGCAACGTCCAAGCATTGCAGCTTCCACACTGGAATCACACAATCGAATACACCGAAGGAATACTTGCTAAAGAAAGCAAACAATTGATGCAGGAGTTTTTCCGTTCACGACGAGTTGCTTAGCGTTCGCTTAGAGAAAAACAGCGTCAATGACTGAGTTGTATCTACACTCTGGGGGCATTGCGCACGGGACTAGTGTGTATGACAAGCTTCTCGTGCAACTGAAGCAAATCAATCCTGCGATCTCTTACGTTTCCGCTCGATTCGTTCACATCGCGAAACTGAATGGTCCGCTGACTCGGCAACTTCAGAGAGTCGCCGATTCGTTATTGAGTTATGGCGAGCAAGCACCGGCAAGTACAGACACAAAGCCTCAAATTACGGTAGTCCCTAGACTTGGCACGATCTCTCCTTGGTCTAGTAAAGCAACCGATGTGTTCCGATTATGTGGTTTAGAACCAATTGATCGAGTGGAGCGAGGCGTACGATGGTATTTGAACACCTGGTCGGAAGAATGCGCACAACTACTTCACGACCGCATGACAGAGTCGGTACTCTACAAAGAGAGCTTTAACGAAATATTCCAAGAACAGAATCTACGACCCTCTTCCCGCATAGAACTGCACGATGATGCGTTTCATGCTGTTCAGCAGGTCAACCGTAAATTTGGACTAGCTTTGTCCAATGACGAGATTCAATACCTCGTTGATGTTTATCGTGATCTCGGTCGAGATCCTACGGATGTCGAACTCATGATGTTCGGTCAAGTAAATTCCGAACACTGTCGCCATAAGATTTTTAACGCGGATTGGATCATTGACGGAAAGGTACAGCCTGAATCGTTGTTTCAAAAAATTCGGACGACGACGGGAGCGATTAATGCTCGCGGTATCGTTTCCGCGTATCGAGATAACGCGGCTGTCATTGAAGGTTCTATGGACTCCCGATTTTGTCCGGATCCAAATACTCGCTTTTACCAGCCATTGGTAGGGTTGAATGACATCCTCATGAAAGTCGAGACGCATAACCATCCGACTGCAATTTCACCGTTTCCTGGAGCTGCTACTGGGTCCGGCGGTGAAATTCGAGATGAAGGCGCGGTTGGGCGCGGTTCTAAGCCCAAAGCGGGATTAGTAGGATTCACAACCTCGCATTTAAGAATTCCCGGACATGAACAACCCTGGGAATTAGAACTAAGTAAACCGAGTCATCTAGCCAGTCCGATAGAAGTCATGCTGGAAGGACCTTTGGGCGCGGCGGGATACAACAATGAATTTGGACGTCCCGCTCTCTTAGGGTACTTTCGAACGTTTGAACATCGTACTGCTAATGAAACTGCCTGGGGCTACCACAAACCCATCATGATCGCAGGCGGTATCGGATCGGTGTTTCGGGATCACGTCAACGAAGAAGTTCCACAAGGTTCGTCGATCTTAGTAGTGCTTGGCGGTCCAGCGATGCTGATCGGTTTAGGTGGCGGTTCGAGTTCCAGTTTGACTTCCGGTTTATCCGACATAGAACTAGACTTTGCCTCCGTACAACGCGATAACGCCGAACTAGAACGTCGGTGTCAGGAAGTGATCGACACTTGTACCTCGTTGTTGCAAGACAATCCAATTCAATTGATCCATGATGTCGGCGCAGGCGGGTTGTCGAATGCAATTCCGGAACTCGCAAAAGACTTAGGAAAAGGTGCGTGCATCGAATTGCGTGCCGTGCCGAGTGCAGACTCTGGAATGTCGCCGCTCGAATTGTGGTGCAACGAAGCTCAAGAACGCTACGTACTCGCCATAGCTCCGGAGAAAAGAGCTGTGTTTGAAGAGATTTGTGATCGAGAGCGGTGTCCATTTGCCGTGATCGGCCACACCGATGACCGTGGGAAGTTGACGGTGAAGGACGAGATCTTCAACGAATCAGTAATTGATTTGACACTAGAGACTCTATTTGGAAGTCCACCACGTTTTTGTCGCGAATTTGCTCGCATTGATCGACCCCATACCAAATTTTCTACTGCCGAACTCGATCTTACCGAGTCGATTTCTCGAGTGTTGAGCCTACCGGCGGTCGCATCCAAGAAATTCTTGATCACCATTGGAGATCGCAGTATTACTGGTTTTGTTGCTCGAGACCAAATGGTGGGTCCTTATCAAGTCCCTGTCGCAGATGCGGCGATCACGATCGGGGGATTCGAGACTTACGCTGGTGAGGCAATGGCAATGGGAGAGCGATCGCCCGTGGCAACGTTGAATCCAGCAACTTCTGCAAGACTGGCGATCGCCGAAGCTCTAACGAACTTATCGTCGGTGCAGTACTCTTCTATTGATCGCATCGTGTTGTCGGCAAACTGGATGGCTGCAAGTGGATTTGCCGGCGAAGATGAAGCTTTACACGACGCCGTGACCGCGGCAACCATGCTCTGTCGATCGTTAGGTATTGCGATTCCTGTTGGAAAAGACAGCCTGTCAATGCGAACGCAATGGACGGAATCCGAAGCTCTGCAGACTGTAGTTTCTCCTGTATCTCTGATCGCCTCGGCGTTCGTACCCGTGCCTGACGTACGTAGAGCATTAACACCCCGTTTAGCCGAAGCGAGCTCTGTGTTGGTATTGATAGCACTCAGTTCGGAACATCGCTTGGGCGGAAGCGCGCTCGCGCAAGTTCACGGTTGCTTAGGCTCAGCTACACCGGATGTAGATGACGCTTCTAAGTTCAGAAGATTGCTTGAAGTCATTCAACGAGTACATGAACAAGATTGGGCTCTGAGCGCGCACGACCGATCCGATGGAGGCTTACTAGTAACGGTTTTGGAAATGTGTTTTGCTGGTCGTTTTGGAGTGGATTTGCATGTCCGCCAAGACTGGGCAGAGGAATTGTTTGCCGAGGAGATTGGCATAGTGTTAGAAGTACCATCTTCACGTGTGCAAGAATTGCTCGATTTGGTAAGTGCCAATGAGCTTGTGGCTACCGAAATCGGTCAAGTCCGGTCTAAAGAAGAGTTTCGAATTTTGCGTGCCGACGAAATTTTGTTTGTCGATTCATTAGTAAATCTCGAACGATGCTGGTCGCGCACGAGTTACCTGATGCAACGGCTTCGTGACGACCCGACTTGCGCTGACAGCGAATTTGAACTGATCAACGAGCGAGATGCCGGTTTGTGCGAGAACGTAGACTTCTCCATTGATCAACAGTCTCGTCCGAGAACCCGAAAGAAACTTCGACCTCGGGTTGCGGTATTACGCGATCAAGGGGTAAATGGACACATCGAAATGGGTGCGGCGTTTTATTACGCAGGATTTGATAGTGTAGATGTACACATGTCGGATTTGTTCACGCGTCGGGTTTCGTTAAAGGAGTTTCAAGTACTAGCTGCATGTGGTGGGTTTTCGTACGGCGATGTTTTGGGAGGTGGCGGCGGCTGGGCAAAGTCGATTCTCTATAACGAGCAAGTGCGAGATCAATTTCAGGACTTTTTTGAACGGAGCGATACCCTTGCGCTCGGAGTTTGCAACGGTTGTCAAATGATGGTGCAATTAAAAGAACTGATTCCAGGAAGTAGTAACTGGCCAGGGATTCACCGAAACACATCGGATCGCTTTGAAGCACGAACAGTACAAGTAAAAATATTGCAATCTGGCTCAATTTGGTTAAATAACATGGATTCCAGTCAATTACCTATACCGGTTGCGCACGGCGAAGGTCGAGTTGAAATGTCCGAAACAACAGGGCAACATATATTTTGGAAAGATCAAGTGGCTATGCAGTATGTAGACGGTTTAGGCCATACTACGGAGAGGTACCCCCTAAATCCCAGCGGGTCAGATGAAGGAATCGCGGGATTCTCTTCTGCGAGTGGTCGTGTTCTTGCTATGATGCCTCACCCCGAACGAGTATTTCGGACCGTTCAGAATTCTTGGTATGATCCAGTACATCGCGATCGAGAGTTTAGCCCTTGGTTTCAACTGTTTCGAAATGCTTTTGAAGTCTACCAGTAAAACGTACTGAGGTCCGTATGTCTCCTGAACCGATGTATCCGACTGCGCCCTCAGAAAGAATTGAATCGATAGACGTACTTCGAGGCATCGTGGTACTCGGCATCTTGACTATCAACATCATCGGTTTCGGAATGCCGATGGAGGTATTTGGCAACCCTACATTTTGGGGAACGTACGAAGGACCTGACGTATTCGCGTTTGTTGCTGCCCACATAGGATTTCAAGGCGCACAACGGGGGATTTTCTCGATGCTGTTTGGAGCGGGAGTCGTACTCTTCATACAACGAATTGCGAGTGATGAACGGCAGTCAAACATGGGGCGACTGTACTATCGACGCATGTTTGGACTGATGCTTTTTGGATTGTTCGATATGTTTGCGTTGTTATGGTTCGGCGACATCATTTTCCTTTACGGTCTGGTCGGACTGTTGTTATACCTGTTTAGAGACAGTAAACCTCAAGGACTATTGATAGGAGCCGGTGTGTTGTTTGTTCTCCTCACGCTAATGTTTGCGTTCGCAGATGACTCTGAGCTGGACAGTGAAGCAATTCTTCAAAACGTCCAGACTAGAGCCGAAGAACGCCTTGAACAACGACTCCCTGAGCGTGCTTCGAAACAGATCGACACGTCGGACAGTTTCGCTCCTCTCCCTGAGGAAGTAGTAGCGAAGCAACAAGGATATGTATCTGCTTTTCCTTATGTAGTCGACTCCATCTTTGGATTGCAGGTCAAAATGACAATTGTTTATTCATTTTGGGAAGTGCTCTTTACGATGCTACTCGGTATGGCACTGTTTCGGCTCGGTGTGTTCGACGCATCACTATCCATCCAAACCTATGTGATCATGCTTGTACTTGGGTTCAGTGTTGGCATCGTGGTGAATACCTATGAAGTGATGACGACGCTCAGCACCAATTACAGTGAGTCCTCCCACTTCATGTGGAGTTATAACTTAGGTCGTTTGGCGATGGCATTCGGGTATATCGGTACCGTCATGCTGATTTGTAAACTTGGAGTAGTGCCACGTGTGCGGAACTGTCTCGCTGCCGTTGGAAAAATGGCACTAACAAACTACCTAATGCAATCGCTTATGTGTCTTACCTTTTTCATTCTATTAGGTAATTTTGGAAAGCTAAGATTTCACGAACTGTACTATGTAGTTTTTATTATTTGGATTCTACAACTCATTTACAGCCCCGTATGGCTAGCTCGTTATCGTTACGGTCCTGCAGAGTATCTGTGGCGGCGTTGGACATACGGCGGCAAAATACAAAATCGACGATTGTCAAGAAATTGAGCGAGTACATGCTGAGGATACAGTTCAATTTCTGATCGAGTAGAGCTGATATAGAGTTTCTAATATGCCGATCTTTGAATTCGATTCTCAGAAAGTAGTCACCGAAACGGGAGTGTGGATCGCGCCTACGGCGTCTGTCATAGGTCGGGTACATCTGAAAAGAGATTCGAGTGTTTGGTGGGGTGCTGTGTTACGCGGCGACTACGACTCGATACACATTGGCGAAGCAACTAACGTTCAAGATAACAGCGTGATTCACACTGATCCAGGCCATCCCGTTACTATTGGCGACAAGGTTACTATAGGACACAATGCAGTGGTACATGGTGCTACAGTTGGAGACAATAGTTTGATTGGCATCAACTCGACAGTGCTCAATGGTGTCAATATAGGGAAGAATGTTCTAGTAGGTTCAAATTCACTAATCACGGAGGGCAAGTCGATTCCAGATGGCGTGTTGGTCCTAGGTTCCCCTGGTCGTGTCGTGCGCGACCTCACACCAAGTGAAATATCCGAATTACCTAAGCATGCTGAGCGGTACGTTCGAAATGCTTCACTGTACCGTACCAAACTGGCAATTTCCTGAACGAAGAGCTTGTGAAATGATCCGAATTGGTACTCCACTCAGTTCTCGAGCAAATCGCGCGCTACTTCTAGGTAGCGGCGAACTAGGTAAGGAAGTAGTCATTGAACTACAGCGGCTTGGCGTTGAAACTATTGCCGTAGACCGTTACGACAATGCCCCAGCTATGCAGGTTGCACACCGGTCCCATACCATTGACATGCGGGATAGTAAGGCTTTGATCGAACTCGTAACTCTCGAAGCTCCGGATTTCATTGTGCCCGAGATCGAAGCCATAGCAACTGAAGCACTCGTAACTCTCGAAGCTCAGGGATTTAATGTCGTACCGTCGGCGCGTGCAGCACATGTGACGATGAACCGAGAACGTATCCGGGTTTTAGCAGCACAAGAATTGGGCGTGCCAGTGTGTGACTTTCGCTTCGCTTCCAACAGAGATGAATTTTTCGACGCAGTCGAACAAATTGGACTACCTTGTATAGTCAAACCTACCATGAGTTCCTCAGGGAAAGGACAGTCTACCGTTCGGAAGAACACACAGCGGGAATCTGCTTGGGAATATGCGCTCGAGGGTACGCGCGGAACAGCAGATCAGGTCATTATTGAAGAACTGATCGACTTCGATTACGAAATCACTTTATTGACTATCCGACACGTAGACGGTACCACTTTTTGCGAACCAATTGGTCATCGCCAAGAAGGGGGCGACTATCAAGAATCTTGGCAACCCCACCCAATGTCGCGACAAGTATTAAATCAATGCCAAAACATCGCTTCTAGAGTAACCGATTCACTCGGTGGATTTGGATTGTTCGGGGTTGAGTTTTTTGTAAAAGATGAGACGGTTTGGTTTAGCGAATTGAGTCCACGTCCACATGACACCGGTATGGTAACCTTGATTAGTCAAGATTTGTCTGAATTCGCGCTCCATGTACGCGCATTTCTCGGCCTTCCCATTCCCCAGGTCGAGTTCTTTGGACCGAGTGCAAGTGCTGTGATTTCAGTTCATGGTGACTCTGACCAGGTAATCTTTGAAAATTTAGATCATGGACTGGCGCAACCACTGACCGAAATACGGTTGTTTGGTAAGCCTCAAGTACGCGGAGAAAGGCGTATGGGGGTCGCATTAGCACGTAGTGATAGCCTTGATAAGGCAAAGGATTCTGCCAAACAAGCAGCGAGTTTGATTCGAATCAAACTCTAGCCTCACCGCTAGGCACCTTTCTCTCAACTTGCAACAACTTTGCTCGTTGACATAAAGTGTTCATGTAGAACTTCACAATATGCACTAACAAGTCACTCTGTTAAGGTTCACATGCGACTATTTTTATCTTTTCTTTTCTGCCAATTTGTTGTATTTCAAGTATTTGCCGATGGACAAATATCTGGAGAAGTTTCGTCGAAAGACACTGGTCGATCAATGGCTGGGGCTATCGTTAGTATCGACGAACTCTCTTTAGAAACCACCGTTGATTCAGATGGCGAATTTAGTTTCGACGATGTCCCAAGCGGTAAATACGATCTAAGGGTTAAATACCTTGGCTTTGAAACATTTACCCAAGAAATTTCAATCGAAGATGATGAAACAACCTCTCTAACTGTTGAGTTATCGGACACAATTGAGAGCATGGTTGTGTATGGTCAAGCATCAAGCACTGCAGCAGCACTCAATCAGCAGCGCGCGGCCGACATCGTTTCCTCTGTTCTAACCAGTAACGACTTTGGACAGTTACCGGACGCAAATTTGAGCGAAGCGTTACAACGTATGCCAGGTGTGTTCTTAGAACGTGATCAAGGTGAAGGTCGATTTGTCGGAATTCGCGGTATTGATCCTGGGCTCAACGCAACAAGTATAAACGGCGTAACTTTGAGCACTCCTGAAAGCGAAACTCGCGCCGTAGCACTCGATGTGATCCCATCTGAATTACTTGAAACTCTCATTGTGAAGAAAACTTTCACTCCGGATATGGAACCAGAAGGTGTCGGTGGTTCGATTGAAGTGAAGAGTTTCTCTGCTTTTGATCGTAAAGGTCGTTCGTTTCGTTTCAAATCCGAGTTAAATCACAATCAACTTGAAGGTACTGCTAGTCCAAAACTCAGCGCGCGTTTCAGTAATCGAATGAGCATCCTCGACGGGATAGACAATTTCGGTATCGCAGCATCAGTGTCTTGGTACGACCGCGATTTCGGTAGCGAAAATGTGGAGACAGATGGTGGTTGGTTTGCTGATCTAGAGACTGAGGATGGTACCGAATTCAAAGGCGCGGAAGAGATCGAACAGCGTAATTACGAGATCAATCGAACTCGCGTTGGTGCTGCGGTCAACCTAGACTATCGTCCCACCGAGGATTCTGAGTATTTCCTTAGATTGCTCTTTAGCAAATTCGGTGACCAAGAGTTGCGCAATCGTACCGAGTACAAATTTGACAAAGGGGACGCGATTGTTGGAACTGATACGAGTGCCTATTGGGAAGACGCAAACTTAGAACGCAGTTTAAAGGACAGGTTCGAGACACAGCAAATTCTCTCTTTGGTCGCTGGTGGCGAACACAAAGTATTGGACTGGGATGTGGCATATAGCTTAGGTTTATCTCAATCAGGCGAAGACGAGCCCGGCAGAATTGATACTACATTCAAATTGAAAAATGTCGACTTAGGTTATGACTCTATCGGTAACGTACCTGACCTTATCGCAGGTCCAGAAGTAAACGACCCTGAAGAATTTGAACTAGACGAAATCGTGACTGAAGACAATACTACTTCCGATGACCAGTTCTCTGCGCAGACGGATTGGGAGCGTTCCTTTGACTTTGCAAATTCAAAAATGACCCTCAAAATCGGTGGCAAGCTTCGTCGGCGCGAAAAAGACAACGATCTTGAAATTGCAATTTATTCAGGCTTCCCTGGCGACCCAACGATGACTGAGTTCGTTCAATCGGGAATTTCTTATGCACTTGGTAACTTTGGGCCAGCTCTCGACGCTGGGAAGATCGTCGATTACATAAACAACAACAAACACCAATTTGAACTCGATGACGAAGATACGAGTATTAGTTCTTCCGTAGGCGATTACTTGATGCAGGAAGACGTGAACGCCTTCTACTTAATGAGTAAATACTCGCGCGAACAGTTGAGAGTTGTTTATGGAGCGAGATTGGAATGGACTTCCTTCACGGCAAGCGGCCAGAGTGTGATCTTTGATGCAGTTGTCGGGGATGGTGATCCTGTTTTCAATGGCGTCAACGGCGAAGTCGATTACAGTAATTTGTTGCCAAGCGTTAACGTGAAATACGCGTATTCCGACAATCTAATTCTCAGAGGCGCATACTATCAAACCATCGCGCGTCCTTCCTTTGGTGACTTAAGCCCAGGAGGGGAGATTGAATTTGAAGAGGACGACGGGGAAACTGAGTTTAAGGCTGAATTGGGCAACCCGTCATTAGATCCACTACGTGCAAGCAATTTTGACGTTTCTCTCGAGTACTACGATATTGGTATTGGTTTGCTCGCCGGCGGTTTCTTCCACAAGAGAATTTCTGATTTTTTTGTGTATGCCGATGTGGCTGACATTACTGATTTATCCCAGTTTGTCGGTACCGGAACCGTAGATGACGCAGAGTTGATCTCACCGATTAATGGTGACAGTGCAACGATCACTGGCATTGAGTTAACTTGGACGAAGAAATTTAACGGGTTACCAGCTCCTTGGAACGGTTTGTTGCTCGCGAGCAATTTGACCATATCTGATAGTGAAGCAACACTCGCGTTGCGCGATTCTGCTATTCCGATGCCCAAGCAATCGGACACCGTGTTCAACTTGAGCTTAGGTTATGAAACAAATAAGCTCTCCTTTAGAATTGCAGTGACTTCAAAGAGTGAAGCTCTCGTGGCTCTTGAAGACTTTGAAGATTCAGAGTTTGACGTATATCAATCTGCTCACACTCAGTTTGACTTTAGTGTCAAGTACTATCCGGCCGAGCGTTGGCTAATCTACCTTGACGGAAACAATTTAACTGAAGAACCCATGTACCGCTATTTCAAAGGATCGGACTATAACGCGCAATATGAAGAATATGGAAAGACATTCGCGTTTGGATGGCAGTATCGTCTTTAGACGAATCTCAGAAGTGAAACGCTCTTGATTTTCCGAGAGTGTCGCAAGCGCGAGTTGTTCGCGCTTGCGTTATTCTTACTGTCAGCTTTCTTGGTCGGTTGTAGTTCTAAGTCACTAGGGAAGATTGTTTCCGTGCAGGTAAGGGCAGAAACAACACCTGTTCCCCATGACGAAGATGCTGCAGACGATCCAGCAATCTGGGTGAATGACGCTTCTCCAAACAACAGCCTTATTCTGGGAACAGATAAACAAGGTGGTCTTCAGATTTTTGATCTGTACGGCAACAAGATCGAATATCTGGACGTTGGTCGGATAAACAACGTAGACCTGCGAGCGAATCCATACAACGAGTCCAGTACGATCGTCGTAGCATCTCAAAGAGACCCTGCTCGGTTAGTGGTGTTTCTGATAGAACATGCTCAAGCTAAAGTCAATTTTGAGGTCGCGCACGAGGTCAAGTTGTCTGAACCATACGGCATTTGCGCTGCCGTTCTTAACGGCAAATACTATGCAGTTTTAAACGATAAAGACGGCACTTTTCATCAATATGAAATCACACCAACCCTTGATTTAGAACTTGTGCGCGAGTGGGCAACCAAGACACAACCAGAAGGTTGTGTTGTCGATGATGACGCTCAAAAACTCTATGTGGGCGAAGAAGAAGTGGGGATTTGGTGGTTGTCTGCACTACCTCAAGATCCGCCTGAATTGATAAGCGTCGCAAAAGTAGGAGAGCACTCTTTGAAGGCTGACATTGAAGGTCTCACTCTCTATCACGGTCAGTCAAAGACTTACCTCGTTGCTTCGAGTCAAGGAAACAATTCCTATGCTGTTTTTGATACAGCCGATCACACATACAAAGGATCTTTCCGGGTACGTGCATCAAGACGGTTTGATGGGACATCCGATACAGATGGAATTGCTGCTACAACGCTAGCGGTACGAGGGATGGAAGAAGGCTTTATGGTTTTGCAAGATGGAGAAAATACTAAACCCAAAGCAAATCAAAACTTCAAAGTGATTTCTTGGACTGATATTAGGACAAAGCTTGATCTAGATTGAGCTTGCTTCGCCAGCTTCTATACTCACCAACGGGATAAGGAGTACTTTAGGGTAGGTAAATTCCTACTACGCGTCGTGTATCAAGTTCCCTTTGGGTAAATCGTACCTTATCAAAATGTTCTAGCACGTCGATGCAAACCATTCTTCCCATCCCACACTTGTCTCGAAACTGCTTTACTGTGAATGGTCCTGATTTGTCTAACGAGTGAGCTACGTCAGCCAGTTCCCGAAGTCGGTCCTCGGAGAAATATCGTTTTTCAGAGACTTGAACAAACAATTTCGCTTTTAGCATCCGTTTAAGTTCATTTTCAAGACTTCGCAATGGCACTCTCAATTCACGTGCGATATCACCGATGGGGTAGGGTTGATGCGAGTCGATGAGAGGAAGAATCCTTAGGTACAAATCTTTGTTGTACGAGAGTTCTACTTCTGCTCGACGAGCGGAAGCATACTGTCCTCCTTGTACTTGAAAGAGGTTTGTATTTCGTCCATGGATCAAAGTAAATCGAACAGTTTCTTCATCAAGCGAAGTTCTCTTCACCAATTGACTGAGAGACAGTCCGTATTGGGTGGGATTTGCAGCGTGATATTCGTCAAGAACTAGCGTGAGCTGTTTTTTGGTATCGTCCAACCTAGTCTTTGCTAACAAACGATTGTTGACCTGTTGGATGGAATTCCGGTCTAAGATAGCGTTGAATTGAGCCTGCGATAGGTTCCACTGCTTTCGAAATATTTCTCCATCCACACACTTCACTAAGCAAGCGTCCAGAAGCACTTGCTTCGGCTCAGCTTGATTTACCCATTCTGATATGGCCGTCAATTGCTTAATCCGAGAGGGGAATCGACGACGAGTGTTAGCCCGTGTAGTCGCAATGACAGTACCTCCTCCAATTGTTCTGTCTAAACCTTGATCCCGGATTATGACGCGATCGCCCATTGCTATATGGAGAGGTGATTCAATCAAAATATCTACTAGTCCTTTTGTGCCAATGACTAAGGCTTCATTAAGTAGAAACAGTTTGCCCAATCGATGAGCAGTGCCGTGGTAGACATGTACGTGGCACCAATTTTTGATTTCTCGAGGAAATCCTTCGGCCAATTCAAACTGAAGTGTCATCGTATCCGTGGTGGCAATGGTATCGCGTGCACGCAACCAATCGCCTCTGGAAATCTCGCTCGCATTAACTCCTGCTATTTGCAAACCACAGCGATCTCCAGCATGCGCGATCTCGGACGGTAGACCATTGGCTACTAAGCGTCTTACGCGGACGTTCTTCTGTATCGCAGAGAGATAGACGTCGTCGGCTACGTTGACTTCTCCATCGTATACAGTACCTGTGACGATAGTACCTAGCCCTTGACGGGAAAACACTCGATCAATTGGAAGCCGGAATGCTCGCGAACTAGGAACTCGCTCCACTCGACTAGCAGCGTCCGCTAGAGATTCTTGAAGAGTACTAATTCCCACACCCGTCTTCGCTGATGCTTTGATGATCGACGCAGCGTGCAAAAAAGTTGGTTTCAAACAGTCGCGTAATTGGTTTTCGACCGTTTGTAGTTGATTCTCATCGGCGTGGTCGACTTTGTTTAGAACTACAGTACCACTGTCCAGACCCAGCAGTTGTAAGATCTGTAGATGTTCTACAGTTTGTGGCATGATTCCGTCATCTGCTGCCACCGTTAGCAGCGCGTGTTGCATCCGAGCAACGCCAGCGATCATGTTGTGAATGAAACTGTGATGTCCTGGCACATCGACGAATCCAATGCGATGACCGTTAAGGTCTGTGTATGCAAATCCCAGATCTATGGTGAGTCCGCGGGCCTGCTCCTCAGCTAACCGATCTGTGTCAATTCCCGTCAGGGCTTTAACGATCGCTGTTTTCCCGTGGTCGACATGTCCTGCTAGCGTAATGATCATGTCAGTGCCGTAAGAGAACACAACAATTCATCAAGTGGATCAGCACCACGCATATCAAGCAAAATACGTTCCTTGCTGATTCGACCGATTACTGCAGGTCTCAACTCACGTAGAGTCTGCTCTAGATTGATGAGGTTGGACTGCTTTCTGTGAGCTATGGTAACAGCGATGGTTGGTATAGCGGTAGTAGGTTGAGCTCCACTACCCAGTTGCGACTCCGACGGTTCAATTTGGACGTCAAAATCCGGCAATTTCTCCTTCAATACAACGCTCACCTGCTTAGCTCGATGCTTTAATTGTCGAGGTGTAAGGCTCAGTTCTTGGATCAATCGAACATTCTTCCGCAGATTTTCTGGATCTTCGTAGGCTTTGAGTGTTTCGTTGAGTAAAGCTAACGATAGCTTGTCCATCCGCAACGCACGTTTAAGGGGGTTGGAATTGATTTGTTCGCACAGTTTTTGTTTACCGACGATGATGCCAGCCTGAGGACCACCCAACAATTTGTCTCCTGAAAACGTTATCAGATCTACACCCAAGGCGATGAGATTTTTTGGTTGTGGTTCTTCTGGTAGTCCAAATTGTTGCAAGTTCGTTAGAGCTCCGCTACCAAGGTCTAGTACAAGTGGAATGTCTCTTCGACGTGCTAGATTGAGCAACTCTGATTCATTGACACTCTGAACAAAGCCTTGAATCGAATAGTTACTAGGGTGTACTTTGAGTAATAAAGCTGAATCAGGCGTAAGGGCATTCTCGTAGTCTCTGAGCCAAGTTCGGTTAGTTGTACCTACCTCTACAAGTTTGGTTTCGGAACGTATCATGAGCTCCGGCAGGCGAAAACTCCCACCAATCTCGATCAGTTCCCCTCGCGACACAATCACTTCCTTTTTGTACGCAAGTGTGTTGAGAGTAATCCAAACTGCTGCTGCGTTGTTGTTGACGAGTACTGCTGATTCTGCTCCTGTGAGGTGACACAAACGCTCTCGAATCACGGCTTCTCGATCCCCGCGCTTTCCACGCTCAAGATCGTATTCCAGAGTTGTTGGGCATGTCGCCGCCAGGACAGATCGTTGAATCAGCTCTGGATCTATCGTCGCGCGACCAAGGTTAGTGTGAATCAAGACTCCGGTTAAATTGAATACCCGTAGATATCCTGGTTCCCGATGTCTGCGCAACCAGGACGTAGCACGATCGCAATACTCTGCCAAAGACATTTCTTGGGATCCCAAATCTGCAGATCTTTGTTCATGCTGTATTGCACGTAAAGCCTCGATAACAGCAAGTCTTCCCCAATGCGATATCAGCGTTAAGAGTTCTGGCGCACGGACTAATGTGTCGATTGAAGACAATCGACGTGAAGATGTTGGTTGTTTTGTCACAGTTGCAAAAGTCTGGGTCTGGAGTCACTAGAAACATAGTATTATTCTGATAACGGAGTATGCAATGCAGAGTACTAAAGTGATTTCAAAACTGTATTAATTCAATTCCACTAGCTTCTTCAAGATCCGCGGATTCCAAGGATCAAAATCAAATCTAGAGTCTAGTTCCTATTGATGGCTATGAATTTGTTGTTGGCTAGTGTGTGATCGAGTACCCTTTTGACCAGCAGATCCGAGTCTTGTTGGAATGTCGATTTGGAGGATTCCAACACATACCTGTTTTTTTGAGACAGGACAAGCATCAATGAGTGGATACATTATACTAATCAAATGTATAGTTTTAAGGGTTTGTTTTGTATGGAATCGGATGCACGAGCATTCAATAGAATGGATAACTCAACAGTGCTGATATCAACTTGAGCTCGAATCATAGGGTATGCGATGTCGGTCACTTCACGTAGTGGTTACATAGAATTGAAGTCTGACCACTTGTCACTTCATATAAAAATATTGGACTAGTCAATTGAGCATCATTGGTGTTTCCATCATAGGTATTTTCTTAGTCATGATTGGCTCGGGAATACTAATGGGGGTGTGTCAACTCTCATATAGCTCTGTACCGACAGTTCGGAATAACAACAGAGACATCTCGACAGCACGAAACTATTGGACGGTTATTGTGCTGAACGTCATTGCAATATTTGGTACCTATATCGGCGCCGTGTTGCTATTTACGGATTACTTAATCCGATCAGGTCCCACTTACTGGTACGATGTGGTTCTTGCGATTCTTCTCTACGACTTTGCTTATTATTGGCTTCATCGCGTGATGCATACGAAATTTTTGATGCGACATCTGCATGGGTGGCATCATCGATGTAAGCATCCAACAGCAATTGATGGTTTATATCAGAGACCCCATGAGACAGTACTTGCTTTGTCGATGCTCATGGTTTGTGTCGCGTTAGTTGGTCCCGTTAGCGTCCCGTCGTTTGTATTGGTGATTTTCATTCACACGTTGATAAACATGCTGGATCACGCTAACTTACGAACCGGGGTAGGTTGGTTGGATCACATAATGCATGCTCACGACTTGCATCATTCGAGTCGAAACGTTAACTATGGTTTTACACCTCTTTGGGATTATGTGTTTGGCACAACCCATAAAGACCTCAAACACGCTGAACTAGAAAACTCCTAACAATTTTCAAGAATGCAAGTTCAAACTTGCCATTCAAGACTGTATCCCGCTCGGAAATTTGGCATCGGCATTGCTTACTCTGAGGTATAAACAGAGTTTCCATGCTTTTTGAGCAACTTTGTCGTTGAATTGATTCTTGAGCATGAAGTGTTGAGCCAATGTTTGGCTCGAACACTCAGTGTGCGGACGCTCTAGCGTCATCTGTTTGTATCTGTCGCATTCAGCAATGATCAAATAAATTCGGTGTTAGTCGAGCGAATTTACAAAAATAAAAGAGGCTTGATCTCAGTCTTCTTTCAACAAGGCCTTTCCTTCAGAAACGAAAGCGATCAGCATCTTTTCTAAGTAATTCACGAATCTCTCTGCCGCAGTTTCGTCGTAGATTAAAGTGTCCTCATTCATGTAGGCGCGTTGTGCCTTTTCAAGTTGGAGGGCGTGTACGTTCTCTTCGGGATTACCGTGAGCACGAGTGATGTAGCCGCCTTTGAATCGACCGTCTACTACAACGGAGTAATCGGATTCATCTGCGATCTCATGTACGACTTCAGTTAGCCGGTGATCACAACTAGTGCCGTCAACGGTACCGATATTCAAAATTGTCAGCGTTCCTGAAAATAAGGAGGGTACTTGAGAGGGGATCGAGTGAGCATCCCACAGTAACGCGAAGCCAAATTTGTTTTTGATTCGAGCAAGTTCGAAACTGATCTTGTCATGATAGGGTTGCCAATACTGTTCTACTCGCTCTTGTTTTTCGTTCTGCGAGACCAATTCCCCATTCAAATATATTTTCTCTCCAGCGAACGTCTTGGAGGGACAAAGTCCGGTGAACAGTTGACCCTTATAGAGTTCTTCGTCGGTTGATGGCCGATTCAGATCGACAACGTACCTTGAGTAATTTGCAGAAATCACACTCGCACCCAGATTCGGCGCAAATTGGTACAGTCGTCGAACGTGCCAATCTGTGTCCGGTAACGCACGGCCTATAGAGCTCATTCGTTCTTTCATACCGGTAGCAAGGTTCCTGCCGTCGTGTGGGACGCTAACTAGGACTGGTGTACTCCCTTCGACGAAGTCGTACACTGGAATCATGTCTTTAGTGATGGTAGTATCGTGCTCGCGACATGAATGAAAGTACCCTCCTGTATTTTCTTGGCTAGTGTTTCGATCTCTGGAGCGAGCGAGCGGTCAGTGGTATATAGAGGAGAGAATTTCCGCAAGGATTTGATGGTTGCCTCAATTTTTTCCGATGACGTTAAAGGTCGTCGCAAT
Source organism: OMG group bacterium (assembly GCA_012267385.1). Lineage (GTDB taxonomy): Bacteria > Pseudomonadota > Gammaproteobacteria > Pseudomonadales > Azotimanducaceae > Bin55. Next base: position 46,016 of record JAAXGW010000017.1, read on the forward strand.
TCAATTCCTTGCATTGCAGCGAGCATTTCAATAGCAACAATGTACTCTGTGTTGTCCAGCATCTTGTGTAGACGTTGTGCTGCGTAGGTTGCCATACTAACGTGATCCTCTTGATTAGCTGAAGTAGGAATACTGTCGATGCTGGCGGGATGCGCTCGTGACTTGTTCTCAGATGCTAGAGCAGCAGCTGTAACTTGAGCCATCATAAAACCCGAATTCAAACCGCCTTCACGTACAAGAAATGGTGGTAAACCGCTGAGAGTCGGGTCCATCATTAGTGCGATCCGTCGTTCGGAAATTGATCCAAGCTCCGATATCGCGAGTGCAAGATTGTCCGCGACTAGTGCTACGGGTTCCGCATGAAAGTTTCCACCTGATAATATCGCGGCATCGTTCGCAAATACTAGAGGATTGTCAGTTACCGCATTTGCTTCAATTTCGAGAATCTCGGCTACGTGGTGTAGTGTATTCATACACGCGCCTAAGACTTGAGGTTGGCATCGAACCGAGTAGGGGTCCTGAACACGATCGCAATCGAGGTGAGCAGCACGGATTTCGCTACCTTGGATTAACTCTCTGAGCAACTTGCTTACTTCTTGTTGACCAATATGACCTCTGAGTTCGTGAATTCGCGCATCAAACGGAGTGTCGCTTCCTTGTATCGCATCGGTGGACATGACGCCAGCAAGTATCGTCGCAGACATTACATTTTCATATCTAAATAATGCTGTGAGGCATAATGCTGAGGAGACTTGCGTCCCATTTAACAAAGCAAGTCCGGCTTTGGGACCGAAACGAATTGGGGTTAATCCAGTTGCCGCTAACGCATCTCCCGCTGGTTTGATTTCGTTGTCGTGCGACACATTTCCTTCACCAATCAATGCACTTGACATGTGTGCGAGCGGTGCTAGATCTCCTGAAGCTCCAACTGAACCTTGACTTGGCACGATTGGATAAATTTCATATTCGAGAAGTGCACACAGTAATTCGATCAGTTGTACGCGCACTCCGGAATATCCACGTGCTAACGCGATGATTTTTAGCACCATACAGACGCGAACGACATCATTTGTCAATGGAGGTCCAACCCCGACCGCATGGGATCGAATCAAGTTGTCCTGAAGCATCTCCAGCTGGTGTAGCTCTATTGGTTTCGTAGCAAATTTACCAAAGCCTGTGTTGATTCCGTAGGCTGTTGCTCCAGATGCGAGGTATTCCTTCAAATACTGGTAGGAGTTCTCGATTCGTTGACGTGCATCATGAGTGAGTTCCACGGACACTGCGGACTGCCACGCTCTACGAAGTTGATGTAGGGTAGTGGGTGTGTCTCCGACTCGAAGTTTCATATTCTGTGTGTCATCTTTAATCAGTTGGCATCATCGGTATTGTTAAATTATTTTCCCTTGCACAATCGCGAGCCTCTTCATATCCTGCATCGGCATGGCGCATCACACCTATGGCTGGATCGTTCCAAAGTGCTCGTGCGATTCGATGATCTGCTTCCCGAGTACCGTCACAAACCACGACCAAGCCGGCGTGCTGAGCGTATCCCATACCAACGCCGCCCCCGTGGTGAATCGACACCCACGTCGCACCGCTTGCGACATTTAACATTGCATTGAGAAAGGGCCAATCCGACACCGCATCCGAACCATCGCGCATGGCTTCCGTCTCTCGATTTGGGCTGGCCACTGAACCACTGTCAAGATGATCTCTTCCGATAGCTATGGGAGCTTTGAGCTCACCACTTCGAACCATCTCGTTAAAGGCGAGACCTAATCGGTGTCGCTGTCCTAATCCGACCCAACAAATTCGTGCAGGGAGTCCTTGAAATTTAATTCGCGCGCGAGCTGCATCTAACCAATTGTGAAGGTGCGCATCGTCCGGGATCAGTTCCTTGACTTTTTGGTCAGTTTTATAGATGTCATCCGGGTCACCGGAGAGAGCTACCCAACGAAATGGACCGATTCCACGACAGAAGAGGGGTCTCACATATGCGGGCACGAAACCCGGAAAGTCAAACGCATCTGCGACGCCGTAATCTTTGGCGACTTGACGAATGTTATTACCGTAGTCAAAGGTCGGAGCTCCCGCTCGGTGGAAATCCAGCATTGCTCGTACATGAACCGCAATGGATTCAGTCGCCGCTTTGGCTACCGCGTTCGGATCACTCTGTCGCATAGCCTCCCAGTGTTCAATCGTCCAACCAGCGGGTAAATATCCGTTTGCTGGATCATGTGCCGAAGTTTGATCTGTTACTGCATCAGGCAAAATGTTTCGCGCGACAATTTCAGGTAGTAATTCCGCGGCGTTGCCAACTACCCCCACCGATAATGCTTTCTTCTGCTGTGTCGCTTCATGAATTAGACGTAGTGCATCGTCGAGCGAATCCGCTTGTTGATCTAAGTATCCAGTCTGCAGTCTTTTCTCAATGCGCTCTCTTTGGCATTCAATTCCGAGTAACGACGCTCCCGCCATCGTCGCAGCAAGTGGTTGTGCTCCACCCATACCACCGAGGCCGGCGGTCAGAATCCACTTACCTCGTAAATCACCGCCGTAGTGTTGCCGTCCCAATTCAACGAAAGTCTCGTATGTGCCTTGCACAATTCCCTGACTTCCAATGTAGATCCACGAGCCAGCCGTCATTTGACCAAACATCATCAATCCTTTTCGGTCGAGTTCCCTAAAGTGATCCCAGGTCGACCAGGCCGGCACCAAATTAGCGTTGGCGATGAGCACTCGCGGTGCATCCGGATGAGTTTTTGCGACTCCGATCGGTTTTCCAGATTGGACAAGTAACGTCTCGTCGCTCTCAAGCACTTGTAGCTGTTGTACGATCGCATCGAAACAATCCCAATTACGCGCCGCTTTTCCAATACCTCCGTACACCACGAGCTCATCCGGTCGCTCTCCCACTTCTGGATCGAGATTGTTCATAAGCAACCTCAATGGGGCTTCAGTCAACCAACTCTTCGCTTGCAGGTGAGTTCCGGTGGGTGCTTTTATGGCTCGATGCTTTGGATTTATCAAGAAAAAATCTCCTTAAAAACTAAGTTGCCAAATGTGGAGGAGGAATTGCATCTTTACTCAATTCCATAGTTTTTGTACGCATTCAGCATACTCCTTCTCCAATTTAGGCGATGCGATATGACTGCCTTCCCTTACTACCCACTTGCCCGATACCATGACTCTATCGATGACGTTGTGAATTCCACAAAACGTTAGCGCGTCTAGAATTGACTCAGAGTTGTGTCCGGCCAAAACGGGATTGTCTTCATTTAACGTGATTAAATCCGCGTTACTACCCGGCGCAAGAGGTTTTCTCCAGTGTCCGCAAGCTCGATTTCCACCTACGACCGCTTCTTGAAACAATGTTTCACCAGTACTGGTACTCGGGTTCGTTGCGTAGATATTGCGCGATCGTAGCACTAAACGGTGTCCATATTCAAGCCATCGAAGTTCTTCAAAGGGATTGATTGACACTTGACTGTCGGATCCTATCGCAATTCCACCACCGAGTGCTTTCCAAACTGTCATAGGAAAAATCCCGTCGCCAAGATTTGCTTCAGTAGTTGGGCACAGACAGATCACCGCGGAGGTGCTAGCTAGGCTTGCTAGTTCTTTTTCGTCGGTGTGTGTCGCATGAACGAGGCACCAGTTATCATCGATTTCGACGTTATCCAGTAACCATCGGAGGGGTTTCGCGCCGTGAATAGCAATGCACTCATCGACTTCTGCTGTTTGTTCGGCGATGTGAATGTGAATGGGACACTCTTCGTTCTTCGCCAAATATGCGACATGCTCTAAAGAAGACTCGGACACCGCCCTTAAGCTATGCAATCCCAACCCAACACTCATGCCAAAGCTAGACTGTTCGTTGGCATAGTGATAGTGGTCAACAAAGTCATCTAAATTCAATGCAAACAACTGTTGTGTCACGTTCAAATTGGCTTGGCCAAATCCCGATCGTTCGTAGAGAATGGGTAAATAAGTAAGACGAATTCCAACATTCTGAGCTGCTTCAGCTAGTGCTTCAAACATGTTGTTCGCATGGTGTTTTCCATTTCCACCTTGATGGATATAGTGAAACTCCGCAACCGAAGTGTAACCGGCGGCTAACATTTCGGCATATGCCTGTCTCGCGACGGGTTTGAGAACTTCAGGATTGAGTTTTTCAGCCAATCTGTACATATTCTCGCGCCAACTCCAAAAGTCATCTCTTCCACTGGGACTCTTATGTTCACTGTGACCAGTCAGTGCGCGCTGAAAGACATGGCTGTGTGCATTCGGCACTCCTGGAATTAGGATATTGACGAGCTCGTCTTCGGGTAATGGATTTGTTGAAGATTCCCAACTTGAAACTTTTCCGTCCTCAATCTGTATTCGTACCTGGCGGTACCACTTCGACTCTAGATACGCGCGGTTCGCGAAGAGGGTAGTCATGGAAAGGAAGAACGCTTAAAGAAGACTATTTTAGGTTTGTGGTATGATTGCGGTTCGCACAAACAATTTTCGGATATATGCAAACCTGGGATCAATTATTTCTTGACGTAAATATAGCAACCATGTGCTCTGGAGACACTCCTTATGGTGCGATTTCCAACGGCGCACTAGCGATTTCTGATGATCGAATCGCTTGGGTTGGTCCTGAGTCGGAACTTCCGTCGTGTGATGCTAAGACCATCAATCGACTCGATGGTCGTTGGCTCACACCTGCACTCATTGATTGCCACACGCATCTAGTGTTCGGGGGTGATCGAGCAATGGAATTTGAACAGCGTTTAAATGGCGTAACTTACGAGGAAATTGCACGAGCGGGAGGAGGTATTCGATCAACGGTAAGAGCGACGCGAAACGCTAGTCAATCGGTGTTATTAGAGAGTGCAATCGAGCGAGTAGTTACGCTCATGCGAGAAGGGGTAGCGACGGTAGAGGTTAAGTCCGGGTACGGTCTAGATAGCCAAACGGAATTAACGATGTTGGAGGTAGCACAAACCCTAGACCAAAGCTGCTCCCCCAGTATCGTGAAGACGTTTCTCGGAGCTCACGCTATCCCGGAAGAATATCAGTTTGATGCGGATTCATATATGGATTTCGTAATTAATGAAGTGCTTCCAGAAGCACACGAACGACAGCTCGTTGACGCAGTGGATGCCTACTGCGAGACGATTGCGTTTTCTTCGCATCAAGTAGCGAAGTTGTTTGAACAGGCGAAATCGCTCGGCATTGACGTAAAACTGCACGCCGACCAACTCAGCGACTGTGGTGGCGCAGAGTTGGCTGCTAGCTTTAACGCTCTGTCGGCCGATCATCTCGAGTACACCACTGCGACAGGAGTCGAAGCACTCGCATCATCGGGTACTGTTGCTGTGCTTCTACCGGGTCCATTCTTGATTCTTGGAGAAACTCAACTCCCTCCGATCAATGAATTCCGGTCTAATAACGTACCTATAGCAATAGCTACTGATTGCAATCCAGGATCTTCACCTTTGTGTTCCATCAGACTCGCGATGAACCTTGCAACAAGCTTGTTCAAACTAACACCAGAGGAGTGTTTAGCTGGCGCAACCCGAAATGCGGCGCAAGCCTTAGGGTTATTAACTGATCGTGGTACGTTGGAGGTCGGTAAGCGTGCAGACTTGGCGGAATGGAATATTTCGCATCCACGTGAATTGACTTATTGGGCAGGACTTAATCAACTTCACCGACTGTTTATAAACGGTGAAATAGTCGACTAGAAAAAGTGCTCAGGAGTCCGAAGTGGACATGGACTCACACCTGCGGATTCGGTTATTTCATGGATCGTTGGTGTCGGACTACAGGGCAATCTATTCATTAAGACTATCAAACACACTATAAATTCACTCTTCTGATTCGACAGGTGTCCATCGAATAGCGTCTGAAAGAACTACCATGTGAAGTTCATCAGACTTGTTCGACACTAATACAGCGATTTCTTCGGCAGGCAAATCAATAGTTCCAATGGAATGCCAACCAGAAGTTAGGTTTGGTACGTCTAGTGTTTTAGATGTTGTAGTCGAACCGCGCCGAATTTCAAAGTAGACCCTACCGACAAATAGGCCAACCGTCTGTGAACCACCCGATCCGAAAGCACTAACTTCCTCAAAGAGTGTGCTGTTCGGAAGATGATACTCCAGCTCCCATTTACCTGATGTGGGAAGCGTAGTGTGGAATTTCGCGAACGCGAGTCCGTTTCCCTGACGTGCTATAACAAACGTGTGACGGTACCTCCCAAAAGCTGATGGATCTGTCGTTCGATGCCAGCCGATTTGTTCGGAGTAATCAAACAAAGAATATTTTGGTAATCCTTGATCCATCGGAACGTCTTTGGTGCCGAAGAGTCTGCGAAAAAATTGAGAAAACACATTTGTCGAACTAGAAGTTCTACCGAGTTCTACTATAGAGAATCCGGGATCAAGATCATCAATCGTGATCGAAGTATTCGAAGCTCCAGGTAATTGATCGATTTCCGTAATTGACTTTATAAATGGTTTGTCGTTCCCGACGAGTTCTTGTTCGCGAAAATGATCAGATTCAGGTAGTGCTAAAAGCAGGTTCATACGATTTAGCGAGAGATAGGGTTCGACCAATATTTGTCGTACAGGATTCGAGCTCTCGATGACCACCTGCAGAGTCTTATTCGCCCCAACCAACATTGTGAGTAAAGAGGGGTGAGCTTGACCCCCATAACGTCCTAAATAATCGTCTCCATTTTGGTAAGTCACCGAAAGTTTTACGGGTCCAGGGACTTCTTCATTGTTTTGTATTGCGAAGGAAGTTTCGTATTTGGGCTGTTCAACACTTTCCAACTGCAGCATTGATGGATTGGACGCAAGGAATCCCGGTAAGTCTGCCGTTCTCATCAAATCACTCGCTAGTTCCGTTAAATCGACACCGTGCTCAGCAACGACTGCGTTGAAATCCTCAAAAGTAATAGTCTCCCCGCGAAAACGATTTTTCAAGTCCAACACGAAAGGTGTGACGTTGCTGGATCCAAGAGAATCTCGAAGGAGCTTTTCAAATCGTTGAGTACGTAATTTCAAAGCGCGCACTTTGAGGTCTCTATTCTTACCATCTACTGGGGTGAACAATGACGATGTAGCTACGGTGTCCCAGACATCCGGCGCACTGCGCATGCGATGGACTCTCCTCACGACATCAAATGGAATTTTCCCTTCGTCATCTCCACGAAACGATCGAATTATCTTGATTGGTTCGATGCTACCAAAATTGAAAATCGATGGATTCGATGTAAGCTGAAAGTCAAAGCTATCGCGGAAATAGTTTGACAACGAACTCGCCAAGAGATCCAACAGGGTATTAAGAGCGAACGCTCCGTCACCAGTCGCTGTGGTCTGGTGCATGATTAAGCTTCGAGATAGACCAAGGTGAACGTTACTTTCAAACATGGGATGCGCCAAATATGCTCCAATCGAGCCAACGACTGTTCCGTTATACTGTTCTTCTGTCATGTTATATTCTTCCATGACCTCTTGACGAGAGCCTTCAAAGCGATTTTTTATCCTAGTAGTGGGCATGTTTGATTCTCGAATCATCACCACACCTGGCGGACACATGACGGTATCCATCTCTGACCCGCCGCCGAAAACACGAAGAGTCGAAGGTACTTCAACTAAAGTGAATGACTGATAAGGGTAATCAAAACCCTGAGGGCGTATCGTATCGAGTCTCCACTTTATCCATTGACGAACAGAATCCCCAAGCCGTGCGTATCGTTCAAATTGTTTTCGATGAACGTGAGCGTAGAACAATTCAAACGAAATTCCTTCTGCTTCGATAGAGGCTGATTTAAACTGCGAACTCACTAATGCAAATTCTGGGATTGGGCTGGATTGCTGGAAACGATACTTTGCTTGTTTGTCGTCGTCTAAAGTCTCGCGTTTCGCAGGTCCTGCGACAAGCCAACGGAGCGGTACCGAAACATCAATGTTGAGTGTAAAGAAATCTCTCTTGCGAAGTTCCCAAGCATCTTCATTTGTCGCAGTACCCGATGTGGGATACCACTTAATACCCGGTGGGAGTACCACAAAGTTCGGACGAAAGATGGCGTTTTCCGTTCCAAGTTGTCGCAACTGTCGAACGTTTGGGCCAACGATTTTCGAGAGTATATCGACGGTATCCAGATAGGCGAATCGACTGTTAGGGCGACCTTTCGCGGTGATCTCAAGTTCGTTCAAATCGGCATTGAAATATCGCTTTGGAATCTTCAACAATCCGTGGTTAAATTTGTGATCGACAACTTCTTCACCGGCCACTACCAAATCCGAAATGTGGTAGCCCGGATTTAGCGAAAACACTATGAAATCGACGTCTTGGTCAACGTCGACACTCACATCTAACTTGAGATCTAACATTAGTGTACGCCCGGGTTTGATTGCAACACTACCTCGAATCTCATGCACCTCAGGGAAAGCACTAGGGTTGAAGTGTTCGTCGTGCACCTCAACCCATTGTTGAATTCGATTGTTTTGGAAAGCTTGCACACCAAACATGGTGCCAATAACGAACAGTCCAAGACCGAAGGATAGTCCGCCCATTACAGAGTTTCTGAGCCGAGATGGTGAAACTCGCAAAAGGAGACACGAAGACCAGAACAGGAAACCAGCACTCATCAATAACAATGCTATTCGATTAAAGACTACCATCGGGGTAAGAAGTGTCGGAATGAGTTCAGATGGGAAAATTACGTCACCGGACACCGTTTGTAACGGTTTGGATACGTCAAGCGACAGTCGGCTATTGAGCCAGAACAGGGCGAAGAGACAACCGAAGGTTAGAAGTAATGCTAAGAGTCTTGACTTCAACAATAGTGACAAGACGATCACTAAACTCCCGAAGAAGACAAAATTTGGGACGATATCAAGCAAAACAAACGAGACTACACTCCAGAGTTCGATCGGTTCTCCAAACTCAATTGAATACACTTCGGCGATCATACCATAAATAAAGATCGATAAAAGGAAAGAGATCATCGGGACAGCCAACGTAATCGAAACACCTAGCAATCGACCAGTGAGTAGTTCGATGTCCCTAACTGGCTTGGAACTCATGACTTCATGGATCCGTGTAATTTGGTCTCGCTTAATCTGGTCGAAAGTAAGAAGCAAGACTCCGATGCAAAACAAGGCGATAAAGCTGCTGCCTAAAAATGACATGATGTACCTAGGACTAATGACACTGAGCATGGGAATGTTGCTGCCATCGTGCATGTGAGATAAGGTCACCACTAAAAAGTAACCTGTACTGATACTCATTGCTATCCAAACGAAGATGTGCGTACGCAGTAATCTTCGAAGCGCACGCATTTCATGTAACGCTGCGTGCCAAACGTTATTTCCGTTCATATACGGTTTACCTCGGTTCGCGATCGGACTTCTAGCGAGATCCTTCGATAATTAAAAGACAGAATCACATTTTTTTATCATGAGTAATAGCAGGGGCAGATATTCTGTATTATCCGTGACTCGCTTGCCAATGTCATTCCTCGGACTCAATCATCGTCCAGCGAATCGCATCAGCGATCACATATGTCCAGCTTGAATCTGTTTTGTTAGTAACCAGAACATCGACGACTGCGTCGGTAATATCAAATGTTCCAATCGTGCACCACCCGGGAGTGAGATTCGGTACATCCACTGAGTGAGATGATTCAGTCGAACCGTTGCGAATTTCAAGGTATACGGGTCCCGTCTGAATACCTGTTGATATTTGGGACGAGCTACCTCTGAAAGAAACGCGTTCATCGAAGAATCCTTCCGGTCTGTAGTACTCTAGCCGCCATTCGCCTAGCTTTGGTACCTTCGTGGAAAACTGGGCAAAGGCTAAGTCATCCCCCCTCCTCGACATCGCAAAAGTACGTCGATACTTTCCATACGCAGTAGGATCTGTCGTGCGCAGCCAGACTCCATCCCGTACGAACTCGTTCTGTTCCCAATCATATACCTGTAATCCTTGGTCCATTTGAAATTCTGGTAGATCAAAAATTCTTTGAATAGATTGGACAAATGCATTGTGGAGCGTACTGGTACGACGATCATCTAGTATCGAGAACCCAGGGTCTAGATCATCAATCGTGATCGAAGAGCTATCGACTGCTAATGCTTCTCGCTCTTCAATCGATTTAATAATCGGTGCTTGCCCATATAAAAATTCAAGCTCTTGCAAGTCTTCAGAAACCGGCAGGTCTAAACGAAGGTTCATACGGTTGAGTGAGAGATAGGGCTCTACCCAAATTTGTTGAACGGGATTCACACTCTCGATTACGACATGTAGAGTTTGATTTGCCTCTACCAATATCGGGGATAGAGTATGAGAAGGGAAATCACCCCAACGGTTGTGGTATTTCAACCCAAGTTTAACTGGGCCTGATACCGGTTCTCCATTCTGTAGAAGTAAAGAAGTCTCATATTTAGTTTGTTCATCAACTATCAATGATTGCGAAGATGGATCGGACACTATAAACCCCGGCAGTCCCGCACCGTCAAGTAAATCTCCACCCAATTCTGATGAAGTTACTCCGTGTTCCCGCAACAAGTCAAAGAATTCTTCAAAGATGATGTTCTTTCCTTGAAACTTTTGCGACAGATCTACTAATATTGGCTCTAGTGTATCGGTTCCGTTCAAATCAAGAAAGTACCGAGCGATTTGCTCGGTACGGGTTCTTAGTGCGCGCATTTGATTGATGCGGTTCTCTTTCGATATTGGCGCGTTCAAGCTAACACTTTCCACTAAATTCCAAACTTCGGGCGCATCATAAAATGCTCGCTTGAGCTCATGCATTTTGCTCGGTACGTTTTGAAAATCGCGAGTTATATTTGACACCAAAAGGGCGAGGGGATTAACACTAGCTAAGTTCAATACCTCTCGATCTAACGCGATGTAAAAGTCAAAGTGTGAAACGCTTCCTGGGACTAAAGATTCAGCAAAGAAGTCCATAAACATTTTGAGTGCTTGTGCTCTTTCACCTGTCGTGCCTGTTTGATGCCCCAGAATATTTCGGAAAAAAGCGAAATCAATGTTGCTCTCAAACATAGGCTGCTTTAAATAGCTCCATATTGTTCCGAATTGACTTTCGAGCCAATCTTCCATAGTGAGGTTTTGTTCTTCGAACCACTTTTTTTCGTAGAAATCAATTAGTGATTCAATCGAAATTGTCGGCAACGTTGATTCTCGGATCATCACCATACCCGGAGGACACATCACCGTATCCATTGACACTCCTCCGCCGAATACTCGCAACGTAGAAGGTACTTCTACCATGGTGAATGACGAGTATGGATAGCTCAGTCCATGGGTTTGAAATTTTTCAACATACCATCGACTAGCTGTTGAGCGAATGTGATCTTCAATTTGTACGAAGTGCTCAAAGGTTTTTCGGTGCTTGGGGTGGTACAAGATTTCGAAAGTGATACCATCCACTTCGATGGATCCGGATTTAAACCTTGATCCAATTAAAGCGAATTCGGGGAGCGGACTGGACTGCTGAAAACTATACGTAGTACGCTTTGTATCGTCTGACGACTCTCGTTTCGCAGGTCCCGCGACGAGCCAGTTTTTCGGTACAACAACGTCTATGTCGAGCGTAAAGAAATCTCTTTCTCGAGTTTCCCATGCTTCTTCATTCGTGGCTGTTCCTGATGTCGGATACCACTTAATACCTGGTAGCAGTGCTACATACTCGGGACGATAGATGAAGTTCTCAGTTCCAAGCTGTCGTAATTGTCGAACATCTAGACCAGAAATTTCCGAGAGCGTGGCTACTGAGTCCAGATAGGCGAATCGTCCGTCAGGACGTCCTTTCGCGGAAATCTTGAGTTCGTTAGTGCCCGGCGAAAAGTAGTTTGAGGGTATCTTCAGCAATCCATTTTGAAAATCACGATCTTCAACTTCTTCACCAGCAACGGTTAACTCTGAGATCCTATAACCGGGATTCAGCGAAAAAAGTACAAACCCACTTTCTTGTTCAGAGTCAACACTAACATCCAAGGTAAGTTCTATAAACAGCGATCGACCAGGCCTGATATCAACGAGGCCCCGAATCTTTTGCACATCCGGAAACGAACTGGGGAGGAAATTTTGGTCGTGTACCTGGATCCATTGGTCGACTTGTCTGTTTTGCCAAAACTGTGTTCCAATCATCACAGCAATGACTAAAACGCCAACGCAAGTGAACAGCCCACCCAACATTAGGTCTCTGGATCTCGACGAGGTAATTCGTGAGCTGAAGTAGGAGACCCAGCACAATAATCCGACTGACACTAATAACAGAGAAATTCGATTGAACAGAGTGACTGGAGTGAAGAGTGTCGGTATCAATTCTGATGGAAAAAGGACGTTACCTGACACAGTTTGCAATGGTTTGGAGATATCAAGTGAAATCCTGCTGCTCAGCCAGAACAACAATACCAGAGCACAGAATGTCAGTATTAAAGCTAACAGTCTAGATCTGACTAAGGAAGCAAAGAGAAGTACCAAGCTTCCGAAGAAAAGAAAGTTGGGAAATATATCAAGAATAACGAACGAAACCACACTCCACGCCTCCACCGGTTCGCCAAATGGAATTGAGAATGTCTGAGCGATCATTCCATAGACGATCATTGAGAAGAGCACGAAGAGCATTGGGATGGCCATCATTAATGAGACACCCGTCAATCTTCCTAGGAAGAGTTCAAAATTACTCAAGGGTTTTGAGTCAACAACTTCGTGAATTCGATTCATTTCATCTCGTTTGATCTGATCGAAAGTGAGTAGTAGGACTCCGATGCAAAACAAGCCGATAAAACTCCCACCTAACAATGACAAAATGTATCGCGGACTAATGATTCCAAGCATGGGCAGATCGTTAGCGCTAAACATGTGCGTGAGAGTTACTATCGAGAAGTAAACTGCGCAGATCAACACAGCGATCCAAATGAAGACGTGGGTACGTAGCAGTCTTCGAAGAGAGCGCATCTCGTGCATTGCTACGCTCCAAACAAGTTGTCCGTTCATTTCATCTCAGCCTCGTAAGTAGTAAAAGAAGTCGTATGCGCGGCGTTTTCAGTGGGTTGCAATTTGGAACACGCAGCATAGTTGTGTCGTAGGTTCAAGATTGCTAATCGAATCAACCGACTTGCGGACATCTCTACCTCCGACGAGAAAGGGACAAAATTTTTAGTCCCGATAGAATTTTTTACGCACAAGTTGTGCCGATATTGGAAAATTTAACTCTAAGACTTCGATTTATTTTTAAGAGTGATTGGGACTAGCTGAGGTTCAATAAAGAGTTTCTCAAATGGTTCAATGTTTCAATGGTTTGGTATTCATCAAAACAATTGAATACTCAGTTTTCCTCCGGTTCGACAAAGGACATTGCGTGTTCGAATGCGTCTATTCCTATTTTGAGACCGATGAGTCGTCCGGGGATGTCGTCGATGGGTGGGTGAATCCCGCCCCAGATGCGGGAGAGGCTGCATTGGTCGGAAGCGTCTTGGTAGGTGGCCCACTGCAACGTCAAGGACATGCTCGGCCCGCGTTCAAAGACTAAGAAGTTGTCTTGTTCGACCGCGAAGTCGCTCATGCCGCCCGGGAAGTACGCGCTGCCCGTCAACGCCGTCAAGGCTTCGGCCGCGGCGCGGGAGTAGGTCGAGTGTCCCGAGACGTAGCCCGCGAACGGCGGCGTCACAAACGTCGGACGTTGATACGGCCACCAGTTCTCCGCCAGGATCCAGCCCACGCCGGCCACGTCCGTGAGTGGATTGTCGATGTAGTCGGGACCGCGCCACGCAAAGAGCTTGATCTTGCCGACGTGTTCGCCCTCGTCGCCGGCCAGAGGATCGTCGTCATCGACCAGTTCGATGTAGCCCGGCTTCAGAGGAATGCCCTGCTCATGATAGGACGGTCGGAGCAGATCAGAACTCTGTCCTCGGTCCGCCATCGCGCGTATTGAGGAAATCGGCCGCACGTAGTCATACCAGCCCTTGACCCCCCAGGCCGCGATCGCCGCGTCATGCATCGTCCCGCCCAGCACGAAGTA
>JAAXGW010000029.1 GCA_012267385.1 OMG group bacterium
AATCCGCCGACACCGAGACCCCATACCACTCCCGGACCATCTCGCGCAGGCGCCGAGCGTACTTCTCGACTCACTGCGGTGCCAACGTACCCGGACGATCGCGAGGCACTGCTCACGGCATTGAGCCACGGTCCGTCAGAACCGTCTGCGCATTGTGTCCATGGCGCACATTGCCGGCTTCTTGGTCCTCCGCTTGGGACCTGTGCTGAGCCATCTCCGCAGCTCAAATCCGCGCCGCTAATTGTTGTCGCAGCTCCGCCATGAACTCACCACTCTCAAATAAATCGGTCAGATCTTCCTCCCCTATAATCTGATCCAGTAGCTCGTCCGTAATGCGAGTGTTAGGTTTGGATGTCGTCATATGGACACTCCTTTAAAGTCCAATTCTGGCGACGACAGTCGCCAAGTACTATCGATTACATGATCCAACCCATACACGGAATTTATGACAGTCCCGCGAATCTGAGGTGTTAGAAGTGACAGTCGAGAACGAACAGCATATTTCCGATATCGAGTTAGTGATCCACGAAAAGGGACGTGTCCATGGAACGGTGACAGGTCTGTTGGACGGGGAGAGCGCATCGGTAGGAGTCGCCGATAGGTGGGGCGGCGTCCAGTCCGACGGAACGTACGAAGTAGAGGGTGTTCCAATTGGCGAGCATGTGATCACCTGCGTAACCACTACGGGCCGAAAGACATCAGCACCAATAGAAATGAACGAGACGATGGAAGCTCAATTCGACATTGTCTTTGAGGGAACGTCTTCAGTCAAAAGACAAATTACCGCAGCAGGTCACCCAGTTCTCGATCTTGAAGTGCAGGCAATGCCATTGGAAGAGACTCACTCTGGTGCTCATTCAGAAACTGTGGCTGATGGTACTTATTTGATCGAAGGACTGGTAGAGGGTGACTATATGATCCACGTGACTTCACGCGATATTTCACAGCAAGCGTTTGTATCGGGTGAGACGCAAGTCGATATTGATCTAGGATCTACCGAACCATCGAAGCGTATACAAGCTTCAGAGTCCGTGCGCGGCGTGCATGTATACCTGACAGGTTCTGGAGACGAAGGCAGATTCCAAATGCACACGACCGTCGATGAGAAGGGTTTCTATCGATTTTCGGGAATCGCGAGCGGAAGCTACACAGTAATTGTAAACCACGAGAATTTCAAAACAGTATCACGTACCGTGGAAGTTGAATCCTCTGTACAAGATGTCGATTTTGAAATTCAGTCTAGAGATCAAAAAGACAAAGAAGTAATGACCAAATTTGAGCAAAACGGTTTGTAGCGAGCAAAATGAATCGCGTGCGAGCTAAAGCAACAGCGTAATTGGTTCATAGGCGAGTTTTGCACTCGTACTGTGGTGCCCGGGGCCGGAATCGAACCGGCACGGAGTTACCTCCGAGGGATTTTCGTACCACTGCAACTTTCGTCGCGGATCTCTACGATCGGTCGTGGTCTGGACTTTCTCTTCACCTTCCAAAGTGATATCGAAGGAAGGGGGAGCCGTCAAGTCTCTACACTTTCAATAGCACAAACTTGCTATCACTTAGCTCGGGATTGCCACAGTCTCACGGACTGAAGGTTCCCCGAATTTGACTCCATTCATGGTAAGTGTCACCACCTACATGCTCAAATTTTCGTTCAAGTCCCTTGCGTCTACCTATTTCGCCACCCGGGCAATGGGCTTTCGAATAAGGTCAATCTATTTTAAGAAAGGAACATGATTGAGTGACCCAACTAAGACCCATGTAAAGACCTACAATATCGCCGTTAGTTTGCATGTACCAAGCTTACTTTACGTATTTCGATGAAGTCCCTAAGAGAGCAAGACATCTTTTGCTTTCAGATGAAGTGAAAGTAGCCGCCCAGGTGTTGGAACTGGCAGACAAGCAGGATTTAGGTTCCTGTGCCTTCGGGCGTGAGGGTTCGACTCCCTCCCTGGGCACCAAAGGGTTTTCACTCCTACCTTAATCGCAGCAGCAAATCACTACGTGCACATCATCGCCTCTGACGAAGTAGCTCTGGGAAATCTCAAGATTCCTGAATCAGATCGGTTGTGCTGTGTGGTAGTCCGAATAAAAGACTACACTAGCTCTCTCGCCAAAGCTGAGAGACAGTACGCAAACTCTGTGAGTGAAGTCCGAAGGAAACAGTATTCATCCGGTAGACGTGCTGTTCAGTTAGGACTGAGTTCCCTCAGTGTAACTGAAATTCCCATTCTCTTCGACGATCGTAAGCCTAGTTGGCCGGTATCGATCGTTGGAAGCATCGCCCATTCCCACAGTCTAGCAGTAGCATTGGTCGGATTCAAACAGGACTTTCGCGGAGTCGGTATCGATGTTCTCCCGAAGTACGCTGTTTCTGATAGAGTACGAGCACGAATATTGCTTGACGAAGAACTAAAGGTAGTTTCGGAGGGAGGGGACAAAGACAGGCAAACGGTGTTTTTTTGTGCCAAAGAATCAGTTTACAAAGCTAGTAATCCAGACACTGACGAATTTCTGGGATTTAAGGATGTGTGTGTGCGGTTGAATCAGTCGGACACCGAATTTTCGGCTGAAACTGTATCGGCGAAACTATCATCCGAATTAGTCGCAAGAGGACGAGGCTACATATTTGACGTAGAGCATCATTGGCTAACGATATTCCTCATTCGTTAGCCGTCTCGACTATCTCAACCTAAAACGTCAAATCTAGTTCGAAATGAGATTGAGTTCTGCAAGAATGCGTTTGCGTATCTCGCGCTTATAAATCTTTTCGGACGCGGTTCTTGGTAAACGCTCGGTGCGTATCCAAATGTGTTCAGGTACTTTAAATTTCGCTAGATATTCTTGTGCCCATGTTTGAATGTCCTGAGCTGTCAGTCTTGAGTTTGGTTCTACACAGACAACACTTGCAAGAGCTTCGCCGAGTCTTGAATCTGGGATTCCAAAAACCGCGCATTCAACGATGTCTGGGTGTTCGTATAAAACCGCTTCCACCTCTTGACAACTGATATTCTCGCCGCCGCGTAACACGATATCCTTCTTGCGATCTGTTATGTATACAAAACCTTCTTCGTCAAGGTAACCCACGTCCCCGGATTTAACCCAACCGTTAATCAAAGATGAAGCTGTTGCTTCGGGATCGTTCCAATACTCTAAACAGTTCATAATTCCCCAAATACACAACTCTCCCGTTTCTCCTTGAGGTAGGTCATTTCCGTCTTCGTCAATCGTCTTGATTTTTGTAATGGGGGGTATAGCTTGCCCACAACTCTTCGGTCGCTTTTTAAACGCATTACCAGTGATATTGGTGGCGAATCCTTGCGTTTCCGTCATTCCCCAACCTGTGGATTGACCACCACGAGCGAGTTTTTGATCGATTTGTTTCGAATGTTCAGGAGCCATTGGAGCTCCGCCACCGCCCGCTGTTTGTAAGGCGCTCAGGTCAAATTTGTCTAAGTTCGGTGATTGTGTGAGTTCCCAAGACATGGTCGGTACGCCGTTGAACGCAGTGATTTTTTCATCTTGAATGATCCGAAGTGCTTCGTCTACATCCCACTTGTACATGCCGACTAGCTTTCTCCCTCCACGAAAGGAAGTGAGCATTTGCACCGCTAGCCCGGTAACGTGAAACAACGGCACGGTGAGAATACTAGCGGGTTTAATAGCATCTTCCGTGGATGAGTTTGAACCAAAGAATCGTTCTCGAGGATCCGGTCCACTTATGGTATCGCCTTGTCCCTGGTGTTCTCTCTTGATCTGTGCAGCCCGCCAGTTGATTATGGCTCCCGCTTCCCATCCTAACAATGCATGTGTCAGAGCTTGATGGCTTGAAAGAACACCTTTTGGAGTTGCAGTAGAACCCGAGGTATACAGTAACGTAGCGGGAAGTGCGGAGGGAACATGTAAATTGGGCATTTCATCGGACGCAGCAGCAATCCAATCTTGCCATGCGATAGTATTGGGTTGATTGCCTGTTCGTACGGTGATAATGGTTAAGCCTAATTCATCGATGAAATCCTTTATTCTGGCATAGCGTTCGCTATCAACAATGAGGATAGATAAACCGCTGTCTTTGATCGCATGGCACATTTCCGTAGAAGTCCACCAAGCGTTGAGCGCGGTAGCGATACCACCAACAGCCGTAATTCCCATAAAAGCCCAGATCCATTCTGGATAGTTTCGAAGTGAAATTCCAACTCGATCTCCGAATTGAAAATCCGAATTTAACAGTGTGTTCGCAACTCTAGCGGCTATTTGCCAAGCTTCAGCATAGGTAAATCGTTCCTTCTGATAGACATAGAAGTCGTCTTGTGCGTGTTCTAGTCCGAAACGATAGATTTCCAAGAGATTCTGCGGTGCATGTTTGAAGCCAATAAAATCAGTCCCACGAACTGTTATGGTCGTTGTCTCATAGGGTTCACCGGGTGCTGTTATTTCAGCGATAGCGGTGTCGTAGTAGTTCACAGACTGGTCTCCATCGCACAAAATTTTACGAAGGAGTACTCAGAGGATAAATTGGGATATGTAGTACATTCGCTCGTCCCAACGGAAGAATCTATCAAGTCAGTTCGATTGTGTGGAATATGACAAATATTCATATCGCAACTTATGTATGTGTTCTAATATACTGATACATATGGAAATAAATTGAACAGAGTGCAAGTTCGAAGGTAAGCTGTTGTGAAAAGCGGAAGCTAATTTGCCATGGAGATAACTTTATCAGGTAAGAGACCGAGCGACGTTGATTCCTCGCCCAAGATTCCTCGAATCAATGAAGGAATACCTTCGGATGACTACTACGCAAACAATGTGTGTCAGTTGTTGAGGTTTGTCGTGGACCGTTATAGCGATCTGCTTAATAAGGATGAGCTCAGATTCTCCTCGTCTGTCTTGGACCTATCGGCTGACGCACAACGGTTGTACGCACGCATTCTGAGCCGTCGCGGACCAATTTTTCTCTTAGCGCAATTCGTGTATCGCGAGGTGAAAGATGTTGCAAGTGCGTTTGAAGAATTGGCACGAAACAAACTCATCAAAAGTAACTCCGAGTTTCCGTCGGAGTTGCTGTGCCAAAAACTAACCTTAAGTCAACTTCGAGACATTTTTGAACTTGAAGTATTCAAAGGATCTAAGTCTGCTTTAGTATCGAAGATACAAGACACACACGCAGAAGAGAACATTCTTGAACGAATTCGTCTGAGACTTCCATGGTTTGAATTAGATCAGACCGATCGAATCGCAACCTTCTCGCTACTTTTTTTCGGGGATCGTTACCAGGATCTAAGCACTTTCGTTGTCCATGACCTTGGGATCCTGCGTCTTGAACAATACACCCTTGACTCAAAGAATCGACAGTTCAAGAGTAGACAGGAAATTGACTGTTACCTAGATTGGTGGGCTCTCTCTGAACGCATGAACGAAGAAGAACCTCTCGAAACTGAGCAATTGATTGAATCCATCCAGACGTTGAAGTCATCAAATACGAACCGAACGCTGGAGCGTCAACGATCAAAGTTGCTCAATAGGATCGGACGTGAGCTCGAAAGGCGAGGGGAACTGTTGCAGTCTCTTCAGGCTTACCGGTGCTCATCATTGCATCCTGCACGTGAAAGACAGATGCGTGTGTGCCATCGTCTTGGTCAATTCAACGATGTGGAAAAGCTTCGGACAACAATTCTTGCAAACCCGTGGACGATCGAAGAGAAGCTATTCGCTGAAAAATTCAAAAGTAAGTCAAGGATAGATGTTAAATATAATACAAATGAACAGGTGTTAATAGATCCTTCTACAGACAGTATCGAAAATTTTGCTTGTAGCGAATTTGAAGCACGTGGCTGGGCTGCTTGGCATTTAGAAAATCACCTTCCCTCAGCCCTTTTTGGTCTGGCCTATTGGGATTGGGTCTATGCACCCGTTCAAGAGGCGTTCGTAAATCCGTTTCAGATTGGACCGCGAGATCTATATGCACCAGAATTTTTTGCCGTTCGTCGTGAACTCTGTGTCGATCCGATGATGGATTCGATGCCTCTAGCCCAAAGACTAGAGCAGACATTTGAACAAAAATTTGGCATCTCAAATCCGTTGGTGTATTGGAAAATTTTCGATGAATCAGTGTTAGAAACTGTTGTTCGATGTATGGGCGAAGAGTCGATCCGAAAACTCCTTCAGTTGATGCAACCTGATCTCAGACAAATGCGATCCGGCTTTCCGGACCTATTTGTAGTTAAACCTGACGATACCTTTGAGTTTGTCGAGGTGAAGGGACCTACAGATCAAGTGAGACCGAATCAACATATTTGGCTTCAATCATTGGCATCCGAGGAACTACCAGTCAGCGTTCTGAAGTTCAAATTAGTCGCGTGAAGCTTTCGATAGGGGTCTCGGAACTCGCAACATTCGTGCATCGTCGGGGTGATATCAACTATCGCTTCGATGAGTCAACCCACATACACGAAGGGATCAGAGCACAGCAACAATATCAAGAACAACAACTCAAAGAGTCGCAACACTATAGTCGGGAACACCATCTTTCTAGAAAGTTTGTCTACGAGGAACTTCAGTTAAATGTGTCCGGACGCGCTGACGGCGTACTTCTGAATCCAACGATTCTGGTCGAAGAGGTCAAAGCGACACGCAAACCAGTCGATGAATTGTTTCATAGTCGTGGAACCGAACATGTTGCGCAAGCACGTCTGTACGCCGCGATGCTTGTGACCGAAGAAACAGAAGTTCAAGACTGCGAAGTTAAAGTGACTTACGTTCATCCTGACACACTATCGACCAAATCGTATACGGAGACAGTTGACAGAGATGAGTTGAAGCAATTTTTCATAGATACTTGTACCCATTTTGCCTCATTTGTGCTCGCGGTAATGCACCGGATTGAACGTCGTAATACACTGGCAAAAACACAAGAAATTCCATTTACTACAGTTGCGGAAGAACAAAGAAACTTAGCCCGACGCGTTTATATGTCGATTCGGGATCGCGAAGATCTCATGTTTGAAGCACCCACGGGCACAGGTAAGACGATCGCAACGTTGTATCCAGCAGTCAAAGCAATGGGATCGAGTCTGATCGATCGGGTGATCTATACGACGGCACGTACGACGGGACAGCGCGTCGTGCACGATACGATGGCGGTCCTGAGTACTAGCAATGAACATATACGCTCGATTGTGATCACGGCGAAAGATCGAATTTGCTTCACTCCTGGCGCGACTTGTGCACCCGAAAATTGTGAGTTTGCCCACGGACACTTCGACAGGGTCCAAGCGGCTCGGAAGGATTTATTAGCCCATCCCAATATAGATCAGAAACTTGTTGAACTTGTCGCACGATCACACAAAGTTTGCCCTTTTGAACTTTCGCTCGACGCCGCTGAATGGTGCGATATAGTTGTGGGAGACTACAACTATGTGTTCGATCCTTTCGTCGCGCTCCAGCGATTACACTCAAGACTGTTTAAGCGTGTAGGGGTACTTGTTGACGAAGCACATCGATTGGGTAGTCGTGTAGCTGATATGCTCTCCGCCGAATTAAGCTTAGAGCTCCTTAGAAGCGTAAATTCCGAGTGTCCATTACAGGATATTCGTTCGATCATCAAGAAACTGATTCGATGGTTCGAAGATATTGCAAGCAACTCGCGATCGATCGAGGACGAGTTTGAGATTTCGATTCTGGATGAGAAATTCTGGCAGTTAATCGAAGCATTTATCGTAGTGTGCGAAGATGTCGACATGGAGTCGACCGATGAATCGGTATTTCGTTGTTGGTCAGCAATATTGCGCATGCATGATGCAAGAACTCGCTACGACTCGGAGTCTTATATCTGTTTTATGCGGCGTGAGGAAGAGGATTTGACGCTACTATTACGCTGCATTGCACCAGGATCATGGATTCGAGCGATTCTTAAAGAGTATGCTGGCAGCGTTCGGTTCTCTGGTACTCTATCGCCCGCTAGGGTTTTTGAAGAAAGCCACGGAGTATCAGGACCATTTGTGCGGGCACAAAGTAAACCAGACCCATACCGCTTTGGCGTGATGCTCATTCCAGATATCTCTACTTATTGGAATGATCGCGAGAGGAGTGTTGATGAAATTGTTAAAGTGATAGAAGAGATTAGGTCTTCCGCGCCCGGAAACTGGCTCGTTGCTTTTCCTTCGTTCGAGTATCTAGAACGTGTTTTTGATGCGATTGAAAATGAAGACGAGGGAGCAAGGAAGCAGAAGGCTCAGATGACAGTGGAAGAGCGAGCTGACTTTATCGAATGGATGAACGAACCAAACACACGGGTTGGTTTAACAGTCATGGGCGGCGTATTTACAGAATCTGTAGATTTTGAACCTACAGCACTAGTTGGCGTTGTCGTTATTGGTCCGAGTATCCCACCATCTTCATTAGAGTTAGACAAACTGCGAAATTCCACAGAACTTGGATTTGAGCTTGCATACCGACAACCAGCAATGACACGTGTCGTGCAAGCAGCTGGAAGAGTCGTCCGCCATGCAAGTGATCGAGGCGTAATCATCTTGATAGATCCTCGATTCACACGAACCGAATATCAACAATACTTTCCCATGCATTGGGACGCGCAAATTGTGAGAATTGGTCAGATTCGAAGTGCTCTTGACCAGTTCTGGCAAGGCGAGTCAGTGTCAGCATCGTCACACGCTGAGTGAGAACTGTTTTCGAGTAGCATCAGTTGCGTTCCGGAACTACACGGCGTCGTGTCGCAAGCAACTCTTCTTCCGGACTTTCAGCGTGCCTCTATCGTACGTGAGAAGTATGAGAGAGGGCTAATAACGTCAACATTTATGGACAGCAAAAATCCGCAAACTCACACATACCGATGATTACAAAATTTCTTGTAGAAATTGTTCTTGAAACAATTGCGCAAGACTGACAGTTTCCCACTAGAATTAGTGTTTACTCCTAAGAATAACACGCCACAATCTAATGAATATTCCAATCGTTCGCATCGTAACCGTTATCGCTGGACTTCTCATTGGATTTGGTATCACCTGGGGACTTTTCTTTCTGTTAAAGGATCGGGAGAGTACCGAGCCGGTTCGGACAAACAACCCGGAAGAGGTCTCTTCCGATGACGAAAATGTTGAAACGGAGAGTACCAGCAATTCAGAACTGAATGAACCTCTAGTGATCCCCGACGATGTCACCAAACTCGAAATACCACAAGATCGGTTCGATCAAAAACACGCCATTGCGACTTGGGTGGTGTCCCTTGACGAAGATCAGATTCTTAACTGGCTTGAACAATCCACACAGGCAGAATGGAACGTATCAACATCGTTCCGGTCGGAATTTCAAGCCGCATTAGTCCAAAGACTTTCCCAGAGTTCTCCTGAACAAGCACTAGAGTTCGCCGCCGCGAGAATCGAGCCAGTCCGTTCTGCCTTAGGTTCCATTGTTTTCTTTGAATGGGCGACAATCGACCGTGACGAAGCGATAGCTTACGCGAAAACTGCGCCACCGTTGAGTATGCTTGACCGGTCATGGGTGTTGCACAGTATTCTGCAATCACAAGTTGGTTTGACATTGGAGCAACAAAAAGAAATTGCACGGGAGTTGGGAGATGAGGCATACGCTATTACTTTTTATTTTCAATCACTCCTCACCACCAAAATTGAAGATCCTAAGAAAATTTGGTATGAAATCGTTGATCTGGCAATTCCTGACAACTTCCAACATATAGACACGCTCGAATTTGTAGCTAAAGCTTGGATTGATGAAGCGGGGTTAGAGATATTTGATAAAATTAGCGCATCCTTTACCGACAAGAGTCTTTTGGAATGGGTCGCCATTAGAGTATTGTGGGATCTTGCACAGGTCGAGGGACAGACTGAGGAAGTATTCGACTATACATTGAATCTTCACGACGACTTTCCGCGAAAAGGATTCATTCTGCGATCCATGATCGGTAGATGGGCACGTGCTGATTACAAGGCTGTGTTGAATCGAGCCGAGACGCTCCCGCCCAGTTCTTACCGTCAAGAGATGATCGAGGATGGTTATAACGAAAAGGCGAGAATCGAACCAAAGCAAACACTTGAGAATCTAGACTCGTTACCGCCCGGACTCTTAGAGCGGGTCAGTCAGACTGCAATTCGAGAACTGACAAAAAAGTCTCCAACAGACGCGGTAGACGTCGTACTACAGATTGAAGATGAAAAATTAAAGCGAGAATTAGCTACAGGTCTAGCGTACACCTGGATGAATAAGGATCTCGAGGCGACGAAGAATTGGATATTGAACCTACCCACCGGCGAACCGCTTCGTGATGCCTTACTCGCACCACTCGCGAATTCATTGACCGAGACTGATCCCCGGCTCGCCTTTGAAATTGCACTCCAGCAGTCGTTACAGCAAAGTGGAGACAACTTAAGGGGTCACGAGGCTAGCATCGTCAGGCGGATGCAGAAACTGACGTTGAGTTAGCGATCGAACTGCTACCCCAGATTCGAGAAGAATCTCGGCGCTCCACTTATCGGTCGATAGCAGGCGCGCTGGTTGATAGTGGTGATACTCCAAGGGCGATCCAACTCATAAACACGTTGACAGCGTCCGAACAGCTCGAACACTACCGTGACTCTGTTTGGAATTGGATAGAAAAAGACGCAGAAGGTTTGAAAAATAGTGTCGAGGACATTGAAAATGTAGAGTCAAGATCTAATGTTGTGCTGATTATGATCGGTACAAATTCACACACGAAAGCATACAGTGATGAAGAATTAAAGTCGCTAGAAAAACATCTGACGAACGAACACAAAGAAATGCTTGAGCAAATACCACAGGGAGTACAACCATAAAACGGTTCGATCTCAACATAGAGAATGTTCCTTGTTTTCGAAGCCGATGTCGAAAAATGCCGTTATTGACTTTGCTTTTTGACTATTGAATATGTTCTGAGTACCTTCATGAAAAGACCAATAAATGTTGTTCTCCTCCTGTTTTCGTTAGGAATTGTGTTAGGCATCGGTGGCGCGCTCTTGCTCGATGTCTACACGTCGTCGAATGGCTCTACCGACAGTCTTGACAGGAGTTCGTCGTTTGAAAACGGTACTCCCCAACCAAACGATCTTGAGGAACCAACCAGTCTGGAGTCGCATGGAGACATCAGTGAGCATGACGAAGGACTCAAAGAGATTTTGACTACATCCCAGAATCTGAACGCAATTGAACTCAAAGCAGCGGTCCTTTCGTTTGTGGCAGACGCACCTCAAAGTAGTCTGGGTGCACTCTTAGAACTGCTAGGAGATGAATCTTTCACACACTCTATGCACACAAAGCATGAACTTCAGAGGGCTCTCTTGGCAAAGTTAGCTAAAACTCACCCTCGAGAAGCTTTGGGTTTCGCTGTAGAGCATAATGTACCGCAACAACTTGCATCGGTGACATCCGTGGCCTCAATGTCTCTTTATCTTCAGTTTGCTTTGCCACCTTCCGCTCCTGCTCAAACTTCATTCATATCAACTGTCTTCAACGTTTGGGCTGCGCGAGACCAAACGGAAGCTATCGAGCAGGCTCGCGAATTGGACGAGCAGAAGAGGAAGTTAGCACTCGAAGGTATTCTCAAATCACAGGTAGGCCAATCGTTTGACGAGCTACGCAGAATCGCAGTCGACTTAGGTAGTGAACAACAAGCAGTAGATGCGTATCTAGCTTCGTTTAATTCAGAGCACTTGGAAGACCCAAGGACAGCCTGGGCGAAAGTGAGCCCACTTGCAAGTACTCGCAACCTCCCTCATGAATGGGTATTGAAAAACGTCGTATTACAGTGGTATGAGCGAGAAGGGGTAAGCATCGTGGACGAGATACAAGCATCTGAAGCGTCGTCCAATGTTAAATCAGAAACCACTAGGGTAGTACTCTGGCATGCTGTCGAAGACAGTCCGGAAGAAACCTTTAGCCTAGCGCTGAAAATTCCCATAGATATGCGTTGGGGCATGCCTTATGTTCACGATGTAGTTAGGGCATGGGCTAACGTTGATCCACAAGCTGCTTATAACGCTCTTGACGAAATCGACGATCCTTTCTTACTAGACATATTACCGAGTGCTGTTGTCAGTACTTGGGCTTGGAATGATCCACATTACGTTTTAGAAAACATAAAGGATTTTCCACCCAAGCTCCACGATGTTGCAACTGCAGGCGCAATTGGATCAATTGCTATGAACGATCCACTTGAAGGAGCTGAACGTGCACTTGACATTTCAAATCCGACTGCTCGATCTCGAGCACTTGATCATGTGATAAATATCTGGAGGCAGCTAGACGTTGACGCGGTTGTGAATTGGGTGGAGAACGTAGAAACTAATCCTCGGCAACGGTTCGAGTTAGTTGATACACTAACAAGTTGGCTCGTCTCGGACGACCCGCTCCGAGCGTTTGAAATAGCTCGAAAAGAGACTGGTTTAGGTTGGGATGACACGGGTTTAGAAGCTGATATCGTCCGTTCAATTTCTCGATACGAAGGACTTGAAACTGCGGTTGAGGTACTCCCACAGGTGCGTGAAGGAAAGACTCGAGCAGTAGCTTCTGCGCATCTTGCTGACACGATGATCAGAAACGGAGATACGACGAGAGCGCTCGCGCTCGGTCTCGACTTGCCGCCCTCGGAACAGGAAGTGTACTTTCCTAGCATTGCGGACACGTGGGTAGATGTAGACCCGGGTAGCTTGCTCGAAGCGATCGAAAAAATTCCCGCACCGGAACTACGTTCCAAAGTCGCGCTACAACTATTCAAAGAGCAGCGAGTAGACAACTACACCGTAGCGCCAGTAGATAGTTTAACCGAGACTCAGGTTGAATTGCTCAAGCAGCATTTGACGGCTGCGGATCGCGCCACGATAGATGAACAGTGATAGTTTTCGCTCGTTCGATATAGTATTCGTTAAAACAACCCGCGAAAACTAGAATTTCGTACCGAACAATTTTCCTTTTCGACAGAAAAGTTTATTGCAGTGAAGCTGTGAGTGCACTCAAACCGATTTTGAAAACTCGATTAAAGGACAATCAACTGCCAAACAGTTGAACGATGAATAGACGGCGAACGAAGATAGTCTGTACTGTTGGACCTGCCTCCAATGATTGGGACACGATGCGCGCGATGCAGGAAGCAGGGATGGACGCGGTACGAATCAATATGTCCCATGCGAGTCAAGAAGATGCTGCGCGTAGTATTGATATCGTCAATAGACTAAACCACGAGTTGCGATATCCAATTCCAATCATGCTGGATACCAATGGCCCCGAAATTCGCACTGGCATACTCTCTGAACCCTTACTACTAAAACAAGGGGAGTTAGTCGTCGTGAGTGGCTCTGAAAAACCGGAAGGACTCGAAAATCTACCAGCGATCCAAGTTGGATACCCGCGCTTTGAAGGTACCGTTCGAGTAGGCGACACAATTCGGTTTGACAACGGTCTGATTAATCTCAAAGTCAAAGAAAAGGCTGAGCAAGGACTAATATGCCATGTCTTGGACGGCGGTAAATTGGGCAGTCGAAAACACGTTAATCTGCCAGGTGTGTTTGTGGAATTACCGGCAATATCTGCAAAGGATGAAGAAGATGTCAAGTTTGCCAAGGAACACGACGTCAGTTTTATAGCACAGTCGTTCGTTCGATCACCCAGCGATATTCAAGCCATGCGTAGTCTTTTGGGTGAGTCGCATCAGTGGGTGAAGGTAATTGCGAAAATTGAAAACCAAGAAGGGGTTAGGGAGGTTGAATCGATTGCCGCAGCATCAGACGCGCTCATGGTTGCGCGTGGTGATCTAGGGATCGAGACAGACATTTCCGCGCTACCGCGCTTACAGCGGAACCTTGTTCAAACCACGCTGAAACTTGGTCGCCGTTGCCTGATCGCGACCCATTTGTTGGAGTCAATGGTCGAAAATCCAATCCCCACTCGAGCAGAAACGATAGATGTTGCGAATGCCGTATACGAAGGCGTGGATGCAGTGATTCTTTCAGCCGAAACCAGCGTTGGTCAACGACCGGCTGTAGCTGTGCAGCAACTTCGACGAATTATCGAAGAGAGTGAACAAGCACCTGGACTAGACTTTTCTCAGGCATTGATAACAAACGATGTGAAACAGAATGTTGCTTGGTCCGCGGTGGAGCTAGCGAAACGAATTAACGCGTCAGGAATCATGGTTGTGACCCGTTCAGGTTACATGGCCGATTTAGTCACGAATTGCGCCCCTCTCGACGTTCCCATTCTCGCGTTTAGCAACTCAATGAAAACCCGCACTAGACTGATGGTCAATCGTAGCGTATATACCCACAGTATTCCATTTGATTCAGATCCTGAAAAGACCATTCAAACAGCTTTGCAGGTGCTTGCAGAACGAGAAAGCGTACAACCGAATGATCGCTTCGTTCTAGTCAGTGATGTGTTGAGTCACTCTGGTGTCGAGTCGATCCAAATTCGTCAAATTTGAACCTGTCTACCCAAATAGGATTGTGTAGTACAACCTCAAAGACACGATCATCATAAGCACACCAAAGATCCGTACGAATAGTATTCTCGAGAGTTTTCGACCAAGTCTTACCCCTATGGGTGCGAAGATCGTGCTCATGATTACGATCGGGATGAGTGCGGGAAGATATACAAAACCGAGTGAATAATCAACACTCAATTTAAAACCAGTGATCATATAACCTGTTGTCGCAAACATAGACAGAAAAAACGCGCCGACGCTTGCCGTCGCAGTCGCTTGTGCAACAGGTGTTTTATACGTTAATAATGAAGGGACCATCACGGGGCCACCACCTAAGCCAGCGAGTCCGCAGACTAGACCACCACTAGAGGTCAACGCATAGGGTATCCATTTTTTGGGAGTGGCACTCTTAACTTTGGGTAATCTGTTTAAAAGCATGATAGTAGCTAACGCGAAGATTACCGAGGCTACAATTGATTTGAGGTATTGAACTGGAATGTATTGTGCAACGAGACTCGCAACTATTGCGCCGAGCACTAGGCACGGCACCCAGGTTTGTACTAAATTCCAGTCGATCGTTCTCCGACGGTAGTGGACAACCGCTGCGGTACCAGTTGTAAAGATAATAGAAGCCATAGAAGTACCTACCGCAAAGAGGACGAGGCTGTTCTTGGGGAGTAATGGATCAAAAACATCGAGCCACTCAAAAATGAAGATGAGACCAGGTACTATGATCACTCCACCACCAACTCCTAGCATGCCCGCTAGCAAACCAGCGCAAGCACCAAGGAAGAGACAGATGATGAAGATTGATAGGAATAGATCCAATAGCGACCTCGATGTGACAAAAAAAGAAGAAAGTTTACGGAAACAGTATTATGGAGACAGAATTGTTGAGAAGTGATCGCCGGAAACGAGCATCTCACGTTGTATTAGTTTGTGTTTTGATACTGTTTGGTGTCTTGGTAGTTGCGAGAACAGTGGAGCGCGAAATCGTTGATGAAGAGGGGAACCGATATGTGGGAGACACGGTAGACGGACAGATTCATGGAGAAGGACGTTTTGATTGGGCTGATGGTTCTTCGTATGAAGGGGATTTCAAGGACGGAGAAGTACATGGGCAAGGAACCATGCAGTACGTTGATGGTTCTAAATATACGGGAACGTTCAACCGAGGCGAGCGATATGGCTACGGTGTACTAACTCTCGACAATGGCGATGTTTATGTGGGTACCTTTGTTTCGGACAAGATATCCGGAGAAGGCGAGTGGACATCGGAGTCTAAAGGGGAATCATACCGAGGACAATGGAGAGATGGGAAACGACATGGTACCGGCGTGCTTACATGGGAGGACGGATCTCAGTACGCAGGGTATTTTTTTAATAATCAAAGAGATGGGTTTGGCGAACACATCAATTCAGACGGGCAGACGTATCGTGGACATTTTCGATCCAATCTGAAACATGGCGACGGTATTTTGGAAGTAGACCAGCAAACGAGACGTTTTCAGTCTTGGGAACAAGGTCAGTTGGTTATCGATGAAGAAATTAAGGAAGTCGAAAACTGTACATTAACGGTGGAAGAGAGTCCGTGGATGTTTGATGGTGACGAATGTGTGGATGGACTCGCACATGGAACCGGCCGCGCGGTTGCTCTTGACGGATCTGCTTATGTCAATTTCGGAAACTTCGTACTCGGTAACCTCGTCAAGGGCGTGGTTCTACCAATGACTTTGCCGGAAGAGTTTGATGAGCCTTGACAACTTCGAAGAGCTAGAAGTCTACCGAGAGGTAAACGGCTGGAAGTGTGCATTAGCTCTCGACAGAGAGCGGCAACAATCGGTTGCGGTAAATCGACTTAACTTGGATTCTTCAATATCTCAGGAAGCTATCCATGAGTACCAAGAATGTATACAACGGCTTCGTGATGATCCACACCGTAATTTACTGACTGTACTTGAAATCGGTATAGATAACGATCAATTGATCGTTATCACCGAGTGGTTGGAAGCTGAAGATTTGTTAGCTCGCAAAGATCGAGGTATGTCCTTCGATCAAATCGTCGTGATGAGCAACGCGATTGCAAGCGCATTGCAACACTTACACTCGCATGGAATCGTGCATCGAACCATCAGTCCTCAGAGTGTACTGTTTGAGTCGGAGACCCAATCTGTACGTCTGGACTTACCACTATGGAATTTGTGCCTAGAAGAGTCCGCGCCCGCTCACGACCAAGCCTACTATGCACCCGAAGTGTCATCCGGACAACCTCATAGCGAGGCTAGTGATATTTACGCTCTCGGAATTTTGCTCTACACAACGTTTGTTGGGAGCTTTCCTTGGACAGACCAAAGCGGTATGCCTCGCATTCGTGCCGAAGAAGACATTATTCCGAGACTACCTCTATCCTTACCGTCATTGCAACAAGCAATCGAAGATATGTTGGCGTTTAGTCCAAGTGCACGTACATTTTCTTATGAGAACACGCTCGCTATTGGTGAGGACGAAATCAACGATGTAATGACGGTTGGTGACGTTCGATATCGATCGGGGACGATTGACGTTTCCGAAATACAAAGAGTCGCTCGACCACTTGATCAGCCCGTCGTCAGTTCCAGCGAGAATCCCTCCAAAAAGTCTCGATTTTGGTTGTACAGCACAGTGGTGTTTATTGCTGTCGTCGGTGTCCTAGCCTCTGGTTTCGCATACATTAACTTCGACGGGGTACGGATGCTCTTCTACGAAATTGGCCTAGCGGATCACCCCGAACTGAGCGAGCGGTGGCGGGATGCTGAATCGCTACGATTAGACCAAAACCAGAGTCTTATTACGGTAATTGCAGCCTACAACAAAGTACTTGAACTTGATCCTGCGCACAACGGGGCACATCAGGCAATCGAAAACGAAAAACGAGATCGACGAGAAGATATTCATTCGAGGATCAGATCCGATGATTTTGTTGTTGCACAACAGTGGTTAGATGAATATGTCACTGCAGTTCCCGACGACGCAGAAATAGCTCCGCTACTAACGGAACTTGAGAATAGGCAACGAAGGGATCGTTTACTGGCTGATGCACGCCCCTTGGTTGCGGCTGGAATGGACGATCTCGCCTCCCTTGATGCCGCCGTACTCGTTTACAAGACGGTATTAAGACTGTTTCCAGATAGTGAAGAAGCAGAACGCCATCTACACGATATAGCGGTTATGTACGTAGACGCCGCGATAAAAGCAGCTAATGCCTCTGAAACACAAGCTGCGCGGAACTTTTTTGACAAAGCCGCGAAAGCAGATCCCACCGCTCAGGAGCTTGAAGAAGCACTCGACAGAGTGCAAGTCGCAGAACAGTTGGAGACAGAAATCAACACCACAATTCAACACGCCAATACTTTATTTGAAGAAGGTCGTTTGATTACCCCTCCTGACGAGGACAATGCAGTGTCGACGTATCGACAAGTTCTTGCGTTAGATCCAAACAACGAGGAAGCCCGACTTCAACTTGAAGAGATTGAAAAACGACTGATCGTGCAGCATAAAGAGTTGTTAGAAGAGCGCGAATTCGGTGCGGAAGCAAATTTCGTTCAAGCAGCTGAACGGGCAGGAGTCACCGACCTTACGCTCCAAGAAATGTCGTCGGCTCGTGAGAGCGTACAGCAGGACATTCAGGAAGCAGTAGAGTTGTATCGTGAAGCACAGTCGCTCTTTCAACGTGGCTACATTTCTGAACCAGAAAATGACAATGCGATCGCAGTGCTTATACGGGCGCAAACTAAAGATGCACAAAACTCTGATGTAATCTCGCTTTTGGATCAATGTGCGGAGCGGACCGCAACTGTTGCGCAAGAGGCCTTCAGCGCAGGGCTAGTGGGTCGGGCGATACAGTACATGGGTCTAGCGCTGAGCATTCAACCAATGAATGACGCTTGGTCTCGCCAGTACCAACAGTGGAGGCAACGAGATTAGTATGTTTCCTACCAGACCTTACTGAGCGTTTTCGTGGCTGTAGACATTCCATTTGTGCAGGACATGGAGTTTACTTACGGCGTGTCCCAACAAGTGTCACCGAGGATTCGTCGGGTTATTGCTCATAACCCAAGTCCGTTCACCTATTTTGGTACCGGTACCTATCTCGTCGGATCGGGTAGGGTGGCCGTCATCGATCCGGGTCCAGCCGATCCGGTTCACATTGACGCTATTTTGCTAGCAACGCAAAATGAAGAAATCACACATCTAGTAGTTACGCACACGCATCTGGACCATTCTCCCGGTTGTGCTTTGCTCGTAGATCACTGTGAAGCAAAGACTTATGGCTACGGTCCCCACGGAGCAAACACTAGCGACGATTGGGTTGTCGAAGAGGGTTGTGATTCAGAATTCATTCCAGATGTTGAAGTGCGGCATCACGACGTGATCAAGGGAGATAGCTGGAGCCTTACTTGCGTGCACACTCCAGGACATACTTCAAATCATGTGTGTTACATATTGAACGAGGAAAGAGCACTGTTCTCTGGAGATCATGTCATGGGTTGGTCTACGACCGTGATTTCGCCACCCGACGGAGACATGGAGAGTTATATGGCGAGTTTACGTTTACTGTTGGAGTATGAACTGGACGTATATTGGCCTACTCACGGTCCGCCGATTACCAACCCAATTCCGCACGTGGAATCCTTCATTCGACATCGATTGCACCGCGAACAACAGATTGTTGATTGCTGCAAGAAAAAAGTTCAAACGATTTCGGAGCTTGTACCGTTAATGTACGAAAATTTGGATCCCATTCTCTATCCTGCGGCACGAAGAAGCGTCTACGCAGCTGTGCGTTTCATGGTGAAAAAGGGGCTGTTGCGAACTGATGGACCATTAAATGAAGACTCTCGACTGTCGGTAAACTAGACTATCACCGCTTAGGTACTCGTCTAAGAACTGTAGGGTTAGTGGCTGGCTGGTTCATCGGTAGTCGAGTCGCTGGCAACACTTGACTCTTCGGAAGTAACTGTTGCTAAGGGAAGATCCACGGTAATCGCTACCCCCGATCCGTCTTCTAAGTTTATCGCTTGCACGCTACCCCTGTGATACTCAACAATCACACGGACAACATACAACCCCAACCCAAAGTGCATCGTACTTTGTGTCGAACGCATACTGACTAAAGAGTCAAACACTGCTGCAGTATCTCCAATCAAGCTCGGTCCTCGATTAGCTACTGTAATTCGCAACGATGTAGTGCCGACTTGCAGCAGAATACTGATTGGGCTGTCATGACGGTGAAAATCGATCGCATTGTCAATGATTTTGTCAAGCATTTGTTCGATATGAAAGTCAGAAACATTTGCAATCGCGGGTTGTTCTTCACTGACTAGTACAAACTCAATACCCCCATGGGTATTCTCGAGGTTCGAAACATAGTTTTTCAAGAGGCGCAACATATCCACTCTTTCGAGCTCTTCGTTTTGGAGAGAATCTTCTAAGCTTGCGGCGTCACTTAGGCTTTGTACGATTCGACCGATACGAACAACACCTCGTTGCGCGCTTTGGAGATATCGTTGTTGTTCTTCAGGGTCGTTGGTGTTGCGAAGATTTTCCAAAGACGTACTCAACGTATTGAGAGGATTATTGATTTCATGACGCAACGTTCTCGGCATTCTTTGGAGAAACGTCTGGTGTTGGGTTAGCCGACCTAACATTGAATCAATCGAGCGGGCAAGTTCGCCTATCTCATCTCCTGAATTTTTCTCTACACTGAGTGCACTCACTTGTATTCGTCCATATTCATCGATTGCTCGCGCCGTGGTGCTTCGAAGCTTCTGAATACGATAGGCAAGTCGTATCGAGTATCCTAATAGTGATATCGTGAGAATGGCGAATATGACAAGCGAAACGACAACAATTGTCCGTAAGGTACCTGCCAGAAGTTTCAAGATGTCTTCCACGTTCTGCTGGACAACCGCTACTCCGATAACTTCTCCAGGAGCTCGAATGGGGTAAGCAGCAATGATGGCTGGAGCGCCAGATAGCGACAGAATCTTGTCTTTGGTTGGTTCATTGTTGAGCGCGCTGTCAATCACCTCAATAGTGCGTTGTTCAGTGTCATCCAACGAGAGATCACGGAAGGCTTGACCTGGATAGAAACGACGGAAGAATCCTCCAATTCGTTGAAAGAAATTTTTGGATTGCACCTCGCGCCCGAAGAAATCTTCCTGGGTTGCAACGAGTGCCGACTCGCCGCGTTTTCGACCCATCGTATCGAAGATCATGACCTGAGTGTTTTCGAAGCCAAGACTGTCAATCCTTTCGATTATCGGTGCTGATCTATAAACAACCAATTCAAAATACTCTTGGTCGACGGTTGGCTGTGTCGTAGTTCGGTGACTACTCTCGATGGGATCGACGTCTATGTCAACGTAGGTTACCGCGAAAATTTCCAGACTTCCGAAGACCTCCATCGGTATAGTAAATTCGATATTCACGCCGGTCGGAGTCTCTGCTAGAAAGGCACCGACTTCTGCATATAGAACTAGATCGTCACCCTGTTTATTCGCAAGATAGGTATCCGCTGAGGCAACTCCTGGTCGGGAGAAGGTAAAAACAATTTCTTCTTGCTCACCATGCCGGTTCAGGTACTCCACGCGGAGGTGATCGGAAGATCCAAGGCTGATGATCGTCGGATCTCTCGGAACGAAGTCGGCGTCCTCGACTTCAACAAATCCGTGAAGTTGATTGATTGATTCCCCTAAGCGTAAAGTGAATGAACCGTCTTCTGAGCCAAATTTTCGCGAAACTACGTCCTCGGTAACTTTCCAATCTAGTGCTTTTCCGTCCAACAAAACGCTACCGACAAGCGGTTGGGCGATTAGATCCTTGGATTCGTCGATTTCTGTAGGCAAGTCTTCAAAGAGCGACTTCTGGTTGTTAAAGAGAATCGCGACGCTTTTCGCAAGACTAATCTGGTTGTTCATCTGCGCGTCAACGAGTAGAGTTTCTACTTCTACAAGCAGCGTATAAAACAAAAACGGAGCAAACAGCAAAATTGCTGTGAGGAGCAATAGTTTGGTGCGAAGTTTAGGACCTCGAATCCGCGAACGAATTCTCATAGGCTTAGTCTATGTGTCGAGAATCCAGCGGTAGCCAAACCCGTATTCGCTCTTGATCGCTTCAAACTCAGCATCAACGTGTTCGAACTTCTTCCGTAAATTTCGAACGTGCGTGTTGATGGTATTGTTCGACACAAAACTTTGATTCGTCGTTTCCATGAGTGCTTCGTAGCTCACTGCGTGCCCCGGCGACCTGACAAGTCGTGCGAGCATTTTGAATTCTGTTTGCGACAAATCTATACGGTGCTCTTTCCAAGAAACTAGCAAAGCATCTTGATCTAACTGCAATTCTCCAACTCGCACGATACTCGTACGATTGGTATCGTCTGAACTCGACCGGACCTGCTCGATTCGTAGTAATGAAGCGATTCGCTCGGCAAGGTAGTCGAGCGAAATTGGTTTTGGTAGGTAATCCCAAGCTCCCAAACGAAGACCTGAAATCTTGTCAATTTCGTCGATTCGTTCGGTGAGAAATATCACTGGTAGATCCGAGGAACGCGCCAACAGTTCTCGACAAAGTTCAAATCCCGCGTCCATTTCATCGCCTAATATGATGTCAAGAATAGCTAAGTCAGGCATTGCATGCCGAAAGCCAGCCAACGCTGAAGCGCGATCGGCAAATGCTACAACTTCATAACCTTTCTTTCGAATTGCGTCTTTGTAATTCGCTCTTTGATCTGGATCATCTTCAACAATCGCGATTCGCTTGGGCATTGTGGCTAACTCGTTAGGAAATAAGTGAAAAATTTTGGATACACATTGTACCCGTTGTTGTTCTCACATTCAGATTGCAAATTTGCTGCTACCATCAAATGATCGCGTTCTCATTAGGGCGTGAAGTACAACGTTTTCGTCTCTCAGAAAGTCCGTGGTAGACTGTATTAATATGTACAAATGTTCCACGTGGAACATCTAGTTTCGCTTTTTGCCTCTTCTAACTCGGTATATTCGAGTGGTTGCGAGATGATCCTTCATGGATGTAGTTCATCTTTAATATAGTTGTGTGAGGGTGTAGACCTCCACTTTCAAAAATTTATATATCCAGTGTAGGAAGGGAAATATGCACGCACTTCTAGGCATTGCTCTTGTCATCACAATCGCGTGGTTCCTCAGCGAGTCGAAGGGGCAAGTACGATGGCTCCCTGTTGGAATTACTCTGGGTGTCCAAATAGTTCTAGCGGTGATTTTGATACAGTTGCCGGTGGTATCTACAGGACTCTCCTACCTCAACGTGGTTGTCGGCGCGATCACCGATGCAACTGGTCAAGGTACTGCCTTTGTATTTAGTTATTTGGGTGGGGGTGAACTACCGTTTGCCCTCACAGCTGAGAGTCCTCCCTTTATATTTGCGACACAGCTCTTGCCACAGATCATTGTTTTCGCGGTATTGGTGGCGTTGCTGTGGTACTGGCGCATTTTGCCTTTGATCATAAAGGGCATCTCATGGGCATTACAAAGGACCCTTCGAATTGGTGGCGCTGTAGCTGTAGCAGCAGCAGCGAGTGTATTCGTAGGGATGGTAGAAGCACCCATGATGATTCGTGGTTACCTCAAATCGATCACACGAAGCGAATTTTTTGTGGTGATCACTTGTGGCATGGCAACAGTTGCTGGATCTATGATGATCTTATACGTTACTGTGGTTGGTGATGTCCTGACTGATACGATTGCACACGTTATCACTGCGTCTTTGCTCAACGTGTTGGGGGGAATTCTGATCGCGAGAATAATGATTCCTGATGATCATGTGACTGGAGAATCCGATCTCGAGGAAGCATTTCAGTACCAGAGTTCGTTCGATGCACTAACCCGAGGTGCGATGGACGGGACAAAAATTGTGATCAACATCATCGCTATGTTGATCGTGCTCGTAAGTTTGGTCGCTCTCATCAATCATGTGATGTCCTTTTTAGTGATTGGTGGTAGCCCAATCACGTTAGAACGCATCGCATCCTGGTTGTTCCGTCCGCTGACGTTTTGCATGGGACTATCTTGGACTGACTCGGCGATCGGAAGCGAGCTAATGGGAATCAAATTGATGATCAACGAACTGGTCGCGTTTCAACAATTGGGGCAAGACGGTGTTTGGTTGTCTGATCGATCAAATTTGATCATGATTTATGCTTTGTGCGGATTCACAAACTTGGGGTCTGTAGGAATACTCGTTGGTGGTGTGAGTGCTCTGGTCCCAGAGAGACGTGAAGACTTGCTCTCACTCGCTCCACGGACCCTAGTATCAGGAACGTTGGTCGCGTTTCTTACAGGATCAATTGTCGGCGTAGTCTCGGCTTTTGGACCGAGCTAACGTGATTCGTTAGTTTACTTTACGAATTCGCTAAATTTATGACTAATCTTAGTCAGCAGCCATTTGTACGGTTGCTACGCCTGCAAGATTGGCTGCATCCCAAATTTGCACGAAGATATCAGCGCTCGAATCAGCATGAGGATTAATGATGACCGGTGCTTCGGGAAATTCTGCAGCTAACCGTTCAATGTTAGCTCGCACTGCGCTGACATCGACGGTTCTGCCACCGATTTGAATTTGGTCTCGAGCTGAGACGACAATCACAATGGATTTTTTATCGGGATCTACCGTCTGAGGCTGATCTTCTTCGGGAGGAGTCACATCGATTCCAATTTCCTTTACGAAGGTTGCAGTGACGATGAAAAAAATCAACATGATGAACACGACGTCCAACATGGGGGTGAGATTAATTTTTTGATCTTCTTCTAATGCGCCGCGAGCTCGATTTCTCACTGTGTGTTCCTCTGTTGCTCAAAAGAGATTGGTTACTGCAAACCGAAGAAGTTTGAAGTACAGTACTATTTTAGCCAAGAATATAGCAAAATTTCCTAGTCGATTGAACTCAGTATTTAGCACACGTTTGATGCTTGATGAATTACGAAATATTCATGTTGAACTTAAAGGATTTTCCGAAGTTCGTTGGAACTTATCCACAATGCCATGGAAATCACTGGTGTCAATGCACTTTTGCAATAACGTCAAAAATCGGCGATATTTGTAGAAAAACACAGGTTTTTGCACTCTTTTCTTGAAATTGACGGGGAACAATTCTTCAGCGTCGAAGTTTTACCGCATCAGTTCAACTTTTATCCACTGAGTTATCCACAATTCCTAACCAATCGATGCCCGGTTGCAACTTACTTGTTAGGTTTGCTAATTTCTCACTCACTAACAGTTCGTGTTGATACAGCCAAATTACACGTGGAGGTAAGGACGCTAATACAGACTCGATGCGTCGCCCAGACTGCATACCGTACTTAGTTCCACGGTCGATCGCAAGATTGAATTCTGCGTAGCGCCCACGACGTATCAGCATCCATTCTTCCTCTTCCGATGTCCACTTCAAATGTGCGCGGCGTTTGACTATGGTGGTGTAAGCGCGTAGAAAAGTTTCACCCACAGCCTTGACAAATTTAAAACAATCGTTGAATCCATCAGCATTGAAATCGTCAAAAAAAATTCCACCCACACCTCGCGTCTCGCCTCGATGTGGTAGATAAAAGTACTGATCACAGTTTTCCTTCATTTCAACGTAACGTGCATCACTACCGCAGACCGCGCGCGCCTGCTCGTGCCAGAACCTTGTGTCTTCCTCGAAGGGGATGTACGGAGTCAAATCGAATCCACCGCCAAAAAACCAAGTCGGTTCTTGAGCTTCAACAAGAAACATGCGCAAGTTCAAGTGTGTGGTAGGTACGTGTGGATTGCGCGGATGGACGATGACGGAAATCGCGGTCGCTCGAAAGGGGCAGTTCGCAAGGTTAGGATGCCGTTCGGTCGCAGCACTGGGAAGACGATCACCGACACTATATGAGAATTGCACCGCGGCTTTTTCAAACAAGTCGCCGTTCGTTAATACTCGCGGTTGTGCAAAACCACCGTTTGGCGAGTCGTAAGCCTCTTCGAGAAACTTTCCGACACTGTCGAGTTCCTCAAACGTTCCAACGATGCGTTCTTGAAGATCAACGAAGAACTCCTTGACTGTTTCGATGGATACTTCAGTCATCCGTTCAGGCTGAAATTTGGGACTCAACGCTCGGCAAACGAGCGGTTCGCACAAATGGAGTCAAAGGGTAGTTGTGAGTGGGTATGAACAGAATTCGAGAATGTAGGAAAGATTGGAGCGGGAAACGGGGGTTGAACCCGCGACCCCAACCTTGGCAAGGTTGTGCTCTACCACTGAGCTATTCCCGCTCTTGTCGAATCCATTGGAAGGACTAATTTTATTGATGACAAGGAACGACAAATTAGACTGTCGAACTACCGTTTTAGATATCAAGCGTGAGGTATAGTGAAGTCGGATGTCTTAATTTATGGATGTGGTAAAAGACCAGTCTAGTTCACGAATTTCCCTTAGTTCACGGGATTCATTGCGCTCGTACTGATATTAGAAGATCAAGGGCCACAAAAACTTAACGCCCCACCATGCAGCCCAAAAGAGGGGGAATCCTATGATGACACCTAGACCAGCACGGTAGACTTGAGCCGCTTTTTCTCTTCTGGTCAAGTCTTTCCACTTTGTGTTTTCTACAGCAAAAAAGAGATTGGGCTCGTTCTTTTTCTTCTCGAGTAGCTTAGCACGATATGGGTTCGGTTCGTTTGTCAAAATATCAACGCCCACAGGTAGTCTAGACCCCATATTCCTGGAACGACGAAGAGTCCTGCAGCAATCCCATAACTGAAACCATAGATCACGTGCGCTCTTTCTGTTCGGTTCCTATCTCTCCAATTTGTGTAGAAGACTAGTGAGAGGAACGGAGGACCCTTGCGTTCTCTTGCTTCTATTTCTTCTAGTGTCCGATAACGAAATGGATTCAAGCTCATCGTAGCACTGGGGCCGTATCCCATTCAAGTTCAAGTAAACACCATTTTATTAGTGCAAATCTGTGCAGGAACGACACAGAGTTTTGACTGCGAACAAACCTTTGAGTTTTGGAACTCGTAAATTTTGTTTCTGTATGGCAACCGCCTGAGAGGTGTCTAGTGAAGTCCGCAAGAGATCGCATCTGTTTCCTCACTCTACCTCTAGGCTACAAGCCCTAACATCCTGTCGTATTAACCTTTCTTCAGACCTTGGATTACTCTAGTTGAAGTGAGTCACTACAAGACATGGTAGTGTTGTTTTTTGAGATGGTGGAACTCGACCACTCTCTTGCTTTACTTTCCAACAAGTCGAAAAAAATTTCTTCCTATAATTCGCACCCTCAAAACTTAGGAAAGAGAGTTGACGTACCAAAAAATTCAGATCCCAAGCCAAGGTGAACCTATTCGCGTGGGAACAAATGGCACATTGGAAGTTCCAGCAAAACCTCTTGTCCCCTTCATTGAAGGAGACGGTATCGGTATCGACATATCGCCGGTGATGCGTAAGGTAGTTGACGTAGCCGTCGAAAGGGCCTATGGGGATAGTCGGCGGATTCGATGGATGGAAGTCTTTGCGGGAGAAAAGTCGTTGCGAGTCTATGGCGACAACGAATGGCTTCCGGACGAAACTGTTGATGCGTTAAGAGAATTCAAAGTGAGTATCAAAGGTCCGATGACTACTCCCGTGGGTGGAGGAATTCGCTCATTAAACGTCGCAATTCGTCAAATTCTCGACCTTTATGTGTGTTTGCGACCTATTCGTTGGTTTCCCGGTGTCCCCAGTCCGGTTGTAGCTCCCGAGAAAACAAACATGGTTATTTTTCGGGAAAATACGGAAGACATTTACAGTGGCGTCGAATGGGAAGCTGACTCTACTGAAGCAAA
This sequence comes from OMG group bacterium, assembly GCA_012267385.1. GTDB lineage: Bacteria > Pseudomonadota > Gammaproteobacteria > Pseudomonadales > Azotimanducaceae > Bin55. The sequence continues at coordinate 27,332 of JAAXGW010000029.1, forward strand.
GAAACTATTGAGTTTTTTGCAGACCGATTTGAAAGTGTCGAAGATTAGGTTTCCAGACCACTGTGGTATCGGAATCAAACCTATATCAATAGCAGGTACGGAGCGATTGGTTCGTCAAGCTATGCAGTATGCCATTGCTAACGACCGGTGTTCAGTGACATTTGTCCACAAGGGCAACATCATGAAATATACTGAGGGAGCGTTCAAGGACTGGGGATATCGTTTGGTTGCCAGAGAGTTTGGTGCCACACCCTTAGGTGGGGGACCTTGGCATGTACTAACAAATCCCAACACCGGCAAGGAGATCGTGATCAAAGACGTCATTACGGACTCCATGCTGCAGCAGATACTGCTCCGGCCTAGCGAGTATGACGTGATTGCCACTATGAATCTCAATGGAGATTTCTTGTCTGATGCTTTAGCTGCTCAGGTGGGGGGAATAGGTATAGCACCAGGAGCAAATATAGGAGACGAAGTCGCTGTTTTTGAAGCGACTCACGGAACAGCTCCAAAGTACGCTGGGCAGGACAAAGTGAATCCGGGATCGCTCATACTATCAGCCGAAATGATGCTCAGACACCTTGGTTGGAAGGAAGCGGCAGACCACATTATTAAAGGTATTGAAGGTGCTATTGCCAATCGTACAGTTACCTATGATTTTGAGCGCTTGATGGATGGCGCGAAGCTGCTGAAGTGCTCAGAATTTGGCGATGCGATCATATCTCAGATGTGAGTGTCTGCTCGACGGCGACTTAAAGTCGTGTAACATTTACGTCAGGTAACTAATTTGCTCATTTCTTCATCGGACGCCGAATCGATTACTCTAGTTTGAACGATTCCACTTTCAGCGAACCCGATCATCAAGAGGATCTTGCTGTTGAAGAACTTGAAGAGCAAGTTAAACCACCACCGCTATATCGCGTTGTAATTATGAACGACGACTATACTCCGATGGAGTTTGTGGTTCATGTTTTGGAGACTTTTTTCGGGATGGATTTCGACAAGGCTTATCGCATTATGATGACGGTGCACACCACGGGGAAGGGCGTCGTGGGAATGTACCCAAAAGATATCGCGGAAACTAAGAGCGAACAAGTAAACTCTTACGCACGGCAAAACGGACATCCTCTTCTTACCACAGTAGAGAAAACGGAGTAAAGATCATGTTCACCCCAGATTTACTGCTTACTTTGGATCAAGCGTTTGACCGTGCAAGAGTGGGCCGTCATGAGTTTGTCACTGTGGAACACTTGCTCTTAGCTCTGTTGGACAACCCTGATGCTCGTGAAGTTTTAGAGAATGTCGCCATCAATACGGAACTGCTACGTGGCGATTTGGAGAAATATCTAGAAAAGTTTATGCCAGTGGTACCTGCTGGATTTAAACGCAAAGTAGAACAGTCCGGGGCGTTTTCACGCGTGATTTCCCGCGCGGTGTTTCATGCTCAGAGTACACCAACGAAAGCGGACGTACGCGCTCGAGACGTGTTGGTTGCACTGTTCAATGAGACGGAATCTCAAGCCGTGTATTTCTTGTCCAAGCAGGAAGTCAAACGCGTCGACGTGGTTCAGTACATTGCGCATGGAATTTCTAAAACCTCGCCGGAGAAGGAAATCGAGGAGTCTGGCGACCCAACACTGGGCGAAGAACGTAAGCCTCGAGAAAAACCAAGTGCGCTTGGATCTTTCACGACAAACCTCAACGATGCCGCGAGAGCGGGTCAAGTCGATCCACTCATTGGACGCGAGCAAGAACTCCAAAGAACTATCCAAATTCTGTGCCGTCGCCGCAAAAACAATCCGCTGTTGGTAGGAGAGTCGGGTGTCGGAAAGACTGCAATCGCTGAAGGGTTGGCTAAAAAGATCGTTGACGGTGAAGTGCCAGATGTAGTGAAAGAGTGCAGCGTTTACACGCTCGACCTCGGTACGCTACTCGCCGGTACGAAGTATCGAGGAGATTTTGAAAAGCGGTTCAAGGCTCTCTTGAAAGAACTTTCTGGAAAGCCTCATTCCATTCTGTTCATCGACGAAATTCACATGATTATCGGTGCTGGAGCAGCATCCGGTGGCGTCATGGATGCTTCGAACTTACTCAAACCGATGTTAGCTTCGGGCGAGATTAGGTGCATCGGTTCGACTACATTCGCTGAGTATCGCGGAGTTTTTGATAAAGACAGAGCACTATCGCGACGATTCCAAAAGATCGATATACCGGAACCTTCTGTAGAAGATACTTACAAGATTCTCAAAGGATTGAAATTGCGATATGAAGACCACTATCAGTTGCGTTTCACCGATCGTGCGTTGAGGACTGCCGCAGAGTTGTCCGCGCGCTACATCACTGATCGGTTTATGCCCGATAAGGCCATCGATGTAATTGATGAAGCTGGCGCTGCCCAACAGTTGGTAGCTGAAAAGAAGCGTAAGAAAACTATCGGCGCACCGGACGTCGAACGCGTGGTTGCGAACATCGCGCGCATACCTTCTTCGCAAGTCACAGTATCAGACAAAGAAGCACTCCGAACCCTTGATCACCGACTGAAACTTACTGTATTCGGTCAGGAAGAAGCTATCGATACGCTCACTTCTGCGATTCGATTGTCTCGCGCAGGTCTAAAAGCGGAACAGAAACCTATTGGGTCTTTCCTCTTCACCGGTCCGACTGGTGTGGGAAAAACGGAAGTTTGCCGTCAACTTGCGCTCATCATGGGCGTCGAACTGCTGCGCTTTGACATGTCCGAGTACATGGAACGGCACAACGTTTCACGATTGATTGGAGCACCACCTGGATATGTGGGATTCGATCAAGGCGGTCAGCTCACCGACGCCGTTACTAAACACCCACATAGTGTGATCCTGCTCGATGAAATTGAAAAAGCTCATCCAGAAGTCTTTAATCTGTTACTGCAAATAATGGACCATGGTACGCTCACGGACAACAACGGAAGGAAAGCTGATTTCCGCAACGCCGTGCTGATCATGACCACCAATGCTGGAGCTCGAGAAGCGTCGAGGGTTTCGATTGGTTTTGAAGAACAAGATCACTCCGCTGATGTCATGGAAACTCTGAAGAAGTACTTCTCACCAGAATTTCGAAATCGACTCGACGCGATCATTCGATTCAACGCTCTCGGCATGGAAATCATTCATTCGGTCGTCGACAAATTCCTCACCGAATTACAAGCACAATTAGACTCAAAGAAAGTAGAACTGCAGGTAGACGAGAGTGCTCGCCATTGGATCGCGGTAGAAGGATACGACGACAAAATGGGAGCGAGGCCCATGCAACGTCTAATTCAAGACGAGATAAAACGCCCCTTAGCAGAGATGATTTTGTTTGGTACGCTTGCGGAAGGTGGTGGTGTCGCCGAAGTATCCGTCGATGAAGACGGCATCAAAATTAATGCTATCCCAAAAACGTCAGAAGCATTGCCAGACAAAAGCAGAAAAGACGAAGAGGACAAGAACGAAAAAGAGACTGTTAGTTAACCTAAACAAGTAAATAAACTGTAAGAAGTCCCTCAGTTCGACGGACAGTTTCTTTTAGAAAGCTGTCCCAAACTGCCACAAAAATGTGGTGTCCTTGACCTTAGAAAATCTCACACTCAAATCGACCACGTAGTTCGTTTTCCTCGGATAAAAGAAGTCAAAGAGCAATACCGAAAACTGTGTGTACAACGGATCTGATCCATCGTGAAAAATCTGTTGCCCAACTGAAGCTCCAACCTTCCATTTGGAATCAGTTGGGCCAAACCAAAAGCCGATTTGAGGAACGATATCAGCTGCTTCGTTCTGGTCAGGCTTAAATCTGTAATCGGTAAGCCCTACAAACAACGTGGTTGGTAGCTTGTCTCGTACGCCCGTGTAGCCTATTTCGAGTGAGGCAAATTTCGCATCCCAATCATTTGATGGGCTTGTGTAGTAACTTGTTTTTAAAAACAACCCAGTTTCCGTGAAGTTGTAAAAATTTAGTCCAAAGTATGACGTATCATCAGTATGAGTTCCACCGACGCTTAAGACCGCCTTTGCAAATACTGGCACTGAAAACAGTGTGCCGATAACGACAGCTATTAAGAATTTACGAAACACACATTTCTCCTGGTCAGGCGACAACGCTATCGATTGCGAGTTAGTTAGGTCGTTTCAGCAACCCGCTTTTAACCATGGACATGACCTACAGACGAGTAGTTCATTGGGTACACAAATGTGTGTCAGAGAGAAGGCGGTCAGTTTAACGTTCGCGGTAAGTAATTCGCCCTTTTGTCAAGTCGTAGGGAGTCAGTTCGACTTTCACTCGGTCGCCAGTAGAAATTCGAATGTAGTTTTTACGCATTTTCCCTGAGATGTGCGCGGTGATTTCGTACCCATTGTCCAGCTTGACTTTGAACGTAGTATTGGGAAGCGTATTGGTTACTACGCCTTCCATTTCAATCTGTTCTTCTTTAGGCACTAAAGCTCCAAGGACTGTTTACGGTTGAACATAGAAAAGTTGCAGTCATTTTAGAGATTGAGGTCCCAGGGACTGTTGTAAGACCTCCAAATCTCCGATTGATTCCAAATCGTTGGTTGATGTTGTAATTTCTTGTTTTCTTCTATATAACGAAGAAATTCTGGTCTCGGCAGGGCGATAGCACCTAGAGATGTAAGGTGTCTTGTCATCAATTGACAGTCGAGAAACGTAAAGTCTTCGCGATGGAGAATTTGGCATAGTGCAAGCATGGCTATTTTTGATCCGTTAGTCCTATTAGAGAACATGGATTCTCCGTAAAAGTGTTTGCCCAAACCAACGCCATAAATACCACCTATTAGTTGATCTTCATACCACACTTCAACTGAATGCGCGAAGCCTTGATCATGCAGCATACGATATGCTTGATCGATCTTGGGTGTAATCCACGTAACTTCACAACCCTGTCTCGGTTCTGCACACCGGGTGATAACTTCGACGAAGTCTTGGTCGACAGTTATCGTACACTGGTGTTGTCGCAACCATTTCTTCAAGCTCTTGGAAGCGTGGAAGCAATCTGGGTAAAGGATTGCGCGGGGCGACGGAGACCACCAATATATTGGCATATTGTCATTGCTGAACCAAGGAAATATACCCTTTGAGTAGGCATCAATGAGCAAACGTGCGCTCAAAGTACCTCCTAGTGCTACAGGTCCGGCCTCAGGTCCTTGATGTGGTACATGGAAGGTGTCATTAGCAGACAGAATCTGAATATGGGCAGCCATGTTTCTCTACCTCAAACATCCTCGTCACAGTTCTGCGAGGTACTTCTCTGCATCCAGCGCCGCCATACACCCAAAACCAGCAGATGTCACTGCTTGACGATATACATGATCTGCTACATCACCTGCAGCGAAGACTCCAGGCTCACTCGTCGCAGTAGCATTGCCGTTGAGACCACTATTAATGATGAGATATCCATCGTGCATTTCTAGTATGCCGTCAAAAAGTGAGGTATTTGGTGTATGACCGATTGCGATAAACACTCCGTTTAAATCTAACTCTTGGGTAGCATCAGTCTTGTTATTTCGAATACGGACACCGGTTACACCACTCTCGTCGCCTAACACTTCATCCAGCTCGTGGAACCAATGCGTCTTGACTTTCTTCGTGTCTACAAGTTTGAACAATCGGTCTTGCAATATCTTTTCTGCTCGAAGTTCATCGCGTCGGTGAACGAGGTGTACTTGGGATGCTATGTTTGAAAGATACAGCGTCTCTTCTACAGCAGTGTTTCCACCACCGATCACAGCGACTTCTTGGTCTCTGAAAAAGAAACCGTCACAGGTAGCACAAGCACTGACCCCTCGTCCTAGAAAATGCTGTTCGCTATCTAGGCCAAGATATTTCGCAGATGCGCCGGTAGCAATGACCAGTGCGTCGCAGGAATATACGTCGCTATCCCCAGTCAGAATTTTTTTACCGTTGCTAAACTCTACACCATGAATGTGGTCGTTGATTAGTCCAACACCGTACTTTTTCACGTGTTCCTGCATTCGGATCATCAAGTCGGGCCCTTGTAAGCCACTGACATCTCCGGGCCAGTTATCGACGTCGGTCGTCGTCGTGAGTTGCCCGCCAACTTCAATACCTGTGATAATCACGGGTTGCAGATTTGCTCGTGCCGCGTAGAGTGCCGCTGTATAGCCGGCAGGACCAGAGCCGAGAACGATGAGACTGTGGTGTTGAGATGCTGAGTTCAATGTATTGGAGTGTAATTTACGACAAAAGAAATTCTCTGATGTTCAAGGACGTCAAGAAAACCGCATATTGTAGAGTGAAAGTTGATCGAAGAGTTCCATTTCCGTTCGGCAATGGACTGCGTGAGCGTTAGTCTTCCTTTGGTTGCAGTACACGTTCGAAAAACTTTTCAAGTCTACCCCAAGCATGTTCTGCAGGTTCTTTATTGGTTTCCACGTCGCGCTCGACGTAAAGCCAAAATCCGTGTGCGACGGGGTCATAGACATGAATGTCGTTCGGGATTCCTGCCTCCCGCAGTGCTTCAGTAAATTTTTCGACACTCTCAACTGAAATACCGCGATCCTGTCCAGCAAAGGTGCCATGAATTTCATGGTGAATATGGGAAAGTCTTTCTGGATCTTCTATCAGCGAGCCGTAAAAGATCGCAGTGCCTTCATGATGTTCGCCGCCCATTGCGAATGTAAGGGCTACACCGCCACCGAAACACCAACCGATCGTCGCAACCGTACCATTAGAATCGTCTCGATCTTTGAGATACTGCACGGCGGCGTTCAAGTTCGAAACGATCTTCTCTTCGTCCCCACGGGCCTTTCTCATAAGTGCGATATTCTCGTCTCGATTCGACCCAGTCTCTCCTTCGTAGAGATCTGCCGCTAAAGCGATATAGCCTTCTTTAGCCAATGCATCCGCAACTTGTTTGATGCGTTCGACAACGCCGTTCCATTCGTGAATCAAGATTATCGCGCCAAATGGACCGTCTCCTTCGGGTTCAGCTAAGTACCCCTTAGCACCTTCAAAGTACTCCAATAGTTGTCCGCTCGGTGGAGCACCTTTTCCTTCGATGGTATCAAGAATTATAGATTCTCCCTGCGCGAGGCAGTGTCCTGACAAATAAACGGTAAACAGAAAACACACGAGTGGTAAACGTCTGGTATTCATGCGATCTAAACCTCCCAAGAGTGTTTGCGATAGTTCCCTTAGATAGTAACGATGGGGACTTATATACGAAACTACACACCA
>JAAXGW010000031.1 GCA_012267385.1 OMG group bacterium
CTATCAAACTGAGGCAACTTCATTCTGCTTTCGATCTATGTTTCTTAATCCGATGTTCTATGAATGTTACGCCACAGAAAATTAGAGCGAAAATCAAAATCGAAACAGGGAATGGTACAAGCCACACAATGAGTATTGCTGGTACTATTCCGATTAGTCCAAGAATGATGTAGGTAGTAGTCCTTTCCATCATTGAGGACCGCCACGCCCTGGTGTGTAATGTTGAATACGCCATTTACCACCATCAAACGTTAAATCATTCGCTTTATAGATACTTGGACACGGGCCGGTCCACCTATGTTTGTAGTCTTCGCATAGATAGGAATAATACACCCACCGAGTACTGTCTGTGTGGTGTATTTCGTATTTATGACCTGCCTTTTTGCTTGCTCCGAACCAATCCCACTCACACCCCGAAGCTTTTGATAGGAACTCAGCGACTATGTCCTTATAGTGCTTTGCGATACACCATTTCCAAGTGTCATAGTGTCCGTATATTGCTAACGGCTTACAATCAGAATCACCTATATCCAAAAGGTATTTATTGTCGTCAACCCAAAGCCAAAAGTCTCTTTCCCAATTTGCTAGTTGTATAGATTCTGAATGTCTTTTGATGAACGATCCAAATTCCCACGCGGCACCTACACCGCTTCCCATCCTTGCATATTTCAAAGCTTTTAATGCAGTACCGATTTGCATGGCTTCGGCAGATTGGCCGTATCCGGGTAGAGTAATGTTGTCACTGATTTTGATGGCGGGTATTCCACCAAACAGCAAGAACACTGTTGCAACGGCCATAATAGCCATTCTTGTATGTGCTCCAAAAGCACACATTGCAGAACCTAAACAGGTCTGTATTCTTTCCAATTTATTCATGTCTAACTCCAATGAATAATTGATCAATGTTGAATCCGACAAACAAAAATGTCGGGCTTCTCAATTATCTAAAGGACAATAAATTCCCTGCTATTCACCCAGTCGAGTTAATTACGCTCAACTTTTTGTCAGGCTGTTCTATTCACAGGCAGCCCGACTCCGGGCGTTCCTGTAGATAATTGAGTGGAGTAGATTGTGTATAAATCAGCTATTTTGTCAAGTAATGTTTATAATTCCCTAAGCAATCATATCGTCGTTTAGCGGCAACAGTACCAATTGTTGTTGGCGTCGGTATTGTTGGCGCGTTTTATCTTACGCAGCCGGTAAATGCTGATGTGCTCGCACAAAGTACTGAAGCGCAAGAGCGTGATGACAAGGAGCAACAAGTTTTAGATTCAAAATCTGTTGGGTCCACGGTTCAAAACAGTTCGAATTTCAACGAAGATTCGCTCTTTTACGCTATCGACGAATACGACAATTTATTCGATTTAAAGCGATCGTTGCTACACTTGATTGATGAAGCGACAGAGCTTGAGCTTGTGGATATATTTCACGAGAGTCGTGAATATCCATTGGCGTTTGATTCCATTCACACTACACATTGGCTGAGGAGTGTAGTACTGTCTAAGTTGCTCGACGTGGACAGTGACACAGTGCAGACCCTGATTGAGCAGCTTGACGAACAAACCGCACATGTTGTGGTATACGGTGTGATGCGTGAATGGAACAAGATGCATGTGGACGAAGCGGTCAAATTCTTAGCTCTGTTCGGCAAGGGGTTGCAAAGAAAGGGACTGTTAGGACTGATCGACGGTAATACTTCCGTCGACCGTTCGAACTTTATCGAAATAGGCACAGAACTAGGATTTTTAGAGGACTACCTGATTGGCTTGTTTGACCGACATCAACGGGTACAAGAGCAAGCTTCATTGGATGACATCGCGACAGAACTGAAAAACCTAATCTCCAATGGTCAATACCGATTTCACGAGGTCCTGCAAGATGCTTCGAGTTACGTTCTTGAAGAAGGGTTGGACTCGTTGCCACGAGTTCTTGAACTTTTCGAAGAGCAATCGGTAGACATCATGTCCCCGACCGTACGCATGTCCTTCGATGGAACTCAATCGAGGCTGGTCTCTTCCGTTGCACGGAGCGACCCAGAACGGGTGTTTGAGTATTTAGTGAATTTGGGTACGCCCCTTGATGTGGATTTGCTCTCTGCAGTGTGTGAAGTGTGGTTCGATAGAGACCCAGAAACACTATGGAATCGGTTAGAAAGCAAAGATCTTGAGTACGACCGGCACGAAATAGCTGAAGACGTCATCAGATACTGGACTATGCGAGAACCCGATCTCGCACTAGTCTCATTGGATCAATTTCCGGCAGAATATCACGATCTCGTGTATGCTCAAGTCGCACTAGAAGGAGCGGAGGACTCTCCTCTCCAAGCGCTCGAATTTTTACGTGATACGAGCGACTGGTCTCTGACTCGTGGTGAGCGCGCAGATCGTAAAAGAAATTTCGATCGCACTGCCGTACATCATTTCGCCGTCCGGCGGACGACTTCTGCTGCTGCGGAGGCAGATCCAATTTTGACGATTGAGTGGATAGAGTCTGAAGATTCTAATTTGGACGACTCGATGAAGATAGGTTTTTTGAATGTAGCATTTCAAAGTTGGGCTGGGTCCGATCCCAACACAGCTTTCGAAATAGCTCTTCAGACCCCATTGACCGACAATACATCGGGTTTTGAAGCAACAGTCGTGGGTTGGGTGGCTAGAGAGGATGTAGATCACGCTATCGAGTTGTTACCAAGAGTCCGCGAAGGTAAAACAAAATTCTCCGCTTATCGCCGAGTCATGTACCGGTTAGAAGAGCTTGACAGGATCTCACACGCGCTTCATTTGGGCAGCGACCTACCGGAGAACGAACGTGAGGAATACAACGAGGCTCTAGCATCGCGAGTCGGTGATCGCGAACCATTTGATCGTTTGATCGAAGGGTTACGCGCACTTCCAACGCAAGAGTTGCAGTCGAAGGCGCTCAGATCGAGGCTCATGTTCGCGTACAACGTTCCAAAAATGGCCCCAAAAATCACACATAAACAACTGGATCGACTCAAAGAGTTTCTGACCGACCACGAAAAAAGATTGCTCGAGATGGGAAGACGCATGTTCAGGGATCGAATACACGAAGATCCACCTGACGAGTAAAAAGTAGCATCGGTATACTTGAAACGACGCCAAATTCTTGTTGAAAGTTTTTTAGTCGCCCGACCTTCGGCGAAAGAGAATGTGCGTTTGACCTGCGTATAGCACAAATCTTGGTTTACTCTGCGACTTTCGCGCACGTTTCAGTAGTGCTAGAGCACAAACTTAGCATCCATCGTATATAACTATAGTCTGCCGTACAACTCGAGGAGAAAACTCATGACTAGCAGAAGCTGGGTTGGGAGATATCGGAGCACCGGAGTCGTGCTACTAATAGCACTCTTCTTGTGCGTTCTAACCCCGCAAACGTTCGCCGCTTCAAAGAGTGGCTCACAAGCTGTACCAACAACAACCGTTGGTTCTATTCAGGATCTCTTGCAGGATTACACGGACGATTTAAGTCGTTTGAGTGCGGCTTACGATCTTATCGGGACGGCGGATGAGGCGAAACTCGTCGCCTTGTTCAGACAGGCAACGAAAAGAATGTACTCCAAAGAAGATCGCGGTTGGAAGTCCGAACTCATCTCGTTAATCAGTGCTCAGCTAGCTCCTATGAACCTCGAGCAAGCAGTTTCTCTTTACGAGGCACAACCAATAGAAGATGCCAAATATATGCTCTATGGAATAACGCATGCGTGGGCGAGTAAAGATTTTGATAGCGCCGTTGAATTTGCGCGGAACCAAGATGTGTCGATCCATCCGATCGCACTGAGAGGGATTATCGACGCAAGTCTAAGCTTGCCTGAAGCAACCCTCATGGATTTAGGCACCGAATTTGGCGATTTAGCCTATGTAGAACGAGCGGTCCGTGCGCACAAACTGGCTGTCGATTTAGCCGGCCCAGATGAAGCGTGGACTGAGCTGATCAACGACCCGACAAGCCATCTCGATAAGAACTTTTTCCGAATAAAACATGTAGCGAATACCATGATCGATAAGTATGGCGTATCAGAGACCGACAATTTACTCAGTTCGATCGTTAGCCCTACTCTGAATTTCAAATTGAGAAAGAGCATTTTGTCGAAGGTCGCACTCAGCGAACCAGAATCCGCGTTCGACTATGCATTAACAACTCCTAACGATGTGTTCGGTACGATGCTTACATCGGTAATCAATATTTGGGCACGCATCGATCCAGACAGTGCGTTAGCTCGAGTAAGCCTACTTGAACCTTCTAGAGTTCGCGATCGTTTGCAACAAACGGTTGTGTCATCTTGGGTTCAGCTCGATCCAACAAAGTTCTTGAACTCGGTCGACAGTGTTCCTTCCGAGTTAAGAGACACCGCTCGAATGCACCTCATAGCTCAATTGTCAAACGAGTCAATAGAGGATGCACTTACCGTCTTACAGGAGATGTCAGAAGCCGCAAAGCAGGAACAAGCAGCGCTAATCATAGTCGACTCATGTTGCTGGGCGCGGTAATAGCGATTGGCTGACGTCGCAGGAACAAGCAGCGCTAATCATAGTCGACTCATGGCTCGATTCCGATCCTGATGCAGCGTTTCATTGGGTCGTGTCTGATTCAGAAATTGAAGGGTATCGAGATCGTCTCCTCAAATCTTTTTTAGAGAAATTAACTGATCAAAATGCTGACAAAGCTATCGATTTAGCATTGAGTCGCCCGATCAAGGGCGCGAAAGAGATTGGCTTAGAAGCCATCGTGATTGACGAGCTCAGCTTCTCAGACACTGACGTTGCTATGCGCTTGTTAAACAGAGTTCGACCGGGTCCGACTCAATTAGCTGCCTTTGAATCCGTATCGAGAGGACTCATTTTTTAAAAAAGGACGGATGAAGCGATTGAACTAGGAAAAACTCTTCCTAAAAAAGCACAGACTAGTTTCTACGACAGCATGACGTTTTCTATAGCTACACAGGAACCACTTGAAAAGATATTGGAGATACTCCCCACCATACCGGCGAAGAACGCACAATCCGAAATCGCCGAAAACGTACTCTTATTTAGTTCGTTTCAAGAAGACAAGGAACCTCTATCGTCGGACGATGTAGACACTCTCATGGAGTATGTAAATCCGTCTGAGTTGCAACGTGTTAAATTACTATTGAGTCGATGAGCCCATCATGAATAAATCCAAAAAAAGCATATATATTGTTGCCCTCATAATTTGCTTCTTAATTTGCGTTGGAATTCTGGCGACACTGTTTTTGTTGAACCGGGAAAATTCGAGAGCACTCGTACAAGATTCTGAAACGCAACAAAGCGACCATCAAGCTTCAGATACTCGAGACTCAGACTCTGTCTTGTCCCAACCTCAGAAGGGTTCGATCGCTACGTTTCACTCTCTTGCCGATATAGTGGAACAGTCCAATAGCATATTTGATACCAAACGTGCGTTGCTACGTGTCGTCGTTGGCGCGACTGAGGATGTGTTGTTGAAAGTATTTCACGACACCCTTGAATTCCCTAACGCATTAGGATCACTTGACTCGAAGTATTGGGTACAGTGCATCGTACTGACAAAATTAATTGGCATGAACGAAACCAAAGCACATATGCTGATTGAACAAATAGACGAGCAAGATCAGGAGTCGGTTTTATACGGTGTTATGCGTGAGTGGAGTCCAGTGCATACGGACGAAGCTATCGTGTTTTTGACAACGCTCGGCAGTGGGTTGCGAAGTCTAGGATTTCGAGGACTAATTAGTGGAGGAAAATTTCTTTCTCGAGCGGATTTGTTTGACATCGGTACGGAGTTAGGGTACGAAGAAGACTATATAAAAAACCTGATAGATCAAAATCCGCAAGACCAGAACCCAATCTCTTTGGATGAATTAGAATCCGAATTTGCAAGTGCTGACGCGGGTAGTTTCTACGAAATGATTCAACTCGAGCGAAAAGCTGTACGTTACGTTCTAGCGGAGGGTTTGGACTCTTTACCCACGGTTCTTGAACTGTTCGACAGAGTACCAACTGTCAACGTTCCTGAGTTTCTTAGATCCATGATGGCTGGCAGGGGAGCAGACGTGGTGGCGGACGTATCAAAAGAAGACCCCGCTGGTGTTTTCGAGTTCATATTGCGCTTAGACGACGATGTCGACGTGAACTTACTATCCGGGGTAAGCCAAACGTGGTTTGCTTCCGATCCAGACGCACTGTGGAACAGGTTACAGCATGAGGACGTTAGGAGGTTTCAAGCCGAAATAACTGAAGAAGTCATCGGCCATTGGGCAACAACAAATCCGCACTTGGTACTTGTCTCACTGAATCACTTTCCGGCGGAATTTCATGACCAAGCATATCTGAAGGTCGCGCAAAGGCTATCGCGAGACTCTCCGTTGGAAGCGATCGAACTTCTACCGATGATGAGTATTTGGCCTGAGACCTCGCCAAATGAACTACCCGAAGGCGAGTTTTCGGTTCGCACTTCCCTAAACCATTATTTCATTACACAAATTATTTCTGATGCTACAGTAGCGGACCCTATTGCTACTATTGCTTGGCTAAACTCCGACTCATCCTTATTGGACGATGCAACAAGGCAACAATATCTCGATTCTGTTTTTGAAAGTTGGGCGAAATCTGATCCAGATATTGCCTTTGAAATGGCACTTCAAACTCCATTGAAAGAAGGAACTATCCCGTTAGAAGCTACAGTTGTAGAATGGGTTGCCTTTCGAGATTTAGATAAAGCGATCGCTCTTTTACCAAGAATTCGCGAAGGTGAGTCAAAAGTAGAAGCTTATAAGCACGTTGCGTGGCAGTTGGAAGAAGAAGACAGAATCGGCGACGCGATTAAATTGGGAAATCAGTTGCCAAAACATGAACGTGAAGATTTCTTGCAGACTATCGCGTTCAGTGTTGGTCAACGCTCCCCGTTTAGTCACTTGGAAGCTGGGATTCGTGAACTTCCCAATAAAAATTTACGATCGCAGGCTGCTAGGTCGGCTTTGATGTTCTCGGGCACGTTTATGTCAGCCGGCTTATCTGATCAAGAGAGAGGCCAACTGAAAGAATTTCTTACGGATGATGACAAAGAGATGGTTGAAATGATGGAAAATGTTGACTTGGACAGTTTAAAGGAGGAATGACCTTAAAGAACAACTCCAGCGGAATGAAAGTTACTAACTTCGAGGGAAAATTCAAAGTTTACGCCACTGCATTCCGTTTCGACAGTCTTGTTCGTGTTTGTCCCGCACCTTGTTATACGACTACACTAATCTGTGTTTTGACCTAAAACATACTAGTAATAAACACTAGCTCCAACACGACACTAATTAAAATCTCAGTTCGTGATTCTCCCAACCACGGCTCGGCGTTTTAGCTCTCAATCGGTATGACTAAGTACATTTTTGTCACCGGTGGCGTGGTATCCTCGATCGGAAAAGGGATAGTCACCGCGTCCCTCGCTGCGATTCTTGAAGCGCGCCAACTCAAAGTAAACATTGTGAAAATGGATCCGTATATCAATGTTGATCCTGGCACGATGAATCCAGTGCAACACGGGGAGGTATTCGTGACCGATGATGGCGCGGAAACCGACCTAGATCTCGGCCATTATGAACGCTTTGTTCGTCAGCGTATGTCGCAGGAAAACAACTTTACCACTGGCAGCGTGTATGAGGCTGTAATTCAACGCGAACGAAGGGGAGATTACCTAGGAAGTACGGTGCAAGTCATTCCTCATATCACAGATGAAATTCAAAGTCGTATTCGCGCGTTGGCGCATGACGGAGAATACGACGTGGTGATTGCCGAAACTGGGGGAACCGTAGGTGACATCGAGAGTCAACCCTTTCTTGAAGCCATTCGACAAATGCGGCTAAGCGAAGGTGTTAATAACACACTCAACATTCATCTCACTTTGGTACCCTTCGTCAGCACTTCCGGCGAATTCAAAACCAAACCTACTCAACATTCAGTGAAGGAACTGCGATCCATTGGTTTACAACCTGACGTGCTCGTATGTCGTAGTGAAGTTCAAGAGTTGCCTGTAGACGCAAGACAGAAGATTGCTTTATTCACCAATGTGGAACCGCGTGCGGTGGTGTCTTTGAAGGACTGCGAGAGTATTTACGAAGTACCTTCAGAACTTCACTCTCAAGGGTTGGATACGATCGTGGTTGACCGGCTCCAACTACAGTGTAAAGATGCTGACCTCACCGAATGGCGCGAGGTGATCCAGGCGATGCACCAACCGAGAGGAACGACGAGGGTAACGATGGTAGGTAAGTACTTCGATTTACTCGACTCCTACAAGTCCCTTATCGAAGCCCTTGTTCATGCAGGCATACACACGCATACCTCTGTTGAACTCGATTTTGTCGATGCTGAAGAGTTAGAAACGAACGGAACCTCCGCATTAGCAAATTCGCACGCAGTATTGGTACCAGGGGGATTTGGACAACGTGGATTTGAAGGTAAGATTCGCGCCGCGGAATATGCTCGCCGACAGAACTTACCTTATTTAGGGATCTGCTATGGTCTTCATGCCGCGGTGATCGAATATGCCCGCAATGTTGTAGGTTTGAAGGGCGCGCATTCCACGGAAGTAGACCCCCGTACCGAGCATCCAGTGATTGGGCTCGTTAGTGAATGGATGGATTTAGATGGTACGGTGAAAGACCAGTCGACAAATAATGGAAACATGGGTGGTACAATGCGATTAGGCGCACAGGCGTGCCACCTTGCCGAGGGTTCTCTGGTACGAGAAACCTATCAGAAATCAGTGGTGTATGAGCGCCATCGCCATCGGTATGAAGTCAATAGTAAGTACGTTGATGCTATCGAAGCGGCAGGAATGCGCTTTAGTGGAATGAATGAATCGGACAATCTTGTTGAGATGATTGAATTACCGACCTTGGATTGGTTTGTAGCTTGTCAGTTCCATCCTGAATTCACCTCTTCACCTAGAGATGGACATCCGCTGTTCAACGGTTTCATTCAAGCCGCGAAGAACTACGCAAGCGATAACTGACTATGAAGTTATTAGACTTTGAAGTTGGTAATCGCGCACCAATTTTTCTGATTTCCGGACCCTGTGTAATTGAAACTGAGGAGCTTGCACTAGAGACTGCCCAGACACTCAAGGACATCACTGACCGTTTAGAAATTCCCTTTGTCTTTAAGAGTTCGTTTGACAAAGCGAACCGCTCCTCTCTCGGAAGCTATCGTGGCCAAGGTATCGACGAAGGATTACGAATTCTGCAGAAGGTCAAAGATGAAGTACAGGTGCCCGTGCTTACAGACGTTCATGAATATACGCCACTTGACGAAGTTGCCGAAGTGGTCTCAATTCTCCAAACACCAGCTTTTTTGTGTCGTCAGACTGACTATATACAGAACGTTTGCCGTCAGGGCTTACCTGTGAATATTAAAAAGGGGCAATTTCTTGCGCCAACAGATATGGTTCATGTGGTGAGCAAGGCAAAGGCTACCGGTAACGAAAGTATATTGGTCTGTGAACGTGGTGTGAGTTTCGGTTACAACAATCTAGTATCCGA
The DNA here is from genome assembly GCA_012267385.1 of OMG group bacterium. Lineage (GTDB taxonomy): Bacteria > Pseudomonadota > Gammaproteobacteria > Pseudomonadales > Azotimanducaceae > Bin55. The sequence goes on from JAAXGW010000031.1 coordinate 9,548, forward strand.
CATGAGATCATTGGCGATCATGCGTCAAACAGAATGTCCGGTAGTGTTCGATGCTACTCACTCCGTTCAGATGCCTGGTGGTTTGGGAGGGAGGTCAGGTGGACAGCGAGAAATGATCCCGGTACTCGCTCGAGCAGCCACGGCAGTGGGAGTTGACGGTCTCTTTATGGAGACTCATCCCAATCCCGAGCAGGCAAAGTCCGACGGACCGAACGCCTGGCCACTACACCTCATGGAACCATTACTCAAAGAGCTTGTTGAACTAGATGCGATAGTTAAGTCTTACGACTACATCGAACAATCGGTCTCATGAGTACTATCGAGTCACTTCGCGCAGTCGAACTCCTCGACTCGAGAGGGAATCCAACTGTAGAAACAACTGTCCATTTGAAATCTGGAGCAGTTGGTAGCTTTCTAGTTCCTTCCGGTGCTTCAGTTGGAGCAGAAGAAGCACTTGAGCTCAGGGATTCAGACTCCCAGCGCTACTTGGGTAAAGGAGTACAGGGTGTCGTTTCCAATGTTGAACAGACCATCTCACCAGCCCTTACAAGTCTCAAAGCAGTTGAACAAGAGCTGCTCGATCAAACACTCATCGACCTCGACGGCACGGAACGAAAGACTCGTCTTGGTGCCAATGCCATTCTCAGCGTCTCGGGCGCGTTTGCATGCGCCCAAGCGAATGAACAGGGACTTCAACTCTATGAACACCTAGCGAATTGGTCGAACAACGATGATGTGCGTATGCCTGTTCCCATGATGAACGTACTAAATGGTGGCGCGCACGCTAACAACAATATCGATATTCAGGAATTCATGCTAGTACCCGTGGGCATGACCGATATTGCCTCTGCAATCAGATGCGGTGCTGAAATATTCCAGATATTGAAACGCCTTCTCGCCGAGGAAGGACATTCCACCTCCGTTGGTGATGAAGGTGGGTTCGCCCCCAACCTTGATTCCGACCGAGCCGCGCTCAATTTTCTCACCGAAGCCATCGAACGAGCAGGTTACCAACCCGGCAATGACGTCGTATTAGCACTGGATTGCGCGGCAACTGAGTTCTTTGAATCGAATCACTACGTACTGAAGGGACAGGATCAAACGCTTACAGGAGAACAATTTGTTACTTACTTGCAGAAATTGGTCAAAGACTTTCCCATAAAGTCTATCGAAGATGGATTGGCTGAGAATGACTGGAACTCGTGGAAATTACTCACAGAAAGACTCGGTACAGATATTCAGTTAGTGGGGGACGACATCTTTGTCACCAACACTAACTTTTTGCAACGTGGTATTGAAAATAGCGTGGCTAACGCAATTTTGATCAAGCTCAATCAGATTGGAACACTGACCGAGACGTTAAACGTCATGCGCTTAGCTTGGTCGGTCGGATATAACACAATAATCTCGCATAGATCAGGTGATACCGAAGATAGTTTCATCGCCGATCTCGCAGTTGGGACGGGGGCTGGTCAAATAAAAACAGGATCTTTGTGCCGTTCAGAACGTATTTCTAAGTACAATCAACTGTTGCGCATGGAAGCGCAGGTAGGTCACATGAAATATTGTGGTCTCAAAGAGATACTAATTCACAGGGAGCGTGATCACCAATGCGGATACTCTTCTGCATAGCACTATTTATTCTTGGTGCTTTTCAACACACTTTTTGGTTCGGCCCCAACGGCTACTTCGCACTCCAGCAACTTGCGTACGAAATTGAGGCGCAACAGGAATTAAATCTATCGATTCTCCAGGCTAATCTCGAATTACGAGAGGAAATCGCCAAATTGCGATCCAGTCATACATTGATTGAAGAAATCGCTCGACGAGACTTAGGAATGATCGCACCCGGAGAGACGTTTTATCTTGTTGTCGACTCCACCGATCAATACTGATTGGACTCGTGCATATTTGGGGTGTCGAGTGGTGGGAACCTTACGGGACCAGTTAGCAGACTTTCAAGTCTTCGAAGTGTTTGACCGGGTCTTTTCTGGACACGGGGAACATCTTTACGTTCTTGTGCAAAAGCAAGATGTAAACACAAAGGATGTTCAACGATCGTTAGCCCACCATTATGGGGTCTCGCTAGTAGATGTTTCTTACGCAGGCCTCAAAGACAAGCGCTCTATCGCTCAACAATGGTTTTCGATCCGACTGCCAAAAACGGCTCAGAGACCAATAGACAAACACTATTCAATTCTCGAAGAGACAAAACACGATCGAAAATTACGCCCCGGCGATCATCAAGGAAATCGATTTCACATTCGGATTCGCAACGTTTCCAAAAGTGTTAATCTCGCGCCTGATGCGTTACTGGGACCGCTTCCGAACTACTTCGGACCGCAGAGATTCGGTTATCAAGGCAATAATTTGCATCGGGCCTTGAACTGGGTTTCGCAATCCTCACCAAGGGTAAAACGCGGTGTCCGTGCTTTGTATATGTCTGTCCTTAGGTCTCTTGTGTTCAATGAAGTGCTAGCTAGTCGCGTCCGTGGGGATACTTGGCGCACAGTATTGAATGGCGAAGTATTGTTAGAACACCTTCCTACAGGCCCTCTTTGGGGCCGAGGTCGACTCTCCACATCAAGTGAGGTATTAGCCGTTGAACAAAGTGTACAGCGACAAAACAAAGCTGTCTGTGATACCTTGGAATGGGTGGGTCTGAAACAAGATCGGCGAGCTCTGGTCATGCATGCTTCAGACGTAGCGATTCAGCAAGACGACGACGCTATAAACCTTCGTTTTTCACTACCGAAAGGATCTTACGCAACCGTTGCATTGAACGAATATTTTGACGTTAAGGAGGCTCAAGCATGAACTTGACCCAGATGAATAGTACTGGGATGACATCGCCACGTACGTTACAGCGTCTGATAGATCGCTTGGTGGAGCGAGGGATTACGGACGACCGTGTCTTACGTGCAATGGAGGCAGTACCACGGCATCTGTTCGTCGATTCGTCGTTAAAGCACTTAGCTTATGAAGACATGTCGTTACCAATAGGCAAACGTCAAACCATTTCCCAACCATTTGTGGTAGCTCGTATGAGTCAAGTTGTGCTTGAAATGCCCTCGGTTCGTTCGGTGTTAGAAATTGGTACCGGTAGTGGATATCAAGCAGCTATTTTGTCCCATCTCGTTGCCTCAGTGTGCAGTGTCGAACGCATTCATTCTTTGTCTTGGCAAGCAAGGAAGCAAATGCGTCAACTGGGGATAAACAACGTGAAGCTGAAATTTGGCGACGGACAGGAAGGTTGGGACGAGCACGCACCATTTGATGTGATCATGTTCACCGCAGCCACGCGACAGGTACCTACGACGTTGATGGAACAACTTTCAGACCATGGTCGAATAATCGTTCCTCGAGTTTCTCGCGCTGGTCAAGAGCTCGTACTCATGCAACGCTCCGATCAGGGTTGGAAGGAAGAAGTCGTCCAACCTGTTGTTTTCGTTCCAGTGTTGACAGGGACCGAATATTGACGTCGAATGAACAAACTGAGCTATCGCGCTCATTTCAGCCCTTAGCTGTGTTTGGGCTAGTAGCGCGCGGTGCTGTAATGGGAGTAGCAGAAGTCCTGCCGGGAATATCGGGCGGTACCGTTGCGCTGATTCTCGGCGTGTACGAACGCATGGTGGGCGCGTTATCCAAACTAGTGCTGGTCTTCAAAGACCTCGTGCAGTTCAAGTGGAAAAGTTTAGGTCAACTTCCCCAACCACTCACAGTGTTGGTACCGCTGCTCGTAGGAATGTCAATTGGTGCGCTGGTAGCTATCAACACCATTGTTCACGTTGTGCGCTCGCACCCCACGTTGGTGTTTGGTGCTATCTTTGGTTTAGTACTTGGGGCTATCGTCTTTACGTTTCGCGCTTCAGCACTTAATCGTTTGCTTTTACTTCTTCCACTCGGTTTGGTTGTCTCACTGGCAATCGTTCTTTTGCCAAAAAGTGATACACCCGCAGGATGGATCTTGATCTACGTCGGTGGCTGTTTAGCTTTTGGAGCGTGGATTTTGCCTGGAATCTCAGGCTCATTGTTGCTATTGATTCTTGGGCTCTGGCAAACGATGCTTGACGCTTTTCATGCCTTAGACTGGTTGAAAATGCTAGTTTTTCTAACAGGGATACTCACCGGCTGGTTGGTATTCTCACATCCTGTAAAAGTACTTCTAGAGCGGTATCGAACATCGGTAATGGCATTGTTTTGTGGTCTTCTCGTTGGGTCTCTGTGGAAGGTGTGGCCTTGGCGCGACGACTCATTCCCGGTGCTCCCCCATCAATACGATGGGAACGCCGACATTGTTGCTGTCATTTTGTTAATGGCCGCTGGTTTTGGACTAGTAATGGTTCTATCTCATGTATATACGAAAAATTCTTCTTAGTTCAGTCTTTTTAGCATTGGTCATTGCCTTGTTTACGGGGTGTGCTCCCATTGTCCCGGCACCAACAATAGAGCGAGTGATTGTTCCAATTGATAGAGATTCGCGACGGGTCTACCATTATTACGTGAAATCTGGAGACACGCTGTACGCGATTTCTCGATTACACGGACTGTCGGTTGATCAAATTGCGCAAATGAACGACATTGCAGAGCCATATGTCATCCACCCTGGACAAAGGCTGATTGTGGACCACAAGCTGATCGCTCAGGAAGCGACCGGCAGTGGCGAAGGGGCGCAAAGTAAACCGCAAGAATCGATTTCGTTGATGTCTCAGAAAGACACTCCGACGTCCAAGCCCAGTACTTCGAAGACAGAGTCTACGGGAGTCAAAGTAACGCGATTGCCGAGACCCCCAACGACGAGACAGGTTACGTCGTTGAATACGTCCCAATCTGTCGAGACTACTGAACAGACCAAAGAATCGGAGCAACAGAGTAAACCGAATTCAGCGCCAACACAGAAAACACCTAGTGCCAACAACCAACCCGTGACACCTCCAAGTAAAGAAGTTGCGGCCGAGTCTTCGTTCGCGCAGACACACACAACGACCGAACCCAAAACGGAGTCTTCGACATCTTCGAACCAGACACCTAAAGAAGCAGCATCGAATGAAGTTTCAACGCAAAGAAACGAATCATCTAATGCTTCAGCTGCGCCAGAAGATACAAGTCCGAGCTTCGTAGCCCGAACAGCACCAATAAATGCTCTGCCAGAGTCGTCATCGGAACAAAGTGTTGAATCCTTGCCCAAAGGATGGACCTGGCCTAGTTCAGCGAGTCCGACTAACTCGTTTGGGAAAGATGATGGATTGAATTATTTCTTGAATCAGGGGAATCAAGTGGTGGCTGCAGCTTCGGGGCGCATAACGTACGCTGGCGTTGCGTTGAGCGACTATAAATATATGGTGCTAATCAAGACACCTGACGACTACGTGATACAGTATGATTTCAACGTCGCTCTCTCCGTGCAGGAAAACGATTTAGTCTCGAAAGGTCAAGATCTCGTCAAGATTGTCAACAAAAACAAACGACAACAAAGTACAGGGTCGGATGAGTATCGAAAAGTCTTCTTCGCCATTCGAAAGAAAGGTGTGCCTCAGGATCCAAATAAATTAATCGGGAAGCCGAAGGCCGAAGAAATTTAGCTATCGCTCAAGATATTTGAGCTTGTCTTTTACGTCGCGCCACTCCGCCTCGTCGGGTGGTGGATCTTTAGCTTCAGCTATATTTGGCCACACCTCTGCGAGCTCCGCGTTTATGGCCATGAATTCTTGCTGATCCTCGGGTAGTTCGTCTTCCGGATAGATTGCGTCGACAGGACATTCTGGCTCGCACAACGCACAGTCGATACACTCATCTGGATGTATCACCAACATGTTCGGACCTTCGTAGAAACAGTCTACTGGACAGACTTCGACGCAGTCTGTCAATTTGCACTTGATGCATGCTTGTCCGATTACGAATGTCATGGTTGCTGCGTAGCGTTCAATTGATTGATGTTTACAAAGAGTGAATCGCGCAGGGGTTGCGCATCTGGTATTTGGAGTGTACGATCCAGATCCAACTAAGTCAGTTTGGATTGGAACCCGTATCCAATTTCCTCTATTCTATATTGTACCAACTTGGACGATAATTGATTGAGAAATATTTTGTTTGATAAAACGACCTTCGAGTCCTGGGAAATCGTATCCAGAGCTTAGTATTCTTGATCGTTATGGATTTTCAGAGTGTTTCGACTGTGATTCCATTAACCGTTAGAAGGGAATGGACGGATGTTGGTGACTCAGAGCTCTACATCGCCGAAATCGGCCATTGATTCACGAACAAAAAACACTATTTCAGCAATCGTGATTTGTTCATCATTGTTTTCGTCTAAGATCTGAAACGTTGGGGTCCTATCATCATTCGAGAGACCAAACGTTTCATCGTCTTTAGTCATCGACAATAGATTTTCTTCATTTGGAAAGATCGTATCTTGAGCATTGTCCCATTCCCTTTCAGACAGAGCGAGATCGTCGTCTGAGTCAAAACGTCCCATTCGCACGATGCAATTTAGTTCGAATAAGCAGAGGTTGATCCCCATCGCAACACGTTTGCCGTCTGACTTGACGGTCTGACCGGTTAAATCGAACGCTGCTTTGTTGCTGAGATTTGGCAAAAATCTTTGATCAAAGTACAGTGGGTCAATTTCGATTTTCCGTTCTAAGGACAAGATGTTAGTTTCAATCGTTGCATATCCCTCAACTCGTAAAGTCGCAACATAATATGCGAAGGTATTCACAAAATCGGTCATGGACTCGTCGTCGAACGTGATCTGCACATGTGTACTACCATCATTTAAGTAGCCGTCTTTGATCTGCTTTTCCAGAAGTGGCGCATAGTGAAGCACCTTCATTTCGGTATCCGACACCTTTTCATCTTTGTTTATGTCACCGCCATGGAACAGTAAGGTAGCCCACGCGTTTGCTTCCTCTTCTTCGAGCGAATGTTCTAAAAACAGGTTCAACAACTCTAGTTCGGATAGTTCGCCGTCCGCGTCTTGGTCTCCTTCATCAAAGTCAAACCCGGTCCCCCAAAACCGTTCGACGACGGTGTCGTAATCCGGCAGCGTCCCAGTAAGTACCTCACCAGTGGGTTGCACCAACTGCTCGTCTATTACAAATCCATGATATCTGACAGAGATCGAGTTTGTTGGAGAAGGTACGTCCCGACGGTCGGAGTCGGAGTTTTCTTCTGTCGAAGGTTCTTGGCCCAACAACGGTGAAGATGTCATGCCGACAAAACAACAAGCCCAAATCCACTTTCGAGAAGTCATGGGAAACATAGTAAGGAATTCAATTTGGACAAGAGATAACACTACCCCTATATGGAGTAGACAAAAATTTTAGCTAATTTCGCGCAGTACCGTTTTCAGCGCGCATCCTCCTATTACAGTTGCTTAGCGCAACTGCTACTAGGCGGGGTTGCTACAAGTAGTCGTGGTCAAGTATAAACCAGTATGTCGACGATTAGATCTTTAAACAAGTACTACTTAGTGTCCAGAGTTTTCATCTTTTACTTTTTTCTCGATCTCAACCTTGTATTCAACGACACCAGTCGCTGAAGCTGCCGGCGCCGGTGCGACCGTACTATAGCTTGCCCAGACCATCTCGTCTGCTGCCAGTTTGTTCATCAGTACGTCGGAAATAACTCTACTGTTCTCGCTCTTGAAAGCTTCTTTGTGTGAGACGATGCCGTCGGCGTCTTCGTCCAGAAGTTCAAGCTCGTCTAAGTGGCTATTGAATTCGTGCAATTCAACGGCACCATTCTCGTCGGTGTCCCACTCTTCTATTCCGAGTTGTAAGCGATGGCTCTGGAGGTTTTGGCGCCGCTCGTCATACTCATCTCTGTTCCATACGCCATCACCATTGGTGTCTACCACTTCGAATTCGTCGAATTCAGTTGTCCAGTTCATGAATTTACTATGAATAGCTTGGACACGTCGACTGTAATCCCGAAGTTCCTCATTGTTCATGTCTGGAACCTCAGATTCCATCTCACTCAAATCGATTTCGTCGAATGTAATTGAACTACTGTTATCTTGGTCCAGAAGTTCAAACGTCTTGGTTGAACGGTCGCGTAGATCTTGGATTGCCGCACCCGAAGAAAACCAATCGACTTCGAACAATTGAAGCCCAGATTCTTTACTCCCGTTTGCGAACGCGCTAAAAGAAAAACAAAACAAAGTTGCAAAAATACAACTCGTAAAGATTCGATCAAATCTCATACTAAAACTCCCATGAATCAAGGTTGCAAAAGCCGGTACAGTACCTTTTTAGATGCATTTCCATTGATGTTAGTTACAACAGTTGTCGATTTTAACTGCTATCACATCACTGAAAACTGTTTTACTAATAGTACTCTCTCGCACTAGGTAGACTATGCCTCGACGAATCCTTAAATTTTTTACTAAACAACGACGGCACCTTTGCAGGTGCCGTCGTCGAGAGTTAGTATGATCGAAAGGGTTTGGTAGAAATCCAAAACCTTGAAAGAGTTTGAGTGGGTTATTCTTTTTTGCTGTCTTCTACTTCAACTTTTTTATGGATGACTTGCATCTGTACCCCAGTGCTTACCGCACCTTCGGGGAGAGTCTTCAGTAGAGAGGGACCACCAACCGTAATTGTAGCGTCGCCATGAAACTGTTGCTTCAACACGTCGGTTATAACATGTTTGTTTTTACTCTTGAATGCTTCTTCTCTTGATACCGTGCCGTCTCCATCTTCGTCAAGCATTTCCAATTCGTCCAAGTGTTTGTTAAACTCGTGCAGTTCTACTGCTCCGTTTTCATCCTCATCAAATTGTTTTATTCCTAGTTCTAGGCGGTGGAGATTAAGATTTTCGGTGCGAGCCTCATACTCTTCCTCGCTCCAATAGCCGTCACTGTTCGTATCGACAACCTCAAATTCGTCAATCTCTTCGGACCAAATCATGAATTTGCTCCGAATTGCGTTGATGCGCTGTCGATTTTGTTGTAATTCGGCTGGGTTCATCTTCGCCATATCTGTTTCGAATTGAGTGAGGTCGATTTCATCAAGCGTGATAGACCCACTGTCGTTCTCGTCCAATAATTCGAATACCTCAGTTGAGCTATCGCGTAATTCTTGAATCTGCGCGCCTGATTTAAACCAGCCCAACTGGTCAAGGAACTCAAGACCTTCCTTAGAGGAATCGTCCGCAGAAGCTCCTATACCTCCCAATGTAAGAACGGCTATCGCGAAACCTGTAAGAGTTCGACTAAATTTCATGCTTTTCTCCCGTGAGTGAAAATTGCGAAAAGGTAGATAGTGGTAGTTAGATGAACCTTGAACAAAAAAGGTTACCGCTTACGGATTTTTTCTATTGTCAGAGAACTGGGCTCGCGACACTTGGGAAGATCGCAGGCGAGAAAGCTATTTGTCGACCTTGTCGACTTCTTTCTGTTTAATGAACATATATCGCGTCGCTTTAGCTTCGGCTTCAGCTTCGATGTCCGCGTTTACCGCTTTAACGCTAGCCCAGATCATTTCATCTAACTTCAGTTTATTCAGAACATCGGATATAACGTTGTCATTTTTACTCTTGAATGCCTCTTGATGCGAAACTGTTCCGTCAGCGTTCTCATCAAGAAGTTCCAGTTCGTCCAAGTGGCTGTTGAATTCGTGCAATTCAACAGCACCATTCTCGTCAGTGTCCCACTCTTCTAATCCGAGTTGTAAGCGATGGTTCTGCAGATTTTGGTAGCGAACTTCGTACTCATCTCTGTTCCACGAGCCATCACCGTTGGTGTCTACAACTTCAAACTCGTCGAATTCAGTAGTCCAGTTCATGAACTTGTTATGAATAGCATTTACGCGTCGACTGTATTCCCGAAGTTCCTCATTACTCATGTCTGGCACCTCAGCCTCCATCTCACTCACGTCGATTTCGTCAAAAGTGATTGAACTACTATTGTCTTGGTCCAGAAGTTCAAACGTCTTAGTTGAACGGTCGCGCAATTCTTGTATCGTTGCTCCTGAGCCAATCCAACTTGAGTTAGACAAGACGTATTGTTGTTTGGCATCATAATCGTCATCTGCGAAGGCACAAAGGGACATACATCCCAATGTTGAGACAACTAAGCTTTTCAGTGTTATCGAGTATTTCATGTTTCACTCCCATGATCAAACGTCGTACCATTGGTCTAACTTGTGATTGGATGCACTCTGTCGTGGACAGAACACATCTTTTCACAATTTTAACTCTTCTGTGATTGTTCTTGATGTAGAGGGTTTAACAGAGGGTTCTATTACACAAGGAGGACAACTCTGATACCAAGAGAGTATCTCAATCGAGTTTAAGGGTATGTTTTTCCCAATGCTTCAATCAAGTTTAACTGACTTGAAAACTACTTCTGATCCTCAACATTCTGCTTGACTCTTTCTTTAGCTCTTTCGATTCGCTGTGCGGAGTTATCGAAGTAGCTATAAGAAAACGAATTTGCACTTGTACGAACTACACGAAGAATGTTTGAATCATGAATTTTCTTCGCTTCTTCAATCGATAGTATGCCGTCATTGTCTTCGTCATATTGTTCAAAATCGTCCAAAAAACTATTGAATTCAACTAACTCCACACTACTACTATCATCAGTATCCAGTTCTTTCCAACCCAGTTCTACCTTGTAATTTTCAATGGTGTCGCGGGTCTGAGCGCGCTTTCGGGGACAATAATTAAGATAATTTTCAGGAGAAATTAATTGATGACTGATGCTAAGAAAAAACGAACTCGGAGAAGCTTTAGCGAAGAGTTTAAACGCGAAGCGGTGGAGCTGTTTCAAGGTTCTGGTGTTTCCGCCAAACAGGTGAGTGCTGAACTGGGCATATCGACGTCGCTCTTGTATCGCTGGGTGCGCGACGCTCG
>JAAXGW010000038.1 GCA_012267385.1 OMG group bacterium
TTGTTCTCCATACGCTTGATAACAGGCCGCTATGTAGTTGCCGAGCGCGTTCGCATCGCCGGTGGTATAGTCGATACTCCGAAAGGCCGGGTCCAAATCCAGAAAACTCATCAGCGCGTGCGTGTCGCGCAGGATCTGCGCTTGTCCGGGCGACTTTGAGAAGCGATGGCGAATGAGTCGAAAACTCGCATAGCTCAATGCCGCCTCAATGTCCGTCGCATCAAAGTCAAAGGGGCTCAAATCCTCCAGCGGACACTCAATGGGTTCCATGGCCTCTAGGAGCCATGGTTTCGGTCTCGGATCAAGGGTGCGGGTCAGGGCTGCCCACGCGTCATACTGTGCTGCGGAGACGTGGAAGAGATTGCGTGCATGCACCGTGGGGCGCGCATAGTCATTGCGAATCGCCGCCAACAACACTTCATTCCAGCGACGCGCCACCGACACGTCCGCGGTCGGCGACACCCCCGGCAGAAAATACGCGGTCACCGTCGCGACGTTCGCCGGCATTTCAAAGGTCGTGACCGCAGCATAGCGGTCGCCGATGACGCCGCCGGAAATAATCCAATGGCTGAAGTAATAACCCTCCGCCGGCTCGGATGCCGCGATCTCCACCACGTCGCCGGCCGCATACAAACCATCGCCATCGCCAAACCGTACACTCAATCGAAGTCCAGACTCCCCGGGTTGGTTGATCGTTAGGACCTGATTCGCTTCAATCGAGTTCATTTCTGTGACGCTATGTTCTCGATCAGGCCATTCCACACGAATATCAGCTACGGTCGCACTTCCTAACCCGAAGTGTACCTCATGGGGGTTATGAGACGCGTAATTATTGCTACCTCCAAGCTGTCGTAGTTGAGTGCCATGTTCGGTGGTGACTCGAACTTTCGCGCCAATCCCAAAGGTATTGAGCCCGGCACCTCTTAGCTTGATTGTTAAAGAGTTTCCTAAGTTCTCTGAATCATTTCGATAATAGACAATGTGCCGTTCGCTCACATTGACTACGACAATGTCGATGTCTCCGTCACGATCAGCATCGAAACAAGCGAGCGCTCGGCCCTGTTCAGTATCGTCGATACCTATTTTTTCCGCAATGCTTTCGAACGTACTATTGCCGAGATTAAGGAAGAACTTTGACGAAACACCACGGTATTTTGGTAGTTCAAACCAACCATTGACGTGAAAAATGTCTAAGTACCCATCGTTGTCGAAATCTTGGGTACAAGCTCCCCAAGCCCAATTTCCCGCTTCCACTTGAGCTTCCACAGTTATATCGGTAAAGCCGCCGAAGCCATCATTTTCATACAGTCTGTTACCGATCCAATTTCCTCCTAATGGTAAGTCGTATATCGACGAGACAAACCAGTCGAAGTCACCGTCGTTGTCGTAATCGCCTACCGCTGCACCCATGCCTGCTTGATCTTTGATCACTTCACGATCTGTTATCCGGTAAAAGTTTTTTCCATCGTAATTTTTCAAGACATGGCTCGTATTGAAATCACTTACAAGAAGTAAGTCGTGGTCATCGTCGTTGTCGATATCGAATAGATTTGCGGTATAACTCCAATCTGTACTTAGATCCAAGATCAAAGTGCTAATGTGGGAACTATTGCTTGTATTGGAAAACAGTCCGCTACCTTCGTTTCTCCATACGGTCTCTGTATCAGAGAGTTCGAAACGAACTTCACCCCAATGGGTTAAAAACAAGTCAATCCAACCGTCTCGATCGTAGTCGGACATCGTGGCCGATATAGTGTTTTTTGCATGAAGTGTGATACCGGAATCAGCCGTTATATCAACAAAAGTACCCGTAACATCGCTCAATTGATTGTCAAAAACGTAGATAGGATCATCTTCTACCGCACCTACAAATAAATCAAGATCACCATCGCTATCAACGTCGCCAAACGCGGGACCGCTTCCCCAATGAAGCATTCCGACTCCTTTGTCTTCTGCGACATCGGAGAAGGTGCCATCACCATTGTTTAGATAAAGTGCATTTGGGATCGTATTCCCTCCGACCACATATAAGTCTACGTCGCCGTCATCGTCGATGTCTCCTGCAGCAAGTCCAGCAGCGAACTGCAATGTCAGATCTCGGTTCTCCTCAGAGTAGGTGTGCGGGTATTCTCGAGTCAAGCCAGAGTCTTCTATATCGACACTAGTAAACTTCAACACCGTACCGTTGAGTGTGGTGTAGCCAGGGTCATCAGTGTCTGAAGTTTCGTCGGATGCGACTTCTTCAGCGATTAGCGTGAAATAAGTAGGGAGCGCGACCATTGCTAGAAGTGGTAGTAAGACCAATAGTCGTACAAAGGAAACTCGTAGTAGTACACTCTGCTTCATCTAACGAGATTGTACTATGAGAAACGGTGTGCTAACGCTATTCGAGCAAAGTCAACGAACCACTGCACTCAGAGTGAATTTGATTGCTCACTCAAATATTTCGGTGAAGTATTTAAAGATATTTGTAAAAAGCGTTGAAACGTTTTTCCATCATTGGTAATTGCAAAACGAGATTCAAAATTCTCATGACAGAAAGGTAGAGACAACTTGGATAATTTACCCTATACATACTTAGCGGAAACTAGGAATCAAATAACGGTGCTTTATTTGGCTCTCTATTACGGTTTATCCGCCTAAGTTGTTTGTGTAATCGGACGTGTAGTCAACTATAGAAAGCGACGGTGAGTTCGCAATTCAATTGTTACAGGTTAGTGTCCTTGAGGCCTAGCATCCTAGACCTTGAGAAATCTGTGCATAACTAGTGAGTGGTACAGCACACATTTTGTGCCAGTCAGCTTTGTCTATTACAGGACTCTTGAGAAGCCGTAGCATTTCATCAAACTTGGTTAAGGCGTTGCAATCTACCTGTGTTGGATCAGCCACTTTTCGGTGTTTAGGCCAAACATGTTCCCGGGCATGGTCCCAGAACTCAGATTTGTAAATAGAACCGCAAGAGTAGTGCCACCCGACGAACAAACCATATCGAAGAATGGTATTAACCAAGAATCGATTTACTACCGTCGCGTCACGTTCAATGTGTTCTATGGCGCGGTTGAGTCGGATGTGTAGCTCCATCCCAATTTGTAGCTGTGCAGAAACTATCGCCGTTGCTTCCAGAGGTTCCATGAACGCGGCGGCATTTCCGACTCGAGCTACGACGCCATCAAATAGCTGGCGATGAACGAAATTGGGGAACTGAATTACTGCGCGTTGCTCGAATTCGGGCACACAGTCCGACTCAAGAAGCTCGTCAAAGTCGGCCTCAACAGCTTCAAGGTCAGAAACATCACGATTAAATATATATCCATAAGAAGTATGCGCGGTCAGGGGAATGACAAATACCCAGCCATGTGGTCTAGCGACTGCGCGTGTGTAGGTGTGTTGTAGGACAAGCCCATCTTCGTTTTGCATGATTGAGGGACAACGACGAATCACTGCGGTATTTGTAGGAATAAATGAAATGTCGATGTTTTGCTCAGGATTGAGCTCTCTTGGGAATCCGCGAGCATCGAATACAAGGTCATAGTGTTCTGATTCCCGACCCTCGAAATCTATTCGAGCACTTCCGTCCACCCTTGTAATATTGAGAACCTTTGCGTCAATGTGCGTTGCGTTCGCACTTTCATGAAGCAGTTCTGCTAGCAAGTCTGCTGCTAAATGGTAGGCATAGGAAACCTGTTGCGGCGTGAAGTAGTGGATGAAATTTCGATTGCGTTGCCCCCATCCCTCAAATGCAACTCTATACTTCCGTGTACCCTTAATCTGTCGTTGGATTTTTTCATGGGGCAGATTCGTTAGTTGCGCCAATTCTTGAACTAAACTCGGCCAGCTACCTTCACCAACTCCGATGACTGGGATCCGCGAGTCGTAGATATGGTGAAGTTCATACTCGCCATCCGAGAGTTGGTGCGTAACGCTGGAAGCGGCTAAGGATCCTGCGGTACCGCGTCCAATAACTGCAATTCGGTTTAATGACTTTCGACCCAGTTGGATCATCCAATTCCATCCCTACGAACAGCCATCGGTTCATTTTCGCACACACTCAGTTGTGTCTCGTCCTCGGGTAAATTAATCGTAAACATTGTTGCTTTAGATTTCAGAAACCAAAGGTGAAATCTATTCCCAAGAAACTGTCTTTCGACCATCGTAGGTTAAATCCGCGGGATCAGAGTTCAAATTCACGATGCTCTCAAAACGCATGGTCCACGAATCTGACAGCCGGCGCTTGAATTCTAGGTTAAGCGCGCGGTAATCATAGTCTAAATCTGCTAGTAGGCCGGCAACAAATTCTGTACCCGCTACGTCATTGAACGAGAGAAATCCTGAGAGGAACAAGTCATTCGTCCAAACATTGGTTGATCTGGATCCGCGCCCATCGTACAACCATTCGGCAAGTACCGTCAGACTCGCAGAGGAGTTAAAGAGGTTGTAAATGGTGTGCTCGGTCCCAAGAATCACAGCATGATAATTCTCTTCTTCGCCAAACAGATTCCGCATACCGTTTCGATGGATCGCTTCAAACTTGTAAAGCAATCCAGTAGTCGTGAGTTGCACGTCTAAGCCAAATTGTTCTATTTGCTCATAGTAGGGTTGCAAAGTTAAATACTGAGGTGCTGTTAGCTCCGCTTGTTCGCTGGCTAGAAAACCTGGTTCCCGATTGGTGCCCACAAACACACTTAATCCAAAGTCATATGGTCCTACAGAATTACTGTAACGAAACGCGACATCAATGTGATTCTCTTCATCGTGGTATTCATAACTCGCGTTCTCGTTGATAGAAAACCGTGATCGAATACGACCCTTGGGTCCAGGAAAGGTACGCTTGCGGTGATACGGTAGTAAAAAAGATTCCGCGATGCCCCAGTCGCCGGAAATAGTTAGATGCACCATCGGTTGCCCCAGTTTCGGACGATTGCGCGGGTGTTCAACTAGGTCGACCTGATTAATGATGTCGACGAGGTTGTACAACTCGGTAACGCCCCAATTAACACTTGCTTGTCCTAACTGAAGTTCCCAAGAAGTGTTTTTCCAGTCTCCATACATCAAGAAATATGCTTCTCGTACATCGCGCCATGTGTTCGGTGCGAATCCGCACTGTCGTATCGGTACAGAGGAGTAAACGTAAAGCTGGTTTGTGAGTTAATTTCTACATGAAGAGTGGTTTTGGCAACAGCTCCTAGTGTACTTGATTTCTGGTCCGAAAAAATTGGTGATTTTGGATACCATCGTCCTTGCAAGCTAATCTCACTGGTCATATCGAATGTTTGTGCGACAGCACACGTCGCACTCATGAACCCGAACAGTGCGATAGCTGCGTTGTGTCGCATCAGCGAATGCGTCGGAGAGCCGTCTGAGTGAACTCGCTTTCGTCAAGATTGTTGCCGAACTCAAACTCTGTCCATGTCAGAACGGTACTGGCACCAGTTAAATGATTTTCCATCGTTTGTTCTTCGGCGCGCCAATACTTGTTTAGGTACCGTTTGTAATTTGCGAATGTGAGTGTTTTTAAATGTGAGTCCTTGCGATCATACAGTTCCATCTTCCATGATCTCAGTTCTTCGGTATCCTGCCAGATTACCTTTTTGCTATATCCAGACTTTTCATCTAAGGGATATTGCTCAATCACCGCATTGTTCTTCACGTAAGTATTTGTAGGTGTACTCTGCTATTTCACCGGCCCGCATGTCTTCATAAGCAAATTCACTACCCATGAATGATCCAGATCGTTCGGAAGCGCTATACGTTTTACTTTTTTTAGAGCTGGAAGATACAACCATTGATCATCGGGGGCATTTATATGAGCGTGGGTAAGAAGTGCCGTGCTCTTTACATCCCTCGGTTGGTCGAATACAAACAAACTCTTGTCACCGTCGTCAGGTACTTCAAGTACCTTGAATCACATTTGTCTTGTGCTTTCGCCACCACGGCGATCACGTATCACCATAGTTAACTCTGCCGAGAAGTCCCCAAATCCATCGTTGCTCTCACTTGCTGCATTCGCGATTCTCATGCCTTTCTCCTCCGGTGTTTCTTCCTGTGCAGTGATGGTTGAAAATGGAGAAATCCAAATCAGTAGCGTTAACGTGCAAAGTACGAAGAATTGACTGAATCGCAGATCTAAATCTATATAAGGGACCATTCTCGATTTACGGCCATATTCAATTCGAAACATGTGGTTCATCAATCGGGAACTCTCTTCGAGCGACCAAAATTCGATTTGCGTTGGAGGTGAATGTAGTAACCTATTTCGTCAGGAGTCAGCACGCTGCTGATTCGCAAGTAAATTTTTATGTCGAAAATCCAGTGTTTGCGCATGTTCTCTTGATGTCTGTGTGGTCAGGCAACACATCCTTAAAAAATATTGAAAATCAACAAGTATTTTATGAAGCATGTCAGTGTCGTGCGCAGAGATTAGCGCCGCGAGGACTTCGATTTGAATGGCAGAATATTGGTAATGGAAGAACGGACCTCATTCGACAAATGTGTTACAATTCCCAAAACTATATATTCTTCACTCTTTCAACTATGAGGAATCTGTTATGAGAAGTGGCGATCAAATGCTTCAACAAATCGTCGAGAAGTCTGCCGTAGATGAACAGTTTCGGCAAGCACTTCTTGCTAATCCTAAGATGACCATCAGCAATGAGTTAGGAATCACAATTCCGGACTCGATGACAATTAAAGTTCACGAAAGCGACATGCAAACGGTTCACCTTGCATTGCCGCCCGACCCGAACATCACCGAGGAACAACTCGAAGCAATTTCCGCTGGTCTTTGTTGTTGCTGGTAGACAGAATCTAGACGTTTTATACGTTTAATTTCAACGCGAACTTTTTTAGTTCGAGTTTGACTCAGAGGAGTCGCCATCTCCGTGAAGGTGGTAGCTTTTGCATTTCTGGGATATGCTAAAGGGTGATGGCTCCGGATAGTACAAGGAATAAATAAGCTTTTACTTTTTGAAGCTGATTGTCGGAAACGACAAGCTTTATGTGGTGAATACCTAAGCGGCCAGACTTCGCGAATAACACAGTCGGTTTCGAATGCCAACTCTCTAGATCCTTTAGTTTTTTTGGGGCGACGACATCTTCTAAACTCAATGCTCTAAGGAACGGTTCCCAGTCTGTCTGACCGTCGAGCCAATATCGAGAGTCCTTCGTAAACCTTTGCTTTACGATGAGAGTGAGCCCGAGCGAAAGACCTAAACCATTGCTCTGCACATCAATGTTTACTCCACTTCTGACGACATTGGCCCGTTCTTGAAATCGTGAGACTACAGGCTCTACAGCTGAAATTTGTCCAGGCCATTCAGTATTCAAGATAGGTACAAAGTTCCTGCAGATCGTTAAAGCCCATTACCGCTAAGCGAATCGAACGAGACCGCGAAGGGAAAATTCCGAAAGAGTCCGTACGTGTATGGTTTGGTTGCACCAGATATGCGCGTTCAACATTCTGTCTTTCAGTTACGTCTCGATTCCAACCTACGCAAGAGACTAAAGAGTCCACTACCGTGGTTACATCCTCCACCTGTTGACCGCCACCCATAATTGGCCGTTCCCCCGGTCGTAAAAACATCCCTGGCATCGTGCGGGTGTTTTCCGAATCTGAATCGATGTCGTACTCAAGCATCAATTTTCGACCGACGATGTCCCGCAAATGTGATCTATTGGAATCCACTTGCTGAAATAGCTTCAAAATTGCATTGGTAGTTTGATCAGCGGAGTTATTGCGTTGGAGTTCTTCGTAGAACGAGGCGGTTCTGGTGCCACTCGCTAGTGAGACCCCAAAGTCAGCAACAGGCGTAGGTTCATGTAATGGAATTTCAAAACCAAGGGGAAGGGCTCCCATTTCAATCGGCAGCTTTTCGGCACGCTTAAGGATGCGTTTCCAGTGTAATTCACCGATCAGAGTGGGAGAAATGCGATCCCGGAAAGAGCTTAATGAATCTCCCAAATTTTGACCTTCTTGTGCGAGTCTCTCTTGGGTAATTAGTACGGCTTTCTCAATATCCATTTCTTATGCAATAACTGGATTTTGATTTAATTCGGATTCGTCAAAACCGTGCTTGATCCAACCCATGTTTACTGGTACATCGTACAAACGCCCTGGTGCAAATCGTGCCCCAAAGTGTCGCATACCCGGTACGATCACCCGTACCACGGGCATACCTATATCCGGACGCGTTTGATTTAGTTCCAAGAACTCTAAGCCTTTGGCTTCTACCAAAGCTCGACAATGTTCAATGTCGTCCCTCATATCCTCAGAGTCTATTGTTGTGTAATCCGTAGCTGTACGCATGCGATCGGATGGTGCTAACCACCTGCAATCTTCTAGACGAGCCGTTTGCCACCAATGCAAAGCAATGGGATCGTCGATTTTGGGCTGATTATTTCGATCTGTTTGATGGGGAACCAAGACAAGCATTGATTGAGTTCACACACGGCACGGAGTGCGGCTATTTCCGGATCAGAGTGTGTACCAGCATCATAAATAATGTCTTGAGAAGCTGAGTCTGTTCGACGGGAAACAGCGATAAACGCAGGAACTTCAATATCTGAAGTGACATCAAGCATCCCTAGTTCACACCCTCTCTGATTGTAGTATTCCAAAGCAGCTACAAGGTATTCTTCATCAAAACTTGTAAGGTCGACTGCAGGTGCTTGGATGCGGTTGTACCACCAAATGGCAAACGCATCACGTTCAACAAGCTCGTAGAAAGCTTGCAAGATAGCTTCTTCTAAGGTGTTGCCAGCGGCACAACCATTAGAGTCCGCAATGCGGTCATTAGGACTTCTAAGCTCGGATGGCATACTATAAACATCGTCGTCGGAAGATAACGCTTTCGTTCTTGCATAAATGACCAGACTGGTGTCCATCGGACATCGGTGGTTTCATCGAAGCGTTGAGGAATGACGTTATAGGGATGCCCTAGCGCATTGATTTCCTGTGCATTGTCAAATTGATAATCGCTAAATAACTGTACATCATTAGGGTGAATTGTTTCCTCATCTCTTGCGAGTTCAACAAATTGCTTGTGAATGAAAATCTCGCTTCCGTCGATACTTCCTGAAAATCGTTCAATGGCTTCACACAATGCGCTGACTCTCGACTGTTCCCGAGTATTCCCTTTCCCTGCGCTCTTGCTTCTTAGGCTACGACGAAGTGAACTCAAACTTCGGCCACGCGCACCAAATTACTTCCAGCCCAATATACGTGCAAATAGCTGTCTGTTTCTGCTGTACTCCGTCGAAGCCAACTCACTACACCACTGATAGGACTCACAAGATGACGATACTTCGCTAGAGTCTCTTCAGGTGTTACCACGTGAACCCCACCGCTATTTCGGCTGTTCTTTGGACTCGAGTTCAACGTTACCGGAGCAGGTTTCCGATTTGGTCTATACAGTTCTGGATCACCGCACACTGAACACTGAGGTCTCATTAGAACTCTGTGCTGAGCAAGCGAAAGAGTGCTAACGTTCAATGCAATCGAATTTTGGTGAAGGGGAGCTAATTCATGCAGAACTAGCCACTTGACAATTTCGCTAGCTACGAACGACATGATCGATTTACTGACGATTGGTTCGGTTGCAAATGCTTTGAATGCTTTAACTTCTCCCAAACTATATCGCAAGAAGTTGTGTACCTCTTGATGATGGAGAAGGCGATTTGTAAGACACATCCAACATGGACCATCCTTCTCGGCATTAAATATAGGTCCGAACAATATTTCGATACCTCGTGGTCGTACAAGCATCCATGAAATCTTCCTATCAAAATTTAGCTGATTCGTTCCGGCGAACTCTTTAGCTAAATAGTCATCGCAAACCGTTACACTAAGATTAGGGTTCTCTTTTTCAATTGAGATGCCTGCTTCTTTTAGATATCGTTCTAATTCTCCCTGACCTTCATTAACTGAAACACACGCATCTGAGAGTCCAAGTTCTACCCAGCGAGGCGATGCACCAAGTGCCGACCAATACGCCGCAGTTGACGAGTTCAAACTATGATCGGCAGATACTATATATCCTTTAGTAGAGAGAGAAACAATCGCAGCAAGTAAGCTCGCGAAGTTGTGCTTGGAATCAAGTGAAGAGAGGATGAAATCTAGACTGTTTTGCCCGTCTAAGAGTAGTGTCAAGTTGCAATACAGTTTCCCGTGAGAAGCGTATTGAAAGATTCAGAGACTAATAGAACCTTATGGTCTCCGATGTCTTGATACTGTAGATGGGGAGCGAGTACCGGAAGCTTAACTGGCCCTTGGTCTTCGGGGGTCGTCTTGGTCAGAATCCCTGACGATTGTGCTTCCGTATTTGATCGATCCGGTGATTCGACATTCCCAGTGGAGCTAACTGGCACCTCTACACACGCTCGACGATGGCATTGATCGCTTCCGTTGTGTTTAATTCGATTTCTGTTAATTTGGAGGTTAATGCGTCAAACTCCTCATATCCGCACGAATTGGCGATGAGCTGTTGTACGCTTGGCTTAGCCTCACGTAAGTCGAAACTATCTTCATAAACAAGGCGAGCGATTCCTTGAAGGCTACGCCACAACATCGTTCCTTCAGCTAATTCGTCTTCACCCACAAGCTGGAATATCTTTGTAGCCGTCGGAGAGGAATCGTTATGGTCTATCGTCTTTTCTGTCAACTGTAAGAACCGTGCGACTTCTTCAAATTGATTGATCTTGTCACTCAAATCAAGGTAAGATGGCTTGTACGGGTCACCGCTTGAACCTAAGGTTGCACTAGCGACGCGTTGAGGTTTTTTCATTTGACACTTTTCGAGGAGTTCGCGTCGAGCGCTATCAAATCTTCCTGACAATCCAGTGTCTCCATATTCCCAGACGCATCGAGCTCTGGTGAGACTAGGGATTGATTCTGATTCAAACCCTCGGAAATGATCTTGAAGATCTGCAAATGGTAGTGCTAGAACCTCCTCAGTTTTTCTTTGAAGCGGAGAGAAAAGCAAGCTATCCGCTGCGAGATGTCCAAGCCGATCACGCAAACTACGTGACATACGTTTGATTTGGTCAGTTTTCCAACCGTCAAACACGGCTAGTACTCTAATCTTGACGCCAGGGAACGCCTCCTTGGTCGCGAGTTCATCGGAGAAGATCACCGCTACTCCACCTTCTGAGTCATCGGTAACTTGCTCAAAGTAGTCTGTAATCGTCGAAGAAATTACGGTCGTAATCGTAGCTTCGGCAAGATTGGAAAGCGCGATTGATGCTTCGGCTGTCGACAAATTTCCTCGGAGGACATGCATGCCAATCTGAAAACCCTTGTCATTAACCCAATTCCGCGCAATTTCCGCGGTCTCTTTTGAGTTTGTGGATGGTATTTCCACAATCAAGTCGCACATTTCTTGAACTCCCATTTCGGTAGTCCAGTAGAGTCTTGCTAGCCCGCGACGTGCGATGTCATATTCCTGTTCGTCCAATATTCCTTTTGGAAGATTGAGATCTGTGAACTCCCGTTCGGATAGATTGTCGAGAAGCTCGGGATTGCGTTCGATTCGTTCTGCCAGTCTCGGTGCAACTCCGAAAATTTCGACGATTTCATTAAAGTCATCCGGCCTAGCAGCCGAAACGGAGCTGTCGTAGGGACTCCAATCGTCAATCTCAGGATAAAAGTGTTTTCGCCACTGGTCGACTAGGGGATCCATCTTTGCGAACCAGCGTTTGGGTCGAAGCACAAGGTTCATCATGCCGCCGTATGTGCCGGGAAGCTCAGGAGACTCGTCTGCACGATGTTGCAATTGCGCGTAAGGTCGAGTTGCCATAGCATGATGATCTGCGTGCCGTTGCATTTTGAAAAACATCCAATTGGTGAACTTCCAATCCGCATTCCAAGAGTGGCGTGGCGAAATTTTTTCCCAGCGACCGTTAGACATTAAAACTCGGCGCAACCCATAGTGTTGGAAGTAGTTACTGATCTTCATCGAGAATACGCAACTCAGCCCCAGGAATATGTACACGGGCACCGCCCAAATGCCCCCTAAGTAATAAACTAAGCCATACCAGAACGCTAAAGCGATACCATAACGCCAAAAAGGATTGCTGTAATGCCAACGGGACAGTTTTCTACGGGCCAAGCGTTCACCAGTGACTTTCCATGAGTTGGTAAGATTACTGACGACTTCTCGAGGGAAATACCGCCAGAAACTCTCTCCCTTTGGAGCAGATCCGACATCGTGAGGAGTACCGACCTTAGCGTGGTGAATGTACACGTGCTCCGTAGCATATTGGGGGTAGGAATTTGATGCAAGAAGAAATTCTCCGAGGGGACGTTCCCAAGTAGACCGTCTGTGAACCAGTTCATGTCCGACAACGAAAACTGCTTGCGCTTCCATGGTCAGAAGCATGGCGAGACATACCTTTTGCCATATCGGATAAGATGCACCGCCGAAGATCTGCCACAATCCGAAGACTAGAGTCGGCGGCCACAATACTGCCCAAGTCCAAACTGGAATGTTGTACCAAATAAAGCGTCGTTCAGAAATACCTCTGGGGTTCATATTGAGACCATCGACGCCAAACACTCTGTCAAGAAATCCAGCAACGCTCATGAAGACGAACGGTCCAAGTAACCAAAAACCACCATAGAGAGCGGCAAGAATCAACAATGGGAAAATGAGAAGGGGCAAGTAATGTGGAAGCGCGTTGAGGAACGACGGCTCAAAGTATCTCATCTCGTCAGGCTCGCCTGTGCCGACGGTGTTTCCGATGCTTAAATTTTCAGTCATCGCAATTAATCCTTTTTATTATTGTATGATAATTCCTATGACCGCTAATCCGTCGACACTTTAGAACGACGAAACTTGCTCGAAAGCTTAAGTGCTTCAAGCAAGCATTCCAGTGCTTCAACACAAAACGCGGAAGTCACCGACTCTGAACCATGTCCTATTTGTCCAACTACTCCAAACCGCATGGATTGGTCGCCGAATGCGAGCAGTTCGGGCCAACTGCCATCCTCCTGTTGCAACGCAATGAAGTATTCAAATTGTGATTGGACATTCACATGGTCTAACTGTCCAATATTATGAAGTGCTACAACAGCTTGAGCGGCTTGCAGAACATTTTTGAATTCCCCAGATTCGTCTCGCAGACTCAGAATCCGCTCAGCTAGTAATGAAGGAAATTTTTCTGATCCAAGTTGTACTCGCAATGTAGTTCGTGCAATTGCGTAGTAGATCGAAGCTGGATCTGGGTACCACTTTGAAGCATCCTCGAGATTGGTGCCTTTTTCGTTCACCTCCATGAGCCACTGTTGAGCCTTCTTCGTCGCTGGTACATCACCGACATAGGCGATGATGTTCGCGTTGACTACTGGATCAGCTTCGATTCGAAAAGGCGCTACGACGCTTGGCTCTTTTTCGCTCAGCATCCAGGTTTTAAAAAAGCCTATTATTGTCTCGGTTAGCAAGCATTCGAGGTAGATTCCTTCCCAGTCCTATCCATGGATGAACGTCAATTACCATCGAACACAAGGAACTACTGTCCAAGTCTTGAGGAAGATGGCCATAGTACCTCCAGAAACCGGGGTATTCCATCATATTGACTACGTAGTTTTTGGTTTGAACACACAACGCTTGAGCCAAGGGTTCTTTACTTCGTTTTAGAGCAAGTACACAGAAAGCGGAAATAAATGGAGGTGTTCATAGTGTCGTGGTACATTCGGATCGCCTACATTGAATCGAATACAATGCCAGGAACCATTTTCATCTACGGTGGACTGTAGAAATTGGAGTCCGCGAACGATACTCTCTCTTCCCATCCTTGCCAACGATTCTACATCATCTGAATCCAAGCATACACGTTCCTTAGAAAAGGTCGTCGATCGCTTTGGTGGCGCGGGATCGGACATGGTTTTCTTCAAAAAGTCCAAAGACGCTGCTCTTGTTTTCGCTTCCGAACGTTCTGCGACGCTCAGCTTGTCTTTGGGCGGGAGAACCAAATGCGTCGTGGTATCAGTCTCTTCGGGCACCACTATCTCTTGATCTTCGGTAAATTGCAACCCGAATTCCTCGTGGATTGCTGCTTTGGGATTCTCCAGTAGGCGGGACCGGAAATTGTTATCTACACCAGCTTTGTTAAAAATCCGATTAATCCGATTAATAAGACTCATCGAAGTATTAGGACGAAAGAGTGCTATGCTATCTGTCGTTTTACAAGTTCTTTGAACACACCTTGAACCTCCATGAGTTCGTCGAATGTGCCACTTTGCACGACCTTACCGGCTTGCATGACGTAGATTCGGTCAGCTTGTTTCAAGGTTGAAAGACGATGTGCGATAACGATCCTTGTTGAGGTAAGGAGTGCTAAGTTTTGCATGACTTGTGCTTGTTTGTCGTTGTCAAGCCAATTGGTTGCCTCGTCAAACAACATGATTCGAGGATTACCCAACAATGATCTAGCAATAGAAATCCGCTGACTTTCTCCTCCAGAGAGCACTGAGCCACTTGCACCGACCATCGTCATCATTCCCATCGGCATTGATCGAATTTCCTGCTCAATGCTAGCGGAACGAGTCGTTCCCCAAACTTGTTCAGTACTGGGGTCTTCATGGTGGACGACGATATTGTCCCAGATATCCTGTGGATGAAGTCGCACTGACTGGGCACCACTCCCATTTTACGTCGTAACTGCTTCAAGTTCAGGTGTCGCAAATCACGACCGTCGTAGTAAACCGCACCATTGGTAGGTCGATCAAGACCGATTGCAAGTCGAAATAGCGTACTCTTCCCCGCACCAGATTCACCTGCAATCGCAATAAATTCGCCAGGCCGGACGTGAATCGTAACGTCGGAGAGAACAAGCGGACCATCCGGTGTGTAGCGAAAAGAAATCCGATCGAATAAGACTTCTCCATGCAGACTTTCGACTGGATCTCCTAAAGTCTTGGTTTGCGGGTCAGCAGCAAGCATTGAACGCATCTGATTCAGTGCAGGCAGCATGGAAGCAACCAAACCAAAGACTCACCGAACCGTGCAATGGCATGCTGAAAAACAATGAATACAGCGAAGACGATTAAAAAATCACCGACTAGAAAGTCGCTATCTCCAATCGCGACCACGAAGAACACCAGAGCCGCTCCCGCAACAAATGATAGTGCAGCACCTAACGCACGTGCATGACGTTCATACTTACCAAGTTTTAGTTCCGCGCGTTTTTGTTCACGATAGTCCTGTGCCCACATGGCGAAAGCGGAACCTTCAGCATTCTCAACGCGAAGCTTTGAAATACCTTCGATGATTTCAAACAGCAACCCAGTCACTCGACGGATCGCACTCATCATTCGACGCAGGGTGATATTTGGCACATTCCCCAAAGATCATGATCGAAAGAGCAACTACGCTAAATATCAGGACTACGCTTCCTAGTACGACGTCGTAAAGGAAGACGACGCCGAAGACAGGTAATAAGAAGACAAGAGACAAGACGCTGTTGGCGACCACTCTCTGCAAACCGTCTCGCAAATTCTGAAACGCCATTCCCGACATCGCCAAATCTCACTGGGTTGGCGATGGAGAATTTCCGATGAAAGCCGCATAAGGCGATCCCAAAAAGCTGCTTCAAGTCGAGATGCCGAGCGGCCTTCAAACCCATCATAGAAGTGTTTTTCAACAGGTTGACAAACACGCTCAATAGCCCAATTGCCCTAGCAGAAGCACTACTACAAAGAGTGGTTGTGTTGTATTTCTGCCCGCAACGATATGGTTTGCTACTAGTCCGAGCATTGGTGCGGGGACCAGTTTTACAATCCCACCCACGATGCCGGATAGAACTAATCGCGTCAGGTCCTTATCGGAACGTCGTAGGGCAAAACGTAGGAGTTCAGATGAAGTCACAGAGCCCGAAGGTAATGGTTGATAGAACATCCAAGCTTCTTCTTTCAGTTCTGCAGCTCGAGCTTTGGAAGTTATCAGACGCATTTTAGTTACTGGATCGATCAGGTTATACCGACCGTGCATACCGGGTATCAAGACGATTGGTTGATTGTCAGTCGCTCGGAAAGTTAAGAGCACGGTGCTGTCGCTGTGCCACCATTTACTGTCTGAATCGAGTTTCACTCGCCTCGCACGCACACTCGATACATCGAGAATGTCAATTAGGGTAACCGGCTCTTCGAATGATTCTGATCTTAGAGGAATTTTGAACTCAATACCCAAGCGACGACCGATGAGCCGGAGTGCCCTTGCAAGCGCAGTGTCGGTATCTTGCGTTTCGGTTTTTCTTTGCTGGTCGTAGATGTCGAAGAGCCGAGTTCTAGCAACATCTTCAGTAACACGGCGACTCATAATTCGATCGCGCTCGAGATTTGCGTCGTCTACCACTGCTAATCGGCGTTGAGGCGTTCCATGTGTATGGCGATCCCATGAAAGGACGCGAGAGCGCTAGAAGTGAACCGTCCTGCGCTAATGTTTCTGTAGAGTAACCCGAAATGGCTACCTCTTCGAATATAGAAATCCAGCTTGCCCGGGTCAGAGGGATTGCCGATTCAGTTGCTCCTTTTACTATCTCCGCCGGATCTACCATGTCCATGAATAAACCCGTACCCTCAGTTGCACCAGATACCCAGACCACGCTACGAGAACGCTCACGATTCCCTTGGACAGAGTGATTTCCGAAGTGGGTTCTATGAGCGCCTACTCGGCGAATTAGATCGCGGTCTTTGGTAGATCCACTTCTCTTCTTCGACCTTCGCTTGTTCCCGTTGTACTTGCCGCAACTGTCTGCAGTGTTCCATCTCCTCAGCGGTCACCGTACCATTGGTGGTGGCGATCCAATTATGAATCGTGGGTTCCGTCAGCTCAAATTCTCGAGCTAAAGATGCGATACTTCGACCCGCACGTGTTCACCTGACAATCTGCTCACGATACTCTGCAGGATAATGCTTGCTGGACATAATTGATATCTCCTGTCAAAAAGAAACTACGTTAAGTTCTCTAACATGTGAACACCTCAGAATTTTCGATGGGAGTTTAAACGTTTCCCAAGATTGTAAAACGAACGACAGGCAAGACAGACACACATTAAAATTATGAGGAAGAATGTCGTCTCAACCTATCGAAATTAAACAAGTCCAAGGTGCCACTATCTCAATCCAATACGTAGCGCGATTGAATCACCACGTTTGCTTGCAGACTAGCCGATGAAAAGCACTCGTCCGGTCTTTTTAAATCTGTTTGTGATCCGATTACCTATCGGTGCGGTGGTTTCGATTCTGCATCGGGTGAGCGGCGTAGCATTATTCGGAGCTTCCTTTTATCTGTTGTGGCTACTGTGGTTGTCGACATCGAATACGTCAACCTTTGACCAACTTCAGACAATGCTTGAGCATCCCTTACACTCGATCGCGCTATGGCTCACACTGTCATTATTGGGTTATCACATAGTTGCGGGTGTTCGCCATTTGCTTTTAGACTTGCACATAGGAGATTCACTTAGGGCTGGTCGCGTGAGTGCTGTCCTCGTGCTAGTGTGCTCAATCGCATTATCCATGGCAATTGGAGTTTGGTTTTGGTTTTAAACGCAACGAGTCTTACTCGTAGCGGAGTCGCAGACTTTCTCCTTCAACGAGTGTCCGCTATTCTTATTGCGGTTTACGCTGGCTGTATTTTTTGGTTTGTGTTAGCGAATCCTGATTTTGGCTACGCTGAATGGAATCATTTCATGGGCTCGGTACAAATGGTAGTCTTGGGCATCCTCACCTTGCTGTCATGGGGAATCCATGTTTGGATTGGTATGTGGACCGTTGGTACGGACTATTTGAATGAACAACACATCGGTAAATTCGCTACAGCTATTCGCTTGGTCTATCAATTCGGAGTTATTTGTTTGATCGTAGTATATTTCGTGTTTGGATTCGTCATTATTTTGTAGACTCATCTATGTCCCAATCAATACGTACTATGCAGTTTGACGCCGTAGTCGTTGGAGGCGGTGGTGCTGGTTTGCGCGCCAGTCTACCCCTTGCCGAGAGCGGATTCAAAACGGCAGTCATGTCAAAAGTGTTCCCAACGCGTTCGCACACAGTATCAGCCCAGGGTGGTATCACCTGCGCGATTGGAAGTGACGATCCCGATGATAACTGGCGTTGGCACATGTATGACACCGTCAAGGGTTCGGACTTTATCGGCGATCAGGGTGCCATTGAGTATATGTGTAGAGTCGGTCCCGAAGTGGTTTACGAACTCGAGCATATGGGCTTGCCTTTTTCTCGAACCGAGACAGGTCGAATTTACCAACGACCTTTTGGAGGACAATCCAAAAATTATGGAAAGGGGGGACAAGCAGCGCGCACTTGTGCCGCGGTTGATCGAACTGGACACGCACTACTACACACACTCTATCAAGCAAACGTCAAAGCTTGCACGACTTTTTTGAACGAGTGGTTTGCCGTCGATTTGGTACGCAATCAAGATGGTGTAATTTGTGGAGTGGTCGCGATCAACATCGAGACCGGCGAAACAGTATTGGTGCAGGCAAAGGCTACCTTGCTCGCAACAGGAGGTGCGGGTCGTATTTATGCTAGTACGACTAATGCGCTCATGAACACTGGAGACGGTGTTGCTATGGCGTTGCGGAGCAGAATCCCTGTACAAGACATAGAGATGTGGCAGTTTCACCCTACAGGCATTTATCCAATCGGAGTGCTGGTTACCGAGGGCTGTCGCGGAGAAGGTGGGTATTTGGTCAATGCTCAAGGTGAACGATTCATGGAGCGTTACGCCCCTACAGCAAAAGACTTAGCCAGTCGGGACGTCGTCTCACGATCGATGATCATTGAAATCCAAGAAGGACGTGGATGCGGTCCTAATAAAGACCACGTGTTCTTAAAACTTGATCATTTAGGTAAACACACACTAGAACTTAGATTAGCTGGGATTTTGGAACTTTCGCGCACCTACGCACTTGTCGATCCGGTGGTTGAACCGATACCAGTTGTTCCGACATGTCATTACATGATGGGGGGAGTACCTACTGCAGTTTCTGGTCAAGCAGTTTCTCAAAAAGAAGGGAACGATCAGATAGTCGAGGGACTCTATGCTGTGGGTGAAGTGGCATCCGTATCAGTTCATGGGGCAAACCGTCTCGGTGGAAATTCGCTGCTTGACTTGGTAGTCTTTGGCCGCGCGGCAGGTTTACATATTCGAGAAACACTAGAACAAGGAGTGAGTTATCGAGCGCTTTCTACTACGGATTACGAACCCGCATTAGCGCGAATTCGACGTTGGGACGAATCGACAGCGGGTGAACATCCTGCGGTATTGAAATCCGAACTACAAAAAACGATGCAAATGAATTTCAGTGTATTTCGATCTGAGCAGAACATGCAAGCAGCAATATCGGTATTTGCCGATTTACGAGAAAGGGTACATACAGCGCATCTTGAAGATAAGACCCAAATATTCAACACTGCCAGAATTGAAGCGTTAGAACTTGATAATTTACTTGAAGTTGCCGAAGCGACCGCAATCGCTGCAGCAGCTCGAAAGGAAAGTAGAGGTGCACACGCACGAGTCGATTACACAGAGCGAGACGACGATAATTGGCTGTGTCACTCGCTATATTTTTCTACTGACAAATCGATCCAAAAACGAGCAGTGAACTTTACCCCAGAGACCGTAGCCCCTTTTCAACCAATCAAGAGAGAATACTAAATCGTGCAGGTAAGTATTTATCGTTATATCCCTGGGCGGGACACGAAGCCGCGGATCCAAGACTACGAATTTATCCGTCCAGAGGGTCGAGATTTGATGGTACTAGATGTCTTGGAACAGCTCAAGGTTCAAGATCCGACGATCACCTACCGCCGTTCTTGCCGAGAAGGTGTCTGTGGTTCCGACGGGATGAACATGAACGGTACCAACGGGCTTGCCTGCAAGACGCCAGTCGGATCCGTGATTTCGAGAAATCGTTTGGTGCTTCGTCCGTTACCAGGACTACCTGTCATACGCGATCTTGTGGTCGACATGTCCCAGTTCTATAAACAATATGAACGCGCGGAACCTTATTTGATAAATGAGGACTTACCACCATCAAAGGAACGATTACAGAGTATCGAAGAACGAGAAAAACTTGAAGGACTTTACGAGTGTATTCTGTGTGCGTGCTGCACCACTTCATGTCCCTCGTTTTGGTGGAATCCAGATAAGTTCCTTGGTCCAGCAGCACTGTTGCACGCTTACCGATTTATTGCAGACAGTCGTGATACTGCAACCGAAGCACGATTGTCCAAACTCGACGATCATTTCAGCGTGTTTCGCTGTCGTAGCATCATGAACTGTACTAGCGTTTGCCCAAAAGACCTCAATCCCACACAGGCTATCGGGAAGATCCGATCTCTGATGGTGAAAGAAGGAACTTAGTGGTACACTTGAGGAATAACAATGACTGACTCTTTTCTAGAACGAATGGAAGCAAGTTCTCATCTTGCGGGGGGGAGCGTTGCGTACATTGAAGCGATGTACGAAAAATACTTGGAAAGCGCGAACTTAGTTCCTCAGGAATGGCGCGATTATTTCAACACGCTTCCACAGGCAGACAATGGGCATCCGGATATTGCTCACAGTACGATAGTTCATCACTTCGAAAGGCTTGGAAGGAATCGATTAAAAGCTCGTCCGGAACGAGTCAGCACTTCCATACTCTCGGAATACCATAGAAAACAAATCCAAGTGATGGAACTCATCGAATCCTATCAATCTCGTGGTCACCGTCGAGCTCGAATTGATCCACTCGGGGTTTGGGAAAGAGAAAAAGCCGCAGATCTTGAATTGAAGTTTCACGGTCTCAGCCTCGCTGATTTCGATACGGTATTTCACATAGGGTCTTCACATTTATTCACTGACAAAGATGCCAAACTAAGGGATATCGTAGACGCTTTAGAAAAAACATATTGTGACTCGATCGGTACAGAGTACGTATACGTCACCTCAACTCAGGAACGAGAGTGGCTTCGTTCCCGGTTAGAGAGCGTCCATTCTCAGATGCAATTTAACGACCAGACGAAATACCGGATATTGGAGCGCCTTACCGCGGCAGAGGGACTCGAACGATATTTACACAATCGTTATCCGGGCACGAAAAGATTTGGCTTGGAAGGAGCTGAGAGCTTGATCCCAATGCTGCACGAGATAACTCAACGTTCAGGTATGTGGCGCGTCCAAGAAATTGTCATTGGGATGGCGCATCGAGGTAGACTGAATGTACTCGTAAACTTGCTCGGAAAACAAGCTAGTGAACTGTTTCAAGAGTTTGAAGGTCGAGCTCGGCAACAGTACGAGACTGGAGACGTGAAATATCACATGGGATTTTCGACAAATTTGGAAACTCACGGTCGCCAAATCCATCTCGCACTCGCTTTCAACCCATCGCACTTGGAGATTGTCGGCCCAGTAGTTGAAGGTTCTTGTCGTGCACGGCAGGATCGTCGCGCTGATGTCAGTCGAGAACAGGTATTTCCAATCTTGATCCATGGTGATGCTGCCATTGCTGGACAAGGGGTCGTCATGGAAACCTTTCAAATGTCTCAGACTCGAGGGTTTTCCACGGGTGGGACGATGCATATCATCATCAATAACCAAGTAGGGTTTACCACGAGTCGACTGGATGACGCACGTTCGACAGAGTACTGCAGTGAAGTTGCAAAGATCATTCGCGCACCGATTTTCCACGTAAATGGGGACGATCCTGAAGCGGTGACATTCGTCGCACAAATAGCTTCAGACTACGTAAATGTTTTTGGGAAGGATGTCGTCATAGATTTGGTTTGTTATAGGCGACGCGGTCATAACGAAGCCGAAGACCCAATGAAGACCCAACCATTGATGTACCAGCAGATAAGACAACATCCGACTACACGAAAAATATACGCAGACCAGCTTGCCGATGAAGGCGTTATTTCGCACGACGAATCCGACGCCTTAGCAAACACTGTGCGTGATCGGCTGGATCGAGGTGAGACTATAGCGCTCTCAGTTATCAAAGAGCCCGATACGAGTATGTTCGTCGACTGGAAACCATATATTGGACACGACTGGGATGCACCTGCCGATACGTCGTTTCCGTTACTTCGTCTCCAACAGGTTATGGCAAAAGTAAACAGGATTCGAAAGGGAACGAAACTACACAAACAAGTACAAGGCATTTATGCTGATCGGCGTCACATGGCTGCTGGAGGTCTTGCCGTTAATTGGGGCTTTGGCGAGATGGCGGCATATGCGACATTGCTGGATCAAGGATTTGATGTTAGGATTACTGGACAAGATGTCGGAGTAGGGACGTTTTCTCACCGGCATGCTTGTGTGTATTGTCAGAGTACGGGCGAGCAAGTAATACCGATTCAGGAAGGGTTCAAGAAACGTAGATTTGAGATTTACGACTCATTGCTGTCAGAAGAAGCGGTACTCGCATTCGAGTACGGCTACGCGACGACCGCTCCGAACTCTCTCGTCATTTGGGAAGCTCAATTCGGTGACTTTGCCAACGGAGCTCAAGTCGTATTCGATCAATTCATTTCAAGTGGTGAAGCGAAGTGGGGACGGCAGTGTGGTTTGGTCGTGTTCCTGCCGCATGGACTAGAAGGACAGGGACCGGAACATTCCTCTGCAAGACTCGAGCGGTTCATGCAAATGTGCGCACAACACAACATACAAGTTTGTATCCCAACGACACCTTCACAAATTTTTCACTTATTGCGTAGGCAGATGATCCGACCGATGCGGCGACCGTTGATTACTCTAACTCCCAAGAGTCTACTCCGACATAAACTCGCGACGTCGACCATCGACGAATTAGCGACTGGTTCGTTTCGTAACGTTATCGACGAGTATGATCCTTTGAAACCGAAAGAAGTCGAACGATTGGTTTTGTGTAGCGGGAAAGTGTACTATGACTTGCTCACTCGGAGACGGGAGGCAAACTGCACTACAGTTGGGATAGTCCGTTTGGAACAATTGTATCCATTTCCCTTAGATGAATTCCTTGATATCCTGTCGAAGTACAGCGAGTTAAAGACTGTAGTGTGGTGTCAGGAAGAACCTAAGAACCAAGGCGCGTGGTATTCGAGCAAACACCATATGGAACGTGCAGTTGCTACCACCCATCAAAACCTAACACTCAAATATGCGGGTCGTAAGCCGTATGCGGCACCGGCAGTAGGTTTACCAGCGCGACATGCTCGTCAGCAACGCGAACTCGTCGAAGAAGCACTTTTTGGAAATTTGGAAAAAATACGTGACCACTGAAATTACAACTCCAGCGTTTCCCGAATCCATTGTTGAAGGGGAGCTTACAAAATGGTATAAGCGCGAGGGAGAGTTTATTGCCAGGGATGAACTGTTAGCTGATGTCGAGACTGAGAAAACGACGTTAGAAATTCCATCTCCGGTTGCTGGGACCGTTGCGAAGATCGTGAAACCAGAAGGCGCGACAGTCGTTGGTCTCGATTTGATCGCCGTCGTCGAAGAAGGAGACCCTCCTGCCGTAGAACAATCTGAGCAAACAAGCGATCAACCCGTAGACACTGAACAGAAAGAGATCGCTGCCGCTCCTTCGGCTCGGAAACTAGCCTTAGAAAACAGCGTTGATTTGGCGTCAGTCCGCGGTTCTGGTCGTGGTGGGATGATTACCAAAGGCGATGTAGAAGCAGCGATTGCCTCGCGGACAGTTCGCGTAGAAGCAAAGACAGGGCGAGCAAAAGTTCCTGAACCAGAAATAGAGGAACCATCAGCGGACACTGGGGAACGAGTCGAACGTCGCGTACCAATGACGAGATTGCGAGCGACGATCGCGAATCGATTGGTCGAAGCCCAACAAACAGCCGCGATGCTTACGACTTTCAATGAAGCTGATATGGCTCCAATTATTCGTATGCGCAAGCAATATCAAGAAGAATTTCAGCGTACGCACAGCGGGACGAGATTGGGCTTTATGAGCTTTTTCGTTCGAGCTTCGGTAGAAGCACTCAAGCGATTTCCTTTAGTAAATGCGTCCATTGACGGCTCCGACATCGTTTATCACGGCTTTTATGACATTGGAGTCGCAGTTAGCACCGAGCGCGGTCTGGTTGTACCAGTCGTGCGAGATGCCGATGCTTTAGGGCTCGCTCAAATCGAAGATCAAATAGTAGAGTTCGGACAAAAGGCTCGAGACGGTAAATTGGCGATTGAAGACATGCAAGGTGGAACCTTCACTATTTCCAATGGTGGAGTATTCGGGTCGCTGATGTCGACACCAATATTGAATCCCCCGCAAACCGCAATCTTGGGAATGCATAAGATTCAGGAACGACCAGTCGTTGTGGCCGGCAATGTCGAGATCCGACCTATGATGTATTTAGCACTGTCTTACGATCATCGGTTAATTGACGGTTCTGAGGCGGTGCGATTTTTGGTTGCGATTAAAGGAATGCTGGAAGATCCAGCGCGTATTTTGCTGGAACTTTAGGGAGAAAAGAAATGAGTCGTGAAGCTGATATTGTCGTCATCGGTGCAGGCCCAGCCGGTTATGCTGCTGCGATTCGTAGCGCGCAACTTGGTCATGCAGTCATTTGTATTGACAAGTCGATTGATCGCAATGGTCAACCTACATTGGGCGGAACCTGTTTAAATTGGGGATGTATCCCTTCAAAAGCACTTCTCGATGTGTCCTATACATTTACGCGAATGAGCGAATTTCAAAAGATGGGAATTTCGGCCGGTGATCACCAAATTGACATTTCTAAGATGCTGGCTTACAAAAACTCTATTGTGGACAAGCTAACATCGGGAATCGACCTATTGTTCAAGGGAAACGATGTAACCTACTTACCGGGTACGGGACAACTTGGTAGCGGTCGCGAGGTGACCTACACAAGTCACGATGGATCGCAGGAAACAATTACCGCAAATCATGTCATTTTGGCACCGGGATCTACTCCGATCGACATCCCAGCAGCAAGGATCGACCACGAATTGATCGTGGATTCCACTGACGCGCTGGAATTTGAAGAAGCGCCGAAACGTTTAGGTGTAATCGGTGCCGGCATAATCGGATTGGAGCTAGGCAGTGTTTGGAATCGATTTGGCTCCGAAGTTGTGATCTTGGAAGCATTGGATGACTTTTTACCGATAGCTGACCGTCGCGCCGCCCGGGAGGCTTTGAAGATCTTCAAGAAACAAGGCTTAAACGTACGCCTTGGTGCCAGGGTGGTGTCGTCAACTGTCGAAGACGGGGTGGTGAAGGTTTCGTACCAGCTCAAGGGTGAAGATCTAGTCCTTGAATGTGACAAGCTCATTGTTGCAGTGGGTCGTCGACCTTACACTGAGGATTTACTTAGCCAAGAGTGCGAAGTCAATATTGATGAACGTGGATTTTTGTTCGTCAATGATCTTTGTTTGACGGATGCGCCGGACGTGTATGCGGTTGGCGATGTTGTTCGCGGTCCGATGCTCGCTCATAAGGGCATGGAAGAAGGGGTGATGGTTGCAGAGAGAATCGCGGGACACAAACCAATTGTTAACTATGAAACAGTACCTTCGGTGATTTACACGCATCCGGAGATCGCTTGGGTTGGTCAAAGTGAAGACGAACTCAAAGCCAATGGAGAGAAATTTAACAGCGGGATGTTTTCTTATAGTGCGAATGGTCGCGCAATGGCCGCTCATGAAACCGAGGGATTTGTCAAAATCATTGCCGATGCGAAAACCGACCGAATACGTGGTGTCCACATACTTGGTGCTCAAGCTTCTGAACTTATCGCACAAGGTGTTATCGCTATGGAATTTGGTGCTACCGCAGAGGATCTCGCGCTCACGATGTTTGCACATCCGTCGCTTTCAGAATCTGTACATGAAGCGGCATTGAGCGTGGGTGGGAACGCGATCCATACCGTCAATCGAAGAAAGAAGAAGTAGCGTTAAAGCTATTTCACATCACACGTTGAATTGATTTCCTCGGTGTGGTTTCGGTACCTCAAGTAACAAAAAAGGATAGAGAATTAGTTGAATCTGCACGAATACCAAGCTAAAGCATTGTTTCACGAGTACGGATTACCCGTTTCAACCGGTCAAGTCGTTCAAAATGCGAACGAGGTACTTAAGGCTCTAGCTGAGATAGGCGGAAACTCTTGGGTAGCTAAGGTTCAAGTCCATGCCGGCGGTCGAGGTAAAGTTGGTGGGGTCAAGCTTGTGTCGAGCATGGACGCGGCGCAGGAATTTGCATCCACTTGGCTTGGTAAACGATTAGTCACGCATCAAACTGATTCAGACGGGCAACAGGTATCGAGCATTTACTTTGAATCACTTACAGATATAGCACGTGAAATTTATCTTGGTGCCGTAATTGATCGCGCTTGCCAGAGTGTTGTCGTCATGGCTTCAACAGAGGGTGGCGTTGAGATCGAAACGGTTGCGGAGGAGAGTCCTGAGAAGATCATAAAAGCTACTATAGACTCAAGCATAGGTGCCCAGGGGTTTCAAGGTCGTGCGATGGCCTATAAGCTAGGATTAGAGAAGAATCAAGTTCGCCAATTTACCTCCATTTTTTTAAACCTTTGTCGCTTGTTCCATGAACTCGACTGCGCGCTTGTTGAAGTGAATCCATTAGTAGTGACCAAAGCCGGCGATGTTCATTGTTTAGATGCAAAGATCAACATCGACAGTAATGCAATATTTCGTCAGCCAAAACTCGCTGAGTTGCGCGATCCCTCGCAAGAAGATCCTAGAGAAGAACACGCAGCCAAATTCAAACTTAGCTACGTCGCAATGGATGGAAATATTGGTTGTATGGTCAACGGTGCTGGGCTTGCTATGGGAACGATGGATCTAGTAAAGCTGTATGGCGGTAGTCCGGCAAACTTCTTAGACGTCGGTGGCGGCGTAAATGCTGCTTCCGTAGCGGAGGCCTTCAAAATAATCCTTTCTGACCCTCAAGTGCGTGCTGTCCTGATCAATATTTTTGGTGGTATTGTTTCGTGCGCGGTGATTGCGGAGGGTATTGTTGAGGCTTATCGGGAGGTAGGCGTTAGCGTATCCGTCATAGTGCGCTTCGACGGCAACAACGCGGACGAAGGTCGAGAGTTTCTACGTGCGAGCGGTTTAGCCATTATTGCTGCCGACACTCTGCAAGATGCAGCACAAAAGTCCGTCGACGCAGCGAGAGCACAATTGTGAGCATATTAGTCGATCGAAATACAAAAGTATTGTGTCAAGGACTGACAGGGTCTCAGGGTACTCTTCATAGCACTCAAGCCCTGGCGTATGGGACAAAATTGGTTGCTGGAGTTACCCCCGGTCGTGGTGGGTCGGAACACCTCGGGCTACCAGTATTTGATACCGTCAGAGATGCGATAGACTCGACCGGTGCGACCGTCTCCGTGATTTACGTCCCGGCACCTTTTTGTCTCGACTCTATCTTTGAGAGTATCGAAGCTGGTTTGGATTTAGTAGTTTGCATTACAGAAGGCATTCCCACATTGGACATGTTGAAGGCTAAAGCTCTGCTGAACCGAACAAATACACGACTAGTTGGACCAAATTGTCCAGGCGTTATTACACCAGGTGAGTGTAAGATTGGCATTATGCCTGCAGAAATTCATCGTCCCGGCAACGTCGGTGTTGTGTCACGCTCTGGAACGCTCACGTATGAAGCAGTGAAACAAATAACGGATCACGGTTTTGGACAGAGTACTTGTGTGGGAATCGGTGGAGATCCTGTACCTGGGACTCACTTCATCGATGTTATCGAGCTGTTTGAAAGTGATCCACAAACAGACGCCATCGTAATGGTGGGAGAAATTGGTGGGACGGCAGAAGAAGAAACAGCAGATTTTATCAAACAGCATGTTTCCAAGCCAGTCATCGCTTACATTGCGGGGGCAACTGCACCGAAGGGCAAAAGAATGGGGCATGCTGGTGCAATCATCGCTGGGGGTAAGGGTACCGCAGAGGACAAATATGCTGCCCTTGACGCAGCCGGAGCTCAGACGGTACGCAACCTTGCACACATCGGCGATGCTTTGTCACAGGTATTGCGAAGCTGATGCTTTTGTTCTTGAAATTTTGGCAACTAGACAATATTTTTATCCAAGCCTAAACTAACGGAAAATTAAATGTCTACTGAAACTCTGAGCTTTCAGACAGAAGCCAAGAAACTTCTGCACCTCATGATCAACTCACTGTACTCGAATCGAGAGGTGTTTCTGCGCGAACTAATCTCGAATGCCTCTGATGCTGTGGATAAGTTGCGATTTGAAGCACTTGAGAATGACGAATTGTTAGGCGAAGACACAGAACTAGGCATCGCAATCGACTTCGATGAAGAAGCTGCGACAATCACTGTCGCGGACAATGGCATTGGGATGACGCGAGAGGAAATCATCGAAAATTTGGGTACGATCGCGAAATCAGGCACTGAAGAATTCTTGAAACAACTGACCGGTGATCAAAAAGCAGATGCGACGCTGATTGGTCAATTTGGTGTAGGGTTCTATAGCACTTTTATGGTCTCGGATGAGGTTGTAGTTCTAACTCGTCGGGCCGGTACCGAAGTAGGGACTAAATGGACTTCGACGGGAGAGGAGGGATTCACGGTTGAAGACACGGAGACCTCACGAGGAACCTCTGTAACCCTGAAGCTCAAAGAAGAAGCCAAAGAGTATTTGAGTTCATATCGTTTGCGAGAAATTGTGAGGCGCTATAGCGACCATATTGCGTGTCCCGTGACGATGCCGTCTTTGGACAAGGATAAACAAGAAGAACGCGATACGGTCAATACAGCGACCGCGCTCTGGTCTCGTTCCAGGTCCGACATCAGCGATGAGGAGTACAAAGAGTTTTACAAGCACATCTCCCACGACTTTGAAGATCCTATCGCTTGGAGTCACAATCGAGTCGAAGGCCGGTTGGAATATACCAGTCTACTCTACATTCCAAAACGTGCTCCTTTTGACTTGTATAACCCAGAAGCCGCGAGGGGACTGAAACTTTACGTTCAACGAGTGTTCATTCTGGACGATGCAGAAACATTCTTACCTATTTATTTGCGCTGGGTAAAAGGGATCGTTGATTCCAACGACTTGCCATTGAACGTGTCTCGAGAAATGCTCCAGGAGCACAAAGCTGTTGAGACAATTCGTAATGCTTTGGCGCGCCGAGTTCTTGACCGACTTCAAAAAGTCGCGAACGACGAACCTGAACTGTACGGAGAGTTTTGGGATAACTTTGGAAATGTGATGAAAGAAGGTACCGTTCCAATGAACCCAAATCGAGAGACGCTTATAAAACTTTTGCGATTTACCACTACGCATGACTCTGTGCCAACTGGCGAAGATCATGCGCCTCAAAGAACGTCCCTCAGCGACTACATCGCCCGGGCACCCGACGATCAGGAATTCATTTATTATGTTGTTGGCGACAACGAACAGTCTGCACGAAATAGTCCGCACTTAGAGGTGTTTTTGAGTCAAGGTATTGAAGTGTTGGTGTTCGGTGATCCAATTGATGCCTGGATGATGTCTCACTTAGATGAATTTGAAGGCAAGAAATTTCAAGACATCACTAGAAGCAGTCTAGATCTTCCCGAGACGAATGAGGACGAAAAAGAAGCTGAGAATGAGCAGGAAGAAGACATTGATGAACCGCTTCTGGTACGAATTAAGACTGTATTAGGGGATGGTGTCGAATCTGTACGTAAGTCCAAAAGATTGGTCGACTCCCCAGCTTGTTTAGTACTAGGTGAACACGATCTCAATCTACACATGCGTAGGGTATTAGAAGCATCGGGACAAAAAGTACCACAATCTAAGCCCACTCTTGAGATTAACGCGTCACATAGTTTAATAGAGCACTTAGCTAAAGAGCAAGATGAAGCACGGTTTGAGGATTTGGTTCATTTACTACACGAGCAGGCCGTGTTAGCAGATGGGACTTACCCCATTGAAGCAGGCACACACGTGAAACGCGTAAATCGATTACTTACTGAACTGTTAGTCTAATGAGCATCACATGACTGTCGCTGTCGTCGGTGCGGGAAACTTTGGTACCGTAATTGCGAATATCGTTGCGTCGAATGGTTTTAAAACGTATTTGTGGATGCGCGATGAAGACCAGCTTGTGGACATCGAGGCTCACAAAGAAAACCGTCGATACCTTCCCGGTCACGCAATTCACGAGCGCGTAGTACCGACAACGGACATCGGCTTAGCGTTAGAAAAGTGCGATCTGGTATTTGTCACTGTACCGAGTGCTTCATTTCGAGATGTTGCAACTTTGGTCGGCCAACACATCCAATCCGGCACGTATGCAGTGAGTGCGACTAAAGGAGTCGAACATAACTCCTTCAAACTTATGAGCGAAATTTTGGCTGAGGAGTTACCACCAGGTGTGATCGGGGTGTTGAGTGGGCCTAACTTAGCAGAAGAGATAGCACTCGGAAAGTTTGCCGGTACGGTGATTGCTAGTCCGGATCGTCAGTTAAGATTGATGGTACAACAACGGTTGAGTAGTAGTACCTTCCGAGTATATTCCAGTCCTGACGTCTACGGCGTCGAACTTGGAGGAGCCCTAAAGAACGTATACGCCATCATTTGTGGTATCGCGACTGCGTTGGACGTAGGACAAAACGCGGTATCGTTGGTAATTACTCGGAGCCTGATCGAGATGAGTCGATTTGCACAGGCAATGAAGGGCAATCCATATACATTTCTAGGTCTCGCAGGTGTCGGAGATCTCGTCGCGACATGTACTTCGCCGCATTCGAGGAATTTTCAACTTGGTTACCAATTCGCTTCGGGATTGTCTCTAGACGAGGCAATGAATAAACTAGGCAAGTTAGCCGAGGGAGTAAATACGTTAAAAGCAGTGTATGCATATAAACAACGAATGCAGTTGTACATGCCGTTAGCAGACGCTCTTTATAGGGTATTGGTACGTGGCGAAGACCTGAAAGAAACTATATTTGAACTCATGACTGGTGAGCAAAAAGACGATGTTGATGTTATCGGCAGTAGATTAACGACAGAATTTCGATGAAAGAGCTTAGCACATCAAGAGATTGGTTTTGTAGCATTACTTGTATGTTAGTGGGGCTATTCAGCCTCAGTCTTCACGCATCAGAACAAATCATACCAGCGCATCCACGAGCTGAGCTTGAAATCAACGCGGTGTCAGAAGATGATGAACCGATAAACTTCATCTTATCTTCAGCTCAACGAATACGCAACGAAGTCACCTTTGAACGTGCGATCAAAGTTTTCGGTTCTGTATCTTCAAATACATATCGGATGCCCTCGGACCTAAAAAGATTGGATACGACCGACTGGTTTAAACAGCAGATCACCTCGCTCGGTGGTGAAATAGAGTTTGAGTGCGAACAACGAGATTGTGGACGCGCGACGATCTGGGCGAGCGATATTTTCGGAGAACGAGTACTGTCGGCTTCCGATGTAAATCAAAACTATCTTGCCGTCGCACTAGAGAAAGATGATGTACAACACTTATTAATGATCTATGTCGTCGAACGATCAAATCGCCGAGTCTACGCCCACGTCGTTGAAATTTTGCCCAGTGAAAGAGTTGCGTTTGACGCTCCGGTGGATGTATCGAGCGAGTTATTGCGACGAGGCACCGTGACATTACCCGACGTTGTTCCTGATTCTCAAGGAACGATATCGACGGAAGATCTGGAGAACCTCAAGACACTGGCGGAGACTGAATTGCAAGAGTTTGCGGACGAAGAGATTTACGTTGTTTGCCATGTGAACGGACCTTATGCCACCGAAGAGTTGCTTGAGTACTCTCGCGGTTGTGCCGAACAAATTCAAGAGGTCTTTGAAGATCAAGGATTGAATGTCGTTCCGTTCGGGACTGGGCCGTTGTCTCCGATAGAACAGACTCCGGTCTCGAGAGTTGAATTAGTCATTCCGCGATTGCTAAAGCAAGAATTAGAGTAAGGACTATCCATCCTTGACGCGTTGAAGAATATTGGTCCCCGATTCTCTTCTTAGTCAATTTCTGAGTATCAGGCAAGCGACTCATAAGGGAGTGAGAGCTCCGCACAAACCGCTCCTTCTCCTATACGTTCTTAGTCGATTGTGGATTGAGCAAAAGTATCGATTGTTTGCGTACGAAGAAATCAAGCCCAAACTCACGGAATTGCTCAATCGATTCTATCAATCCAAGAAGAACCACACTACCAAAGATCCTTTTACCCGGCTACTAACTGATCAAGTCGGTTGGGAACTCAAGGGTATCGATG
Organism: OMG group bacterium; assembly: GCA_012267385.1. GTDB lineage: Bacteria > Pseudomonadota > Gammaproteobacteria > Pseudomonadales > Azotimanducaceae > Bin55. The sequence continues at coordinate 32,251 of JAAXGW010000038.1, forward strand.
ATTTTCAGCGAATTTACGCAAGTAAATTGAGCGAAACGGAGTTAATAGATCGAGGAGTTGCTGGAGGTTTTGATCACGAGACCATGAAAGTTCTCTTAGATTGTCCGAACTTAATTCTTCAACTCGCGCACTTATTACTCACTAAGAACTTTCCCGAAAACTACTTTTCGGAGATTTGTCAAGAGTTGGGTTTTCCAGATCCGCTCAAAGACTTCATCTCAGCCGACGACGTTGTATCCACGCAAGGTCTTGACAACAGAACAAACACGACTAAACGGGATCCAAACTTTCGCGAGAAAGTACTGAACGCCTACCGACGAAAGTGTGCGTTCTGTGGTAGTTCAATTCGACTGCGGGATACCTTGGTAGACATGGAAGCAGCACACATTCGTTGGCATTGCTACGACGGTCCAGACACTATTCCAAATGGTTTAGCACTCTGTTCGTCTCATCACAAGTTGTTTGATTGGGGCGCAATCAGTTTAAAACGCGATTCTGAATCTTATCGCATCATTCTCGCCTTCACGTTGAACAGCTCAGGACCAATGGAGTCGTGGTTGGAACAAATACGAGGAACCAGTTTGTTGTTACCGCACGAACAACATCACTGGCCTGATCCCGCTTTTGTCGAATGGCACCTAGATCAAGTATTTGAAAAGTAGCGGTCACGAAACCAAAAAGCTGTTGTCCGGCACGTAAACGACGTACGATTGCACTTTTCTAGATGACTCTCACAGATCAAGTTTCAAGAATACTACGAGACTTTGGAGTCACCGTTTTTTTCGGAATTCCAGGCATTCACAATCTACCGTTTTACCGCGTGTTTCATGGCGATGGGCACAAGCTAGTAACCGTGCGACACGAACAAAGTGCGGCGTTCATGGCTGATGGATTCGCAAGGGCATCGGGTAGGATCGCTGGTTGTTTACTTATCGACGGACCTGGATTTTTAAATGCGGCAACCGCGATTGCACAAGCGCGTGCAGACTCTATTCCAATGATCGTGTTGACTCCCTGCGGTGACAGCACGGAAAGTGGAAAGTTGCACGAACTTACAGGACAAGCTACAGTCTCCCAGGAAATCACACGCGCACACATACGTCTTGATCGAATGACTTCGGTCACCTCTCTCGGTGACTTTTTGGACAACTCACTTCGTCTTAATCGACCGGGTCCCATTCACCTTGAAGTTCCACTCACTTTACTAGATTACGACCTATCTGCTGAGGAAGATAGGCGACCAGCCAGAAAAGAACAAGAGATTTCCGATTCAACGCTTTCGGACGCGATCGAAATCCTTCAGAGTGCAATTCAACCGGTAATTGTTGTTGGCGGTGGGGTTCTACATGCTCTAACAGAATTGGTCGAGTTTGCGGAGATGATTGATGCACCGGTAGTTAACACCACGAACGCAAAGGGCATATTGCCTAGCGGACACCGACTCTCGGTCGGTTATAGCCCTTCATTCCCCGAAATTCGTGAACTGATTCAACAGGCAGATGTCGTGATTGCGATCGGAACTGAGCTTGGAGAAACCGATTTTGATTTTTTCTTAACCAACAAGAACATAGAGTACCAGTCTCTCATTCGAGTTGATATCGATCCAGATCAACTTACTTCGAATGCAACTGCTGACATCGGTATTGTTGGAGATTCTCAGAGAGTTCTTCAATCGTTCTTACAACATGATTTACGCAAAGAACACGCAGGGAACGAAAGAGTACTGCAAACTCGAGCACTAGTAGAAAAAAACATACATTTCAATCGCGACATGCATGCGTTCCTTAACGTGATTCAGGAGCAAACCGATGTCCTTGTAGGCGACTCATCACAACCTAATTACTACGCGCAGTTGCTTTATGAACCAGACTTGATGAGAGGATATTTCCACAGCGTAACAGGATTTGGAACTCTTGGCTATAGCATCCCCGCAACGATCGGAGCGAAAATTGCACGTCCGGAAGAACGTGTCGCGTGCCTAGTAGGTGATGGCGGTGCAGCCTTTACGCTATCTGAACTCCAAACGGCGAGTCAACTACGTCTTGGAATTCCATTCATCATATGGAATAATGAGGGGTACGGAGAAATTGACAAGGCTATGTTTTCGGAGTCTTCAGCACGATACTACACATCTCCCACGCCTCCAAACTTTGCATTGCTAGCTCAGGCGTTTTTTATGAACTTTCACCAACCCCAAAATTTACTGCAACTAAAACGTGTTTTAGAGGCCGCTTATGAGGACGATACCCCAACAATAGTTGAAGTGTCCGAGCCAGAGTTTATGCAAAAGGACCAATGGATAAGCTGGTTTGAAGAATCGGTGTAGTGAAAAAGTTTGGTAGTTTGTGTTCCTTTCAGTGTGCAAGTGATTCCGTACCGAGGATTCATGAATGAGCAACTCTGATCGAATTGAGAGAGTTTGTGCTTGGTTTTATTGGAAATAACAAATCGGTAGCGTTTGAAATGAGTCGTGTTTGGAGAGTGTGTACGCTTTCTCGTGGAGTGTTTGACGAGATGATGCCTAAGACTCCGATACTTCTTCCTCTGCTGCTCATTGTCGTTGTATCCTTGATTCTCTGGTTGTTCGTGTCTATTACGTCAACTTTCCAAGCTGTTAATCTTTTCGGGGGTCATGCAGGACTGACTGAGATTAGATTAGGTAGCGATCTCTTTTTTGACAGAGGTTCTCCGCAGGAAGAAGGTATTCTTCGTCTTGGTCTCTATGACATTCTTGCTAGCATATTGCGCGGTATGTTTGAAGTAGTACTCATAATCTGCTTGAAATTGACTCTACTAGGGACTTACTTTTATGTGGTTGGTCAGTTTTCGCAAGTGGACACAAGGTGGGAAAACTGGTTTGGATTTGTCTGCTGGATATATTTACCCATGGTGATCGCTTCAGCGGAGACTACGACTGTGTTATTCTTTTCACTAGCGAATGTTTCCTCCATCGTTCTCTTGTCCTTTTTCAGAAACGCGTTGGTCATAGGGTCTGAGCACGTTTTGGGGGACAG
>JAAXGW010000012.1 GCA_012267385.1 OMG group bacterium
CAAAAAATCTCTCGAGAACGAAAACAAGCACAATCATCCTAACATCTGACACATCAGCTCACTCGATTTGTAAATTTCCTACCCCTCTGTTTACAGCATCGCACCAAAGACTCGTATATGGTATATTAGGAGAAGTTCATATTAACAATTAGCCGCAACCAACCTAAATAAGGAAATTTCATAGGTCCCTTGATCTTGTCCAATGAAACAAATTCCAGATTTTGGTATGTGCTTGCGATTCCTTTCTGTGTCATTCGACCGAGGTGAATCGATTTACTAAATTCTCGCTTGCTGAACAGACTGCATCGGTATTCCAATCAAGAGCAATGGACAGGGATTACCCACACCTCGAGAAATCCGCGTCTTCAGTTTTTCCAATGCGTGGTTGAGCTACCAAATTTATCAAGTACAAATTTTGATGCCCATGCATCAACGAAGTCTTCGGTAGCGTCCCTAAGCATTAAGGTCTGACGACGGGTTGGATTCAAACCGAACTGTATTAGATCGGTAACTCCTCGAACGTCGTGATTTACAGCACAAGTCTTCACGATTTGAGCTAAATTTTGCTGAAGCGACTGGCCGCGTGAGACAATAATGCCCAAGCTGATCGCACCTTCACTATGGAGTCTTTGGAAATTTTCTAGATCACGATCGAAGAAAGGATCCTTATTGTTCCATTCGATTTCTAAAGCGATCGTACCGTTATCGGTTTTACGCACATGGTCTATTGCGTGCGTAGTTGCCGCACGCTCGATCCCGTCAACGATCTTCTTGATTTCAATATTTTGCTTGAGCCAACCTAGGTTTGTTAGGGAACGTCGAAGACGTTGAGTGAACTTAGCTTCACCACCACCACCGCGGATCAACTCAACATCCGAGATTCTAAACTCCATAAGAATCTCGCACAATTCACGTAATGGTTCGGGAAAGTCTGTGGTCAATATTGCCCGTGCGTGGCTCTCGGTCTGTACGTCGAATCCAGCTTGTTCTAAATCGGCTAAACTCAACGCGCTACAACGGCAGAGTTGTATTCATAGGTCGGCCAATCAGGTTGATAGTCCTTTTCTGCTTGATCACCCCAAACGGTCCAATTCTCGCGAACACCTCGACCAAACAGTTCTAAATAAGGCCCCCAACTACATTGTTCGATGATCTGATATTGCTCGTCAGGTTTCCGGGAGTGTTCTCGCTTTCGGCTAGCAACGAAATTTACTTGACTCCGCCCGGGATCGAGCGTGCGCACATTCGTTCCTCGGACTCCAAATAGAATCACTTCTGTTACGTTTCGGAAGTAGAATCCAACACCTCGCCCGTCCGGCCCCCCATCTTTTCGGATTTTGTGCCAGATTAAATTTGTTTTATACTCGAACCCCCATGCACTCAGCACTTGTAAACCTTCTGGTAGAAGGGCATTGGGGACCCATAAATAGCAATGCGACCTGTCCCCGGCATGTTCGACGACGGGCAGTTCCGCAATTTCTTCAACGGAAAGTGTGTCGTACCTAGTTAATCGACGATGCTCAGGGGCTACCTTACCAGTTCGATTTACGAATCTCCACGGTGGATCAGCGAGGATCGTACCAAACTTCCTGCTACCCAAGAATTTCGACAGTTCCATTGCCGATGATTTCGCTATTTTTCGCTCAATTTATTTCACAAACCCACCTGAATTATAACTTGCTCTTCTCAAATATCTGTCCTTGTATCTCGTAGGAAGTGTGAATTGTTATTTAGTTTCTCCACGAGGAGTATAGTAAGGAGAGGATGTTCTACACTAGCTTTAACTCTATACGAATGTGATGACTAACCTCCTGACAAATTTTTTTGCGAAGTATGCCGTGAAATTTGGGTTGTGTAAGTGTTTTGGCATCAATCTCAATGTAAAATAGAAAATTCCTGGAGTTCGTAAACGCAGAAGAACGACAAATACCCGATCAACAAGCAGATTTGGATTGACATTTGAAGCCGAACTTTCGAGAAGAGTTAATGAAGTGGGGAATCGGGCTACTCTCGTTATTAGCTTTCGGTAGTGTAGCACAGAATCTATCTATCGAACTAGATGATTCCTGGCCCGAGGAGTTCCGTCAGGAGGTTGAATCTATCCTGGAGGAAACGGCGGAAAAGATATGGGAACATCTAGATCCTAAACCAAACTACAAAATCGTAGTACGGTATGACAGTGCAGGACCTATGGTTCTCTATAGAGAATACAGTTCTCTTCCAGATGACACCGTTGAGATGCTCTTAAACCCAGATCTAACAGTTTCCAGTTACAAAGCCCAGCTCATATTTCAGTTCGGGCATGAGTTTGGTCATGTGATGCAAGACTACAACAAGCTACGATCCACGGAATCCAAGAACAATTGGTTGCATGAATCCCTTTGCGAGTTACTGGCAGTCTGGCTACTAAAGGCAGAAGGAGAAGGTCAAATCATTGACGCTCATAGAGTGCGTTCTATACAACTAATGGAACAGATCCGCGATTGGAAACCGTTCATGCTAGCAACGGAAGAGCTTTTACGGACTAATGGGTATGCACGGAAGCTTAATGCGATGGTTGCCTATAAGTTGTATCCGGCATTCAAAGAGAATCCGAAGCTCTTTAATGCGTTCCGGTATCTACCTAAGTCGGATAGCGAACTGGAAAAATATCTAGAGGAGTGGGCGGACAACGCAGCCAAGAACTTGAGCGCTGAGCTTGTGGAAGAAATCAAAGAGGTACTATTCCAAGAGCACCAATAAAGCAATTCGTGTCTGGAATGTAATTTAACGGGGATTTGCAAGAATTTAAGCTCGAACCTACTCCTCGACTTCGTCGTCCGTATCTTCTTGTTGATCTAACAATCTGATCCTTTCCCTGAAGTCCTTCACGGCTTCCTCAGACTCCTCAAGCGGTATCGTAACAGCGGGGGACTCTTCACCATCAATATCAAATTCGATACTGTTGGCTGTCTCAATCTCCGTAATCAATTCACTCAATTCGTCCCGAGCAAATTTTTTAGTCACATAGGTGTAAAAAAAGTGTTGGTGAGGTTTGAACGCATCTTCCCTAAATTCTTCTTCATCGATACGGTAGCGAACGTTTACGGAATCGGTAGGTGGCTCTGGCAATTTAAAGGCCAATTTTCCATCTAATTCTTCGAAACTCTGGGGAACGAATGTAGGGTCTTCACCATAGGATCTTGGCATAGTCGGACTATAGATCAACGTAGTCTCGTCTTTCGATACCGAGATGCGCATCCAAGCGTTTCGCTTGTTCTCGTCTGGTTCTGATATACATGAGAGTGATACTGTCGAAATGTTTTCTCCTTTGAGAATTTCCGATACCTCACAATTTCCATACTCATTCCGATTTTGCCATCTTTCGATGTAGCTGAGAGCAGACAAACTACTTGTCACAGCAAAGACTATCATCAAAAGCAAGAGGCTGACTCTTGTAACCAAAACGCTTGTTTCTCCTGTCTACTACTTGAGAAGTAACGTGGCACAAAGCTGTTAGTACGAGGTAATTGAACTAAAACTCAAGTGTACTTTCAATGATAATCAATATTCTTATCTCTTCGCGCAGAATCAACGTTTGATTGGAACGCTCGCATATTTCAGATATTGGATCACCTTGAACCAACGGAAAGCGTGAATCAGCAAGACCACGAATACCGACAACTTTCCATTTAGAATATTTCCTGTACAGCTTCTCGAACCGAGACGATAATCTACATGAAAAAGCTACGAACTTTTAAAGGTTTACTGGTGCTCACTGTCAGTTTTGTTGGATTTCAGATGATGGCTGATACCGGTTTGAAACCGAACGAATTTTTAATCACTGGTGAACTTGTCGATTTGAGTGATTCGCGGTCTCAAGATCGAGATCTAAATGTGAAGGTTACTCACGGCACTGAAGAAACAGGCATTGAGGAGTTAGCTTTTGGAAAACTAAGCGATGGAAAGTTTGAGCTACGTGGTACCCTAGAGCTTCCAAAGGACGTACGTCTAAGCGTCTCGAACGACAACGAAACCGAAGGAATTACACAATTTAAACTTTGTCCGAACACCAAAACCAAAGTAGAAGTGTTAGTAGATACGGTGTATACGACGGGCTATACCAGTCGCTTTGATAATTGGCCGTCGAAAATAGGTACAGACCATATATACGTCTATCTGAAAGAATATGATCATTCATCGACAGAAGCGGAACGAAAATTTACTCTCACTGGGAACCTCAGTAAGTCTTTTGATTATCACCCTGAATTGACGTCTGTATGGATTCAAGGTACAACCTACGATCTAGACGGATCCGAATCCTATGCATCCTACGGTCCTGTTTTGCTAGACAAGGGTAAATTTTCAATCGAGGGCGACATTAACGGGCCGATGGGTGTTTATATACGTATGGAGAGTCGCGTTCTCTCTGACCAGCGTGATGCTAGCCTAACCGCGATATTTGAACCTGGTGTGAACTACGAGATTGGAACACTAAAAGACACCGACGAGTTAGTTGTCTTCGCTGATCGAGAGGGAATTCACTCGAAACTCATTACAGCTTGGGAGTCCGATCCAAAGCACCTGGAACTTCTAGAACAACAAACCCTAGTTCTTGAAGGATTTGAAACAACAATGAACTCTGAAGATGGCACCAACCAAGAAATAGAGTCAGACATAAGAGACGACGAAGAACCTACTGAAGGAACGCCCACTTCCACATTTGCGAACAGTAATCCACCAGCCGACGAGTGTAATCACATTGACTTGTCTTCCGTACCAGACGTCACTGGTGCAGGTCTTTCCTTTAGCACAAGGCAAGAACTAAGCAATGAAATTTCGGAAAGACGAATCGAGTTGATACTACCTTTCTTGCAAAGCGATGATCTGCATCTAGCGTGGTTCGCGTATTTACTCTCTCCTCTGGAATGGAGTCGGCTTTCCCCTCTCTTTTCAATGATCCAACCTGAAGGTATATCTTTGTACGGTGCTTTTACATACGAACTAGATAAACAAAAACTATCCGTCTTAGAGGAGTTGGCAACAAAATTTAATCCGGCATTTGTTGCTGTCCACATAACACCAAGAATTGAATCTGCTCGTCAGAGAATTGCACTGTATCAGGACAATAAGAAAGTAATTCCGGGACAACCGGCACCTCCATTCACTCTTTGGACTAAGAATGCCGATGCAGTGTCGTTACATAGTGTTCTGCAAGAAAACGGACTCGTGCTTGTCAATTTTTGGCCTCAATGGTGTAGACCGTGTGAAGCTAGCATCCCCGTTCTCAAAGACCTGTACTCGTCTTACAACGATAAAGGTTTTGAAATTATCACAGTCCAATTGAACAGAAACACTGACCGTTCGATAGAAAGCTTCGAAGAAAACGATTTTCCGTGGATTGATGTGATTGAATCGGAAAAATTTCAAGGTGATCTTAAGGGTTGGCGTGCACCCATAACAACGTCTTACGCGCTACCGGGTGAGGACATAGTTTATGACACTACTTTTCGTGCAAAACCTAATGGGTTCTTAATTGATAGTGAAGGATGTATTATTCAGCGCGATCTATCGATAAAGGAGCTTAAATCTGCACTCGCATCCCGCTGGAGTGAAGGATTAGCTGAATGAGTTTGTGGGCTCGTGGAAGATATTGGAAAGCGAAATTTATAGAGAAGCAATGAGGCCAGAGTGCTGTGATACATTGCTTTGAAGGGAAGTCAACCAACGATGAGGTGCGACTGAATCGGCTTGTTCTGGTTTAGAACAGGACGAAGAATTCCAATGTCAAATGGAGACTCTCAACTCCGGTGTGATTAGATGTCTAGTTCTAAGAAAAACTGTGAGAGTTGTGATGACACCGACTGCTAATTGATGCCATCTCGAATCACACTAGCGAACGACTTGCTCCAATTCGTCAAATGTGTAAAGGCTAAGCTCGGGTTTGCGGTCGATGATTTCTGCGTAGAACTCTCCATTAAATGGTAGTCTCTCGCTGAGAGCTAAAGTCTGCAAACGCTTGTCTTCTCGAATTTCCACCACGTCTGAAACGCCATTCTCAACTCTCAATACCATATCATCAAGACGCCGCACCGAAGCCTTATACACTGAAATATAAACGTTCGAATCATGATCCACGAATGTACGCATTGCACGAGCTCGTGTGGGGAACAGAGAAAACGTTAATGCATTGTTTTTCGAGTAGGAAAGAGTAATTTTGCCGGAGCTGTCAACGTCATAGATGCTGATTTGATGGAGTATTTCTCCGTCTCGGCTTGCTTCCTGAGTTACGATCTCCGCCTTGCCATCCCAGTCGACATCTCCTGTGGTCACGCATCGGATGGATCTACCTTTGGTATCAAAGGAATTTAACAAATTGAATTTGTTGTCTTGAAGTGAATATATACGAATTTCAGTGGGATTGAGCCCTTCGCTCTCAGGAAGAAATTCGCTGAAAGCGACCATGACTATTTCATGCTTTCCATCGTTGTCTACATCTAGTATGGCGCTTCTTTCTCCATTCATTGATCTAGTTCCCCATTCTTTGAATTTTTGACCTTCTAACTCGATGACACGAGTTGTGTCCGACTTGCTTTCATCCCATGGATCTGCAGTTCTATGGAGAATCACTTCGTCCTTCTTATCTCCATCGATATCACCGGCCAACAGCTTGAAATCCAATGTGTGTGTCTCTGTCAGGTACAAGATCTCTCTTCTGTCGTTTTCTTGAATTCGATTGATTGAAACTATGTAATCGAAAGAATCCTTCGAACCTGTTTCAACTAGTACCAATTCGCGTTCTTCATCTCCACCCATATCCGCAAACGTATACGAAAACACGATGTCCTATCTTTCGAATTGAAATTTGTTTCGTGGCGTAAGTCGACCTCTTTCTTACAAACCGCGTTGCCGAGAATACCGCGAGACTTCAAACTTGACAACCAGTGGGTCGAACAATGGTAGAGAAATGTCGATTCTCAATGTTCGACTGGTTCTACCTACGATATACACTGTTGACCAAGTATCTCATCGATGCATTCAAGTCGTTAAAGACTGAAGATTACCCTGTTGCGTGGGTGTTATCGCGTGAAGTGGTGTGAGCACCGTCTAAGTTCTGTTCTTGAATTAACATTCGGTTAAGACGAGCACGAGTGAAAGATGCCCAGATGCGAACACCAGTTGCAAAAATGCCCACTGTCAGTCCAACATAAGTGAGTCCCCACCCAAACACAATGTCATATCTATAAATTTTTAGCGAGAGGAGTGTGAAAATCTCCAACATTAGAGCCACGACTGAACACGATAGCAGAGCGAGAATGTTTCTCGTCTCACGAAAACGAGAATACTCTTCCACCATTGCTTCGAAGGTGTGGCTTGAATATGGCTCTGGTTTACGATCTATGAGTGGGCGAATGAATAAGCCCATTCCTAGGCACAACAGGCTACCGATCAAGGGCCATACCAGGGGATCTGAATCAAATTCAGGGGATCCGGTAAAACAGAACTTGCGCTAACCAAGACTGCAACCATCACTACAGTAACAACACCGAACAACAACCAATATGGTCTGGTGTTTGCTTCTCGTGAATGCAAGTAGCCGATCGAATAGAATCTTGAATTTTGGGAGCACTCAACCAACCGGGGTCTTTAGTCTGTATCAGTGGTTTTGCAACGAAGAACCAAAGAGGCACACAGGGTAGACAATAGACTATGATCCTCAACTCTATAAATGTCCATAGTGATGCCCAAGCCAATGTTGGCCAAGCCCAAAGACAGAAGTGCAGCAACAATGCGAAAGACGTACCTAGACTCAGTCGAACCATGTATTTGCGCGATCTAGCTTGTTGTTCCTCAACGGTATAGTCTGGATGCTGTTTAGAGCTTACAGCCAGCGCGATGGCGAAAGGGGTAACATTGAGTAGCATCGGAATCACAAGCTCAAATGTTCTCATAGACACTTCATACATACTGTTTCTCCATTTATTTCCAAAGAGACTTCGCTTCAGCCTTAAGGACCGAGTCAAGTTTGTGTTTGCTCCATCCAGCTAACTTCGCGCTTGTGAGTAAGTTTCTGAGTTCAACCCTCAATCGTATCTCGCTCATTTCTTTCACTGATTCTGTCTGTTCCTTGTCTGCAACTACAGTTCCTCGACCACGGATTGGGTTTACTAACCCATCCAATTCCAACAAGCGGTAAGAACGCGCGACAGTATTGAGGCTAATTCCGAGATCTCCCGCGAGTTGGCGTACGGTTGGAAGACTTTGTCCCGCGGAGATTCGACCGCTCGCAATTTCGTGTCGAATCCCTCGATAGACCTGTTCAACGATTGGTTCTTTGGAGAGCAGATCGATTTTTAACATAGTGTTATTGTATGGTACAATGATACAATTGCAAGATTACTTTTGAAACTTAAACTTTTTTCATCACGATTCTCTACGCGTTCCTCGACAGAGTAGAGGAATAACACATCCGGTGCTTACATAGCTCGACCATACCGCAAAAGAGCTGCAAAACGCACTCTAGTTGGTCGATTCGTACAACATGCGTTTCGATAACCAGACGAACACCGCATCTATTCAAGAGTTCTAAAATTCTGTCATTGATTGACATGATTTGGAACAGACACAATGGAACCATCAAGTCGAACTGACTTAACCTCCGATTCTTATCGACGCTCATCACCGATTGTCATCCTAAGCTACGTAATACGCGGTTTTGCAATTACTGGTCCTGGAAAAATCTTAGGATTGTTGGTTAAGGGTGGTGGTGGGACGATTGTTGCGCTCTATGGATTGAGTGCACTTCAATCGTTTGGCGTCCATTGGTCTTTCCGTTTGTTTGTTGTATTTTTCTCTATCCTAATCGTACAAATCGTAATTTCGGTTTTCAAATACTTCACCCTACAGTTTCGGTATGATGAGAACAAAATTTCCGCGAAAAAGGGTTTTCGTACTCAAACAGTAATAGACTTTGATTGGTTTAACGTACGTTCTATTGAACTCACCCGGTCGGCATTCCAACGTCGATTAAACTTGGCGAGTATTTCTTTGGTTACCGCTGGTGACGAGGATGATGCCATCGAAATACCCTATATTCCGCTTTCATTAGCACTTGAGTGGGAACAACGGGTTAAAGAACAGACAACACACACTGACGATCGAGAATCCGGTCAGGCAGAAACTGAAAGTTCTGCTGCCGAAATCGATATCTCCAGTGCAGAACAACAAAGTAAAACGGTGCACAGACTTTCTCTACGCAAGCTAGTACATGGAAGTATCGCCTGTACTAATGTTCTGGGCGAAGCTCTCATTGGATTTATTGTGCTAGGTATCGGGTACTGCGTGTATAGATTTCTCTATCAAATCGTCATGTTGCCCCCGAATATTTTCGAATTAGACGATAGCGGTCCATTTAAATTGTTGCGAGAACAAGTTAGTACGACGATCCGAGACCTTCCGACCAATTTTGCGGCAGATACAACTTCGCTCGCGGAAGCATTTCAGCAATTTAGCGGTATCGCTATAACCCAATCTCCACAAGGCAAACCGCTCTTCTTCATATCTCTAGCACTGATCTTAACCGTCGTCTTTCTTTTAATCTTTCAGATTTTGTACATCACCCGCTATTTTGGTTTCAATTTAACACAACGGGGTATACATTTACAGGCGGAGGATGGGCTATTTAAGAAGCGGAGGCTGACCATTCGTCGAGACCGGGTTCAAACAACTTCCTTTAGAGCAAATTTCGTAGAACGAAGGCTAAATCGCGGGAACGTGGAAATGGATAGCGCGAGCAAATTCGAGTGTCGTATCCCATATGTAACAAATGAGTGTGCTGATGGAATACTTCGATCTGTTACGGAACAGGCGCGCACCCCGGTAACTTTGTCTCCTTTCAAGCAAGAGTTTACTCCGATTCATGTTTTGAGTTTGATCCAAAAGTGGGTAATTCAGGTCGTGTTTTTACTCCCGATAACTCTAACTCTCATCGCTTACTTCTTTCCAATAACGAGAGGACTCATTTGGCCTTACTCACTCCTACTATTGGGGTACGCTGTAATAAAAATTTACATAGGCTGGAGACGGAAAGGGTACATCATTAACGACGACTTCTTGTTACAACGAGAGGGAGGATTTAGTTGGTGGTCGGTCAAAGTTGCGCCGTTAAACAAGGTGCAAAGCATGACAATCAACCAAAGCGTGGTACAACGGATACGAGATCGCGCAACGATCAGATTTCACTTCGCGTCTGGTGTCCAATCTATACCATTCTTGACTCTCTCAGTAGCAGAAGCCATGCAACAAACCGTCGAAGGTGGGATTCGAGGCGAAAGCGACACTCCGGACGATGTCGACGAAGATAAAGCAGCTAAAGAATGGAAATCATTACCCCTCAAGTATATCGTCTGTAGCGTTTGTACAAAACTACTCACTTCATTCCTCATACTAATACCACTGTTTGGTTTGATTGCCTGGGGAATGAACTCGTGGTTTTCCGTTTCCTATGAAATGTTAGGTTGGATCCTGGGCCTTGCTTGGGCAGCATTGGCGATTTGGAGAATCGTTGCGGTTTGTTTAAAAATTCCAAGATTTCGGTATGCAGTTGGCGAAGATGACATAGTCGTTAAAAAATCTCTGCTTGCGACAGAAACTGAAACAGTGAGATATAGTCGATTGCAATCGGTTTCTACCGACAACGGGGTCATTGATGGATTTTTCGGCATTAGCAATCTGAATCTCTACACAGCGGAGAACTGGGTATACGTCAACGGTTTAGATCAGAGAGAAGCTCTGAGACTTCGAGATTTCATCGCAAAGCGAACATTGGAGGTAGCAAGTACCGGATCCGATGCATTGACGATGACCGAACAAAGTTCAAGTGCTGTAGATTCTGAAGCTACTGATACTCCACCGGACACTTCCCAAAAAGGTACAGAGTCAATGCCCGAGAGTGCAGGCATTTCGTGGAGAAAATTCAGTGGTTGGAACCGCGAGATATTGAAAAGTGTAGTGCAAGTATTGTTGGGATTGCCATGGTTAGTGTTGATATTGGCATTCATGATTTACTCGGCCAACGAGAATTGGGTGTACGAGAATCAAGATACAGTCCTTGGTGCCATATTCGGTTGGCAGTTCTTTGTCGGGATTTGGTTGATTGGTAGTTTGTGGTTAGGAAGCGAACCATTCATTGAAATTCCTCGCAAGGGTTACTCAGTTTCAGCAGACGCGTTGCGGTATAAAGAAGGTTGGTTGCGACGAGAACACCACTTCATACCTCTGAATCGGATTCAAAACGTGAATGTTTCTGAGACTATTCTCGATCGATTGTTTAAATTGAGCTCAGTAAAAGTCGCGACGGCGGCATCGGAAACAGTCACGCTGAAATACTTGAGCAAAAGAGACGCTGAAAAGTTGCGCGAAGAATTACTACCAGATTGAATTCACACTACTCAAAGTAAATAACTTTGGTATGGCTTATGTTTGGTATCGTCTAGTCGTTTGATGACACAGTGGGCTATCATATAAGCGACCTGTTTACCCCGAGAACTACTCTGATAACCACAGTCCCCATTACCATTGAGAATCAGATACCACTTCATCTGATTGTTCGTCAATTGTTATTTAGTATGATGTCTAAACTGCGCTACACCCTCCGATACTCTTTTTGGTTGCGTTCGGTCTGTTTTCGACCCAGGTGATGGGAGACGACGTTCTTGGAACTTATCTCATGTATGACGTGGATCAGGAAACTGGAAAGATTTCAGAAATGGAGGAGGGACTTAGTACTACGATTTCTCTCACCAAGATAGATGATGAATCTTATACGGTGATGATCACTCGGGAAGTTAGTAAAGAACAATGGGAAAAGAGTCAAGATCTACTGAGAGGAATTTTTGCGGGACTGAGCCCCGAAACAAAGGAAAATATTGAAAAAACTGCTGCGAGAATGAGTGGGATCGACCCGCGTGAAACTGAAGGAATGTTCGACATAGTTGCGGAGTACAACATCAACGAAGTTCAAAGTTACGAGAACGTCAAACACCAGGTCGAAACTACTACGGACGTAACAGTTGATGGGAACAATGTATCGATATTTGTTCCACTCCCAGACGACGATTTGGACAAGGGTACTAATAAGGACGAAAAAGAGGCCGGGGAGTACTACGAGATAGTAATCGAAAACGGAGAACTCAACGGTACGTACACGGACTACTTAGGACCCGATTTGAGATCTTCCACAAAAAAAATTCACGCGAAACGCGTCTCAGATTCGCCGCAGTCAGAAGAGGACAGCTACGACACCAAAACCACAGTCCCAGAAGATCCGACTAGGAGAACCTAAGAACGCTAGTTCAGTGAAATGGAGGAATTTGACGAGAAGACTTGTCCATCAACAGCTTGAAGCATTGGAATCCCCAAGACTTGTTCAATGGGTCAAAATTAGCGTCTTCGATTCAATTGTGTTCTTGCTCAGTCTTCGAAACGTTTGAGACTGGCTTCGTCTTCAGGAGTCAAGAATGTGCGTGCCCTCTCAAGTTGCTCGTCAGTGAAAACCGGGTTGTAACGATTCTGCGAAATTATTTCATATGCCGCGATGGACTTGATAGTCTTCGTCGACAACCCGTCAAGAGACTCCATTAAATTCTTTGGATTAGTTCTTGCCCATGAAGAAAAAACAGTTAGATAGTAATATCGTCGATGTGATTCTTCTAGTTCTTCTCCAAGAACCAAAGCTTGTTCAATTTGACCCTCAACTACCATCTCCGATGCGACCCTACCGTACAGTATGTATTTGTATCTTTCGTTCACTTGAGGTAGCAATTTTTTAGCGACTTCGATATCTCCTTCCCGAACTATTTCCCCCAGAACGTGGTAATCTAGTCCCAATCCCGAGCCAGAAGCGGGATGCTCGATTGCAAGTTCAAAAGCCTTGTTAGGATCTTTGCGAGCTAAACGAGGCAACGTACTCTCGAGTAGATTTCGTCGTTGTGGGTCCTCTGATTTAAAGTTCTCTAGCACCCAGTCTGTCGCAGCTTCGGGGCGTTGAACTGCCCATTGATAAACAATACTATCCAGAATCATCGAAGTATTTCCTACGGTGTGTTCTATGGAACTGAGCATGACGATTGCGCCCAAAGGGTCTTCACGAGCGATATTTGATAACGCTGTTGACAACGGATATGCTCGATTCTCTAACGAAATTGATTCAACATTCTCGATCATTTCAGAAGGATTACTCCGTGCCCAAACTCCCGCGATTTCCTCTTCAAGTTCTGACACCAAGGAAGCAGGTTCAAACGTCGAAACGGCAGAGAGAGCGGCTAGTGCGTCTGTTCGAGCCCACACGCGTACGATTCTTTCAGATAGATAAGACTGTTCTTGCTCATCTGATAAGCTGCGAGCATACTCTAATGCGCTCTCAGGATCTCCTTGCGCGATCGCTTCTACTAAAGGAGGCCTGATTCGATAATCATCGACTCCTATTTGATAGATCTTCGAGAGCACCTCTAAACCGATTTGTTCCCTCCAAGCCTCGGCGACTTTCGTTAGAGTTTCAGTTTGCAGGATATTGTCGACGTTGTCATTGAGCAAAATTTCCCAGGACCGTTCAGGCTCTCCAATTTTCTCAGAAACCTTTGAATCACTAAGTAATCTAAGAAACGTCTTTTCACTCTCGAGTTGTCTCGCTATTGAAAGCCGTTCATTCTCCGGTAGATCGTCGCGGGTTTCAAGAATGGTTTGCAGAGCGACATTACGTTGCGAACTTACCAGTGTGGCGGCAGCGTCAATTGCATCTTCCAAGTGTAAGACTGCCCATTCGCTAAACACAATCTTTAGAGCTGCATCGGATTGAAGTATTGAAACTTCGTCAATACGTCGGAATGCTTCTTGTGGATTGATCGCTGTAAGACTTCGCAGTATGACTTGCTGCGCGATCTCGCGCTGACTCGCGCGCTTGATGGACTTAGATTGACTCCACCATTCTTTCAATTCCTGCTCAGTCGCTTGAGAAAAGGTAGCGTGAAGGGCACTATATTGCTTAGAGATGCTATGGTGTTTGAAGATTTCATTAAACCGCCCGATCTCAACCCTGTCGTCGGTTGAAATTCTGTTCGTGCTAGTTTTTGAAGTCTGCTCGACTTTATTGTGTGCAACGTCTTGAGTGGATTGTTCGTTCTGAGGACCAATCCTTTGAATAGCAAGAACTGCTAGTACCCCTAAGAACAGACCTAGCGCGAACGAGATCCCAACTACAGAAATTCGTTTGAGACCCATCGAAGGTTGCTCGCTCATTGTGACCACCTTGCTACCCCATTAGACTGGAAAATTGATTATATCCCGTGTGTTCCACAGGATACTTGCTCTGTCATGTCAAGTAGTTATTCGTTTTGAAGTCACAGAGGTATTTTTTTCCGACTAAGTAAGGAATCGGGACGCTGTCACTCTTGTCAGAACTGTGGAGAGGAGATTGGATACTATCGTCCAAGATTAATTACACAGTTAAGGATTTCCTATCGTTTGCGACGTCTTGTGCAATTCTTCTTTGTAATGAGTCAGTAGTGTTTGCGAACAGTGCGACTGGACACAATATTCATCTAGACAAGTAGTACACCCAATTTCTGAATGGGCAACGCATCATTGTCAGTTGAATCCTCTATCTGTTCTCTATACGCTCAATCGTCGTCTCGTCCTCTGAATTCAAGAGAGTTCTTACTTGTTCTATTTGATCGTCCGTCAAGAGTGGTTGCTTTCGATTATTTGCTTTGAGAGCCATCGCCGCCCGCGATTTGATGCGAAGAGTTGGTAAGTCTTCAAGGGATTCATACAGATTTTTAGGATTAGTGGCCGCCCAAAGACTCAACACTCGGACATAGTAATAGCTCCTGTGCTCTTCTGCTAAGTCTTTTCCGAGTTCCAGAGCTTCCTCTGTCTGTGACTCGCGTACCATTAACTCTCCTGTAGTATGGTAAACCGCCAATCTAGAACTATCCTTCACCTGAGGTAACAGTTTCTTCACCTTATCGACATTACCTGTCAAAGCTAGTTCTCGAATAACCAAATAATCTAAATTAACCCCTTCATTAAGAGTTGGTTGATCCATCGCTATTGCAAACGCTGCGTCGGGATCCAGATGTACCAAGCGAGGTAATACCTCCATCAACAACGCGCGCCGTTGAGAGTCGTCAGCGGGATAGTTACTGACCACCCAATCAGCGGCTGCGGTCGGATCCAAATAAGACCATTCAGTCACAATTTTCTTTTGAATACTTGACGTATTACCAACAAAACTCGCGGCAGAGCTAAGTGTGGCGAGTGCGTTCATAGGATCCTTGCGCGCGAGAGTTGCGAAAGCAGTTTCCAAAGTAGTCAATCGAGACTTTTCCGATATCGTTTCGATATTTTCAATCACATCTATCGGATTGTTCCGCGCCCAAGTTGTCAAGACTACATCTTCAAGTTTTGAAGCGAAGGAACGGGACTCTATCGCTGAGACACCCACTAACGCTGCTTGTGCATTAGTTTTTGCCCAATCTCGGACAACTATTGTGGACAAGTTCAACTTATCGTACTCTGCAGCTAATCCTCGGGTATAGTCTAAAGCGCCAGCTGGATTCTCTCGGGCAATCGTTCTCAACAAGTGTCGCTGACTTGAGTAGTCCTCGACTTCTGAGTAAATTGTCGAAAGCACTTCGAATCCAACTTGCTCAAACAATGCTATCGCGACGATTTCGAGTGTTTCCACTTGAAGGGCATCGTCGACATCGTCGTTGAGCAAAATTCTCCAAGATTGCTCAGGTTCTTTGATACGTATAGCTACCAAGGAGTCGCTCGACAATTTATGAAACGTCTCCTCTCCGCTAAGTTGTGTGGCGATAAGTCGGCGTTTACTCTCTATCAAGTCGTCACGGGTTTCCAAGATAGCTTGAAGTGCGACGTTGCGTTGCCGAGTTAAGAGTGTGGATGCTGCTTCGACGGCACTGTCCAACCCAGAAACCGACCATTGGCTAAATACGCTCTTTAAGAGGGCATCCACTTCAAACTGAGTCACATCATCAATTTTTCGAAGTGCTGCTTGAGGGTTTATCGTAGTTAGATTTTGAAGAATCGCTCTCTGCGCGAGCTTTCGTTGACTGTCTCGTTCAATCGATTGAGATTGAAGCCACCAGTCATTCAACTCGTGCTCGGTCGCCTTAGCAAGGGTCGAGTGAAGCGCACTGTATTGATCAGAGATACTCTCATGCTCGAAGATTTCTTGAAACTGCCCGACGTCAATTCTGTCGGCGGTCGAAATTCTGTTCGCACTGTTTGTCCAAGTTTGTTCGACTTCTCCCTGTGCAACGCCTTGAGAGGATTGCTCGTCTTGAGAGGGGATATTTTGAAAGACAACTATTGCCAGTATCCCAAAAACCAGCCCTACACCGAATGAGACTCCAATTAAAGCTATTCGATGGATACCGTTTGAAGGCCGGTCTTTCAATATTGCCATGTCACTTCCCACGTTGTTTGCTTAAATAATCGCTTTCTCTATATCTCGTGCGCACATTGCTTGTGGTGTCATTAACGTGAACGTCGTAAAAGTTCACCATTACATGTCTTTCCTTCGAGCAGACTTTCAGACCCGTCCAGACGGTATAAGCGTCGTTGGTTCAATACTCTAAAGCACATTTTCTTTCAGTTTTCCAAACGGTCTAGCAGAGCTTCGTCTTCAGTATTTAAGTAATTTCTCATTTGTTTAATTTGCTCGTCCGAAAATATCGGATTGTTTTGGTTTGCTCGTATGAGTTGTGTCGCTGCTAGCGACTTAAGATCTCCGGTGGACAAACTGTCGAGCGACTCGTAAAGGTTCTTGGGACTTTGGCTAGCCCACCAGTTCAATACACCCCAATAGTACATCTGTTGACTCGACTCTGCTAAATCGTTTCCGAGTTCCATAGCTTCGCTAGTCTGTCCAGCATCTACCATAGCTCTCGCGACGTCTCCATAAATCAGCGATTTGGAACTACTTTCACGTACTCGAGGGAGTAGTTTTTTCGCGACTTCAAGATCGCCGTAGAAGACGATTTCTTGAATGACATTGGACTCTAGAACTCTATTGTTAGAAGCAGGTTGTTCTATCGCGATTTCAAAGGCTCGATCGGGGTCTTGAAGTGCAAGAGCTCGCAAAGCTCCCCTCAACAGTGATTGGCGTTGCGGATCCTCTTGCGCAAAGTTACTAAGAACCCACTCTGTAGCAGCATCTGGTTGATTTTTCGCCCATTCATCGACGATGCGGTTAAGAATGGTGGACGTATTTCCGACAAAATCTTCTACTGAACTCAGCATTGTGATTGCTTTCGCAGGATCTTGACTAGCAATTTTTGAAAATGCTGACTCTAACGGCATCAGTCGAGACTCGAATGAAAGTGTCTCAATGTTTTCGATCAACTCAGTAGGTTTTGTCCTCGACCATACTCTTCCGGCTTCTCTTTCCAACATCGCAGCGAATGAAGCGGGTTCTACAGCTGAAGCGACACGCACGGCTGTGAGCGCGTCGGTGCGTGCCCATTCACGAATAATGATGCTGGATAGAGTTTCCTGTTCATATTTCTCAAGAATGTTCTCCGTGTAGTCCAAAGCCCCCGCTAGGTCGACTCGTGCGACGGCGATCACCAAGTCCCGGTCAATGCGAAATTCACGCATTCCGTAAATCTTCGAGAGTACTTCAAAACCGATTTGTTTCATCCATTCTTCAGCAACCTTGATAAACGTATCCGTCTGCAGATAGTCGTCTACATCATCATCGAGCAATGTAGTCCACGACTCTTCGGGCTCCGCGATGACTTCGGATGCTTTCACTTCACTAACTAGCTTAAGGTAAAACTCTTCCGCATTGAGTTTTTTCGCAATCGAGAACTTTTGACTTTCATATAAATCGTCACGAGTATCAAGGATGGCTTCTATCGCTACACTTTGTCTGGGTCCTTGAAGAGAGATAGCAGCCTCTACTGCTTCCTCTAATTGCAAAACAGACCATTCTCTAAAGACTGTGCGCGTACATGTTCCAATTTGAAACATGGATACTTCGTCTAAGCACCTTCGAAGAGCTTCTTGTGGATTGATCGTCGTTAATTTACCTATGATGACCTGCTGGGCGAACTTGCGATGACTGTCCCGTTCTATTTGCTGACTTTTCATCCACCATTTCTGCAATTCTGCTTCTGTAGCGTGATCGAGGATTGTGTAAAGTTCTTTGTGTTGTTCTGCCGTGCTTTCAAGGCTAAAGATTTGTTGAAATTCCACAACTTCACCGGTAGCTCTTTTGGGATAATCAGAGTGTCGTTCAGACGATGATTGTTCGTCGCCATGTCGAGCAGTGCTTTGCTTACCCTGTTCACCCTGAGAGGCGAGACTTTGGATTGCAACAATTGCAAGTACCCCAATTGCTATTCCTACCGCGAAAATAATCCCGATCATGAGATTACGTTTGCTACGTGATAAAGGGAGTGCTTTTGCGATAGTCATGATGTTTGCAGAAAAAAATTTTTGTTTGATTCTACAGTGATCTTTGGTTACTCCAACGTTTGACTTCCGGGCTCTTTGTTCGTGCTCACTCGAAAGGTGATTTTCGTCCTTTGTCTTCAGCAATTAAGAATGTTTTCGCATGTTCGATCTCTTCGTCAGTTAACAAAGGCTTCCACTCATTGTTCGCTATCAATCGCTCCGCAGCTTTTGACTTGAGTTCTTTAGACGGTAACTCTTCGAGTGACTCAAAGAGATTTTTGGGATCTTCCCAGGTCCAATCTTGTACGACCCGTTGATAGAAAAATTGTCGCAATTCTTCTTCTAAGCCTTTTCCAAGTTTGAAAGCTTCGTCAGTTTTCCCTGTCTCTACAAGCACTTCTGCAAGCTCACTATAAGCGTAAATTTCAGAATTTTCTCGTATTTGAGGTAATAGCGTTTTGGTGAGCTCGAGATCTCCTTGACGAGCGATAGTACGGAAAACGAGAAAATCTAAACCCAAAGCTGTTCCTTCACTCTCAGGTTGTGCTAAAGCTAGTTCAAAGGCTTTATTAGGATCTTCTAGTGCTAAAGTTGGTAGAGCTTCCTCTAAGAGCATACGTCGTTGTGGGTCTTCTCGAACAAAGTTATCTATAACCCAGTCTGTAGCCACACTTGGTTGTTGTGATGACCATTCACTCACAATACTGGCGAGAATCGTAGAAGTATTCCCAACCGAGTTCTCTACTGAACTGAGCATTGCAATTGCTTCCGATGGATCTGTTCGAGCGATATTCGCAAATGCAATCTGCAAGGTCACAACTCGAGCGTTCACAGACACAGCTTCAATGTTCTCAATGGCTTCAAAGGGCCTGGAACCCGCCCAACGATACGAGATCGCAGTTTCAAGTTCTGAGGCAACCGAGGGTGGTTCAAACGTTGTAGCCGCGGCTAGAGCAGCTAATGCATCTGTTCTAGCCCATTCTCGAACAATCTCGTAAGACAAAAACCATTTTTGTTCTGCGTCTTCTAATCCTCGGGTATAGTCCAATGCACCGTTCGGATCAATTTGAGCGATGATTCTTGTCATATTGGCTTTAATCCGGAAGTCCTCAGCATCCGAGTAAATGTTTGACAATACTTCAAAACCAGCTTGATCAAACCACGCCTCAACAACTACAGCGAGAGCCTGCAATTGCTGACGGTCATAGACGTTGTCATTGAGCAAAATGTTCCACGAATCCTCTGGTTCCGCGATGCTTTGGGCGGCTTGTTTATCCCCAATCAACTTCAAATATGTTTCTTCTCCGTCAAGTTGCAGCGCAATTGAACGACGCTGACTATCGGAGAGATCATCACGAATTTCCAGGATAGCTTGGAGTGCAATGGTTCGCTGCGGACTGATGAGATCGACTGCGGCCTCTATTGCACTATCTAAATTCGATACACCCCACTCACTGAACACCGTCATTAATAAAGAGTCACGTTCGAATACAGTAACATCGTCTAGGTATTGAATAGCTTGTTGTGGATTGATCGCTGTAAGATACCGGAGAATGACCTGTTGCGCGATTTCTCGATGACTAGCACGCTCAATTTTTTTAGATTGAATCCACCAATCAATCAACTCGTGCTCGGTCGCTGGAGAAAGTGTAGCGTGAAGTGCCCGATATTGATCAAAGACACTCTTGTGTTTGAAGATTTCTTCTATTTGCCCATCACCGCCCGGGTTTAGCGACGACAGTCCGATATCACTCTTAGTCCCAGTTTCGTTGCTCTCCGCTTGAGCGATGTCTAGCGGCGGACGCTCGTTTTGAGGAATGATGTTTTGGAATGCGACGACAGCAAGTATTCCTAATGCTATGCCAGTCGCGAACGTACCTGCAATCACCACACTGCGTTTTGAAACACCTACCTTTGTATCTTTTGTCATAGTTGTGCTGGTGGTTCTATGCTACCTATGATTGATTTTGTGAGGACGGAGATTAGTGTTGGGAACTGCAGTAGTCAAAGTGACATTGCTATTGTCTGGCGATCATACAAAAATCATGATGCTTTGGTTCAAAAAAGGTTTCATCAGGCCGGTGGAAGTGGTTCAATTCTGTTGCACAAAATATCTCCATCAGGGAATTGATCGATCAACTTTTATCCAAAAACCTTTTATGTAGGCCGCGTCGCTGGAGTTTAAATACGCTCTTGCTTGGTCGAGTTGATCATCCGAGAAAACAGGATGGATTTGGTTGCGCCAAATGAGTTCTGCTGCAGCAGACGACTGAGCAGCACTTGTCGGTAGGTCGTCAAGTGACTTGTAAAGACCAGCGCTATCGGCCGTTGCCCAAGTCTGAACGAGCGCACTATAGTAATCCTGCTGTAGCTCTGGTTCTAGATCACTGCCCAGTTCCAAAGCTTCGAATGTTCGTCCCTTGTTTACCATCGCCTCTGCAATATTGTGATAAACAGCACTCTGAGAATTTTCACTCACTCTAGGCAATAGGCTAATAGCTAATTCGATATTGCTGTGACGGGTCAATTGTCGAATCACCAAGGACTCTAACCGTGATCTTTGGTTTGAGGCAGATTGATTTAGTGCGATTTCAAACGCCTTTATTGGATCTTGGAGAGCCAGAGCGGGTAGCACTTCCTCCAGCAGCGATTGAAGTTTTGGATCTTCTTCGTCAAAGTTACTTAACACCCATTGTGTCGCCGTTTCAGGCTTTTGCGTGGCCCATTGGTTAACAATTCGACGGAGAATCGGTGAAGTATCTTCAACAGAGTCTTCTACTGAACTGAGTGATTTAATTGCTCCTAGTGGATCTTCACGAGCGATGTAAGAAAAAGCTCGCTCCAATGGTGACATGCGGGATTCCACCGACACTAGTTCTATATTTTTAATCAATTCATAAGGTGTAGTTCTCGCCCAAACTTCTGCAATCTCTTTTTCAAGATTACCAACTAGGGAGGATGGTTCAAAGGTTGAGACAGCACCGAGCGCGGCTAGTGGATCAGTTCGCGCCCACTCTTCAACAATTGTGCGGGACAAATAAGACCGTTCGTCTTCCTCGGACAACCCTTTGGCATAGTCGAGTGCAAGAGCAGGATTTGTTTGCGTGATCGTTGCCACGATAAGGCTCTTGATTTTGTAGTCTTTAATTTCAGAATGGTAGATTTTCGAGAGTACTTCAAAACCAATTTGTTCCCGCCACGTTTCAGCGACTATTGCTAGAGATTCCATCTGCAGCATGTCATCAACATCGTCATTGAGCAAGATGCTCCACGACTCTTTAGGGTTCTCAACGCTTTGAAGTGCTTTCGTTTCACTTGTCAATTTATGGTAAGTTTCTTCCTGTTCAAGCTGCGCGGCGATCACACGGCGTCGTTCTTCAGGTAGGTCATCGCGCGCTTTAAGGATCGCTTCGAAAGCAATAGTTCGTTGTGTGCCAACAAGCTTGGCTGCAGCGACGATTGCGTCGTCTAACTGTAATACCGCCCACTCGCTAAATAATGTCCTTGAAAGAGCATCTTTTTGTAGCATGGAGACGTCATCTAGGAGTCGAAGAGCTTCTTGAGGATCTAGCGCGGTGAGGTTTCGGAGAATGACATGTTGTGCGATAGTCCGACGACTAGAACGCTCAATTTTTTGAGACTGAATCCACCACTTTTTCAATTCCTTTTCAGTGTTTTGGGAGAGGGAGTTGTATAGTATTTCGTGCTGTTCAGCAGGACTGCGATGTTTGAAGATTTCTTCGAATTTCCCAACACGGACCGAGCTTGTCGATGCCAGATCGCGAGCACTCGATCTACCAGTTCGTTCTACGTTGTCCCGAGCGATGTCTTGGGTCGAATGTTCTTTTTGTAGAACTAAGCTTTGGACCGCCAGGACGGCAAGTACTCCTAGCGTTAGACCAGCCGCAAATGTGATTCCGATAAAGTAGTTTCGCATTGAATTTGTTAAACTTGTCTCAGTAGTTATCTAATCACTCACCGTTTTGTAGTATTTACACCCGTCTCAATTTTGAGTTCATTCAAACGGATGAGTTTTCGTTAACCTCTACCGATTTCTCCTCTTATCAAACAGTTCATTCACCTTCACATAGGGCTAACGCATGGACTCTATTGACTTTTCTAATGATTCCAACTCTTCCATCACTTGAACCCAATTTCTACCGTCGGAGTTTAAGAACGACCTTGCTCGTTCAAGCTGAGCTTCCGTCAACAGTTGACCGTAATCGAAGCGCCTAGTGAGCAGCACTGATGCGGCAATCGACTGAACTGCACTTGAGGGTAAATCTTCAAGTGACTCGTAAAGGTCAGTGGGATCGGCCCTCACCCACGCCTGAAAAACTCTACGATAGTAATCTTGCTGTAGCTCTGGTTCTAGGTCATTTCCCATTTCCAATGCTTCAGAGGTCTGTCCCTCATTTACCATCGCCTGTCCAACACGCTTATAAGCGTCAATTTGATCATGTTCAGGCATTCGTGGTAGAAGACTAATCGCTATTGCGAATTCGCCGTCTCTGGTTAATTGCGAGATGACCCTATCTGCTAACCCGAACCTACCTACAGGATTAGGTTGTTGTAGCGCGATTTCAAAAGCCTTAATCGGATCTTGGCGAGCCAGAGAGGGAAGTACTTCCTCCAACAGCGAATGAAGCAGTAGCGGGTCCTCGTGGTCAACGTCATTTAGTAACCAATCTGTCGCGGCATCAGGTTGTAGCATTCCCCATTCATCAATAATTCGTTGGAGAATCGACTTCGTATTTCCAACAGAGTTTTTTATAGCACTGAGTGATTCAATTGCCTCTAATGGGTCTTCTCGAGCGATGTACGAAAATGCCACCTCTAACGCCCAAATTCGAGACCCCTGCGTTAAAAGTTCTATGTTTTGGATCAACTCATATGGTTTGTTCTTAGCCCAATACGCTCCGACTGTTCCTTCCAGCTCAAAATATAAGGAGGATGGTTTAAAGGATGAGACGGCAGCGAGTGCAGCTTGTGGGTCTATTGAAGCCCATTCCTCAACAACTATGAGAGATAAAGAAGACTGTTCCCACTCGTCCGACACCCTTTTGGCATAATCCAACGCAAGAGCCGGGTCCGTTTGCGCGAGCGCCGCAGTGAGCTGATTCTTGATCCAATTGTCTTCAATTCTAGATTGGTAGATTTTCGAAAATACTGCAAAACCAATTTGTTCCCGCCATTTCTCCGCGACCATTACTAGAGCTCCCATCTGTCGCGCATCATCTATATTGTCATTGAGCAGAATGTCCCATGACTCGCTAGGGTTGGCTATGCTGTTTAGCGCTTTCGTGTCACTGTTCAAATGATGGTAAGTTCCTGCTCGATCGAGTTGCACCGCG
Organism: OMG group bacterium; assembly: GCA_012267385.1. GTDB lineage: Bacteria > Pseudomonadota > Gammaproteobacteria > Pseudomonadales > Azotimanducaceae > Bin55. The sequence goes on from JAAXGW010000012.1 coordinate 23,817, forward strand.
ATTGCGAGACGTCTATCGTCAGATAGGTCATCACGGGTTTCAAGGATTGCTTCGAGCGCGACGGTTCGTTTGATACCTTCAAGTTTCGCGACAGTTTGGATTGCTTCTTCTAAATTTAATACCGCCCACTCGCTAAATATTGTCTGTGAAAGAGCATACCATTGAAATGTCGAAACATCATCTAGAAGGTGAAGAGCTCCTTGAGGATTTATTTTGGTCAGATATCGGAGAATGACTTGTTGAGCAATTTCACGATGACTAGCGCGCTCAATTTTTTGGGTCTGAGTCCACTACTGCTTCAATTCCTGTTCAGTGGAAGAGGAGAGGATGTTGTATAGTGCCTTGCGTTGTTCAACAGGACTACGAAGTTTGAAGATTTCTTCAAATTGCCCAATCCCGAAGGAAAGTAGGTTGGAATCGCGATCAAAATTCTCGGTCGAGTTTTGTTGGAGCTCGATGTCAGCCAGATCGTAAGGTTCTGGTTCACTCTTCAGAACGAAACTTTGTACTGTGATAACTGTAAGTACGCCGATCACGAGCCCAACTGCAAAGGTGATCCCAACTATCAAACGTCGTTTTGAAACGTCTTGCGATGTGATCATTATTCCAAAGTCAATTTTTAAGTCTATTATATGCCGTATATAAGAATCTTGCTTCTAGCAACGAAGGGCTCAACTGTCACATCACTAGTACAGTACCAACTGTTAGTGTTGGTAAGGATGCGCTAGCTGACGTGAGCAACCTCTTACTTCAATGTGGGTTTCCTTTACGGTTTGGGACAGTCTTTAAGAAAATTTTCACGCGATACTTTTCGACGAAACTACTTCCAGTATCAAGCTTGAAAGGACTTGAACCTGTTATCCACATCCTGTAGGAAATTTTCGCGACGGTAAGTTATGGGCTTGATGCTTAATTTCACGCTGTATACCATAGTGTCATTGACTGGAGACGATGGTATGAACCTCATATAAATCCTTCAAAGATGCCTCCGATCAGAAGGCTTGCATAGCGCACGTGGAGAGCGTCAGATTCGGCGACAGCCTGTATTGCAAGCAAAGCTGACGGAAACTGAGCCGGAAGTGGGAATTGCGCGCTTGCAAGTCGAACTTCAATGTGCTTGCGGGAACGGTCTTAGAGAAAATCAGGATGCCATTGAAAGAGTGGTTCATGGCCATTGCCATTATGACGAATGCCAAGAACGGCGTGTCCAATCTGCAGCAACCAACAGACTTGGATTTCACGCAACCGACAACTCTTTCATGCAGAAGCGCATACACGCCAAATTGGAGCGCAAGCTAAAGTTGATCAAGCTGCAAAGGATCGTTGAAGCGGAGAAGCCGCCATTGGCGGAAAGTCTAAAAGAGCAACAAGTATGGTGACGAACCGCCAGTTTGAGGCAGGGGAGCGTCAGCAAAACGGTGGTGACTGGCGCGGAATGCACTCCTTAGGTGTCGATCTTACTTACCTAAACCCTCCGTTCAACTCCAACGCAAAATACTCCGCGCCGGTAGGAAGCAAGGCGGAGGGCGCGGAGTTCAAGGACACTTGGGGGTGGGACGATTTGAAGCGCGCATGGCACTCGCTGATATTGCATGATTATCCTGAGTTGAGTGAGTAACCAAAGGCGGTTCAAGCAATGCGTGGCAAGTCCATGATGGCCTATGTGATATTCACGGCACTGCGAGTCATGGAGATTAAGTGTCTGCAGCAATCAACTAGAAGCATCTACCTGCACTGTGCTCCGTATGCATCTCACGATCTCAAGTTGTTTATAGATGTGGTTTAGGTCGCAAGCAGTTCCGTAATGAAATAGATTGGAAGTAGCAGAGGGTATCCAACGCAAGAACCAACTAGGTTTTACGAACTCATGACATCTTATTTTTTCTCTCTGTCCGACGGTTACTTGAAGAAAGCTACATTCGACAGAGAAATTTCACCACTAAAGAACAAATTGATACGAGCTGGTTACAACACCTAGAACATGAACGGCGAGAAGTACCTGTACATTTACGTCGAGAAAACGGTCGCAGAAAGGAGTCTAAAGAAACACAAGCGAGTTGCTTGTTGAGAAATACAAGATAAACTAAAATTACCGAAACAAATGTTTCAAAAGGAGAAACGAATGAAAACTCTCGCTACATACGCCATCGTAGGAATGGCTTGTGCCTTCCTGATAGTACCGCATGGCTTTTCACCGCCAGTTAACGCGAATGTGATTCAGACAGCCCTCATTACTTGCTCCAAATTTTATGCAACAGCACCATATCGCTCGCAAGGTGGAGACATTAAAGGTTTTGGGTTCGCAGATTGCAGCTACAATTTGGGGTTGCCAATCGATTGGAAGGTCGAAGTTGTAGTACTCCAGGGAGCCAAAACATCAAAATATGTCGCTACAGCTCAGTATGACTATGCGCCATCCACAAAGCTTGGGTTCACTGACGACGAATCATGTGCATCAGGTACTTGGACAACAGCAATTAAGGTTTTTATTAAAGTTACTAAAGGAGGAAAATGGAACCAACAGGCGCAAGGCTGGTCGAGTGATGCTAGTATTAATTGCACACCAGATTCTGAGGAATAAGTCACTAAATCTCTGTTCCGTTGAATTAGCGATTTGTAAATATGAGAAAGATTCGACGGGAATAGTTATACGCCCTCTATTTGCATCGAGGTACGCGGTTTTGAATTTGATGACTTGATACATTACCTTGAGGACGGCACGCCCACAGTGTTCAAGATTCCCGGCAACAACCATAAGTTCGAAAAAGTCGAATCTGTGTAGCCATGTATATAAGCACCAACAAACGTATATGGCGCACTTTCGTAAGCATCTTGGCAGATGCTAAATACGGCCATTACCAGCAGTCTAGGAACTTGAAAATGAACCTAAAGCCCATAACTGATAATCGCGGTAATTCTGTCAGCGGAGTCTAAGAAATTTTTACATGTACAGTCTGATCATCAGTAAGTACCTGCCCATCTCTTTTGTTCAAAATTGATTGCTGTTTAATGCTCGACTTGACCTCGCTTGTAGGTAAATTGTCAAGGGACTCTTAAAGATTCTTGGGTGTATGTCTAGTCTAAACTTCCATTACTCGGTTGTAGTGAGTCACCTGATTCAGTCCGATTGAGTCTTCTCCAATTTCCAAAGCGTCTTCGATCATTGACTTGTGTATCAGCGCTGTTCCTATCTCCTCATAGGCGTGTGTTTTAATTCTTTAGTTTACTTGAGGCAGTAGTTTTATAGCAAGTTCTATTTCCCCTGACAGTACGACTTCTTGAAAAACTAAAAATCGAGTCCAGGTCCTTCATCTGGATTGGGTTGTGCTACTGCAAGTGTAAAGGCTTTATCGGGATCTTGACTGGCTAATTGAGGTAACGTATTCTTCGAAAGGGTAAAGCGCAATGGATCGTCAGAGCAGAGTTTTCTACGATTCAGTCATCCGCCGCATCAGAATCTTTACGAGCTATTTAAGAAAATAATGCCGCCGAGGGAGGTTCTCGAACTGCTGCTGAGTCATCCCCGATTTTGTCGACCGTTGTGTTTTGCTTAACGCTAATTTCGGTGAGTGAGACAGTAGAGTTTTTCGTCGAAGCTTGTTGAGTATCGACTAGTGCAGTTTCGCGTGTTCGATTGTCATTATCAGATCCGAAGTTGAAAATCGCGAAGACTGCTAGAAAAGCTAACGGGACAAAAGCGAGCAGAGCGATCCCAATAACACGATTGCTTTCCGAATCTGTCGAGGGACCCCCATTTGTTGATGTCATATCACTTGCCCTAGAGAAGTGTTTTGATTATATGACGACGATTCGAAGCTGTGGAACGACATCGTGCTGTTTGACGCGAAGTTTCGTCCCATCGTAAGGGGACTGTTTTTCGGAGGGACGTTCGAGTAGATAGATGCAAACAACTTGAAACAACTGTACTCTGTTGAACATTCCAGACTACCTATAGAGTCAATTCTCAAGCCAAACTGAGAGTAAAAACTCATGCTTCTGGACACAATACCAATGGATGTGGTCGAGGTCTCTTGAATCAGGAATTAAGCACCATGTTCATAGGAAATTCTTAGACGCGCGTGTATGGATTTATCTGTTTTCCATGGCTTCTACCTGAGCCTTTTCGCGAGGACTCAATAGAGTTTTGGCGTTTGCGATTTGCTCGTCGGAAAGTACTGGTTCGAGTGTGTTTCGCCAGATCAGATGAAAGGCCGCTCTCGATTTGATACTACTTGTAGATAAGTCTTCAAGGTACTCATACAAAACTGTCGGTTTTTCGCTAGCCCACATGCCCACAATACTGTTATAGTAATCCTGTTGTTTGCGTTCCGATAATTCTTTTCCTAGCTCCAGGGCTTCGCTGTACTGTCCTTGCACTACCATCGCTTCACCAACTTCCGCGTGAGCGCTGCGATGAGCTTCAGTTTCCTTTACTCTCGTAAGTAACTTCTTTGCCGCGTCAATATCACCGTGGAATGCGACCGTTCTAATAACGACTAAGTCTAAGGGATATCCCCTGCCTGGTTGAGCCGGGTGTGCGGTTGCAAGTTCAAAAGCTCGATTAGGATCTTTGGGAGCCATAAGGGTTAATACCGTTTGCATTAACCTGTGTCGTTGAGGGTCGTCGGCAGAATATTGACTCACAACCCATTCCGCTGCAGCCTCGGGTTGTTTAAAAGCCCAAGAAGTCAAGATATGTACTATGATCGAAGTGGTATTTCCCACAAATTCCTCTACCATACTTAGTTTTTCGATCGCTTCCAAAGGGTCTTTTCGAGCAAATCTACCAAATGCTGACTCCAACGTTGGTAGCCGAACCTCCTCGGAAATCATTTCAACATTTTCGACTAATTCGTGAGGATTGGTTTGCGCCCAAACTTGGGCGATTTCTTGTTCAAGGACTGAAACTAACGAGACTGACTCAAAGGTAGAGATTGCCTCCAACGCAGCTCGTGCATCCGTTTTCGCCCATTCACTGACAACGATCTTACCCAAAAATTGCTTGAGGTGTGGGTCCGCTAATCCCCGAGTGTAGTCTAAAGCACCAGCCAAATCTTCTTGCACAATCGTGCTCAACAAACGACGTTTAGTACCGAAATCGTCAAATTGCGAATGGCTTATCTTCGAAAACACGTCACGACCAATTTGTTCGCGCCAAGCTTCTGCGACCAGTATTAAAGAATCAAGCTGCAGATAATCGGTAACCTCGTCGTTGAGCAAAATCTCCCAGGATTCGTTCGGCTCAGCCATGCTCTCGAAGGCGGCCGCGTCGCTCAAACGTTTAAGAAAAATTTCTTCTCCGTCAAACTGTTTAGCTATTGCGCGACGCCTACTGTCTGGTAGGTCGTCTCGGGATTCGAGGATCGCTTCGAGAGCGACACTACGCCGCGAGCCCGATAGACTCGACGCAGCCTCGATTGCTTCATCTAATTGCAGAATTGACCACTCGCTAAAGACGCTTCGCAATAGCTCTTCAGATTGAAACGTTGACATTTCCTTAATGTACGTAAGAGCTGTTTGAGGACTGATCGCGGTCAAATGTCTGAGTATGGCATCTTGGGCGATCTTGCGATGGCTATTACGCTCGATTCTTTGTGACTGAATCCACCAGTCTCCCAATTCTTCTTCTGAAGCAGAAGACAAGACAGAGTGCAGCGCTTTGTTCTGTTCAAAGACATTACGATGTTGAAAGACTTCTGCAAACTGCTCGGCTACCACAGTCCCAGAACTGTGAATACTGTCCGATGAAGTTTGTTGGCCTCCACCTTGAGCGACGTCTTGTGTTGATTGTTCGTTTTGTTGTTGTAGTTGCAGGACTGTAAAAACGACAAGTACTCCTAGTGTCAAACCCGCCGCGAATGACGCTCCTATTAAAACGATGCGTTTGGAAACAGTCGAAGATTGTCCACTCGTTGTTGCCATGTTGCTACTCCCAAAGAATTCACTTCGATTATATAACGAGTTTACATGAACTTGAGAAGAGAGACCTACGACTTATCTGTTTTCAATAATCTGTATCGATTTCCTGTCGCGTGAGCTTAATAGCGTTTTAGCTTTTGTGATTTGCTCATCGGAGAGTACTGGTTCGCTTGTGTTTCGCCATAGTAGATGAAAGGCTGCTCTTGATTTGATATTGCTTGTAGGCAAGTCTTCAAGAGAGTCATACAAGACCGTAGGTTTTTTACCAGCCCAACTATTAAAAATTTGGTCATAGTAATAGAAATGGTTTACTTTGGGTAAGTCTTTTCCAAGTTCCACGGCTTCGCTATACTGTCCCTGAGCTACCATCGCCCTGCCAACCTGCACGCAAGCGTCTCGTCTATCGTCTCCTTTCAATCTTGGTAGAAGGTCCTTTGCCACTTCAAAATCACCTTCGCGAGCTATTTCGTCAATTACAAATTCTTCTAATCCACGACCCCCGCTCGGGGAGGGGTGTGCAGATGCGAGTTCAAAGGCACGATGGGGATCTTTGTGAGCCAAATGGGGCACTACCCTCGCAATTAGTGCTCGACGCTCGGGGTCATCAGGTGAGTAATGCCGCATGACCCAGTCAGCCGCGGCATCTGATTGCTGAAAAGCCCACTCACTCACAATTCTCCGAACAATCTTAGACGTATTGCCAACATAGCGTTCCACGAAACTCAGTTTTCCGAATGCTTCACTAGGTTTTTTTCTTGCGATGTACGAAAACGCATTCTCCAACGCCCTCAGACGAGTTTCTTCCGATATCAATTGGATATTTTCAATCACTGCATCAGGATTACTTCGTGCCCAAACGTCCGCAATTTCTCTTTCGAGAAGTTCAGACAGTGAAGCTGGTTCCATAAAGTTAACAGCTTTTAACGCCGCAGGCGCATCCGCACGAGCCCATTCGGCAACGATGATGCGCGACAAATCAGTCTGCTCACGTCCACCCCCTAACGTGCGCGTATAGTTCAATGCACCAGCTGGATCGGATTGTGCAATTACGGCAACCGAGTACTCTAGAATCCAGTAATCCGAGATTTCTCTAAACATATTAGAAAGCACTTCGAATCCTTTATGTTCGTACCATTCCTTCGCGACAATTGCTAGTGAATGCATTTGTAGGTAATCGTCGACGTCGTCATTGAGCAATATATTCCATGACTCCTCGGGATTTGTGATAGTTTGAGACGCTTTCGTATCGCTCAACAGTTTGAGAAACGTCTCTTCCTCTCCAAGCTGGGTTGCGATCGAGCGAAGCTGGTTTTCCGAAAGATCGTCGCGCATTTCAAGGATCGCTTGAAGAGCTACATCACGATGGCGACCTGCTAGCGTGCTGACTGCTTCGACGGCATCTTCTAAGTTTGAAACAGACCACTGAAAAAATACTATCATCAACAAAGCTTCGGCTTTAAAAGTTGAGACGTCTTCGATGTATCGAAGTGCTTGATGAGGACTTTTCAAAGCGACGTTCTGAAGTATGGCACTTTGAGCAATCCTGCGATGGATATCTCGCTCAATTTTGTGAGACTGCTGCCACCAATCTTTCAATTCCTGTTCTGTTGCTCGGGAAAGGGTAGAGTGAAGTACGTTGTACTGTTTTGAAATGCTAGGAAGTTCAAAAATTTCTTGAAATTGCCCAACTTCAACAATGTCTTCTGAACGCGCAACAACCGTAGTGGATTTGGAGGTTTGCCGTGATTCTCGGTTTGCAACGTCTCGCTTTGATTGTTCGTTTTGAGGCTTTAGGAATTGGATTGAAAAAACAGCAAGCGCGCCGAATACTAAGCCCGCCGCAAATGACACTCCTATTAAAAAACTGCGTTGGGAAATACTTTTAGATTGCCCGCTTGTCGTTGCCATAGTCTTACACCCAGAGAATTCTCTTCGATTATTTACGAGTATGCGTGGTTTCTAACGACAATGTACGATTACGATTAACTCCACCTACTCATCGTTTTTTACAAATGTTTTTGCATGTTCAATCTGCTCATCGGTCAATTCGGGTGAACGCTTGTTGCGGCTGATCAAAAAGGTAGCAGCGAGAGACTTCAGATCACTCGTCGGTAAATCGTCGAGGGACTCGTAAAGACCTTTGGGATCAGATGTAGCCCAATTAGCCATCATTCCGAAATAGTAGCCACTCTGTGGTTCTCCGTCTAAATCTTTTCCTAGTGCTAAGGCATCTTCTGTTTGTCCCTGTCTGATCATTTCCCAAGATATTGTCGAGTAAATTCGAGACTTGGAAGCTTCGGGGACGCGAGGAATAAGTTCCTTCACGAGTTCGAGGTTGCCTGAATCTAATATTTCTCCAACGACCTCTGTATCTAATCTGATTAAACCCTCGCCAGTAGTATGTTCTATCGCGAGTTCAAATGCGTTGATGGGCTCTTCGCGAGCTAAGCGCGGTAAAGCACTTAGCAACAAGACCCGATGTTGCGGGTCCTCTTGGGTGTAGTGTTCTAAAACCCAGTTAGTCGCAGCTCTAGGTTCTTTATCAGACCATTCTCGCACAATCGAGTGAACGATCGAATCAGTGGTACCAACGAATTTCTCGACTAAACTCAATCTAGCAAGAGCATCCAACGGATCTTGCGATGAGATCCGGGCAAACGCTGACTCTAAAGTTCGTAGTCGAAGCTCTTCTGATATTACTTCAATATTTTCAATCACTTCGTTCGGTTTGGTACTCGCCCAAATCTCCGATATTTGACCTTCGAGATTTGAAGCCAAAGAAGCTGGTTCAAAAGTTGAGGCTGCTGACAGAGCGGCTTGTGCATCCGATCTAGCCCAGGCACGAACGATGATCCTCGACAAGTCTGACTTTTCTCTCTCGTTTGTGAGTTCTCGAGTATAGTCCAAAGCAAGCGGTAGATCCATTTCGGCAACTGTGCGCAATAATTGTTGTTTCAGTTGGTAGTTGTCAGTGTTCGTGCTGTAGATCTTTGAGAGTACTTCAAAGCCAATTTCTTCGAACCACATCTCAGCTACTTTTACAAGAGACTCTGTTTGCAGGACGTCTTCTACCTCGTCATTGAGCAATGTCTCCCATGATTCTTGAGGGTCTGCGATGTTTTGAGATGCCTTTGAATCACTAGCTAACTTAAGAAATACCTCTTTATGTTCGAGTTGTATGGCAATGTCGTGTCTTCTAGCATCTGTCAGGTCGTCACGGGTATTCAGGATAGCTTCAAGAGCAACTTGCCGTTGGTCTCGTGATAGAGACTTAGCGGTCTCAATTGCTTTGTCTAGTTGTGAGATTGACCACTCAATAAACAAACTCCTGACCATCAAGTCCGTCTCAAAAATCGAAACATCGTCTATTAGGTGGAGCGCGTCATGTGGATTTATCGTCGCCAACTTTCGGAGTATCGCATGCTGTAGTTTTTTGCGATGACTCTGTCTCTCTACTTCTTGAGATTGCATCCACAAGTCTTTCAACTCTTGCGCCGATGCTGACGAAAGGGAATCAAAGATCGCTGTTTGTTGATCAAAAATACTCGGTTGACTAAAGATTTCTGAAATTTGAACGGGATCTTGTGGGCTTGCTGTTGAACCGTTGATAGAAGTCTCTGAAGAAATTTGACGGCGATCACTTTCTACATTACCTTGCGTCGGAAACTCACTTTGAGATCCAAATTTCTGGAATGAAATAACGCCGAGTATTCCGAACGTCAGACCTATTGTGAGAGTTAGTCCCAAAACAACAATGCGTTGCAGTCCTGTTTTAGCTTTCTTACTTGGATTTGTCATATCTCGACTCAAATTGGGTTCCTAATGTATTCATGTATACAGTGTAGCGACCGACAATGGCACCGAATCTCAATATATCGCTGTTTCGGAAGACATCGTAAGCTCTTCAGTAACGTTTATAGCCCGTCTAGTCATCGGACTCTACAAAAGTTTGGGCGTGTTTGATCTGCTCATCGCTTAACAGTGAGACGTGAATGTTGCGTCTTATCAACTCCTCCGCAGCAAGCGACTTGAGTTCGTCGGTGGGTAAGTTGCCAAGTTTCTCGTATAAGTTCTTCGGATTTTCCCTTGCCCAAGCATACATGACTTGATCGTAGTAAAAGGATTGCTGTTCTTCGTTCAAATTTTTTCCCAGCTCTAATGCTTCTTCCGTTTGTGCCTGTTTGACCAACGCCTGACCATAGTGAATGTACGCAAGAGTTTTCGAATCTTCGTGTACTCGTGTAATTAGCTTCTTCGCTAGTTCTAGATTGCCAGCATATGTGATCTGCGTAAACACATCCATTTCTAATCCGCCCCATCGTCCCCCAGTGGAGTGTTCTAACGCAATTTCAAACGCGGCTTCGGGCTCGACGCGAGCCAGATAGCTTAAAACACTATCCAACATCGTTACGCGATGTGGGTCTTCTCGCTCGTAGTTTTCTAGCACCCAATCAGTCGCTTCTCGAGGTTCTGTATAAGACCATTCGCGCACGATGCTGTGTACTATCGACGAAGTATTAGCAACGAGATTCTCGACGGAACTTACTCTAGCGAGAGCATTCTCAGGATCCTGAGATGCAAGTTGAGCAAATGCTGACTCAAGAGCATCTAGCCGATGTTCATCCGTTACCGCATCAATGTTCTGAATCACTTCATTAGGTCTGATACTTGCCCAAACCTTGGTGATTTGAACCTCAAGCGCTGATGCAATAGAAGTGGGTTCAAAGGTGGAGACAGCGAAAAGGGCGGCAAGCGCATCCGATCTAGCCCATACGCGAACTATAGTCCTCGACAAACTTGACTTTTCACTCTCGTCAGTTAGTTCGCGGGTATAGTTCAACGCACCTAATGGGTCCTCTTCGGCAATCTTACGAATTAATTGTTGTCTTAGTTGATCGTCGTCTATGTCCGCGCTATAAATGTTTGAGAGTACTTTAAAACCAATTTTTTCGCGCCAGGCCTCAGCTACTTTTAAGAGAGACTCTGCCTGTAGGTAGTCTGCTACCTCGTCGGTGAGTAAAGTGTCCCACGAACTATGAGGTTCCTCGAGGCTCAATAGCGCTTTTGTGTCGCTGACCATCTTTAGAAATGTCTCTTCGTGTTCGAGTTGTATCGCAATCTCACGGTGTTTGCTTTCCGGTAAGTCGTCTCGAGTGTTAAGGATAGCCTGTAGAGCGACATTCCTTCGAGGACGTGAAAGAGTACTTACCGCTTTGATTGCTTCTTCTAAATTTGAAAACGACCACTCGCTGAACAGACTCGTCAATATCTGGTCGATGTGAAAGATCGATACTTCGTCAATGTACTCAAGTACTTCCGCTGGACTGATGGTAGCTAGCTTGCTGAGTATTCCCTGTTGTATCGTTACACGATGACTCTCTCTCTCAATTGTTTGAGATTGAACCCACAAGTCGTTCAAATCCTTCGTCGTTGCCCACGATAGGGTAGCGTACAGAGCCTTAGTTTGATCAAAGACATTCGGTTGATTTAAGATGTCCTGAATTAGCCCAATATTGCCCGTGCCAGTTGGAGAACCCCTATCAGGACTGGTAGTCGAGGATTGGTTTAGACCTCTTTGAGCTACATCTTGCTTTGATTTTTCGTTTTGCGAATCGAGATTTTGGATTGCAAGCACCACGAATACTCCTAGCACTAACCCGAACGTGAATGTCATTCCAATACCAAGAATGAGTTTAAGGGTTGGCGAAGAATTTTTGCGTGCCTTGGTCATTGGGCTACCTGATTGGAAATTTGCTAGCTCTATTTTGTGTTTACGATGAACAATGGAAAAACACGCGATTCGATCACAGAGTGCTACTGTTGAATGATTTGTGTGCTTGAATCAATTTATTCGACTTTTAAATCAAACGATGAAGGAATTTTTCTTGATTCCTTTGCACCACTGTCTAATATATGTATATTTAATCAGTATTACACAATTTTCCTTTTAGTTTTTTGGAAGTGTCCCGAAGTATCAAGTCTCTCTCGTCCGAGTCTCAGATTCCAAACGAAACAGTCGTCGTCGAAGAACTGATCCCGTTAGATCAAATTCAATCTCTACCGTACGCGGTTCGGGAGAGCATGCGGGAAGATTACGAAAGACTCTATCAGTCCATCAAAGAGGAAGGTGTGCAGCAACCTTTCGTTGTAGCAAGACCACCAGAATCTGAACACTATGTGTTAATTGCTGGTGGCAATACTCGCCTTGAAATCGTTCGACAATTACACGAGGCGAGTGGGGGATCGCGATTCTCCGACATTAATTGCGTTGTCGTATCTTGGCCTGGGATTTGTATCGCGAAGATTAGCCACCTCATTACGAACGATCTTGTAAACAATGCAAGTTTTATCGAACGCGCCAAATCGATCTTGAGTTTCATCGATGGAAACACAGACCTTCCAATTGACCATACAACTAGCGATCGGGAAGTGTCCAAGTTTTTTACAGAACATGGCTTCCCACTGTATCGCACCACCTATGCCGCCATGAGGTATGCGGTGCACTTTCTCAATGACTATTTACCGTTGTCGCTAGCTTCGTCTTTTAGTACTCTTGATGTCAAACATATTCAAAGACTAGAGGACCGACTCAAAAAAGACTGGGTTGTGGAAGGAAAAACAGAATCGGAGTTCAACCAACTGTTTGTAGAAATCGCGCAGAGTTGCGATCACGAGGATTTGGATTATGAGACGTTTCGAGATTTACTGACAGAGCAGGTTATAGCTGAACTGCAAGACATTGAAGAGAGTTCAGTGAATACGGTATCACGAGATACTGTAACAGAAGAAAGTTCAGCCATAGAAGACCTCCCTCAAAAGAGCGATATCGCACCTGAATTTGATACGCCCTCTACATATGTAGTTACTAAGGACGAATTTTGTACAGCAAGTGAATTCTTGAACGAGTGCATGGATCAAGAACCCAGCGAACGGATCCGAAATTTAGCGATGGAATTAGCTCGTCGTTTCAATTTTCAAGAATGTATAAATCTGGGAGATCAGGGAGAGTTTGGATTCGTTGTCGTAGATCTTCCATCAGAAGAATCTTCACAGACCACTCGCTTGGTTTGGGAATACTTAGTGAATTTTTCCGGGACCTGTGAACTGTCGAAAGATGAACTGATCCCACTCCTCGATCCCGTATCAAGACTCTACGGTGAGTTTGAAGATCAGGACGTTTCACCCTCACTTCAGATCGCCAAAGAAATAGATCTGTCTGTGATGTGGCGTGTGGATTCTGAATCATTTGAACTATTACTCCATCTCTGGAGATTAGTGTTCGAACATACAGAATTTAGACCCGATTTGGGGGACGCAGAACCGCCGGTTGAATTTGATGAGCAGTTTCGCATCGCGGCATAAATTTCACTGCTTTGCTGCCGTTGGAAAAAGTGATCACACACTAGCCAGCAACAAATACATATATACCAATGAGTTTATATTCGCGGAAAGGTAAATTACCGCGAATTTAGACCGGAAAATCAGATCGATTACCGAACTGATTAGGTCTTGAAGTTTCATTGTTGAGTCTCTAAAAATTCCTGTATAATATATGGACATATGAACATGTTATCAAACCAAGATTTAAAACTGGTCGATTCAGTTAATGGAAAAACTCAGCTTCACGATCGAGCACAAAGCATCCAGACTGACGTTTGGCTTTCCTTGCACACAAGATATGCACAACTGTTAGTTCGCGGGCGACAGGTCAAGGGAAAACCGCCAATTGTTGGACTGCTACGATTTGCCGATTCACTTCGAGTTATCTGGCATGCAGCTGAAGCGAATGATCCCTATGCGGACTGGTGGCTCATAAAACTACAAGACACTTACCACGTCATTGGCAATCGGATTGGGAACCTCATGGCAAAGTTCCTAGCCAAACTGCCAGCCCGCGAAACATTTCAAATCGCTCCACCAGAAGACAAAGATCCGTTTCGAATTCGATTAAGTTTCGCTACTCCCTACGCGTATCAAGCAGCAGAACTGTTGAGTAAATTTGACTCACTCGTTCGTTGTGTTCTAGGCTGCAAACATCTTGGAGTGATCGATAACAAAACTGCGAAAAACACTATTTATCAAGTAGCCCGTCTTATTCGAGGGTTGTTCGCGCTCGCAACTCGGTACCGTCATCTGGGTATCGATCGAAACAACCCTCTATCGTTTGAAGCGGATGGCAAAACCGCTCGACGATACATGGGCGAACTACCAGAAGACGTAAGAGCAGGCACTAGACGTGCTCGACTCGCGCCTGCAATAATCAAGGGATTACCTCCTTATGTTCCTCCCGTCACCGTAAACAACGAAGCCTACGAAGGACTGGGAGATTGACCAGTCTTTCTCTAGATACTCGGCACCACTGCGATTCAGTGGTAGAAGCGTCGGCGGATCGTGAAATCGACGCACACGTACAAACTTTACGGGGTTTGTATGCGATCCTAATGTCACCGTCAATTTTGAAGCATTCAAGATTGATGCAATCATGCTTTTTCAAGCTCGCTTGGAAGAGTTTTAACCGACCAACCTGGAGGCAGCGTTATGTCAGTAATAGCAAATGCGAAGCAGTTCGCACTGCTTACTACTGGGATTGGCTACCTGAGTCGAGTTCGAGAGATCGAACCCAACGAAGGTTTACCCTTTCTTGTAGTAACTATTTCCGCCCTCAGAGGCTGGGACGAGGAAGTTCGGTATACGTACATGGACTGCCGTGTCTCGGGCCGTTCCTGTCACGCGTACGTGACCAGTTTAGCACCGTACGTGGAAGCAGGCGACAAAGTCCTGATTCGCTTTCGAACACACGATATGTTCGCGGAAACCTTTACTTATCGACAAGGCCCGAAACAGGGCAAAGTCGGAGTAACTGTGAAAGCCAAACTTATCGGCATCGAATGGGCACGAGTCAATGGTGTTGCATATGCCGAGCTGGAAGAAACAGCTTAGGTACTCTAACTGATTCAGTTACCAAGTATTTAACTCGGATTCCACCTCAATTTCTTACCACCCGGCCGGGGAGAACCACTCCCCGACGGGCGAGAGGTCGACTCGGCCGTTTTTCTATATGGAGAATAGCTATGTCAGACTTCTTCGACAACAATCCTGAACAATTGGCTGTTGACCCAGCATACACTGGTTCGAGAGCTGAAGCAATTGCCGAGGGCACCATCATTGATGTCAGTGACCTCGGTCGCCAAGTCGGTTTCAAATGGCCGGTCGCAATGACCAAGGCTGTTTGGGAAGATTCCGTATCTTGGAGCGATGACGACAGTGAGCAACAGGTTCCTCAGAACCAGAAATCTCGTTTGTTTTCTGTCGTAGGTGCGTGTGCTGACTACGTCAGAACTCGCGGACCAAAGGCGGACCGAATGCGTTTTCGCATTAACCGCATTCCACGCGATGGAGTATCTCGGGGTGCGCAACAACGTCTCCTACAAGTCGTCGCTCATCCGGGCGATGATGGAGAACCGGTGTTAACCATCCGAATTCCCGCGTAGGAACAACACAGTTCCTGAACTGTGTTTCAGGATCAGAGCATGTTAGTTTGAGTAGTTCATTACTCAAACTAACGTGATTCTGTTTTATTGAAATCGACCGTCGGTTTTGACTCTTAGAGCCCCCTCACTTTTCAAATTCGTTTTCACAAAGAAGGCCTCGATTCATACCCTCAACCTATTAGATTTTTCTTGCATATAAGTCCTCAATTTCAGCAACAGATACCGGAAACCCTTTTCATCGCTGCTCTCTAACATGATAAAATTCGTGAGCTTTGTGAGTCAATGAAACTACCCCTCTGTTTGGACCGTCGACAAAACAATTGCTGAGTCCCGGTAACAATTTGACATATACATTATCTAAGTAAGGTGAGATCAGTGCATGAATGCGACAGAACACATTAAAGCAGAAAAGCAGACCTTTGATCGGATCAGATCGAAGATTAAGACTGCTTCGTCCCATATCCCACGGTTGTTCGTTGAGCTGGCCGTAGTATTTATTGGAGTCTATCTAGCGTTCCTCTTGACCGACTACCAAGAGGAACTAGAGAAGGGGGAAATACGAGTAAAGTTCTACGAAAGCCTGATTGTTGAGCTCAGCACGGTGTTTGAACATCTAGAGGTAGAATATCGAAACAACTTGCTTTGGCATTTGAGTGCTAAAGAGGAGATCGAAGAGGGCAATCGTCCGAGAATACCTGCCCGACCCCTTAACCATTCGATACCTGGTGTGGTACTAACAGCTGCATTTGATAGTCGCAATTTCGAGTCTCTCAATACTGATACGATCAACAATATCGTGCAGCTCTCTCCCCATATTGAATCACTCAAGCAAAAAATAGACACGTTCAATAGCCTCTTGATTTCGCTTCTCACAGCACAAAAGTCCGATGTCGATTGTTGTTATGACACGCAAGACCAACTTCTTGATGACTATAGTTGGTATCCAGAACTCATCGAGGACATACATGATCTTAGTGGTGAGATTAGAAAACGCATTCTTGCAAAAGCTATTCCCGATTTGCAAGAATTGAAGGAGTCTTAATCAAGGTCATCTTTAGGACTGGCAAATCTTTAGATCAACTAAGCGGAACCATGCGACTGGAGAGAAATTGATGACCATTCTCATCAGCATATTCGTTACGCGGGACCCTTTATTGAACCTTTGCCAAACTAGTCTAAGCCAGTGAGCATCCGTTTTGTGGAATTGAAGATAGCAAATTCTAAGACTGAACTAGCGTATTCCGACCGTCTTGGAATGAAGTAAGGCATGGTACTCGATGCTGGTTGAAATCTGCTATGGCACAGAATTGAGAGAGGTAAAATTTTCCTTGGACTTCGCCCGATCGTTCGGAGACTAACTGCTTATGCCGAAATTGTCTTTTGGTTTATTAGTATTACTGATGCTATCGGTATTAGTTTCAGCTTGTAATGGCGACCAATCTAATAAATACTCAATTTCGATTGAGTACCTGTCGATTCAACTGGATGAAACAGTACCTGACGACTCAGCAGATTACTCATCTGCGCATGTCTCCTTCAAACGCGTCGACATAAACGAGTCTAACGATGAAGAGCTGAGTGAACTGAAGAAGTCTCCACTCCGTAACGGCAAGGTGAAGTTGCGAGGACAAATCGAGCAGCCGATGTGGGTGGAAGTCCTCGTCGAAACTGACAGAGCTGCTGAAACACTGAGTACGAGGACATTTGTCGAACCTGGCGAGCGCGTTGCTCTCGCGGTCATTGACACCGATTTACAATTCTTCGACTCGATTGGACATGTTGGCACACTGTCGAATGTTCAAGATCCAAGTAAGAGATTCGTAGTGAAGGGCGATTTGAAGTCATTGAGTTTTGACATGCATCATGCATTCGCGTTTCTCGAAACAAAACGTTGGGACGAGAAGGGTGCGCGACGATGGGACGCGCACTCATTCGTTGTTGTTCAAGACGGGGAGTTCAGAATCGAATTAGAGGTAGAGGATCCTGAAATCGTCGCGGTATATATCGAGAGCTCACCTTCGTATTATGCGTCGGCTACCTTCATTGCAGAGCCGGGCGCAACGATCCTCCTTGAACCATCGATAAACTCCGCCCACACTTCCACATATCTAACGACAGGGTGGTTTCAAGATCGGCAAATCCCATCGCCGCGATCACAGGTCCAAGTGTTAGAAGTCACAGATGGAACAGGAAGACAGGAGCGGCTTTTTGAGAGCTGGCGAAATAGCTTTACATACCGTTTAAAACAAGAACTATTAGATGATGCCGCGGCGGAAGATCAAGCCGCCCGTAGTGAACTGGAAGCAATGATACCAAAGCTCGAAGAATCTGATGATGGTCAACTTGAAGACAGTACTTCGAGTCTGGAAGGAGTTTCGTGGGTGAAGACTGACTCTGCCGAGGGATGTGAGCATGTTGATCTATCGCAAGCTCTTGCTGATATCCGAACTCGTACTACTTTTAGAGCCGGTCCCAAAGAGAGTGAGTTACGGGCTGAATTAGACAGCTTTCAATTAACGACCTTGAATGACATAGCACGAAGAGCAAGAGACCCCTTTTATTCTCTTCTTGCATTGGAACTTGGAGCTTTTGGTACAACTGAACAAAGACAAGAGCTTATCACAATGCTCGAAAAATTGTCTCAACAAGTGTCGGAAACTGCCGTCGAAAAGAGAGTTGTACCTATGCTCAATTACACACTGAGTGTAATAGAATCGGAAGAAAATGAACACCGAACACAACCTGGTCAAAAGGCTTCCGACTTCGAACTCCCCGATCTTAAAGGAAATTCTCAGAGAATTAGCCAAATTTTCAAAGAGAACGATCTTGTATACATGAGGTTTGTACGAAACTCAACGAATTATCTGCCCTGGGAAGGTGTAACAGCACTTCACAATGCTTATAGTGAATCAGGGTTGCAGATAGTTGAGGTCCTGTTTGATGTTAATTCGGAAAGACAACAGAAACTTGCTTCGAACCAAGAAGTTGAATGGATGCAACTACTCGATCCGCAAATTTACTCCTCTTCTGACGTGGCCAAGTCCTACGCCGTAGTGCACGAGTACTTCGATTATCTTATTGATTCCAACGGCTGCATTGTCCAGAGGTATATTGGTATGGAGGACTTAACTGATTTCTTGGATTCGTACTTCGATATTCCGTAGACACAGAGCGCTCAAGTCTTATTCACTCTATCGAATTGGTTAGGTCTTGTAATGAGTAGTAGAGAACGGACACTCGGACAGTTTTTTACTCCGACTAACATCGTAACGAGAATGTTAAATCTGCGACGTAATCGCGGATCCGTTCTCGAGCCAGCAGCGGGAAACGGTGCGTTTCTAAACTTCCTAGAGAGTAGTGCCGTAGCGATTGAATACGACGAGTCCCTTAGTGATGATCCGCGGACGATCTATGTCGATTTCTTTGACTACCCAATCCACAATAGGTTTGACACCATTGTGGGCAATCCACCATACGTTCGGTATCAAGACATCGAGTCTAAGACAAAACAGAAGCTACCGATGGAGCTTTTTGACTGTCGCAGTAATCTCTATCTGTTCTTCATTGCGAAAAGCATTGAACACCTTAAGCCTAATGGTGAATTAATCTTCATTACCCCACGAGATTTTCTTAAAGCTACCTCTGCTAAAAAGTTAAACGAGGTCCTTTATCGTGAAGGCACGATGACTCACTACTTTGAACTAGGAGACACTTCAGTATTTGACGATGCGACTCCGAATTGCGCTATTTGGCGATGGGAAAAGAACAACTTTGACAGACTGATGGAGACAGGAGGTACGTTTCAGTGCGTTAATGGTCAAATTTATTTTGGTGAATCAGCAAGGACGACGGTCAATGACTTCTTCGACGTCAAGGTTGGTGCGGTTAG
>JAAXGW010000004.1 GCA_012267385.1 OMG group bacterium
GCCGATCGTTTATTGGCCGTCGCGTGCGCGATGTTGAAAACCGGTACGTTGTACCGACGAACCATCACGGAAACCTAACGAAAATCTATGAAGAATCGAAAAAACGTGAAAAAAGCCTTGCAAATGGTAGATTGTCCCAAAACAAAGTAATTGGTGTTGACGTTGGAATCAAGGACTTCGCAGTCGATTCGAACGGCAACAGGATTGCGAACCCGCGACACTTTATGAAATATCACGCGCGGTTGCGAACGGCACAAAAGTCCTTATCAAGAAAACAAATCGGATCACACCGGCGCACTAAGCAACGGTTAAAAGTAGCACGAATACACGAAAAAGTAGCAAATTGTCGTCATGACTTTTTACATAAGACCAGCACGACGATAGTTGACGAAAACCAAGCAGTCATCTTAGAAAAGCTGAATGTGAAAGGCATGACGAAAAACAGGAGACTGGCAAAGCAAGTACAAGATTTAGGGCTAGGCGAATTTTCTCGACTCGTAGCATATAAGTGTGCGTGGCGTGGAAAACACTTTGTTGAAATCGATCAGTGGTGTCTGTCCAGCAAAACCTGTTTTGAATGCTGTTCGGTTAATAAAGATTTAACTCTTTCAGACCGTACTTGGGTATGTTTCAATTGCGGTACGATTCTGAATAGAGACTTGAACGCCGCGAAGAATATTCGCCGAGAAGGAATCAACTTAATAGGGCAGCTGGGGGTCAGCGTCCTGGAATTTTCCGAAAATGTGGAGGGGATGTCAGACTATTTTCTTGACCTAGCGTTGACTAATAGCAGCCTCAAGGAAGCGTTGAAATTGTCATCAGTTGTCTAATCAGCTGGATAAGTCCCAAATGATAAGTGCTCAGTTTTGCAAAGTGAATAAAGTGTGAAGTAGGACAGGTTAAGCCTAATTTCGCGACATCCGCTCGGTCGACTGTCGTGACATACCTTGGTGCCCTCTAGGAGGCGATCTCTCTGCTTCTATTTGATCGGCTTCTTGCATTATTGTCCCCAGCGTTCTCGTCCATACTCGAATCCTTCGATCAATCAATGGAATGCAGGTTGCGAGCAGTAATACACCTAGGGGAAACATCCAGAGTCCTACTACGGGTAAGAACCAAAACACGCCGCCGGTCATGAGGAGTATTGCAAGTACAAGACGGACGACAAAAAACACACTAGAAAAACTCATAAATCGTACCGTGATACATTGAACATTAAATGATAAGTGAACACGTTGAGAGAGTGGTAAAAATACGGTCGCTGCATAGCAGTAGAGTAAACCCGAAAACTATATTACTTTCAGCACGCTATCTTCAGGTCCTAAGGAGAGGGTTTGGTATCTATTTCGTTTTGTTCGGCAGCGCGGATTTCATTTCTTAGTTTTCTCATCCAAACACGAATCCTTCTGTAGAAATAGGGTATGCACATTCCTATCATCAAAATGCCTAGGGGTAACATCCATAGTCCTAGCACAGGTAAAAACCACAACAATCCCCCGATCATGAAAACAATTCCCAGCGTAAGACGGAAAATCAGTCTCGGGACCACTGGTAATTGACTACCAAGGTTCAGAAACTTAAGAATCATCTGCTTGAATTGTCGAGAATTAAAGAAATCCTCTGCCTTTCGAAAAGGGTATAGAAAAATTTGTCTAATTCGACGAAAGATGGTAGTGTCCTTGAAAAGATTAGTCGATTGCTAGCAAAGAGTAAATACTAGGTTTGTGAGTGAATTACGATAGATACTGTACGCTGAATAAATTTCAAATCGGAACGTTTGAGGCAGCGAACAGCTGAATCACGTCTTGCATATTGTGTTAGTCTCCTATTCGAGTTTTTATTGTATCTTTAAAGCGACTCCGCGTACCACAAAGGTTATGCAAGTCCCTTCAAGTTAACTCGCATCTATATCTCTTAAACATAATCCACGTTAATCGATGCTGCTGAAGGACGGTGCAAGTCATGGATGAATTGATCGAACAGATCGCAGATGCGTTACAAACTCGATCCACATTACCGGAGTTTCCAGAGTCACTCACTGTAGCGGAAGCTTACGAAATACAGCATCGGATAGTCGCGAATATTGAAGGCGATGCGATTATAGGACTCAAAGCAGGCCTAACGTCGGCAAGTAGCCAGGAGTCGTTTGGAGTTCCTCATCCTATTCTTGGACGCTTGTTTGCGTCAGGACGACTGTTCTCTGGAACAACACTTCCAACCATTTCAGGTAGATTTCTTGAGTGCGAAATCGGGATTTGTCTCGATGAGTCCGGTAACCCGATTTCCGTTTGCCCTGTCATCGAATTGCCTCGCATTGCTTTCGGATTATCCACGGATGTAACGGGACCGAATTTAATCGCATGTAACGTCGCGGCAGACTGTTACGTGCTGGGTGATTGTGTGGAATCTCCACCATCCTTCGCTAATCGTTCTGTTGAGCTCAAACGAGACGGGAAACCGTTGTACCAAGCGAAACTTACCGAACCCCTAGGTGGTCCGATGGTGTCTCTTGCTTGGATGTTAAATGAGTCGCAATCCCGCAGATTTTCAATTCCCAACGAAGCGCTAATGCTCACTGGCGCCTGCGGTGGCATTCACCCAGCAACACCCGGCTCATATGTTGCGGACTATGGGAGTCTCGGTAGCGTCGAATTTGAAATCACTGATGATTGAATTTTGAGCTTAGTGGCTTAATAGCTAAGTAGCTACGAATTCTCCCAACTCCTAGAGTAACCTTCAATTTCGTAGTCGGTCGCACTGACTTGAAGCGGATCACGGGTATCTAGCATTACTGCAATTTCATCTGTGTGTGAATTGGGTTGCTCAAACACGCGCTTCAACGCACCAGGGTGCGGACCATGAGTGATCCCGCCAGGATGGTACGTCATCATACCAACGTCGATGTGGTCCCGACTAAAGAACTGCCCTGCATGAAAGAATATCACTTCGTCATAGTCTTCGTTGTTATGGAAGAACGGTACTTTGATCGCGGTCTCGTCTGTTTCAAACGGGCGAGGTACAAAGGTACTGACCATAAATCGATCACTCATGAACGTCGAGTGTGCGGAAGGAGGTAGGTGATATCGATGACTATTCACTGGCAGAATGTCGTCGACGTTAATACGTACGGGAACGAGATCGCCGGTCCAACCAACAGCATCCAGTGGGTTATACGGGAAATCCACTATAGTGACCTTGTTATGCTTCTTGATCTTCACAGTCCATGGAGTCTCGTCCTGTTGAGCGAGAAAAGCTTCGTCCATTTCCGGAGTGTCTAGCTTTGCCGGATCAAAAATAGCGTGGGTTCCTAACATGCCTTTGTCTGGTAGTGAGTACTGAGAATTCGTAGCCTCTACAAGCAATACGTTCATAGGTGCGTCATTTTCAAGTCGCCACATAGTGCCTCTAGGTACGACGATGTAGTCTCCTTTTCGTAAGGCGAGATGTCCAAAATCACAAAAAAGGTCGCCGTCGCCTGCGTGTATAAACAACAACAGATCGCCATCCGCGTTTCTAGCTAAATTCGACATAGACTTTGGTGTATTCCAGAGTGAAACGCGAACGTGTGTGTTGTACAACACTTCCAAACTCTCCCACGGTTCGTTTGTTTTGGGTACGTTTTGAAGATTGAAAGCTCGTGGTTGCAACTCACCTTCGATATTTGACCATCCTGTAGGAGGACGCTTGTGGTAAATTCGAGAAGAAGGACCAGAAAATCCTTCTCTTCCTATTTCACGTTCATAACTTCCGTCCGGCAAGTCTCTATGCGCCTGCCTAGAAGTTTCGCCTTTCTGCCAAATTGCGTTAAACGGTTTCACTGAGTACTCCTCTTTGTTGCTGATCTCTTTCAATGCTCTCAAACAAAGCTTGAAAATTTCCTTCCCCGAATCCTTGGTTACCCCGACGCTGAATAATCTCAAAGAATATCGGTCCAATCAAGTCGACGGTGAAGATTTGTAATAAGTACCCCGATTCAGGGGACCCGTCGAGAAGAATTTGACGTTTGCGCATTTCTCCTACGTTTTCACCATGTCCTTTTACTCGGTTATTCAGTGCTTCGTAGTAAGTGTCCGGAGTCGATTGAAACTCGACCCCCTTAGCGCGCAACACATCCACAGCTTCAAAAATGTTATTAGTGTGAAGTGCAATGTGCTGAATTCCTTCGCCGTTATAGCGGTGCAAAAATTCTTCAATCTGTGATTTGTCGTCAGCGGACTCATTGAGTGGAATTCGAATTTTGCCGCAGGAACTCGTCATTGCTTTTGAAGTTAGACCGGTTTGTACGCCATGAATTTGAAAATACTGCGCTTCATGGAACTCAAAAACTTTTTCGTAAAAGTCCGCTAACTTTGTCAGATTTCCGCGATAGAGATTGTGAGTAAGGTGATCGAGGTACGTGAGAGGACCGTTCGCGCTTGTGAATGCAGCGTCATCGAGTTCGAAGTCGACGTCGTAAATAGATTGATCACCATAACGGTCAACTAGATACAGATTTGATCCGCCGACACCTTCAAATGCTGGTATAGATAGTTCCATAGGTCCGACATTATTTGCGATTGGTTTTGCACCACGCTCGATTGCTAATTTCGTCGCATGGTTCGCATCCGCGACACGTATCGCAAAGGCATTCGCTGAATCACCATGTGTTTGGGCAAACTGGTGGGGTTGTCCTTCATTCTCCGCGTTTATCAGAAAATGAATGTCGTTTTGTTTGTAGAGCAAAACATTTTTTGATCGATGTTTCCCAGCTAGGTCGAAACCTAACTTGGTGAAAGTGCCTTGTAGACTCTCCGGATTCTCGCATGCAAATTCGACAAACTCAAATCCGTCGGTGCCAATTGCATTGTCTGTTTTCGACATAATTTACTCTCCGTATTTAGTTTCATTATTATATAGTTTCAAATGGAACAAAAATCAAGTTTGCAGCTGCAGGATTTTTTACCGTATAGACTATCGGTTTTATCCAACAATGTCAGTTCTTTGTTAGCGTCTCTGTACACAGAGAAATTTGGTATTTCAGTTCCTGAATGGAGAACGGTAGCTGTGTTAGGCGAGGAACCTGGATTGACAAGTACACAGATCGCAAGCCGAGTCGCGATGGACAAAGTAGCTGTGACTCGAGCAGTTCAAAGTTTGATCGAAAAACGATTCGTTCGACGAAGTTCGTCTCAAGCAGACGGGCGAGTGTCCCATCTCAATCTAACCAAATCGGGTCAAAGAGTCTACGATGAAGTGGTGCCCATGGCTCTAGCGATAGAACACAGAGTCTGGGGGACATTGGCTCCCGCCGAAAAGGACTACTGGGACGAGATGTTGTCCAAAATGGAGAGTCGTGTCAGCACGCTACGCAAAGAATTGCTCGAATTCAACAAATGAGGCTATCGGTAAAGGTACGCTTCGTGGACTAAAGTACTGAAGTCTCTAACGCGCCCATGGCAGTTTCAAGTTCTTGAATTCGACTCTGTACGGCATTCACGTAAGATTCGTCCCCTGTAGCTTCTCCAATTTTCTCGAGTTCTCGCAAAACCGAAAGACCAGCATATTCAATTGGAATCAAGCTCGCTGTCGAAAACGCGACATCCGATGATTCGGTCTCCCGTACGTTCTGCAAGAATGGTACCAGTTGCTCGTTGGTGAAAAATTCATAAACAATACCTTCCGCTAACAATGCAGGAAGAAGCGGAAAATCAGTTTTTACTGCTAACGTGGCGATTGGCTCTAATTCCGTACGACTCAGACTGTCAATATTTTCATCCACAAAGTCGTTTACCTGCTTTGCGATCTTCTGTAGTTCTGTGGTCTTTCCGCGTTTGCTGCACTCATACGCAATCACACTTAGAGTGTCGACCAGTTTTGTCTTGTGCATCGACTCCTCAAACAACCAACTTGTCAAGGCTGAGGAAACAGCCTCCAGCCATTCATTGTCTTCGTAATCTAACAATAAGTCGAAAGTGTGAAACACAAAATCTACGCTAGAAGGAGCTTCTGTGTCAAATGAGTAGAACCTACTCGGGCCAGGAATCTTAATTCCAGTGATCGAGGTGTAGCTGTCAATCGCAGCTTGTACTTGATAAATAGGTGGGGGAAGATAAATAGAGGACGATTCCGGTGGTAAGTCGCTGAATTCTTTTGAAGCTTCGACTTGTGCGCTCTCAAACAATGGTTTGACATACTGTAAAGCTTCTTCCCATTGACCAGCTCTTCTATAAATGGAAGCGATGTGGATCAAAGGAAGCGCTTCGTAACCTCGCAGTAAGTTCTTACCCGTTGGAAACGCTAAGAGTTCGTTCAAGGTAGGGCTAAGCTCTCGTGCTACAGGAATGACTTCCTCTATCGGATAGACTTTCGCAAGCATCTCGAGAACTACGATGTCTGCAAAGAACTTCGACTCGACGCGATCGTCATAGCGACGTAGAATCGGCAAAATGCTTCTAACAAACGAACGACTGTAATCATCAGGCATTAACTCGACTACGTTGTCAACAATCTTGCCAACGTTTAGGGGCGTAGTCGCACCGGACAAACTAATAAATCGAACGTTGTTAAAGTCTCCGAACTTAGCGATACTAGTTACGAGTAACTTGTAGTACTGCAAGGCGTTTTCCCAATCTTCTATGCGACTGTAGAACTGCGCGATATTCAAAATTTGCGAATTAGTAAACCCAGTTAAGCTCTCAGTCCAATTGAAGAATGCACTTCGCATCTCCTCAGTGAGTTCTTGATTGACTTCGTTCGACAGGAACATCCACAAAGTAAACTCATGATCGTCCGCATTGTTGGAAAGCACCTCTTCCGTGAGTTCAGTTAAGCGGTTGTCTCGATCTTCTTCGTGATACGCGTACGCACGAGCTACGAGTTCGTACCATTGCGGAGAACTTCTTCGAATCCATGGATCTTGCGAACGTATTAGGATTTCTAATTCACTACCGATAGAAAAATTCTCTACTATCTTGTCTATGAGTTTTTCTGATTCGCCGGTACTATCGTCTGTCTCTTGCTCAAGATAACTAGCGAAAGACCCCACGGTACTGCTGCTGAGAAAAGGCACATATCGATAACCATATAAAATCTCGTACCCATCGATTTTGGTTTGATCAGCGGGCCAATTCAAGAAAGTGTTCAAAGCGTTGCCAACGTAAGAAAATGGATCTTGATTGAGATTCTGCAAATTGATATTTCGCCAGAAATGCCGAACCAAGTTCGCTACTTCAGAACTTGTATTGTCCGGTCCCATTTTTGCTAAATCTGCGGCGGCGCGCTTCACGTTCTTAGGTAGTCGCTCTTCGTATGGATCTACATCGTTCTCTTCTTCAGATTCGATGTCTCGGATCATGTGCAACACGGCGTCTGGATGCGTTCCATTGATATTAGGAGATTCATCGTTGCGGGCAAGAATGTCATCCATAACTTCTTGGTATCGCAGGTCATCGCCACCGTCTTGGGCTACTGCGAGCGCGACGTCGTAGTGCTCCTGTCGCTTACTCCAGATAAAGTATGCCGCGCGTAGAGGTTCATTTGTCTTGTCGCGTTCGTAGTTTTCGCGAAGTAATTCTGAGACTTTCGTCTTTTCTTGAAAGTCTCTACCGATGGTGAATTGCAACAGACTCATACGGTGTGTTTCATTCTCTGGGAAACATGCGATCAACCCCCTCATAGCAGCTTCGGTATCCACGACTGGTGGTTCATCTGCGACGTAGCTATAGAGGTAATCCCCCCGTTGAACAAGAAAAGTTGCTTGCTCTTCGGTGGGGCAATCGCCCGCGATCATATTCTCTAACATCTGTACCGCTTCATCAGCGAAATTCTCGTCGATTATGGACCGTACGTAATAATCGTTGCGCAGTTCGCTTGCGATCAGAGTCTTGAACGCATCAAGCGTCGAGCCGTCAAAATAGTCTGTAATCATTCCTTGGACGTCTATAGCAAGTTCCGTACGAGTTGAGAGAGCGGCGACTGTCTCGCGCAAGACATCTAAATTTGTTGGCTCGATATCGAAGTCAAGAATAAACTGATAGACGTAACTGATTACGAATTCGTCGGAAAAATCAATTTGATTGATGAATTGAATCGCAAGGTCTTTGAAGAGTTGTCTTTCACTGTTGCTGAATTTCAATTTGAGAAGATCTTGCATTGCTGTTGTTTGATAGTTAATTTGAAGTACTTGGGGGGTGCCTGTATCCCCCGTTTCCGCCATGGTGTACTCAAAAAAACTTAGAAGTTCAGCAGGATCATCTCGTTGAGTTAGGTACGCCCAGATGCTTGGCTTCGCGGAGTAATATCCGTCGATGTAGTCCCTTACTTCCTCATCCTCCAACACGGCCATGAAGTCGTCCACAGTTTCAAATATCGGACCGTAGTATTCCTCCAGCACTGACAAAAACTCAGGGTCTTGCACAATGGCGCGCACTAAACGAATTGGTTCATCATTGAGTTCTATTACGGCCGAAGAAGCCAAACGCGCAAATTCTCGTGCACTCAATATAAACTCTGCATATCGGACAGCATTTCGAACTGCGCCTTCATTAACCAAATCTTGAAAGATTTCCGCAACGGGTTTTGGAGGTTCCGTTAAGTTCAGTAAACGGGCTACCGTTTCTACATCTCGCCCCTCAATCGCCGCCGCCAGTTCTTCACCTAAGATATCGCCCTGTATCTCGTCGTCCTCAAAAAATACCTGCGGTAGCATCGACTCGAGCTGAGCGAACATCTGAATACCAAAATGGTTGTACTGTCCTTTTAGATGTCTGGAAAACTGTCTTACCGTTCGAAAGCTGGCGTAATGTTCGTGATCTTCGTCAAGTTCATCGAGGTTTGCTAACTCTTCGAGGACTTCATCCGGAGGTGGATTTGCAAGAAATACACCTGCAAGTTCAAGATCCATGGTGTTAACAATGTCGGGTCGGTCTAACGCACCACATACTCTTCGAATAAATTGGCATAGATAGTTGAGCTGGGAGTAGCGCGACAGTGGAAGTTCTTCACCGTCCGCACGGAGAGTTTCGACATTCGCAAGAATGCGACGAAACACTGAAAGAATCTTGTTAAAGTTTGCTTCGACCAGTGCATCGTTCTCGGGCCACGTCGATATTACACCTTGTGCGAATGCTTCGTAATAAGTAGTGTAATCTCGATTTACGCTAGTGTTCCGCGATCCAGCAAATATGTAGCTGGGTCGACGAATACGTCCTGGATTCACCTGGGGGGCGTCTGCATGGAGTTTTTCCGGCTGACTCTGCAGGATGTTCAACATGCCATTCAAATACAGTGTATTTGCCACGTCGTATTGGAAATTTGCTTCTCTGAGAACACCTGTCTTGATCAGTAAGGTGTTGTTATCTTGATTCAAGGACAAGGCGTGGCTGTAGAACGCTAGAGCTTGCTTTTTGTGGCCCGCCTCTTGAAACAGATCGGCTTTGGTCTGATTTACATCCAAGTCGCCAGTGATATCACGAATTAAATTGAGAGATTTCTCTGCGCCGAGAGTGTCGTCTCTTTCCAAGAGAGTCTTAGCCAAAGAAATGTATACCTCTGGGGGTAATTGTTGGCGCAATCCGATGAGTCGCCGACCATAGGTCAATTGACGTTCAGGATCGCCTTGTTTAGCAGTGAAAGCGAAAAATCCCGCGTCGCGCGTGGCCATAGTAACAAGTTCTCGCAAAACCGCCAACCGTCGAATTCCTGCTTGTGAGATTGAGTTTTCGATTGCAACAAACTCGGCCTCGGTGTCCAAAGTTTCAGTGGCAATCTCACCGAGCAGGGTATAGAGATAGAACCGGTCCTCTTTGCTGGTGATTCTCTCCAAAATGATTCGATGCGCCCACCGGAATCTGGCTTGGTGCTGTCGTGGAAGCCGAAATCCAAAACGATTTTGCCCAATCATGTTCAGAATCCCGTCGATCGCAACAACGAACTCGTTATCGTCTTTTGAGTGTTCCGCAACGTACTGAAACACCGCGACTGCTTCATCGGTCCGATTAGACTCCTTTAAGAGTTCTCCCATCAACAGGAGGTTGTCACTGTGTTGGGGTTGATGGATGAGTGCTAGTCGATAAGCTTCAATCGCCTCTTCAGTAAAACCACTCATGGACAGGACGCTTGCCTCAAACTCGCCAGTCACCGCTTCTTCGTCATACTTCTTCAATTCATTTAACCAATGGAGGATGTCTGCAAGTTTCTCGTCGCTACTCTCTACTTGATTAAAGGCAACCATGTTGAGCACAATGTTTTGAATGTGTTCGAGTCGATTATCTGTATCGATTTCTGCTAACTCACGGAGAACGGTGTCGTATTTATCAAACTCGTTCAATTGCACGTAAATCGCGCCCAACTGCCGTAGTCGGTCGACAGCTGGCATGTCCGAATATTCGGCGAATTCTTCGACTACTTCTGCGGCTGTAAAAGAGTCTCCGATTTCAGTGTAAATCCGTACGAGAAGATTGATCTCATTCCGATCCGCGGTTCGTTCCCAAAGCTTGTCCTCCAGTTCGATAGCGAGGTCCGCGAGCACGTTCAGTTCCGCCGCGATTAGGAGAAATTGACTTTCCGCGAAGCTCCGCCTTGCAGGTGCTTCTTCAGCTAGCCAAATTTCTTGCCAAATTTGAAGGGATTCTTCTTTGTTGCCGTTTACACTATGGAGCCACGCTAAGCGCATGCGATCATCGTATCCTAGAGGTTCGCCGTTCATCTCCTCTAGTTTTGTGAAAATCGCTAAAGCATTTTCATACTTTTGCAATCGTTCAAAGCCGTCCGCGACGATACGAAGATCTCCTGAATCCTCCGGTAGGTCGTCTAGCAGTATGTTTAATGCTTCCGTGGCTTCGTTGTATCGCCCCTTACCGTAATGAGTTTCGAACAGGAAAATTTGTCCCGTAGTTGACGGACCATACGTATCGGCATGATCTTTGATCATTTCTAGGCTCTCAGTTTCAAACCCCATCTGGTTCATAAACCGGCCTCCATGCGTCAACACGTCGATGTTGTCCGAATTGTTCTCTATCAGCTCGCTCCAAACTTCCCAAGATTTTTCCCGCTCTGCGATACTGATGTAATGTGAGGCTAATCCAGAGTACCAGAGCACGACGTTGGGTTCTTCCTTAATCAGGCGTTCGTACTCTTGAATCATTTCCTCGGTACGTTTGGAAGTGTCGTAAATCTGCAACAACCGGTAGCGAGCATCGATGTCGTCAGTTTCTTGTTCGATCGAGTGGTACAGCGAAATTGCTTCGTCGTAAAGTTCTAAATCGATGAGAAGATCGATTTGCAAATCGATTAAATCTCGATCTTTGTTTTGATGGTTCCGCAGAATGCTCAATAACTCTTCGAGTTTATCCTGTTTACGATATGTTTCACCAACCAATGTCAATGCGTACAGCCCGTCGAATCGAGTGGACATATTTTCGTAGGCAAGCCAGGAGTAGCGTTCCGCCACCTCGTAGTCTTTCGCCGTCAGTCCCCATTCGGTGAGTCGGAGCAATTGTCGGAAGTAATGCTTGGAATTTGGATCTGGACGGTAAAGTTCGATGGCTTTGTCTGGTTGTCCTAAGATCGCCAAAGTCAACGCAGCTCGATTTTTGAACTCTTGGTCTTGTTGTTGAGCTAATGCGTACAAATCATCTACATTGGTCGTATTTTCCCCGATCATCGCGAGTCGAATCCGAATGAATTCGCGTTCATCCTCGAACTCTGTTGAATCCAACGTTTTGTTGTACCAGTCGATTGCTTCTCGTTCTTCCCCCTGAGCGTCAAGTAAACGCGCCTTAAGCAAGGTTCCGTCTGTTGTTTCGTCTAGCTCAAGTGCTTGATCTACTGCTTGAATTGCATTTTCGAAATTTCCATATCGCCAATACAGGTGCGCAATACTCAAAAATGTCTTAGCCCGGTACGCTGTAGTACGACTTTCGTCTTCGGCAACTGCAGTGAGCGTATTAACGGGTTCCTCGATACTTCGATGAGTCTTAATAGAATCCGTGTACACTTCATCGATAAGAGAAAGCGATATCCGGTTTGTACTGTTATTGTCTTCCATCAAATCGTCAACTGGTGCGCTGTTAGCACACAAACAAAGACAGATGCCGATAATCGTCAAATTTAGTTTCAAGCAAAGAGAAGTGTTCTTAGGTTTCATATAGCTCACGTATAAAACAGTGGTCTTTCAAATTATTCGAGAACTCTGTCGATGTAACCGTCAGCACGTTGAGTAGTCGAAGATTGGAGGTAGAAACTACCATCTGTCGTACATCGTCTTTGTTCAAAACGTCCGAACAAAATGGACGGAAATTCAGACCACGCAGTGATATTTAGCGGTTGAACGAGTTTCTCGATACAAACTATCAATTTTAAGGAAATAGGTGCTCGGCGGAATATTTCGCGTTTCCGTTTATGTCTGAAAATTTTCGGGGGTGTGAACACCGACTCCGAATGACCGCAGAATTGATTCGGTCAGCCCGTATAGAGTCAATCTGACCTCTCTTCTTCAAGTACTCTATTAAAGTTCTCAATCGCCTTTTGAAGTCTATCAGATCGTTCTCGTTTCGAGCGCTCTGGAACCGGTTCTCACCGATTTCTTTCAAATGGGCTAGTTGTTCTTCCGTAAATGTACCGTTGTCTTTGTTGTGCGCTATCAATTGCCAAGCTACACTTCGTTTCAACCAAGGTGATTCCAAACCCTCGATTTCGTTGTACAGTCGAATAGGGATCTCGCGACTAAGGGTCTCGACCGGTGTACTAAGTACTTGTTCCGCTTGGTCATCATATTGAATTACTAAATTGATTGCGCGGTCCCAATCTTGTTCTTCTATAACGTGTTCAACGACGCTGTTATAAGCTCGACTTCTTGTTCTTCCCGGGCGAACAAACTCTAACAGTCCAGCCGCGATGTCCAAGTTGTCATCCGCGGTCCAAATGATCACCAAGGCTTCCCATCCCTCGTTCATGCTGTTAAGTGGTTGCTTCGCCGCTGTTTGTACTGCAAGTTTCGGATTCTCTTTTGCTAGAGAAAAGTAGGCCGATCTTTGCAAGTCGTGTCGGAAGGCAGCTAGACTTTCATCGGAGTCAATCCATTCGAGTGTTCCGGGTAAATCGGTCAACGCCCAACCTTTAACAACAGTGTCAGCGATCACGTTTCGATAACTTTGGTCTGCTATGCTACTTAACAATGCTCGAACTCGTTCGGGTGCTTGTCGAGCAATATAAGTAAACGCAGTCTCGCGGGCTTTTAATTGCAATGACTTCGGTAGCTCCTCAATACTGTTTAACAGAGAATCGGGGTTGTTTTGTGCCCACGCCCATAATAGTCTTTGCCGTAGTCTTGCCTGAAACGCCTGTTCGATGACTGCACCCGTCGCGTCAAAAGCCTTACTAGGATCAGTTTTAGCCCATTCTGTTATCACGTCCATGGCAAGTTGAAGGTATGCGGTCTCTTTTTCGCGCAGCTTTCCAGCAACAACGAGATCAAATGCTAACTGTGGGCTTGTGTCAATGAGTTCTAAGCTAACGAATTTAGTGGTTTCCAATAGCGAGAAATCAGCAGGCAGAGAATGTCGCATCTTTTCGAACGCGGTTACTCCGTCTTGTACTATCCAAGCGTAGGCGAGCTGACCCAACATTCGGTTGTGTGCTTCGCTCAGGTTTGGTAAATCGTCTTTGTTTTCCCAAATGAACGATCTCCATTCCTGTGCGGGCTTGTCGATTACGGCTGAGTCGGTAGTCTCCCTCAAAACATCAATCGCGACCCATTCAGAATCGAGCTGTCGTGCGATTTCTCGTCGTTGCTCAAGGGTCATGTCTTCGCGTGCTCTCACGATGCTTGCAATCGCCCGTTGTTGAGTATCCTTCTCTAAACTACGAACGTGGTCTATTGCGTTCTCTAAATCGATTAAAGACCATTCATGAAACACAAAATCAAAGAGAACATGTTTCCGAGCATTAGGGGCTTCATTCTCGATTACATCTAACGCAGCTATCGGATCTAACACCGACCATCGCTGAATGATCACATCTTGAATCTCGGCGCGCACATTAGATAATTCAAGGTTTTGTGCTTGGTCCCAATAGTCTTGTAGTATCCCAGCGTTTGCACTAGCAAACAAGTCGTAGAGTAATTTGGATCGTTCTAAGTGACTATCAAACACGGTAGTGTCCAAGAACTCGACAAGAGTTTGAGTAGCATCCGTTTGTAAGTTCTGTTCTTCCGCATTGGAAACCTGTAAGAGAATTTCTGTTTTCTCAGACCTTGGACGATCGTAATCTCTAGCACCAGTCGCAACCATGTACCCGATTGAGGTAGAAACGATTGCTAGAACAGTCGCAACTAGACTGAATAGAAACAATTGATGAGGCTTACGTCTTCCCTTCATTACGGTGTAGGCTTGGTGTAGAACGACATTAGACTAATTGCTACCCTCCGCATCTAGCGCGTCCCGAAGTTCGATATACGCTTCCCGTAAGCGAGTCGACATGCGGCTCGGTAACTCTTTTTGTTCTGAACGTTCTATTTCGCGAAGAAGATTGATTTGTGCAGTCGAAAACAGACCCTTGTCTTCCTGGTTCGACAGCAGAGAGCGCGCTGCGTCTTTTCTCGCTTCGACAGATCGTATCAATCCCAGTATCTCAAAGAGTCGTTCCGGAGCTAGTCGAGAAAACAAATCAATCGAAATTGGTGCTCTAGGCTTCTCTTCGGTCAGATCTAAGAACAGGTCCGATGCAAACTCAAAATTTGAGTCAAAGAGCGACACCATGACTGCGAAGTCATAAGTGCGAAACCTAGTCTCGCTGGTTCGTGCCCGCGGAATCATGGTAACCGCCGTATCCATGTCCCTTAAAATCACTTGGTCGATCACGTCCTCTTCCCATCCTTCCCCATTGGTTTTGAGCGGTTGTTGCAAAGCAATCTCCAAGGCAAGTTGTGGGTCTGTGATCGCGAGAGTCTTAAATGCTTGTTCCGTCAAACTGCCTCTTCTGTGCGAAACTAAAGGCTCATTCGCAATCCACTCCAAAGTACTTGAAAGATCAATCGAAGTCCAGCTTGAGACTATTGTCTTGGCTACTTGGTCGCGATGTCCCCGTACGGACAGATCACTGAGCAATCCGATGACTGTTTCCGGTGAGTGCTTTGCGAGTTCCGTTAACGCGATTTCGTGTGCAAGGCTTTGTACATCATCTGGAAGCTCGGTGAGACGCTCTAGTAGGATGTATGGATCGGGAGATGCCCAATGTTCGAACACTCTTCGGTGCATTTGACGACGCATCGAGTATGCTTTGACGTCTTTCGTTGCTATGAGTGCTTCGTTGGGTTCGGTTTTTGCCCAGCGGGCGATCATTTCGATAGCTAATTCGTGGTAGCCAAGTTCTTATTCTTTGTCGACTCCTTTTAATACGAAGTCAAGTGCGAGTTGAGGGTGCGTGCGGATTAGCTTTTCTGCTACCTCGGTAACGGTGCTCAATAGAGGAGTGTTTTCTGGAAGTGACGCTTGCATTTCTTCAAACACGGTGGCACCGTCCTGCAGTACCCATGAATGACCTATCTCTGTTAACATTCGAAGTTCTTCATCGCTAAGACTTTGAAATTGATCCAAATGCTTGCTAACGAACATATTCCATTCCTGTTCAGGAACGTCGATCACATTGTCGTTCTTAGTTGCTTTTAATAGTTCGATTGCAACCACTTCCCGATTTAATCGACGGGCGATCTTTCGAACTTGTTTTGAAGACAAATCTTCTCGTGCCAAGACGATCCCTTTCACCGCGCTCTCCTGGTGCTCGACGCTCAAGTCTTGTGCGTAGGTGATAGCATCTTCCAGACTCGACAGAGACCATTCGCGATAAATCAACTCGATAGCTGAACTTTGTCCCTGAGTTGGCAATTCTTTTCTTATTGTTTCAAGAGCTGCGTACGGATCAAGTATCGCCCACCTCTGAATCAATTTGTGCTGCAGTTCTTCTTGAAATTCAGGGGACCGAAGTCTTTTCGATTCCCTCCACAATTGTTGAACACGTTCGATGTCTGCGTTCGTTACATAAGTGAGTATCGCATTTGTTCTGGCGAAGAAATTTCCAAAGTGCGAAGCGTCGCTACTCTTTTGAAGCGAACGCGCGGATATCCGTCGGCTGACGTTTTCATCGCTGTGGGCAACCTCTGAAACGGTACTTTGTCGTGTGTCTGGGTTCCTTGAACTCTCGGCGATGTGATTTGACAGGAAGTAACCCACGCTGAAACCACCCAAAGTAACAACACCCGCTACGATAGCGAAGACTTGCCAACTCTTCCTCTTACCGACCTTAGTCATACAGATGCCGTATTGACTATTGCTTTCGCTGGATTAGGTTGTGAATCACGTCTTTTACAGTGCCTGAAGACTTCTGTAGTTTGTAGACTTTCTAAACCCACGAATTCACAAGGGCTTTTAGCCGTAGTGTATGAGAACCATGTGCCCTTCTAAGAATTCACAAAATTTGAACAGCTTTTACAGTACTCGAATCTCCAAAGTTGCAAGCGCTGACTCAAGAACCTCAATTCTTGCATCCAAGTCAGCAACAAATTCGTCCTCGTTCGCGAGTGCTCCGACTTCTCGAAGTTCTTTGAGCATGGACAGGCCTGACGTCTCAACCGGAATTTCTTGAACTATTAAAAACACTTCTTCAGGATTACTCGTTTCTCGCAATTTCTGGATTAGTGAGATGCGTTGTTCGGTCGAAAAGAAGCCAAGCCGCAACATTTTGGTAAACAGCATAGGAGTCAATGAAAATTCCGCTTGACGTGCTAGATAAGCAAAAGGTACCAAGTCGGTTTCCGATAGACTCTCAAGGTTGTCTGTTAACCATCGAGACAGTATGTTTGCGAGTGCGCTGCTACTCTCGTACTTCTCTAGTTTGAAGTACTCGTTGTACAAGACGGCAAGCAGCTCAACTAGAATGGTTTGCTCTACAGAGTCATCCTCCATTAGTCGTACCAATCCATCTGTCAAGTGGTCCATCCATGTTCCATTTTCAAAGTCAAACACTCTATCGCGCATGGCGAATAGTAGATGCGCACTGGAGATAAAACCGTCATTTGTCATGTTCTGTAGCTGGGGAACTGTAATTCCCAAAGAACCGGAAAATTCTCGAATCATGTTGTCCAAATAGTAGAAGTCATTGATGCTTCCGAATGCACTGATTCGATCCATGCTTACGTCGCCACTATCTGAAGAGGTAGCAATGTTCTCCTTTGAGATCAATTGGCGTATTTGACCGAGAGCATCGTTGTACTCTGACCCGTCGATCTGAATCTCAATCCCCGCGATAAGCGGCAAAGCTTCAAACGGCTTCAAAGGTGTGTTGTGTCTGTTCGGAAGTGTTGTCGTTGCGCGAATTTCACTAGCA
The DNA here is from genome assembly GCA_012267385.1 of OMG group bacterium. Lineage (GTDB taxonomy): Bacteria > Pseudomonadota > Gammaproteobacteria > Pseudomonadales > Azotimanducaceae > Bin55. Next base: position 17,359 of record JAAXGW010000004.1, read on the forward strand.
AGCTCAAAAATCTCTTCCGGTTGAAACACCTTGGCCAATACTTCAATGTTGAAAAAGTCTGACATAAACTGACCGATTTCCATATCATCGAAACGCTGTGCTACAGGCAGAACCTCTCGGATGAACTTTCTACTTTCACTTAACGGTAGCCATTCAATGACATCGTCAAGGATGAGTGCTAAAGACAGCGGTTGATTGCTTGAACGGCCGTAATAACGACCACCCTGAAATTCATTGAAGTCTGCGCGATTCACGACCAGGAGCTTGTACACTTCGATCGCGTGCTCCCACTCTCCCAGTCCAGCAAAAAATCGAGCGATGTTAACCAGTTGTGGTTGTGTAGGAGTGTCAATCCCACCAGCCCATTCCTCAAATTTCGTGATCACTTCTGGGGAAGGTTGGGTTTGAGACTCGTTCGATAGGTGCATCCACATCATGAATTCATGCTCGTTCGCACGACCATCCAAAATCTTGTCTGTGAGTTCTTGCAATCGTTGTTGCAGTTCGTCAGGATGATGTCCATATGCTGCTCGGATTACTTCGTACCATCTTGATTTCTCGTCGGTTTGGTTACCGTAAAAATACCGATACTGGTATGGATCGTACGGATTGTTTTGGGACCTGAGGAGTAGTTCAAGTTCGCGCCCTAGTGGAAAGGTCTTGATCGTCCGATCCATGAGCCGTTCATAATCGGTTTGACGCCCGTATGGATAGTTGGAATAGTTCAGGTAGGTAGACCAATTAACCGCAACGCGTCCCTGAGGGAAGTAGCTTGATCCGTAGAAGCTCACATGCCCCGATTCTTCAAAATCAACTGGCCAATCGAGAAACATAAGAGTCGTCGACCCACCGATGGAGTACGGTGTACTAGTATCCAAACTCTGGAGATTTATGTTGCGCCAAAATAGTCGAACGGCCTCGGCGGCTTCAGTGGCTGTCGCGGTCTCATCAAGTTCCCCGATCTTTGTGGCTGCCCGAGCCACGTTTTTCGGATATCGGTCGACTATTGGCGGAGGTGTGTATTCATCACCAGTCGGACGCAATTCACTCGGTATCAACCTGTTCAACAAATACGCTTCTGCTCCTCCTATTCGAACGTTTTCTGAATTTCGCGCGACGATATCTTCCATTATTTCCCGATTGCGCAGGTCGGGTCCGCCATCGGTGGCCACTGTCAGTGCATCATCATAAAATTCACGGTGTTTATTCCAAAAGAAGTATGCGGTTCGGATTGACTCGTTCGTTTTATCTAATTCATAGACTTCGTTAAACAACTCTTGCGTGCTTTGAACATCGGTACTATTTAAGGTCGAGCTGAGGAGCTCGATCCGATAACTCGTTTCGTCGGGGAAACATTGCATTAGACCACGGGTAAAGTCCGTGCGCAACTTCGCTCGAGCTTGCGGGTCATTATTAAAACGACTCAAGCGAAATGGAATGACGGTTTGAAGTTTTCCGATTTGCTCTTCGGATATACAGTCACCCTCAGCCATTTGCTGTACAGTAGCTACTACTTCGTCATGAAACAATCTACCTAAGATATCAGGTATCGACCACGCGATTTGTTCGTTGGGATTGATTTCTAACAGAGTCAGAAACGCTTTTTGCTTGGATCCTTTGTAGTATTCGGGAAGGATTTCGCTAAGCCTCCAATCTTCCGGCAGTCTCTCATTTACAGCTTCGTACACTCTCATCACTACATCAAGGTTATCGGGATGTGCATCGAAGATTGCGACAAATTCCCACACCGATCGCACCACGAAGTCTTCTTGAAAATCAATAGTTTTCACGAACTCTAAGGCAGCTGATTGCAACCTCTTGCGTTGCGAGCCATTCAGATCAAGTTTAACTAAGTCTAGATAGATCTGTGATAACGTACGGACGTGTGGTTGGTAAGGAGGAGGGTCTGGCGGAATACTGTCGACGACATACTGGAAGAATTCGACATTTTCATCAGGATTGTCTAGAGCTTTAATATACTGCCATAGTCCCATGCTACCGTAATGCAGACGCTGGCGCATTGACGAGTTATCAGGTTCCTCGAGGATCAATTTAATCTCGTCAAAATTTCGAAAAAACGGTCCAACCACTTCTTCTAATTGTTCAACCAACTCTGGATCGGAGATAATCATGTTCAGTAGTTGAGAGGGTTCTCCTTGGAGTTTTCCGGTGATGACAGGCACCATGCGGACATACTCGCTCTCGCCAAGAATCGCGCGCGCGTATCCCAGCACGTCCCGAGGATTTACCCTCGAGAACATTCTTCGATTAAGAGATCTCGGATCTGATTCGTCGACTTCTGGTTCATCTAAGAACTCATAGAAAATCTGCGCGACAGGCTGTGAGGGTTCGACTATATTTAATAAACGCGCGGTACGCTCTACATCTTTAACGTCGATAGCTTTGTCCAATTCTTCGGAAAGTAGGTCAGCATCTTCTTCAGAATCGGCCGCGATCTCCTCGGTGTCCTCGCCGAGCAACTCCTTTAATTCGTCGGATAGATACAAACCATTGGCTTCATATTCGCCGCGGAGGTAGTCAACGAAACTTGCCACTGTACCTGCTTCTCCGCCCAGCTCTGCAGTAATCATGGAAGTAATGTTGCCGGGGATGGCAACTCCCATGGAAGCTCCCATTGA
>JAAXGW010000045.1 GCA_012267385.1 OMG group bacterium
TGTCTATCAAACTGAGGCAACTTCACAACTGGAATGGATTCATTTCGGTTGTACGTCAGAAGACATTAATAATCTTGCGTACGCATTAATAGTACGAGATTTGTTAGATGAAGTGTTAATACCTCATGTCGAGGGTTTAGTAGACGATCTCCTAACGTTAGCGGAACCAGTTGTCGCGCTACCCATGCTTGCTCGTACACATGGACAGCCCGCGTCGCCGACGACTTTAGGAAAAGAACTCGTGGTATTTGCTTCAAGATTGCATGACATCGGAAAACGATTGAAGGGCACAAAAGTTCGAGGCAAGATGAATGGTGCTGTAGGCAATTTCAACGCTCACACTGTGGCGTTTCCAAAGTTAGACTGGATCGAGATAGGGGAGTGTTTCGTACAGTCGCTCGGTCTAACACCCAATCCTATTACTACTCAAGTCGAGAGTCGCGATTACTTAGCTCATTTCTTAAATACTCTCCAAGTGTTTAACGGCGTCTTGTTGGATTTTGTTCGAGACCTATGGAGCTACATTGCGATCGGGTATTTTCGACAGAAGAAAGTTTCAGAAGAAGTGGGTAGCTCAACGATGCCGCACAAGGTAAATCCTATAGACTTTGAAAATGCAGAAGGTAATCTTGGTATCGCTATCAATCTACAGACACACTTAGCACAAAAATTGTTGATCTCTAGATGGCAGCGAGACCTTTCTGATTCGACGGTCTTGAGAAACCTTGGTGTTGCTGTCGGCCATACGGTGTTGAGCATAAATTGCACTTGTAAAGGAATCTCAAAATTAGAACCGGATCAAGAAAAAATCAAAATTGACCTAGATTCCTGCTGGGAAGTCCTTACTGAAGCTGTGCAAACGGTAATGCGAACACAAGGCATTTCCAACTCTTATGAAATCGTAAAACAGATTACACGTGGCAAACAGATGGATGAAGAGCTTTACCAGCAGTTACTGTCTGAAACTGGATTGTCCGCTGAAAACCGAGCGAAGTTAGCTTCATTACACCCCGATACGTATGTAGGCTTAGCCGAAACACTCGTCCTGCGTGAAATCGACCGCATCCGAAACGAGCGACTCGATTGAATGAGCCTAACGTATTAATACGTGAAGCTTCGTGGACTCATGACCGGGACTTGCTATGCAAAGTTCGCTTAGAAGTCTTCGTACAAGAACAGCACGTACCACAAAACTTGGAATTAGATGGACTTGATGCTACGGCACTTCATTTCTCGCCCTAATAGATGGTAAACCCGTCGGTACGGCTCGATTACTTCCAAGCGGACAAATTGGCCGAATGGCGGTACTCATGCCCTACCGAAATCAGGGAATTGGAAGTGAATTATTGCATGCGACGGTTGCGCGTGCGTTGGAGTTAGGCTACACTCAGATATTTTTGCACGCACAGTTGACGGCAGCAAATTTCTATCTTAGACACGGTTTTCAAGTTTATGGTGAAACTTTTAAAGAAGCAGATATCGTGCACCAAACAATGCGATACAAGGAAGTCGGTAACTGCACAACAACTGTCTGTGATTATTAGTAAATGACACGAGAAATGGACATCAAGTATTACCAACAGTGGCGATTGACCTCGCCGATGGCGATTCTCTCTATCGCAATTCGACGATTTCGTCGCGTTGCACGCAGCGTGATAGAAATTTTGTCCCTAGGTGGTTTGACTGTAGTGTTGTTGCAGTTCCTAGATGTCGGACTCGTAACTGCTATTTTGTACTACGCCATTGCGGTGTTGGTGTTTGTGGTGATTAGTGCCGTGCTTTCCTTTTTAGTACTTCGAGTAAAGATTTCTGATGCTGGAATAGCAATGAAATCTGGGGCATTTCGTCGTACTCACAAAGTAATACTTTGGGAAAGAGTTCGGTCCATTAACCTCGAGTATGGTCCTATTGAGAGAGTGTTTAAGTTAGTCAGAGTCTCGGTAGAAACGGCGAGCTCAATGGGTTCCGAGATCGAGATTCCGGCATTACCTATCTTTGTGGGTCGTTACCTTAGGTCTCATGTCCACGACGCGAATCCTCCAGACGATCAACAGCAATCCGAAGAAGCCGAGACTGAGGAATTATCTGAGCCAACAAACGACGAAGTTCTCTATCAGGTCCAAGGTAAAAATATGTTGATTGCTGCAATCTGCTCCAAAGGCATTATCTTTGCGACCATTTTGGGCCTCGGATCTATGATAACAATTACATCAAATGCGTACATCATCTACTATCAGTTACATATCGCCGACGACAACGTGCCGCCCGATGCAACTCTTCAGGAAGAACTCCAAGATAAACTGAAAGAAGATCTCGAAACCAATATAAATCTTTTCACGGCACTTCAAAAGGCTTGGAACTTGTCTGCGGAAATACGCAAAAATAACGAGAATATACCAACCACTCAATTGTTGCTTCCATTAATTTTTATTCTGATTGCTTCGGTGGTGATTCTAATTCCAAGTTTAATCATTGGGTTCCTAATCAAGGCTGCAATCTTTTATGTCTCACACAATGACTATAGACTTCGTCAGGAAGATTCCAAACTCATAAGTGAGCGAGGATTGATTACTCGTAATACCACTACGGTGGAAATTCGCAAAGTTCAAATTTTGAGAATTTATTTAACAGTGAGATCGAGGATGTTTCAGCGTTATGACGTGAGAGTACAGCAGTCTGATGAAGACGATACAATCCAGACCGCTGTGGGAAACGCTGCTCATCAAATAAATGTCCCATGTGTTGATTCTAAGTTTTGTCGCGAAATCGCAGATGAGATCTTTCCAAAACCGAATCACTGCTTGCCTCTCGATCCCCGATCTAAGGAAATTCGACGTTTTTCCCCTGCCTACTTCTTTATGGGTCTATTAGGAGCCGGACCGTTAATACTAATGTTGCTGTGGGGTGAGTTGTGGTTTATCATGGGCACTCGCGCAGCAAATATTTGGCTGCTCATACTCGGTCCTTTGGGAGTACTAATTTGGTGGCAATATTGGCGTCGCACCGGTTATGCGATCTACGAAAATTTCATTCTGTTCCGGAAAGGATTCTTGGGGCACGATTTACGTGTGATTCCCATATCCAAGTTGCAAGAAGTGCGCATATCACAATCAATCATTCAAAAGTTTCGAAACCGGTACAACCTGCAACTGTTCGCTTATTCAACTACATATTCGAATTCATTGAAGATACCATTTATAAGTCAAGCGTCAGCAGAACGAGTACGAGATTACTTGCTCTTTCGAATCGAGTCAGGTAAAACACGATGGTGTTGAAAGAAACCCCATGCTTGTGAAACAACAATGTGACTTGCAGATTAGGCTCACGACTAATCCAGAGAAGAAGTCTCCAAGGCCACGTGTTCATTTACATAAGACTGTGGTACGAATTTTCGTGCGAACAATACAGACTGGCATATCTAATTATCACAGAGTCACGGATATCCATCTTCGAGGAATCTCATTTGTCTGGTTCCAAAACTGTCCATAGACTTTAATCAATTCCTCCCCCACATATGTTGGCAGCGGCTTCCGACGCGAGCGAAATTACTGGCAATTCCCGCACGGGGCAGATCTATTTACGTTTATCAATAAGTTGATTACACTTGGAGTATCGGAATCAAAATCGTTATTTATTAATACAGGAGCAAGCGCAAATGCTAAGGCATTTCCGCGGGCCGCCAAACCACTTCACCATGATGCAAGTGATAGTGTACGTCGACAGAAGTGTAACAAAGACAAGCCTTACTTCTCCATGTCCTCCTTGTGCAAATGCGAGACGGCACCATTCAATTTCTCGAGTTCCTACGTTCATTAAATTGCGCCGATGGCATCCCGTACAACCGAATCTTCCGCACTCCCAAAATGGAACATCACGAGACTCGTTCGGATTGTAGTATCTGGTTGGCGGAAATAGACAAGTATGACTTTTGGATCAATCACGTCAGATATTTTCCGTCTCGTCACCTATGATTTTTCCAAAGTCTTGTTCAACCAAGCATTCACTTCAAAGTATCCAGTGATGCCTGTTATGAACTCTTGTTCTCTGCTTACTACTTGAAGTGTGTGTCGCCGCCCAAACGACTTACCGTGGTATGCGAGGTGACCCTGGGCTGTGCTCGTTTGTCCAAAGGCGCATAGCTCTCCTTGGAACATTGGGTCATGGAGGCAAAAGCTCTTACTGTATACCGGCTATTCGTGATTTTGCGAACAATGTCGCCAAGTCCTAAGTGCCCATATGTCGTCTCGGAGCGATGGATCGTTGGAATAGGAATACTAACAGGGCGTCCATAAATTATGGGAGAAGGAACTCCCTAATTGAACTGTCACGGTTAGAAACAAGTTCGTCGTTCAGATATATTGCAACGTAATTGCGGTATGATATTTACTACGGAAACGACAACAAATACGAAAACTGTTCTACGGACTGAGCATGGGCATTCATGAATCAAGAATAAATTGAGCTCCTTCTTTGTCCAACATTTGAAATGTAGAGACGCATGGAATCGAAAAGTGTGAACAGACATTTGATATTTGTAACCGATTTTGTTTCTTGGTTTCCTCCGTCACGACAACGTGGCTATGAGCTTGACATAAGCAACAAGCCATAGGTCAGCACCTCTATTGATCTTTGTTACTGAACTTGACTTAATGTTGTCGTTGTTGCAGAGACCAACCGCTTATTTTCCGGTGTAATGCAACTACGAGATCGTTTGATTCTATAAAAAATTGTTGCTTTCCGTTGGTTCAGCTCTGGAACATTGCTCTTTCCACAATCTGTCAAATTTCTCTCGGTATATCAATTTAACTTCATAGAGTCGGCGTAAGATCACGAACGGACTAACGTGAAACGTCCGCACTAACCGCTTTATGTCAGAAGTCTGCGTTTCCGATCTTGCTTCATTTCTGAGCATATCAAGTGGTACCAAAACCTCTGTCGAGAACGAATTACACCAAATCTCTTCCTTCCGACTTTCAGATTTTTCCAGTGTCAAATAATTCTGTAAATCATTGATCACAGACTCTCCTAACCATAAATGTGCTAATTCGTGCACGATCGTAAAATTTTGTACGGTTTTCGAATCTTGGACATTAAGAAAAATTAGTGGGGCCATGGAATCTGATAGCGCGAATCCGAGAAATTCTTGCACATCAAGGGGACGATGGTTATGTTCTGAGCTACTCCACTGGAGACAACTAAAACCCCAGAACTTTCGATTTTTTCGATCTATGATTTTCTTGCGTCTTCAATCTTGCATCTTCGAAACATAGAAGGATGAACATCTAGAACCGAACGCATTTTTTGGCAACTTGTGCCGGCGAGTCATTGATCGTTGCCTTACCAATAAACGAAATGATCGTGGCATCATCGTTTGTTAAATACTCTCGGTACCGTTCTTGCATTTCAGCAGAAAGGAAATAGGTGTCGATAAGAGCAGTGCTTGGTGTTTTTACTCTGGTACCGGATAGAGTACGAAAATCCAACATAGGTAACGCTTCGTCTGGTGGCTCGCTGAGCCACAGGTAACCTAAAGGAACATGTACTGCCCGGCAAAATCTTTGAACTGCTTAACGTAGGCTGTACAGTACCTAGTTCCCATTCTGGCAATTTCTTAAACCGGCGCGCTAGTTCCTCTTGAGTACGGCCGGCACGTTCCAGCTCCCATACGAGCATTTCGGGTTTTATTTCGACACGATTCATGCTGATATGTCACTTCAAAAAATTAACTACACCAACTTACATTTTCATGCAACATAGAAACACGGTTGAATCATTTTTGGAGACCTGAATCAAACTCGCAAATTTCCAAAATATGTGGTGTCGCTTGATCATCACGCTACAGTGCAGCAACTTGAATCTGGCACCTTTCAAAGTAGATTCCGCCATGCTGCGCTTCCGAGGCAATGACAAGCTCCACATGAGATATCTGGACAGGCATGTACCGTACCCAGATACCACAAGAACAACGGCTGGTTATATGCGCTTTAAACTGGCTAGTGTGTGATCATTGTTTTAAGATCCAGCGAATTCAACTCATTTAGCCGGATTGCTAGCGTTCGACTTGGGTCTTGAACCAATCAGATTGAATGGAAACGATCCAAGAATGTAAGCACACTTTGTAAATTACAATATTAACTGATAATGTGTATATATGATACGGAAGATTGCAAGCGATTGAAGAAAATTTCTACATTGGTTGAATTGAATGGTCTGCTGTGTCACGCTAGTCAAACTAGAATTACTACTCGATGAACTCAATCACGAGAAATCAAGCACCTTGTTCCCTGTTGTTCTTTGTTAGCTAAGTTTTATGACTACAAGTTTTAATGCATTACTGGATGAAATTCGAGATGCGAAGCGTTCTGAAAAAGATGTGGGAGACCGTTTTGAAGAGATCGTGCAAGTGTATTTCAACCACGATGCGCAAATGCAGCAGATGTACTCGCAAGCGACTTCGTGGAAAGACTGGGTCAGAAAGCACAGAGAAGAAGAGTCGATAAAGGACGTTGGTATCGACTTAGTGGCCAGGGTGAGAGATGGTCAAGGAAACGGCTTTGCAGCCATTCAAGCCAAATGTAGACAGCACCACTACAAGTTGCAGAAAAAAGACATTGATTCGTTCTACAGCACCGCAGATAGTCAAGGTTTTAAGATTCTAGTCTTCATTGACACGACCGAAGTAGCTCCAAGCCCGCACTTCCAAGAGGTGGTCGATCGAAGACAAATCACTCACATTCGCGTAAAAGATCTGGTTGAGAGCACGGTGGATTGGGACGCTTTTATCGACCGCGGCGAGAAACGTCGCCGTAAGCCGAAGGAAGCCAGACCGCATCAACTCGAAGCGGTCGAAAAGGTCCGAGAGGGTTTTGACTCGGCTGCTCGCGGACAGATCATCATGGCCTGTGGTACCGGTAAGACTTACACCGGTCTGTTGGTTGCTGAAAAACTGTTCGGTGCGGGTAAGAGAGTCTTGGTGCTAGTGCCATCATTGGCTCTCATGTCCCAAATGATTCGCGAGTGGCATGCTGACGCGACGGTACCGCTGCGAAGTTATTCGGTGTGTTCTGATACCGAGGTCGGACGCCGCGGGCGCAGTTCCGATGATGTCATCCAGTTGACCCCATCCGAACTCAAGATTCCCCCGACGACCGATGCGAAGAATCTCGCAGAAAAAGCGAGTTCCGATGCGCCCGACGCAATAACGGTGGTGTTCGGTACTTACCACTCCATCGAAGTTGTTCATGCCGCACAACATGAGCATAGGTCACCTAATTTCGATCTCATCGTCTGCGACGAAGCGCATCGTACGACCGGGCAATTCGACCAAGGAAAGGAAGAAGAAGCGTCGATGTTCGTGCGCGTCCACGATGCGGAATACGTACGCAGTCGCAAGCGACTCTATATGACCGCAACTCCGCGGATCTATACCACGTCCTCGAAATCCAAAGCCGCTGAGGGTGCGATCACGCTGTGCTCAATGGACAACCCGGAACAGTTTGGGAAGGTGTTGTTTTACAAGAGTTTCGCGTGGGCGGTCGAAAACGAACTGCTATCAGATTATCGGGTGCTCGTGCTCGCGCTCGACGAACAAACGATGAGCAAGACTCTGCAAACCATCTTGGAGTCCGACGAGAGCGATATTAAACTGGATGACGCAACGAAGATCGTTGGCTGCTACAAAGCCTTGATGAAAGATCCAGGTCCAGATCGTACGGAAGAATTTATCGGAGATGTGGAACCCTCGAGAAGAGCGCTGCTTTTTGCAACACTATTAAGAATTCTGAAATCATTAGTAAAGAATTCCACAACATCGTCCAAGAACTTGTACACGACGATCCGAATTCGCAGAATGGTAAGGTCAATTTTGACTGTTCGACGAAACATATCGATGGTACCGCTGGAGCGCATGAGAGAAATAATCGATTATCGTGGCTCGGCGACGAACCCAATGAAAACGAAATCCGAATACTGAGTAACGTGCGCTGTTTGGGAGAAGGAGTAGATGTCCCTTCGCTCGACGCGATCGTATTTTTCCATCCGCGTAAGAGTCAGATTGATGTCGTACAAGTTGCCGGTCGAGTCATGCGACGCGCTCCGGGTAAGAAATACGGGTACGTCGTGCTACCCGTTGCCATACCTGCCGGTAAAAGTCCCGTGGAATCTTTGAAAGACAACAAAACGTACGACACGGTCTGGCAAATACTAAATGCTTTGCGTTCGCACGATGAGAGACTAGAAGCCGAGATTAACCGGCTACAACTTGAGGGGGAAGATTCTGGTCGCATCTTTATCGGATTGCCGGAAACCGCCAGTGGTACGCTGCGGCCACTCGTTGGGGGTGGAGGAGAGACCGGAACAGACGGGCCGACAAAGATTGTCGAAGATCCGCTTCCTTTTGACTTACAGGATGCCATGGTGCAGGAATTCTCATCGGCGGTTTTTGCACAAATCGTGCGCAAAGTTGGACGCAGGTCGTATTGGGAAGACTGGGCACACGATGTGGGGAAAATTGCCCAGACTCAGATTACGAGGATTCGTACCGCACTAGAGACTGATGAACACAGTCAAGCTGTTTTTCATGAGTTTCTCGCCGAGCTACAAGACGACCTGAATCCTTCCGTTACCCAAGAACAAGCGATCGAGCTGTTGGCACAGCACATCATTACACGGCCAGTATTTAATGCACTCTTTGAAGGACACGAGTTTATCCAACAGAATTCAGTCTCCATCGCAATGGAAAAAGTGCTCAACGATTTGGACCAACGAAATCTCGAGAAAGAAACCGCGTCCTTACAGAGTTTCTATGACGAAGTGAAGTGGCGCATCAAGGGTACGAAGACATCAGGTGCGAAACAACAGCTAGTAAAAGAACTTTACGACAAGTTTTTCCGGAAAGCCTTTCCGCGGACGACGGAAATGCTCGGGATTGCCTTCACCCCGGTCGAGCTCGTCGATTACGTGATTCATTCGATTGAACACCTGCTGAATAAGCACTTTCAAACGAGCATGAGCGACGAAGAGGTGCACATCATAGATCCGTTCGTGGGTACCGGCACGTTCATCACACGCCTGCTGCAATCGGGCATTATTCGACTGGAAGATCTACGAAGGAAATATGAAAAGGAAATTCACGCCAATGAGATAGTGTTGCTCGCCTACTACGTTGCAGGAATCAATATTGAAGCTGTCTATCACGATGTTCGCGGTGCGGAGAACGGCAAGTACGAACCCTATGAACGGATTGTCTTTCAAGATACGTTTCAGAGTTCGGAACAGGAGAATCAACTGAGAGGGATCTTCCCCTTCAACCACGAGAGAATTGAATATCAGCAAAAACTACCACTCACTGTTGTATTTGGTAATCCCCCCTACTCAAAGGACAGAAATCCGAAAGTGACAATGCTGCCAATGTGCGCTATCCTACTCTTGACGCACGGATAAGCGGTACGTATGCCAGAGCAGTTGTTGGAGTGAAGAACAAAAACAGTTTGTACGATAGCTACATTCGAGCTTTTCGTTGGGCTTCGGATCGTCTGGGAGAACGAGGTATTGTGGGTTTCGTAACCGGCGCAGGATGGTTAGATGGAAACGCAGCTTCAGGGATTCGCGCGTGTTTTGCGAAAGAGTTTGCTCACATCTACGTCGTCAATCTGCGAGGCAACGCACGACTCAAAGGTGAATTGTGGCAAAAGGAAGGCGATAAGATATTCGGCCAAGCCAGCCGTTCCGCCATCACCCTGACGTTTCTCGTAAAAGATGCACAGATTGAAGTGCCCGCACGAATTCACTACCACGACATAGGAGACTATTTGAAGCGGGATCAGAAACTTGGAAAACTGAAAGAGTTCGAAAGCGTTGCTAATACGCCCATGAAGCAGATTCAACCCAACAAAGAACATGATTGGATTGAGCAACGGAATGATGAATTTAAGCGTTTTCTGGCACTTGGCACTAAGATTGATCCCATGACCGGCGTTTTTCATACACAAACGTCGGGCTTAACAACTCGACGTGACGCGTGGGTCTATAACTTTAGCTCAATACGATTACGCCAAACATTTCGAAGACAATGGATTTCTTTAATCACGAATTGAATCGTTTTCACTCAAGAAAAAATCTGATGAATCCGAAGGACTTCGTGGTCTATGATCCTAGCAGGATTAAGTGGAACACAACGTTGTTTAAGCGAGTCAAAGCTTCGCTAAAAATGTACCCGAACGAATCGCGTTACTTTATCGTAGAATACCGTCCGTTCACCAAGTGTTGGTGTTACTTGGATGCACAACTTGTAGATGCCTGTAGAGACATCCCAAAAATCTTTCAATCTGCTGCCATCCGATTGAGGACGATTTGCACTAACAGCGCGTTGGGTAGTCCAGATTTGGCAAGTTGGATGGTAAAACATCCTCCAGATGGTGAAATAACTCGTGCAGCTATGTGCTTTCCTATGTATTCACGGTTTGCGAACACTATGAATAAGATTGGTGATTTTGGTCTTCGAAGAGAAGACTCCTTTAATCTAACCGCGATGCCTCAAAGGTTTTATGGTTGCGAGACAAACAAAGACGACATGTTTTATTATGTTTACGGAATCTTGTCTTGCCCCGAATACATTGTGTGCTACAAAAGAAATCTAGGAAGAGAGATACCCAGAATTCCAGCGGTTGTTTCTTTACACGAGTTCCTAGAATTCGCTGAAGCCGGACGCAAGTTAGCGGATCTTCACGTGGAATATGATCAAGCTGAGGAATACTCGGTCGCAGAAACTTGGATCCACGATTCCATACTGTCTACGATTGATACCCAAACCAAGTTCCGGGTTGAAAAAATGAAATTTCTCAACAAAAACGACAAATCAACACTTCAATACAACCCGTACCTCAAAATCTCTGGGATACCTGACGAAGCCTATGACTTCACGGTAAATGGCAAGAGTCTTGTCGAGTGGGTCATGGATCGACAACGGGTCAGCGTACACAAAGACAGCGGGATTGAGAATGACGCTAATGATTTCGCAAACGAGACCATGAATGATCCCGCCTACCCGCTCAAACTACTCAAGAAAGCCATTACCGTCGGCATCAAAACACGCGAGATTCAACGCTCCATGCCGCCCCTGAGAATTCATAAGAAAATGAGCGGATAAGGCTCTTACAATCCAGCAGATTACACTCAGTGCTGGACTATCAGTCTCCAATAGTGTACGAACGTCGATATGCATTAGAGCATGGTTCTACGGCACATCAAAAAATAAATTTTCCATTAAACTGAAACAGCTTCACTCTGTTCTTGGCTCTTGTCTTGGAAACGCGCGCTCTGTGTTGGTGGAACCAACATAAATGACAAATTTTATGTCGATTCTTTCCGGAGAGTTAAGGAACTTTTTGTACCACATTTTCTCGTGCGGGCTAACATATAATTGAAGAATCACAATATCATGACTGTGAGTGAATGCAACCAAGTCCGTGCATACAGATACAGTCGTAGTTGATAGGTCAAATTAGTACCGACCATCCCGAGAAGAGTAGTGAGGTTTGTTTTGACAAAATCCAGAATCCTGATCGTAACGGTTGTCGTAGTATTGGTCGTCTCCTGGCTACTGTCCGGAATTCTCACGAAAACACCAATCGAGACTCCCGCCTCAATTGCAGAAGCTAAAGAAGCACTTGACGAGACCATTGCGGCGCGCGATCCAATGTCTGTGCGCGGGCGACATAGCACTGCTTCTGAACAATTCGAACTCATTGTTCTTTATGGTCGCATCGTAGATCGAAATCAATCCACAGTCCCTGCCCTCACCCGCGGTCAGATTGTTAAGCGACACGTGGATATCGGCGACAAAGTGAAAACCGGCGACGTCTTGTGCGAACTCGACATCTTGGACCGAAATGCTCAGGTTGAAGCTGCGAAAGATGCAGTTGATGTCTTAGAAAAGGAATACGAAAGCACACTCACTTTAATTGAAGATGGATTTGACCAACGCTTGAATAGTGCGCGGAAGAAATCTCAACTCAGTGTCGCCCAACAAAGACTACTAGCAGCAGAATTAGAACTACAACACACCAAGATCAAAGCTCCCATTGATGGAATCATCGACCAAGTCCACGTTAACGTCGGAGACTACATAGAAGTAGGACGTCCCTGTGCGACTATCTTAGTCTTGGACCCAGTGTATGTCCAAGCATATGTTTCTGAAGAGCACGTGCACCAGCTCAATCTCGGTCAGGAAGCAGAAATCCTCCTACCCAATGGCGCGACGCGCACCGGAACACTGTCTTTCGTGAGTAGGAGGGGAGATCTGAGCACGAGAACCTTTCGTATTGAGATTGAGCTACCAAATGAAGACTACGCGATTAGTTCTGGCTTGAGCGCTACGATTAACTTACCTACAACTCCACACATGGCACACAAGATCCCTGCTTCGGTGATGGCGATGAATGAACAGGGGCGATTGGGAATAAAGACTGTTGATAGCGACAACATGGTCGCATTCCACGAAATCGACATCGTCAGAGAAGACTCGGATGGTGTTTGGGTATCTGGATTACCTTCAGTTACTACGATTATTACTGTTGGACAGGGTTTAGTGGTAGCTGGGGAACGAGTGTCCGTAGAACTTCGCGACTAACTCGGGACCCCCGTTTTGGATCGAGACCAGCATTAGTTCATGATGAAACGCATGGTTGAATTCGCGATAAGCCACACGCGCACTACCCTGCTTGTCATGTTTACGATTCTTGTGTTCGGGGTTGTGGCGCGACTCACGATCCCGGTCGAAAATGAACCCAAGGTGGATGTCCCTACCTTTTTGGTGACCATTCCTCATGAAGGAGTCTCGCCGAACGACGCGTTGCGACTTTTGATCGCACCTATGGAGATCGAACTGAAAGCAGTAGAGGGTGTGAAGGAAGTGAGTAGCACCGGTGCTGAACACATGGGTGTGGTCTCGGTGGAGTTCTTTACTCACGTAAAGATGGATACTGCAAGATCGGATTTACGCGAAGCCGTGAACCGAGCGCGGGAGAACTTCCCGTCCACGACAGATGAACCGGTTATCACCGAGGCGGGAGGTCATGTCAGCCGCGTCCTGCAGGTGAATCTCGTGAGCAGAGGCGCGCCAGAGGAAACCGTTTATCGTACGGCTGTCCGTGTTAAGGATCAGCTGGAAGCTCTACCCAGCGTACAGAGAATCAGTATGCAGGGCGCGCGCGAGGAATTCCTTGAAATCCTCATCGATGCAACCAAGATGCACGCCTATCAACTCTCGGCAGAACAGCTAATCAACACCCTTGCCCGCAACAATCGCTTAATCCCTGCAGGTTCCCTCCTCTCTGGACAGGGAAGCTTGTCGATCAACATCCCAAGTGTTGTCGATACTCCTGAAGACCTAATCGATATACCTGTTTTCGCCGACCAAGATAAAGTTGTGACTCTTGGCGATATCGCGACCGTACGCAGAACGTTCAAGGATCGCGTGAGCTATTCCCACGCAAATGGCGAGCAGTCTATTTCTCTGTTCGTTTATCGTCGACCGGAAGCGTTCCTTATCGGTACCGCACATGAAGTAGAAGCATTCGTAGCAGATATTCAAGACGAAATCCCTACAAGCATTGGGATGTTTATCTCTTCCAACTATGCTTCTTTTGCCGAACGATTGGTGAACGAGCTCCAAGGAAACATGGTTACTGCTCTTGTGCTCGTCATGATCGTCGTTCTTGCTACTATGGGTTTTCGAAGTAGTGTTCTGGTTGGAACTGCGATCCCTATTGCATTCCTGTTTGCGCTGATCATCCTCTGGATTGCAGGTCAATCGTTCAACTTCATGGTTATGTTTGGCATGCTACTGGGATTGGGGATGCTCATCGACGGAGTGGTCGTCGTTGCGGAGGATGCTGATCGACGCATGGCGGACGGTGTCGGGAGCGCGCAAGCATATTCGTCGGCTACCGTTCGCATGGCGCGACCCGTAATTGCCTCGACATCCACCACGTTGGCCGTGTTTCTACCCCTGCTCTTCTGGCCCGGTACTGCTGGTGCTTTCCTAGGGTACCTACCTCGAACTGTATTTCTGGTAATGGTTGGTGCCCTACTCTACGCGCTGGTGTTCGCGCCTGCGTTTGGTAACTTTCTCATGGGAGATAAACCTGGTAAACGCGACGCGAAAGAGTCTGTAGCTTTGATGTGGAACGTGGATCTTTCACTGCTGCGCGGGTTCAAATCAATCTATGCAAAGACTCTAGCATTCGCCGTTCGATACGCTACCGGTACAGTGATCGTTGCACTGATCGTCGTCTACGTGATCTTTTCGATCCATGGTTCCAGGAATCTTGGAGTCATATTCTTCAACGAGAACGACCCTCAATGGGCCAATATATTTGTTCGTGCCCAAGGAAATCTGTCTCCTGAGGAATCCTATTCTCTCGTGACTGAAGTTGAAGACGAGTTGAATCAGGTAGTCGGGTTATGGAACATCAACATGATCTCCACTGCGGGACTGGGACAAGCAGAAGGAACTCGTGTTGAGTTTTCCGGTGGATCCAGTGCTGATGTCATTGGTATCTTTTACATTGAGATGACTCCAAGTGACCAGCGTGAACGAACTGGAACAGAGATCTTAGAAGAAATACGAGAACGCGTATCTGGTTTCAATGGGGTTGTTATCGAAGTTGTTCCTATATCCGGAGCACTCACTCCAGGAAAGCCGATAGCTCTACAGTTCACCTCGCCAGATCGGGAAGCTCTGACTCCTGTGGTGGAAAGAGTGAAAGACTATATGCTGAACGAGGTCGAAGGTCTTCGAGATCTCGAAGACACGTTACCGCTAGGTGCCCTCGAGTGGGAACTTTCCGTAGATCGTGCTCGCGCCGCGCTCTATGGGGCCGATGTCACGACAGTCGGGTTAACAGCACAACTACTGACCACCGGTGTAAAGCTTGGTGAATATCGACCGGACGACTCCGAAGATGCACTCGACATCCGCGTACGTTTTCCAGCTGACAATCGAGGTCTCGATGCACTGGACAACCTTGAAGTCGTAACTAATCGCGGTAGCGTACCTATTTCTCACTTTGTAGAACGTAAACCAAGAATTAAGTCAGATGCTCTACAACGCCGCGACCAGAACAACATGCACATGATTCAATCGGGGCTTGTCCCAGGAGTACTTCCCGACACGAAGGTCAGGGAAATTCAGACTTGGATCGACTCGCAGGATTTTGACAGTCGCGTCGATATCCGTTTCCGAGGTACCAATGAAGAGCAAGAAGAGTCTGAGGCGTATCTGTCCAAAGCGTTCTCTTTTGCACTTCTATTGATGTTCGTGGTACTCGTTCTACACTACAACAATTTCTACCATCCCATACTCACGATGCTCGCGATCGTACTTTCAACAGCCGGAGTATTCCTCGGTCTTACGTTGACCAATCAACCGTTTAGCGTGATTCTTAGCGGTATTGGAGTGTTAACCCTTGCTGGCATTGTGGTTAACAACAACATCGTTCTTATTGATACCTTTAACGCTGGAGTACGCGACAATCCAAATCGCGATGTTCGAGAGATCATCGTTCTCACTGGCCTACAACGACTAAGACCCGTACTAGTTACCACAGGTACCACGATTATCGGTATTCTTCCCCTCGCGACGCACAACTCCATCGACTTCATCAACAGACAATGGATCTTCGGTGGTCCGGTATCGGCCTATTGGGTACCCTTGTCGCAGGCTATTCTCTTTGGATTGAGTTTTGCTACGGTTTTAACCCTTATCGTGACTCCAGCCATGCTCATGCTCCCAACGCAACTGAAGGGATGGGTTCAGAAATTAAAGTCCTTTAGACTCCCAAAGAAGTCTGAAGCGAGCTAGTTCCTATCGATGGTTCGACTTAAATGTCGTCCAACCAAGAGAGATTCGGTAGTTTGCTAAAACAAAGCAACGCCACCCAGAAGGGTAAACCTGTTCCTCTATCTCGACTAAAATCGTTGTTTTGAATTTTGCGAATGAACGCACGTGTTAGAGTGTTCGTTCACTTTTTTAACATTCAATCCCTACTCTCTGTCGTTGAAAATGTAGGACCCCTCTTCGGGACTCTGCTCTGTGGTGTGAAGCACTCTTTGTGAATGTCGCAACAAATTT
Organism: OMG group bacterium; assembly: GCA_012267385.1. Taxonomy (GTDB): domain Bacteria; phylum Pseudomonadota; class Gammaproteobacteria; order Pseudomonadales; family Azotimanducaceae; genus Bin55. The sequence goes on from JAAXGW010000045.1 coordinate 16,133, forward strand.
CAATGCTGTGAGCAAGTAATCATCAGCATCTGGGACATGTCTCAGTAATGTTCTAAAAGGAATCTTCGATGGATGTACAAATATTAGTAATAGTTTTGTTAGGTCTTGTAGTCTCATTGCTACTTTACACAACAATCAAGTTCTTTGCAAACTTCAGAGCTCTGAAGACGAAGTATGCTCCAGTTATTGATATTGAAGAAGAAGTTCAACGCATCAAGAACGAGATGACAAAGTTGGAGCAGAACACAAAGCAATTACAAAATACTTATCAAGAAAAGCGAAAAGTGCTGACCGATTTGGAAACACAAGTTGCGATTTACGACGAACAGGTCTCCTTTGCAGAGTTTGGTGTTTACGAGCCGCACTTTGACTTTGGCGATAGCGAAGAATACAAAGAAAACATCAGAAAAATTAGAGAGTTTCAGAAAGACTTGGTGAGAGACAAGGAAGCGTATGACGCGCCAAATACTTGGACCGTGGATGGTAGTCTCTCCAAAGGAAAAACGATGATCAATAGGCAGGGACGACTAACACTGCGAGCATTTAACAGTGAATGTACAGCTGCAATTGGCAGTGCACGATGGAATAATGTCAATGCCATGGAGCGCAGAATCCTCAATGCCAGAGAACAGATCGACAAGGCAAATGCGAGCATACAGTTAGTTCTGAACAAGAAATATGTGGACTTGAAACTTGTAGAGCTCTATCTGACGCATGAGTACAAAGAAAAACAAAAAGCTGAAAAAGAAGAGCGTACTGAGCTAGCAAGAGCTGAACGCGAAGAGAAGAAACTTCAAGCCGAGGCGAAACAAACTGAAAAAGAAGAACGTCGTTACGAAGAATTACTTCAGAAAGCACGTAATGAAGTAAACATAGACGAAAAACGGATTGCGGAACTTGAAGCGGCATTGGCTGAAGCACATGAAAAGAACGAGCGCGCTCAATCAATGGCAGAGATAACTAAATCTGGCTTTGTTTATGTAATTTCCAATATTGGTAGTTTTGGGGAAGACGTTGTAAAGATTGGATTAACACGACGGGTGAATCCAGATGATAGAATCAGAGAGCTTGGTGACGCTAGCGTACCTTTTAAATTTGATACACATGCGATGATATATTCGGAAGACGCACCCGCGCTTGAAGGCGCACTTCACAAAGAGTTTGAAGTACAACGGGTTAATGCGACGAATATGCGCAAGGAGTTTTTTAACGTCAAAATCGATGACGTTCGGAGTGCAGTAAAGCGTCTCGAACCAAACGCAAACTTTACTAACGACTTTGAAGCGCAAGAGTGGCATGAAACACTCGCGATACGTGCCCAAACGCTTGAGACTATGGAAAAAGTGAGCGATCGGTTTCCAGCCGAGATTTAATTCTAGATCCGTTACATTAAAGGCTTCATTAGGTTGGAACCATCCCGACGAAACACTGTATGTGGGAATTCGATAGAAATCCAATCCATATGACTTTCTAACTATGTGTGTCCACCAAACTGAGGCGACTCCATTCGTAGCTTTTGGTCATGCTGCGAGACACATACAATTATTACGATAAAGGAAACAATATGAAAACTGACAACCCTACCTTATTGGACAACTATCGAGAATTTAAAAATCAACTTCCAACGTTGCTTGAGGAACACGAGGGTGAGTATGCTGTTTTTCACAACTGTGAGTTGTCCAAAGTGTTCGAACAGGAATATGAGGCGTTAAGTTTTGCGCGAACCACATACAAAATAGGTGAATACATCGTACAAGAAATTCACAACAGAACGTCTCAACCTGCTTCGTACTCCTTACTGATCTAATGTGACACTTAAAACGAAGATCCCCGTTAGGACAATAGTCCAAGCGGGGTTTCTTTGTGATCAATCGGCAGTCCGTGTAATCGGACCCTGTTTGCGTCTTCTAAGTTTCGGAAATTGCAATGGGGAGCGTATTTTTAACTTGTGTGTGATCGAAATGTGCTACCATGGCGCGCGCTTCGAAAACCAGTACATGACCTTCCCCGGAGTGGGTAACCCTAGTAGTGGAATTAGCACCGGCCAATCGACCGTTGAGTCTTGGTACTATCCTCAGAATAGACCTCGGATGTCAATATTCCGACGAAACTTGACGGTAGCGTTTGTAAGGATATGGCCTGACGATCAGCAAAGGAGGGGTAAGGCATTATCCACCCTGTTTTTCTGACCCTTATTGACTACCACGAGGTAGACGAATTTGTACCCATCCTTTACGCTTCAACAGTTTTTTGACTTGCCTAGAGTACTCGTACCTTGAGCTACATCTCCGTAAGTTCCGGTTCTTGCGCATATACAAACGTAAGTCTCCGGGATTGTTTTCGTAGTATCGTCTCATCGTTTTTGACTTTGACGTTTACCACCACACTTGCCAAATCAATCTCTGAGAGTTTGTGATTCTCCATGAGAATCAGCGGCGTAATAGATTCAATACACGTTTTCATTTCAAGCCAAGAATCGGTTTCAAGGAATAAACCGTTGATGTCTGATTCCCAAACGCACCACCTATCGTCAACCCGAGTGGCGGTAACGTGAAAGACTCTTGTTGAATTAGATTCCATACAACTCTAGAGTCTTCGTCAATTGTATATTAGCAAAGTTCATCAATTCAAAAGTTTTCCTGTCCATCCCCACTTTCTACCGCATCCGACTCAATAGTATTCCCGATTTCTAGTCACCGCAATAGCGGTCTTGCCACAAGGCATCAAGAAACATTTCGTATGGAAGGATATCGATACCGTCAAGCTGGCGCGGCCGGTCTTCTAGACATATGCACAAATAGTTTTTGAAGGCTTTCTCCTCTCGCAGGGTTTGCAATCCTTTTAGATCCGCTCCAGTGACCCATTTTTTCGCCTTGAGCTCGATCGCCGTATGTTCGCCAAGAAGAAAGTCCACTTCGAAACCTGTTTGTGAACGCCAATAGTGCAGCGTCTCGTCGCGCTGGTTGTAGTCGATCCATGCTCGCAACTCATGCAGGAACCACGTCTCGAATGCCTGACCACGTTCCAGAGAGGCGAATCCCCTGCCCACGTTTCTCTGCAAAGCTCCTGCCACTCCGATGTCAAAAAAGAAGTACTTGGAGGCGACAATGGGTTTGCGAAATCTGCTTCTACGCCATGCCGGCAATTCATGGACAATAAGGGTGTCGCAAAGCAGATTAAAGTACTCGTAGACTGTTGTTCGCGGTACCTGTGCATCGTTGGCGATATTAGTGAAGTTGACGATGGTCGCATTGCACATTGCGGCAATGTCCAAAACCCGCCGGAAGGGCTGGAGATTACGCACAAATCCCTCGGCTAGAATTTCTTGACGTAGATAGGTGCCAAGGTAAGCCTCCAAATCGAGGCGCGGGTTGGAGGATGAATAGATTGAAGGGATCGTGCCGAATTCCAAAGCTCTTTCTAGTTTGAAGGAGTCACCTAATTCTCTCTTCAACAGTGGATGAAAGTGCAGAACGCGAGCGCGCCCTCCGGGAAGATTCACTCCTCCCTGCCTCAGCTTGCGGGCACTGGATCCCGTCAGAAGAATGTGAACTCCCCGTGTTTCGATTAGGTGATGAACATGATTTAGCACATTCGGTGCTCTCTGGATTTCATCGATCACTACGACCTTAACATCGTCGGTGATAAAGCTGCTCAAGTTTTCAGGGTTCTGACCGATACGAAAGAAGTCCGCCTCGTTGTTGAGATCGAAGATCGGGCCATCGAAATTACTCTGACTGATCAACGTAGATTTTCCGGTTTGACGAGGTCCGAGAAGGAAATGTGACTTTTCCTCCACGACGTCTGAAAGATCCAGTACTCGGGGAAAAATGTGTGTTGTCAAAACTGTCGTCATTTGCGGTCTTATATGACGATTGTATTGACGCGGCGTGTTGCTACACTGCTCAGGAAAAAACTATCTCGTTAACGTTAGTTACTCTAGAGTCGTTCGTCGACGTCACTGTTTTACCGTGTGTAGACACTTAAAAGCTCGGTGTCTGTGGACGAAAACAACCAGGTTTTGGATTGTTGACGGTATTTTTACTATTTCGTGGCACCACGGGATGAAGTTGCCTCAGTTTGATGGACAGTTCATTTTGGAATTTGCTACCGAACCATGTTCTTGTGCATGTCTCCGTTCATATGCTAAGAGTGACCGATCATCCAGCACTGAATGAATTCGACGTGGGCTCACTTACGATTGTGGACGCTGCTTTTTCTTACAGGTTGAAGACTGACACTGAATTGAACTTCGGCGTTAGGAACGTACTCAATCGTGACGCACCGAATACTGTTCGATGTCGACTACACTACGATCCCACAAGATAGGATGCCCGAGGCAGAATCCTGTCACTAGCGTTCACCGCTAGACTGTTGGACTAGATACTGTTTGGCGGAGACTTAGGAAAACTACTCTGATTTTCTTTCCTGAATTGTTACGTTACCTCCCGCTTCCCTAACATTCTTCATTAAATCTCCGTACTGGTCATCCAATTGTTCTTGAAAGGATTTGTTTATTTTTCTTTGAAAGGCGGAATAAGTACGTTTTCACCTTCTCTAAAAATCTGAGTGGTAAGCAATTCTTCTCCCTCAGCAAATTCAATCCTCACCATTTTCTGGTCTTCGATGAGTCCGATCAATTTTTCTGTTTGAACTGAATCGAAAGCACTAGCCGTTAACGAATGATGTACCAGTAAATTGGCTGCTGCTTTTTCCTTAGTTTCTGCCGTCCAAATATTAGTATCCAGAGAGTCAAACATAGTATCAGGTTCTTGCTTAGCCCAAGAACCCAGTACGGTATTCAAATACTTGTCGTTTATTTCTTTGGGCAAACCCTGTCCGAGCTTCAACGCGCGGTCATACTCCGCCTGAGTTACCAATTCACTACCAATGGAACTATAAGCTTTTAACAATCGAGCATCCCCGCTTCGAATCTGTGGTAACATTGCGATCGCTTTGTCTAAGTCATGTTTCGCCACTTCCGCAATGACTAATTCCTCTAAGCCTCTTTCGAATCCAAATTCGGATTTGTACAACGGTTGATTCAGGACGGTTTGTAATGCCAGTTCAGGGTCATGTTCAGCCCAGACTCTGAAAAGGGTCTCTTCTAAACTTGTGCGTAATTTACTCGAATCAAGGTTCGATATTGCGTCAAATGCATGTGTGGGATTTTCTTTAGCCCAGGCTTTTACGATTGCTGGTAAAGCGAGTTCTTGCATTACAGGGGAAAAATACATCACTTGTTGAAACGCGTCTTCAGGATTCTTCAGCTCGGCTGTGTGCACTACGAACTTTAGTATCGTATCACGAACGATGTCATCTATTTGCGAGTTTACTAGTTGGTCTAGTACGTTGAGGAATCCCTCTTCCTCCATCAACAGTTCCGCGATTTTCAACAATTTATCTAGCTGTCCAATGTCTTCAATGTCGTCACTTATCAGAGCGTTCCACGCCTCCTGAGGATTGTCATTAGGCTTTGATTTAGACGAGTCCTCATTAGGGGCGACTTCTTGTCGATTATTTACGTCTTGGATGTTTTCGGCAATCGATGTTGTGTCGTCTGCCATCTCAGATGTTTCGTTTGATCCAGCGATGTCCGAATCGTCGTCAGTAACGTTCATTATTGAAACCGTAACAAGTGCCGATATCGCAACTCCGGCGGCGAAGCTGAGCGCGATGAACCCTATGGAAGATTTCCTCACTTATTCCTCCTCACGAATTGATTTTCTAGAAAAAAGCATAGATACACTTTCCATCTTAACATACACAATTCATGAACTCAAACTTACCCAACATCGTTCTTTTCAAGACTGCGATTCCTGTAGGCGATTTGGCTATTTTATTCAAGTGCCGTACTTTCATAACAAGTGCTTAAACTCCGTCACATTTGTTAATTCGAGTGATTGCCATGAACCCAATAGTGAAACAAACCAAGTTATGACACTACAGAAAATTTTTTTCTTTCGATCCCTAGAATCAATGGACACCAATCAATCCTAAAACAAAGGACGCTACATACAGTCCAAGTGGTATTCAACACCAGCACTTTTACGAAAAGGGGCTTATGCAACGCTTACTAAAACGTACCGGGAAGGTCTTTGGTAAGATCTACTTGGTAGTCTGCGTCGTCCTATGGGGCATCCAAGGATCTGTCCTATTTCGACCAGTCCCCTATGAAGATCCTACGCCTGCACGTTCGTCTGTCGAGTATGAGATTGTTGTTGATGAAACAAAAAATATCAAGTCTCGAGGGTATATCGTAAATGAGACGATACCAGGACCCGTGATCCTATTTTTCTGCGGCAGAGCTCACGATGCAGCATACTTAACAAACTCGCTGGAGAGAATCAAGTTTCCTGCCGTACTACCAAACTATCGCGGATACGGAAAAAGCGATGGTAGACCGTCCGAGAAAAACATTATCGCCGATGCCAAGATCACACTTCAAATGGTGCGGGAGCGATTTCCTGATCGTCCAATAATATTAATGGGTGATAGTCTAGGGAGTGCAGTTGCTCTACACACCGTAGATCCGAATATTGCTGGCACAATTCTGATCAGCCCTTTTCGCTCATTAGCACACGTGGCAAATCGAGGACTATTACGAGCAGTCCCCTTGCGCTTGTTGATACGCAACAAATTTGACACTCGGGCAAATCTCGACACTCTACCCGAAAAAGTCCTTGTTGTCTACTCGAAGGAGGACAAGATCATACGAGCGAAGGAAACGGAACGTGTACTTGAACGAATACCTCAGGCAGACATTATTGTCGACGACGAATCACACATCGGAGTGCTACCCTATAACGAACACAAGATTACTCAGTGGTTAGAAGAGAACTTCAAGCACTGAACTTCGTAGCGTTCAGACAATTCGTAGAATCAGCCTAAACCAACATTCCTAGTACAAACACATAACACCAAATCACACTCCAAGTGCTTACTAGAGAATTTGCGTCAGCAAAAGAGGGGCGATGCCACAATTACTAAAACGTGCAGGGAAGGTCTTTGGTAAGATCTATTTACTGGTCTGCGTAGTCTTGTGGGGCATTCAAGGATTTGTTATATTCCGACCATATAGCTACGAAGATATCATGCCTGCTCGTACGTCAGTCGAGTATGAGCTTGTTGTCGATGAAAAAAGAGATATCAAGTCTCGAGGCTATATCGTACGTGAGAATGCTCCAGGACCCGTGATCCTGTTTTTTGGAGGTAGAGCCGGAGATGCTTTGGGCTACACTCACGCGCTCGATCGGCTGAAGGTTCCTGTTGTACTGCCGAACTACCGCGGGCACGGAAAAAGCGACGGCAGACCGTCCGAGAGAACCGCTCTCGCCGATGCCAAGATCACATTACAAATGGTGCGAGAGCGATTTCCAGATCGTCCGATAGTGTTGATGGGCGATAGCATAGGGTGTGCGGTTGCCATAAGTATCGCAGATTCGAACATTGCTGGTATGATTCTTGCCAGCCCCTTTCGATCACTAGCACACGTTGCAGATCGTAGTGTATTACGAGCGATCCCCTTAGGCTTGCTGATGCGGCACAAGTTTGACTCGCGATCAAAACTCGATTCGCTCCCCGACAAAGTTCAAGTTATTTACTCGAAAGACGACGAGATCATATTTGCAAAGGAAACGGAACGTGTTCTCGAAAAAATTCCTCAAGCGGACGTAGTTATCGACAAAGGGAGACATTATTTCGTCTTCAGTGAAAACTTGTACAAAATGAAGCAATGGTTGATAGACAACTTCGACGACATAGATTCGTAGCAGTCGAAAATGTCATGAATTTCGTTCGGGTACGAGTTTTAAACTTGAAGTGGCACCATATTTCTGACGTCAGTTCTAACTAATCAATTAGCTCCTATCCCATGAAACCTTCAGACCTATTAAAGCTTCCCAAGAACCTGCGTAAATCGTATGGTGACCTTAACGTTGCAGACAGTCTGGAACGATATGAAAGCTGGCTAGATCGTCGCGAACAAGCCGAGACACAGGATGACAAGTACGATCACACCGAGACAGTGAGCGAATACTACGACTTGTTTACCGAGTTAATGCAATTTGGTTGGAACGAATCCTTGCACTTTGCCCCAATTTCGCAGGATGAGTCTTTAGAAGAAGCCATTGTCCGCCATCAACGGCACATGATAAAAAAGTTAGAGCTAGAAGAAGGGATGAAGGTCATTGATGTCGGTTGTGGTTTGGGTGGTCCTATGCGCCGCGTCGCAAAAGAGTCACGGGCTAAAGTGTTCGGTATCAATAACAATGAGCATCAACTAGAACAAGCGAAACAGAAGACAAGTGAAGCTGGTCTTGACCATTTAACAGAATACTACCAGTGCAATTTCATGGACATGAGTTGCTTTGAAGGTAATTCGTTCGATGCTGGCTATGCCATCGAATCGACTTGTTACGCTCCAAGAAAAGAGCGTGCTTTTGCAGAGATTTTTCGCGTATTGAAACCTGGTGCATTGTTTTGGGGTCAGGAAATGTGTCTAACAAACGTCTTCACGCCGGATGACGAACACCACTGTACCACCAGAGACGAGATCAAATTTACTCTTGCGTTGTGTGACCTCTTCACGTTTGAAGAGGTGAATCAATGTTTAGAGAAAGTAGGATTTGAGATAGTTGAAGCAAAGGATCACGAACTCAATGATGGTTCGAGTGTACCCTGGTATCAACCCATGGATGGGTTAACGTCCTCTCTTCGTTCATGGCTCCGAGTTCCCGGTGGTCGATCCACACTTGCTGGCGGAGTTCGTCTGGCTGAGGTCGTTGGCATGTTTCCTAAGGACAGTTGGCGTGTCATTGATCTTCTTGACCGACAGGCTGATGCTTATGTTGCCGGAGGCAAATCGGGTATTTACACGCCGTTGTACTGTTTTCTCGCGAGAAAGCCAGAGTCGAGTTAGAACAGTAAGTTCTAACTATTCGTTTAGTTCAACTATCTGACGTCTTTGCGAATTCGCGAGGTGGTCAAACTTTCGGAATCGGATGCTTCATCTTGGCCACGCGAATCTTCATTTTCTTACTCGGCGATAAATTCGAAAATGGATTGATTCTCATCTTGTACTTTGCTGGAACTAGCTCGAGTTCAAAGTGATACGCGAAGAAGAGCAGATTGACAATAGCTTGTAGTTCGAGATAACGATGACCTAGGCAGTGGTGCGTACCAAGTCCGTACGGAACATATACACCTGCTTGCAAGTGCTCCTCTCGCCCTGGTAGGAACCTGTCAATGTCGAACTCAAGTGGATTCTTAAAATATTCTTCCATGTAATGGGTGCCAGTGTGTCCAATCATCACGAGCGTGCGTGGTTCTAACTCGAATCCCGCGACGATACACCGATTCATTACAGTTCGAAGTTGAACGGGAATCACCGGATAAAGTCGTTCTGATTCGAGAAACACGCGTCGAGTGACATCAACCTGGTCACCTTCAAATTCTTTCGCATCCGGGACTCGACCGTCTGCAAACAGTGCTTCTCCCTCTGCCGCGACCCGTTCATATACGTCGGGGTGCTTGATCATGTTGTATATGGCAAACGCGATTGCATTACCCATGTATAGACTGGCGACCAAACCTGCTGCAAAAGGAAAGGCGAGGTCAGTTTCCGGCATGAACTGCGGATCTTGGCGATGAAGTTCCATAAACGCATCAGCGATGTCTTGAGTTTTCCCCTGCCGTAAAGCTGGAGTATGAGCAGACTTAATTGAGTTGAGGAGCTTAGGCACAAGTTTCTTCGCACGCTTCATTCTCGGAGTGTTCAGCGTCCACTTGGGCAGTGCTTTTTGCACGTGCACAGTCAGTGCGCGATCCTTGTACGCTAATAAATCGTCGACATCCGCCGCACAATCGACACCAATGAACAGATGTGCTACTTGATAGCTCATATAGTTACAGAACTTTTTAGCCGCAACATGAGCCTCGTTGTCGTCCCAAGCAGGTAGCGTCGTCCGAATTATTTGATATAGTTCAGGCAAGGTCTGAACCAACGCGTTTCTGGAATAAGCAGCACGAGTCGACTTTCGTAATCGATAGTGTTCCGCTCCGTCCATACCCGGCATGACTCGAGCTGCTCCGAACACAGCCGCAAAATCACTGATGTAATCTCGAGTCCGCAAGTACAGACGCCCGTACTTGTTCACCCATCGGTTTACCTCAGGTCCGGTAAGCAATATCGCACGATCCTTTCCAAATTTCATTGGCGTCTGAATTACCGGTCCGTATGTCCTGTGCACACCGCACAACCCCAAGGGTAGATTGCCTCTATGAAATCCTTTCTCGCGCAAAAGATCACGCCAACTAACCTTAGGAATACCCGCCATGCCAATCTTGGCTCGAGGACGAGGGAGAAGTGTTGTCTGTTGAATGGAACTGGCAATGGATTGACCAATTAAGTCTGCACCTGCAAGAAGTTCGATCCGCTCCAATTTCTCTTCATAGTCTTCCTCGGTAAGCAGCAGTTTCATGAATTGGCAACTATGCAATAACGATATCAAAAGAACATCGCGAGGAGTGGGAAATTCGTCGTTCAGGATAACGTTCAAGATTCTCGACTTGGCTTCTTGGAGACTCGCACCTTCCGCACTCTCATAAGAACGACTACTTGCAACTGAACTAGAAAGTTCCCAAAAACCGCCAATTTCATACTGCAGAATGTCGTTCTCAACCAATCGATCAAGTAGATTTTCGACCACTCTTTCCGTTCTGCGTGTATTCTTCTCAATCCAGTATTGAGTGTTGAATACTCGCTCTTCGGCCGCAATTTCCTCAAGTGTTTCATCCAGAATCGGGTCTCCCGTCGGGCTAGGATCGATTAATTGCAGTTTTTCTAAATCGGTATCAATGCGATAGGCCAACGCTAGATCAGCGATAACTGAGCCTGCAACTACGCATGCGAAATCCCAACTGTCAGAGAGTTCGATGAATCCACTCTGTTCATCGAGCACCAACAGCATGAGTTCTTCTGTCAGTCTGATAGTGTTTGCCTCCTTGCAATCTCGTTGGAATCAACTAAATCGAACAAGATGCTGAATAGGGTTAACCGCAAAATTTCGAACCCAGACACCATAATCCCTTGCCAATTTAGGGCTTTGTACTGAACAATTTTATTGGGTAGTTCTATTAATTCGTAATTGTAGTGCAATGTTGTCAGTGGGTTAACGGCTTAGTAATGGGTTGTGGTTATACGATGATGGGAGTAAGAATTTCAAGGAAGAGAGGATCGGCTGAGTCGTACGATTGAGTCGCAAGAGACGGACGCGTTTGCTGATGATTTGGTGTCTCGGGCGTTGGCGAATTTGCCGGATGGTCCACTGGAGAAGTTAGCTCAGCTGATTGATTGGGAGCAATTTCGCGCACCGTGATACCGTGCTTGGCCGTGGGCCCGTGAGGATGCGAATCGGGGACGGCCCTCCGGGGACGTGTTGCTGATGTGGAAGTTGCTGCTCGTGGGGAAGAACTACGGCAATCTGTCCGATGAGCAATGGGAGGAGTTTGGCAAGGGTACGCTGCGGGTGATCCGATTTGTGGGTACGCGCTGGGGTTTTGGGCCGGATGCCAAGACGATTCACAAATACCGTTCGGCGTTCGCCGAATCCGGTGTCATGGACGAATTGTTTGCGGTGTTGACCGAGCAGTTGGTCGCGCACGGCTATGAGTTGCAGGACGGGGCGATGATTGATGGTAGTCTGGTACGCGTGCCACCGCAGCGGTTCACGAAGGATGAACAAGAGCAACTTGCGGCCGGCGAGATTCCCGATTGGACCCCGGCGCAGCAACGACAAAAGGATGTGGATGCCCGATGGACCAAAAAAGGACGCGATTATATTTCGGATACAAGCGTCATGCGATGGTCTCCACCGAGCATAAATTCATTTACGACAGTGCCGTGACGCCGGCTCAGGTTCATGATAGCCAGCGGGCGAAAACGGTGTTGGAAAAAGTACCGAAAGGGTGTGCGGTTTATGGTGATCGTGGCTATGATTCGGCAGCGTTGCGGACGCATTTGGAGCAGACGGGGCACCAGCCCATGATTGCGTTTCGGGCTCCGCGGTGGGAACGCGAGGGGATGAAATACCGGCGTCTGACGGCCAATAAAACGATCGCCCAAACACGGGCACGAGTCGAACACGTCTTTCGTGCGATCCAACATGATCTGGGATGTGTGCGCCATCGCGGCATTGGACTGGCGCGTGCTCAATCGGAACTCGTTTGGGAACACTTGGTGTACAACCTGCGACGCCTGGTGTTTTTGCAGCGTGATTCGAATGCTGCGTAGGGGAGTCGTGGCCGGATTCCGCCTGGAGAGCACCGGCATATTCAAAATCGGGTAAAAAATCGCGTTTTTCTGAAGCTTTTGGCTTGGGACATGCCATTTTTTGAAAAATCAACGCAGAAACTTGACCTGAGATCTCAAATAGACGAAATTAATCGTTTAATAGAGGTGCCCTATTGTATCTATTTCAATACTGCGCTTTATGACGGTGGGCTCGGTGAGCTCTGGGAAGTAAGGAAGTGATTCTCGAAATCTTTACTTGCCCCAGATATCGGTGAAACACTGTAGCGATTTGTCGGTCTGCTTCAAGATTGATCGTCTTTGCATCACAACTCTGTACTGAAACCGCAGCAGATTTCGAAATTGCTTGTATTGAGTTACCAAACTAGGTGGTTTGCTGCCTGAGATTCAGCAAATTCGGTACGAGTATCAATACCTTACTTCTGCGCCTTCAAAACTGTGTCCTAGTAGGTAACGTATCGGTGCCTCGCACTCAATATCAGAGTATGTTTCAGTAGCGCTATAAGTGATACGTCCAACAAAAATTGCCGAGCCCGAAACTTCAATACTTGACTCTTTCACTCCAATGCATCCACAGTTCTCAAGAAACTCAAAGTCAAACGTCGTTCGAATGGTGTCCACCCGGTAAAGAAACCTCTTGCGTATCGGTCTATCGAGGTAAAACGATGCCCGTTTGAGCGTTCGATTGTCTTTGTCGATGGTGAGTTCCATCGCTCACCAAATGTTCTTTTGAGTGACTAAATCATCAAGGAGTTCATGCGGAGCATTTGCCTGACTTAGTTCTGTTTTTGTACGGAAGCGAAAGGTAATATCGGTCTCATTCTCTGCAGATACGCGCCCTTTCTTGAAATCAAATGGAAGCGTGTGTTCAATATAAAAGGGGGTTGAAGCATAGGCAAAATGAGTCTTGCTTCCTGTCTCCAAATTTTCAACGTACCCGCTCTCGAGCACCCCAAATTTACCGGTGTGTTGATCCGTTTCAAAATCAGTCTGTTCAGCAACTTCAGTCATTTGGAAAGTTCTTAACGGCACACCCGACATGACCTTGCTAAACGCATCAGCGATTAGGTCTATTTGCGCCTTTTCGAGTCTGGATTCACTTAGTTTTTCTTTGATTTGGTCGCGCAAGGTTGTGTGATGCGCGTGCGCCTCAGATTCTGACAATATCCTAAATGTTTCAGAATGTTCGGGAGCGCGTATTCCTTGGATCGCGTCCTCGTTTGATTGCGCCCACAAAGAAATGGTTACTATGGGTAGTATCAAAAACAGGAAATTCTTGCTTCGTTTGTAAAAACTCCTGTCGTTCATCGCGTTACCTCTTTTTCGTAGAGAATGTTTTAACGTGCCCACTATGTGTTCTTTAGAGAGCAAGCTCTAATAGTAAGTACCGAAGCAATTTTTTCGAATTAGGTCGGTGCGAAAGTTAAGTCACTCCAGACTGAGACTTAGTCCCTCAGATTAATTGTTTTGACAAAAAATGCCGTGAAAGTCTAGAACATAAGAATGCTTGAGTCTTCCGTCTCTGGTAGTAGGAACCGCACTGGTCCTTCACAGCTAATGTCCGTGAAAGTAAGTTCGACCGTCTCATCCAATCTTCCAACGAACAGCGCCGAACCTTGCATTTGTGTGTTCAACTTACTAACAGCGAAACAGTCGCAGCTGTCGACGTATGTGTAGTGAAAATCCAATTGCAGGGTAGTCATCTTGAAAAGGAATCGCTTTCGAATAGGTTTCGCGAGTTTCAGTGTAATGAGCTCTGGAGCTTGATCAGCTTTGCTCACGGTGACTTCGAACGTCCATTTCATTGTCTCGACGAAATCTGCCATCATGTCATCCTCGCCCACATCTTCCATCGGAAATTTGAAATCAAACGCGAACTGTGCGAAGGAATCCGATTCCGTGATCAATTTCCCTGTTTCGGAAACGAATGGCACCGGCGGAAAGTACACATAGGGATTATTGGAATTTAGACTACTCTTATAGTCAATACCTTCTTGTTGGATGTGCCCAGCGACGCTCACGTGGGACGTATTAGAACTTTCTACGGATTCGTCTTGCGAACTATGGACTGTAGTAGTGTGGGTAAATGAACTCACGGGAATACCCACGTAGCTCTTTGCGATTGCATTTGCAATGAGTTCTTGATGTTCAGCACTCAGATTTGAAAGAGTCAAGGATTCAATGAGTTCCGTACGTCGTTCGTCTCGATAAACACTCATCGCCTCCACATCCATCACTGTAAAAGGATGGGCGTTCTCATCAGAGATTGGCGGTGGTTCTGAGTCGCTCTCATCCTCGCCATGGTAAACAGAACCTAAAGTCGCGAGAAGAAAGGTGATAGAGATCGAAAATCTAGCTACTTTTGTATGTGTGATTGTGGGCATATACGTCTTTCCTAAGGAATTGAATCTCTTGAACAAACACGCAATTTTCATACCGTCGAACCAGTTTCTTTACGAAATCGTGAAGATATGCGTGTTCGCTAATAATATTGAAGAGTCGCTAAAACCTTTTCTGATCCGATCAAAGGCTAATACACATACATGGATGTTGGACTTGACAGGAAGTGCGCTACGACCACTCTGTCTAGGCGAATCTCCCTTACAGCACCAAGAGCATTTGTTCAAGATCTTCGTCCGAAAAATGCTTATGCACGATACAGCTTTTCTTGTCTATAAGGAACTTATTTGGTATCACTTTACACCATATTCATCCGCAGTAGGTGAAAGCGTACTTTGCCTGGTAGGATCTTTTATATCGTCTAAATCGATCCAAGGGAGTTCATGCTCTTCAGAAGCGCTTTCCCAATGTTCGAAACGATCATCAATCGAAATCATGACAATTTCAAAGCCTTGAGCTTTGTTCTTCGAGTACATCTTCTTCAGTGCGGGAAAACTTCTAATGCAAGGACCACACCAAGACGCCCAAAAATCAACCAACACTAGCTCATTTTCGCTCAAAACCTCACTCAGAGACACCTCATCTCCGTTAATAGACGGCAACTTAAGCTCGGGTGCGAGCATCCCTGGGACTAGCGACTCGTTGATCGAATCTAACTGAATTTGATGCTGTAAGCCTTCGATTAGCGGAGCAATGGTCTCGTCCGCGAACTCTTGACCCAATTTCTCGGCTAGTTCATCTAACAAAGCGAGTCTCTCATCCCAGTCGTTTACGCTGTCGATTTCATCTTCATCGAACAGCATCCAACCTAATTCAAAGACCATCCGTGCAAGCTCTAAATCGTGAGTGCCCCTCAAAATCTCCCGTATCGCCGCCGAACGTTTCTTCACGATTTGTCCGCCAATCGCTTGGTTAGAAGTTGGTGAAGGACCCGCAAATTTCAACTTCATTGCGTTAGACAATTTCACATGATCGCACTCTTCGGCTACTTCGTAGTTGGTTACAAACGCTTTTTCGTATTTAAGTCGTGCTTTTCTTTCATCGCGGTTTTCTGCTCGATCATCCATCCACTCGTCGACCAACGCAACATACTCTGGATCTGTTTGCCAACTTGAAATAAGTGACGTGTGCAGTCCCTCTCGATCTGCCTGAACTTTCCACTCTCCGTTATTTTCCAACGGTACAACTCGGTAATTTACCCCTGGTTCTAAGATTGCGGGCAAATATTTGACAGATCGGCGAAAACTTGGTTGTTCAAAGATTTTGATTGACACTAGGGTGGGTTCATCAAGGTCGCCTTCAATTGAAAACTCACCTTCGTCAAGCAATACGGGACCAAAGTCAAGTGCATGTCCACTTCGAAACATGAACGGTGAATTGGCTTGTACAGAGACTTGTACGAGACCCGGGTCAAACAAAAAACTTGGTTCAAATCCGACAATCTCACCGAGAGTGCCAGTAATGGAAAATCGCCGATTGATATCAATCGAACGGTGATCCTCACCCTTCAATATGACTAAATTGAAACCATAGATGTAGATGAACTTGTTCGTATCATCAGGGGTAATGAAAGCCGTTGTTTCAGCCGTGTCTTCGTTATCCATCCATTTCACAGAAATCAAGACCTCCGTTGGTTCCATTACCTCTCGATTGAACTTCAGCTCTCCCTCAACTAATGGACCGTCCGCTAAGACCACAGTGGAAACATTTTCGTTCTCGTCAGTGGTTTCGTAACTGATCGTTAGCGTGACGTAATCATCTGTGGGTAAGCCTGATATCACTTTGACAGACTTATTAGATAACGCGAATTGCGGTAAATCGTTAAAGGGGTTAAAAGCGGGCACCCAAGAACAACTACTGAAGTTCGAGATGACCACCAGTAATCCGATAGCGACGAGTACTCTTCTCATATGAGTCTCACGTTTTAAAATGATTCTACAGCTACAGGCAATTCCGTTTCCCAGTGTCCAAAAGTCAAAAATTGTAAGGGTTGCTTGCGTTCCACATTGGTAAGTTTTATGAGCCCGTCTGTCATTCCTTCAAATCTAAAAGGACGATCGTACGCACTCAATGGAATTCCAACTAACACTTTGACCATTGTGTCGGCGAGTAGTTCTATGAGTTCGTTGGTCAACTCGAAGGTGCGGAGGAGCTAGCGAGCTCAACAACGCTCAAGCCTTACAAAATTTTTCGTAGACGTCAATCAGCTCGTATCAACTAGTTGGGACGAGAGTAATTTTTCGAGCTCGACATCAGAAAAACGCTTTTGTACGATACACCCTTCCTTGTCAATGAGAAACCTATACGGTAGCCAACGTTCACCGATGCTTAGGAATCCATTTGGCGTCAAACGGATACCCCTACGGTAGATGCTATAGAGGGTGTCTTCAAAGATTCTGTTAAACCGCCAACGAACGCCATAATCGTCTGCGGTAGGAGAAGTGCCGATTTTCATTAAACCGTCTTCGGTATCTGCTAAATCAATCCATGGCAGTTCCTGTTCATCTGACGCGATCTCCCATTTGTCAAACGAGTTGTCGATCGAGATTGTGACGATCTCGAAGCCTCGATCTTTGTACTTCGAATAAATTGTTTTGAGTGAAGAAAACCTTTCAATGCAATGACTGCAATGTGATGCCCAAAAATCTACTAACACTAGCTCGTTTTCGCTTAAAACCTCACTCAGAGACACTTCGTCACCCTTAATACTTGGCAGAGTGAATTGAGGAGCAACACGTCCGGGTAAGAGCTCTCTGTTTCTCAATGTCATATTCTTTTCCTTTCTCAAGTATTCGACTCGAGGAGTAATGAATTGGTCGACGTAATCTTGATCCATTTTCTGCTCGAGTTCGAGAAGCGTCGCGACTTTTTCGACGAAATCTCGTTCGCTCGATATTTCATCATCTTCAATGAGCCGCCAACTTAAGTCAAAGATCATTCGAACTAGTTCGGGATCCTGAGTGTCCCGCAAAACTTTTCGTAAAGCTTCCGCTCGCGCGGTCACTATTAAATCAGCGGTTTTCCGGTAAGAATGTATGTATGGTTCAATCAATCGAGACTTTATCTCGACTGTCAAACTCATGTGATCACACTGTTCCGCGACTTGGTACTTCGTTACAAGTTCCTTCACGTGTTCTTCTTCGGCTTGTCTTTCCATTCCCCATCTTGCATCAAGTCGCCTGTCAACCCACTCATCGACCAGTGCCACATATTCTGGGTTCGCTTGCCAACTGGATACTAATTGTGTGTGCAGACTGTCTCGATCTGCGACAACAGTATGTCTTCCCTGATTGCCCAACGGACCAACACGGTAATTAACGCCCGGTTCCAATATTGCTTGTATGCGTTCAGATCCTCCACCAAAGAAGCCTGAACCATATTCAAGAATGATTGTGAATAGGGTAGGAGCATGAAGGTCCCCTTCGAACGAGAACTCACCTTCATCTACTAATACAGGTCCAAATCTAATGGTATCACCAATTCCGTCCACAAAAGAAGGCCTTGCTATAAGCAACACTTCTATTGATGTAGAGGAGATGTTGTGGAGTTGGCTTAAATCTCCCGTCATGGAAAATTTCAGATTCTCGTTCAACGAACGATGGTCGTTCTTTTTGAGGAACACCATGTTGTAATTGAAAGAAGTAGAAGAGTGGTTGATAACGATGAATTCGATGATGGAAGCGGGTCTGAGCACGGTGGTCATCTTCGCGAAATGATCGGTGGAACCGCTACTTACGGATATTACAACTTCAGTTGGTTGCGTAACTTTCTGATCTAGTTTTAGTTCTCCGTCAACAAGTTGTCCGTTCGCTAAGAATACAGTAGTAACTTCATTGTTCTCGTCGGTGACTTCATAGCTAACTGTTATCGTGAGTGCCTGCTCAATAGGATCTCCCGATACTATTTGAACGGTCTCGTTTGTTAACCTGAACAGAGTAGTAGATTTTTGAACAGACCTTTGTGATTGACAGCTAGACATGTGCAAGGTTAGCACGAGCGTGCCAAGACCGAAGAGTACTCCCCTCATTTATTGCTCCTCTCAGAGAAGTTAAAAGCTATTAAAAACCATGCGTTTGAAGCTGCCTCAGTTTGATGGACACCTACCATGAGAAAATGTTGAGGAGTCCATATTATGGCAAGAAAACACTACTCTTTGGAGTATCGAGAACAGAT